>DATDJP010000327.1:0-10578 GCA_036520475.1 Polyangiaceae bacterium | reverse complement strand
ATTTGACCGCAGGTTGGTGGCGTGACGTGAGTGGACACGCGTACTTGCAGGGTCGCCGGGCCTTTGAAGACTGGACAGTGCGACGACGCGACATCGTCAGTGAATACGGGCTACGGAGACCCCGCGCTCCAACTGGAGCGTGCCCGAGTCGCCGCATCGATCTCCAGGTGGGCGATGTCTTCGACCGCGCTCTGGCGCCTGACGTCGCAGACGGCGGTTCGCTCGACGACGGCGTGCCGCGCGGTGCATTCTTGGCGGCATGACCAGCACGAGCGCGGCCCCGTTCCGGCACGTCTATCATCTCAACCCATGGCGCCTGTGGCCGCTGCCGATCCTCTGCGGGCTGCTCCTCGGCCTGTTCTTCTTGCTGGGCGTGACTTCGAGCGCTGGGTCGGAAGACCGGCGCGTGTATCTGACGCTGGCGCTGGTCCTCACGCTGGTCTTCTCGCCCTTCGCCGCGCTGCTGTGGCAGTCGCGCTTGGTGCTCACGGCCCAAGGCATCGCGCACCATCAGTTCGGCTACACGGTGCGCAGCAGCTGGCAGAATCTCTCGACCCTTTCTTTACAGCACGGTGCCGAGGCGCTTTATCTCACGCAGCCCGGCACCAAGAGCGCTTTGCTCAAGCTGGCGAGCGGCGGAGTCGACGCCGCAATGCCCGGAGCAGAAGGCGTGTTCGGCGACCCGAAAGCGCTCGGACAAGGGCGACTGATCTACCTCAAGCCTTTCATGTGGCACTACAGGCGTGGCCCACTGTGTGACGACCTGCTGCGCTGTGCACCGCACTTGTTCGTCGACAAGTCCGCGTGAGCTCGCGCTCACCATGAAAAGCACGCGCCCACGCTCAGCGCATCGATGCGTATCGCGCTCCATGACCTGAAGCTCGATCGGCTGGTTGTGCTCCACCCAGGGCCGCTGCGTATCCTCTCGAGAGCAACGTCGAGGCTGTTCCACTCTCCGCTTTGTCGTCGAAAGACCCGAGCTTGTTGGTCGGAAAGCGCCGTCGCAAGCCTAACTGACCCGGCTTCCTCACCGCTCACGCGGATGCCGTCGTGCAAGCGTCAGCGTTCGGTGTGTTCGACGTGCGCGCCGGGATCAGGCTGGTGCCGTGACCCCAATCGCAGGCGTGCCCCTCCCGTCGTTCGCCTCGCTCGAGACGGCAGAGCCCCCTCCGTTTACACGGGTGGTATACACGGGTGAGGATCTTCCATATCCTCGACGTCATGGCCGATAGCCCGGGGCGCGGAGTTGGCTTCGCGCTCCTTGCGGCGAGTGCACTCGGCCTGTCGGGGGCAGGCTGTAGCTCGTCGGGCGGCGTGCCGTCGTCCGGAGGTGCACACTCGGGCGGTGCGGGAGGAAGTGCGGCCACGGGAGGCACGTCGGCCACGGGAGGCACGTCGGCCACGGGAGGTGGAGGCTCCGGGGGCACAGCTGACGCTGGCGCGGGGGCGCCGATGGATTCAGGGACCGACGCAGATGCCGGCCCCCCGTCAGGGAGTCGTTGTCCAGCCTCCCCCGCGATGCCCGACGCTGCGTGCACCGGCATCATTCCCGGCACGGCGCTCACGACCTGCAACGGTCTGATCACCAGCTCCAGCTCGACCTACAAGAACTGCTTGTTCCCGAGCGGCGTCATCATTGGCTCGAACGTCAAGAACGTCCAGATCTCCAACTCGAAGATCGTGGGCGTCATCTCTCCGCAGACGACGATGCCGGCCAACATGGGCCTCGTCCTCACCGACGTCGAGATCGACGGCAAGAACGCGGACTTGGCGGCGTGGGCTTTCGGCGCTGTGACCTGCGTTCGTTGCAACGTCCACAACGTCGCGAGGGCGTTCCAGTACGCAGGCTACACGGTCATCGACTCGTACATTCACGACCTCTACGGATTCGCCGATTCCCACAACGAGGCGATCCTCGTCGGCGGCGGTGACGTCGTCATTCGACACAGCACCCTCGAGTCGAACTTCAGCGCGAGCAGCACCGGCGGCGGGATGTCGGCCTCGCTCGCGATGTACACGCACGGCGGCTTCTGGGGGCCGCTCGCCGACGTGCTGATCGAGAACAGTCGAATCATCACGTCGGACGCCTACTATTGCGTATACGGGGGCTACTCCACGGATACGGACGGCCGTCCCTCGAACATTCGCATGGTCGGTAACGTCTTCGGACCGTGCAGCTTCCAGGGCCCGAAGCGAGGCGCGATCGTCGGCTGGCTCCGGGGCAACGGCAACGTGTGGACCAACAACTCCTGGGACGATGGCACTCCCATCCCGGAGCCCAGCTCGTCTCCTTACAACTAGCCGATCGGGGGGCGTCGGATCGGCCTCGGTGCCGCGACCATTCCCATTCGGCAGGCGCCTCGGAGGCTCGAAGTCCGAACTCACGGCCCCGCGCGTTGGGGGCGAAGCGCACTTGGGTGAAGCGTCAGCACCCGAGCCGCCTCTGCCTGCGCGGCCGTACAATACCCCCAAGCGCCAGCAAGCCGCACGGCCGCGCGCGTCTCATTGGCGCTGCCCGCAGCCGTGAAGAAACGCGCCTTGCGCTTGCCCGGATCCGAGTAGCTGGCTTCAGCGATGTTCAGGGTGACGCTGCTGGCCGAGCGAGTGAGCTGATCCGCGAATGAGCGATCGCAACGCTTGATGCGTGAAACGAGTGGGCGGAGTGCTGCAACGAGTTCGAGACTGACGGATTCCGCGATGAGCATGATGTCTCCTTCGCCCTCGGCAAACGCGAGAGCGCACGCTGGCATCCTCGAAATGCGCTGCGGACAAGAGGCAGAGCCGTGACGGTGACCGGTTTCCGCGACCGATTTCCGTGAGCCGGTTCCGTGACCGTGACCGATTTCCGTGGCCGGATTCCGCGACCGGATTCCGATCTCGGCGACCGAGACCGATCCTACGAACGCGGACGGGAACTCGGTCACGGCACCCGGTCACGGTCTCTTCCCCTCCCACGCGGGCGCTGCGCCCGCGGTTGGGAGGGGCCGCCGGCGCGCAGCGGCGCAGCCGCGAGCACCGCCGGAGGGACGTTCGCGCGCTTGACCAGACCCCGCGCGTACTCGGGTTTGCGGGCGACACCGTTTCGGCGGCTCCCCTCATCGAGTACGCTGACGGTCATGGTGCGTCGCGACGCGACAGAAGGAGTGACCCCGCCAGGGGTTAGGCCGTCTGTCGCACGCTGCGCTTCTCCAGCGGGTGGCGAGAGCCGCGCTGCGGGGAGCAAGCACACGGGCCGCAAAATCAAGAGAAGCCTTGCAGCCTCGACAGAGAAACAATCCGAGAGCCGAGCCGCTCATGTCACGGCGAAGGCAACATTCGACGCGAGAGTACCGAAGCTCGCGGCGGGTCTCGGCGGGGTAAAGGGCGCAGCACGTGTGCAGGGAGAGAAGCGCGGAACACGAGAGACCCGTCTGCGTCGCCCTCGTCGGGGCAAGGCGTCACGTATAAGGCAAGGCCGAAGTCGTGCGCTGTGCAGCGGGAGCCCGACCACGCCACACCGTCCGATGCACGGCAGCCGATTGCCGCGGGGTACTTGCGCCGCCGGTTCGAGGAAGGCCGCAAGGCGATGGCTCGCGGCGAGTACACCGAAGCGAGGCCCCGCGCGCTGACGGCGCGGATTCGCGCCCGCGCCGAAGGCAGAGCACGTTGAACAACCTGCCGTTCCTGACGCCCTGCCCGGTTTGACTTTTCCGCATTTTTCTCGCATAATGAGCGTAATAACTGTCGAGGAAACCATGGCGCGCCCGCTCAGCTTGAACGACCTGCCCGAGGACATCGCCCGCTTCGCCGAGGCGCAGATGGCGAGCGGGAAGTTCGCGAGCGTCGATGAGGTCCTGCGCGCCACGGTGGACGCGTACCGCAGCCAGCAGACCGCCGCCGAGCGCCTGCGCGCTGCGTGGGACGAAGGCGTAGAATCCTTGCGCCGCGATGGTCCGCAGCTCGAATCCGACGAGGAGTTCGATGCGTTCCTCGACGACTGCGTCTCCGAAGCGCTCCGGCAATAGTTTCCCGTGCGCCTCATCCTTGCGAGTGCGGCGAAGGCGGATATCCGCAAAGCGCTCATGCACGCCGCGAAGACGTTCGGCGAGGGCCAGCTCCTCGAATACCGCGCGCTGATCGCCGAAGCGCGGCGGAACCTCCAGCGCGATCCCGGGCTCGGCCATCACCGCGAGGGATTGCCACCCGAAGGCAGGCTGTTTCACATCAGCCAGCGCGGGCGTCCTGCCCGCCACTTCCTTGCCTACCGCGTAAACGAGACGGAAGGCGTGATCGAGGTCGTACGCTTCTTCCACGACTCGATGGACATCCCCAAGCACTGGCCCGCCCGCTGGTAATCGGGAAATTGGGGAGGCGCGGGCTGCGCCCTACATCGCGATTACGAAGCTACCGTTTGGCTTTGTAGACCAGCAGCACGAAAAGAGCCATCGATAGGGCGAGGCGGCGGAAAACGCGTGCCTGCTCCTCGTCCGGCAGCGCGGGATGTCCACCCGTGGCGCTCAGAAGTCCGTGCAATGATGCGAACGTCGTACACTCGTCAGCCGAGATAAGGCCTTGGTCGCGGAGGTAGTTCCGGGACGGCCCGGCAGCGGGCGTCTTCGGGGGGATTACGAGCGGAGGTTGGTTCGGTCGCTTGCTCCAAGCTTCCGCGACGTCGTGAACCACCTTCTCGAGGAAATGCCGGGCATTACTAACGCAGTCGCGGTATGCGCCTGACTCAAAGTGCTCCTCGGACTTGTTGAGGCAGTCACGCACAAGCGCCTCGTTGGGCAGTCCGAGGTTCACGTACAAGCTGAGCATCTCCCCGCGCTCTTGCTCGACATCCTTGGTCTCGCCCTCGGACCTACGCAGCTTGCCTTCAGTGAAGACATACCCGTCCAGTTCGAGCGACTTTCGCAGAACTTCGCTTTCGGCTTTCCCGGCGATGTCGCTCGAAAGGATGTCGCTTGCCAGCTTTTCCAGCACCCCCTGGCAATATGCGACCTTGGCTTTCTCCGTCCACTCGCCGGTCGTGTGCAACGACTCGGTCGTATGCAGCTTTTTGATCCGTTCTTCGAGCTGCGTGCGCGAATTGGTCGCCTTTAGCAGGTTGCAAACGTACGGCTTGTGATCGCGCTCGTAGAGGTAGTCGTAAAGCTTCTCCGACTCGACATGGCTGTAGCTGCTTATCGTGCTGCGCCCGTAGTACGAGCTAGTGGTGTGAGTGAAGGCCTCGCCAATTGTCGTTGCGATGGGTTTGTCGTCCGGCGACTGATCATGCGCTTTCCTCACGTTTGACTAGGCTAGACGATCGCGGTCACGAAGGGACGCTTCACTCGCGCGCCCGTTACTCGTGAATCATGAGAAAAAGTCTGGCCTGCCGCTATCGTCGCGCACCTGGGCGGGGGCGCGCAGCTCCGGCTAGCAAGGCGCTCAAGCCGCCGCGGGCTCCGCACGAGAACGCCTCGTCCGAAGCTCACGGCAACGTGGCGTCAACGGACCTCGCCAGAGCGCAGGCGACCGGATCTTAGACAAAGAGAAAAGCCCGGAGCTTTCGGCTCCAGGCTTTCGGTTGCGCGGGGAGGATTTGAACCTCCGACCTTCGGGTTATGAGCCCGACGAGCTACCAGACTGCTCCACCGCGCGTCAGTTGGCGCGTACCATAGTCGCAAAGTTTGGCCTGTCAAGCGCACGTTTCCAGAGCCAAAATCGGCTCAGCGCGAGCGAGATCGAAGGCCCTGCGCGGGATGGGCCGGCGTGGGACACTCGTGAGCATGCGGCCGAGCGAGCCGATCTACATGGACAACCACTCGACGACGCGCGTGGACCCGCGCGTCGTCGAGGCGATGCTGCCGTACTTCACGGAGCACTACGGCAATGCGGCCAGCCGTTCGCACGCGTTCGGCTGGGCGGCGGAGGGTGGGGTGGAGCTCGCGCGCTCGCAGATCGCGCGGCTCATCGGCGCGAGTACGGAGAAGGAGATCTATTTCACGTCGGGGGCGACCGAGTCGAACAACCTGGCGCTGAAGGGGGCTGCGCAATATTACCAGGCGCGCGGCCGGCACATCGTGACGACGGCCATCGAGCACAAGGCAGTGCTGGATACCGGCAAGCACCTCGAGCAACTCGGGTTCCAGGTGAGCTACGTGGGGGTGGGCGCGTCCGGCATCGTGGATCCCGCGGACGTCCGCGCGGCGCTACGCGACGACACGATCTTGGTGTCCGTGATGCTAGCCAACAACGAGGTTGGCACGATCCAGCCGATCGGCGAGATTGGACGCATCACCCGTGAGCGTGGCGTCCTCTTGCA
The DNA here is from genome assembly GCA_036520475.1 of Polyangiaceae bacterium. Lineage (GTDB taxonomy): Bacteria > Myxococcota_A > Polyangia > Polyangiales > Polyangiaceae > DATDJP01. Next base: position 4,292 of record DATDJP010000327.1, on the reverse strand, counting down.
CTGCGACGCGGTGCAAGGGGTAGGGCGCACGCCGTTCGACGTGGAGACCATGAACGTCGATCTCGTGTCGCTGTCCGCGCACAAGATTTACGGCCCGAAGGGCATCGGCGCGCTGTACGTGCGGCGTTCGAAACCGCGCGTGCGGTTGATCGCGCAGATAGATGGGGGCGGACACGAGCGCGGATTGCGGTCGGGCACGTTGAACGTGCCGGGCATCGTGGGTTTCGGTAAAGCGTGTGAGATATTACAGACAGAGGCAGAAGCGGAGAACGCGCGCATCGCCAAGCTGCGCGATCGACTGTGGGAGCTCATCGGCAACGCGCTCGGCGATGTGACGCTGAATGGCGCTTGTAAACAACGAGTGCCCGGAAATCTGAACGTGTCGTTCGCGAACGTCGAGGCGGAAACACTGATGTTGGCGCTGCAGGGCGTGGCCGTTTCGAGCGGCTCGGCATGTACGAGTGCCAGCCTGGAACCGAGTTACGTGCTGCGGGCGCTTGGCGTGAGTGACGAGCTCGCGAAGGCGTCGTTGCGCTTTGGTCTGGGACGCTTCAATAAGGACAGCGATATAGAAGCCGTGGCAACGGTCCTGGCAGAAGCAGTACCGAGGCTTCGTGCTGCCTCCACGCGCTACGCATAGAACTTGTAAAAATCTGGCGAAACGCTTCTTAATTTCAGCGTGCAGTGCGGCATCGTGTGCGAGGATTGACGCCGTGAGGGTTCTTTCTGCAGTTGCCACAGCCGTTCTGTTGAGCGTTTGCGCGAGCTCGGCAGGCGCTAACCCAGTCCGTTTGCATGGTACTGCAGCCGCCGCGCGCGCCACGGGCGAGTATCAGAAAGACGAATTTGGCTGGGGTGCGGCGGCGCTCGGCGCGGTCGAGCTGGGATTGGCGCCCGAGTTCGGGCTCGAGCTCGAGCTCGGCGGTTTGTGGCTCAGCGAGGGTGACGATCCGGCCGATCCGGCGATCGAGCCGCAAGCAGAAGGTGCAGCGGGCATCGGCGCGCTCGGTTTTCGGGTGCGCCCGTTCGCGCGCAGGTATGCGGGCCGTCCCGTCTCGGCGGCGGGGCTGTGGCTCGCTGCCAACGGCGGTCTCACGCGCACGGGCGATCTCACGCGACCGATGTTCGATGCGCAGCTCGGCTACGACTTTTTGGTCTCGAAGGGTCGAGTCGGTGTGGGACCGATGCTCGGCTATTTGCACGTTTTTCAGCCGAACGACGCGATCAGGCCGCAGGACGCGAACATCGCGCTCGCCGGCTTGCACGTGATGTTCGACACGGCAGGGGCGGGAGCCGCGGCGGACGGCGACGCGGACCGTGACGGCATTCCGGATTCGGTCGATCGCTGCCCGCAGGTTCCAGAAGACAAAGACGACTTCGAAGACGAAGACGGGTGTCCCGAAGCCGACAACGACAAGGACGGCATCCAGGACGGCAAGGACAATTGCCCGAACGAGCCGGAGGACAAGGACGGCTTCCAGGACGAAGACGGGTGCCCGGATCCGGACAACGATCGCGACGGCATTCCCGACGTCAAGGACAAGTGCCCGAACGAGCCCGAGGACAAGGACGGCTTCGAGGACGAGGACGGCTGCCCGGAAGCGGACAACGACAAAGACGGCATCGCGGACGTGCAGGATCTCTGCCCGAACGAGCCGGAGACCGTGAACAACTATGCCGATCAGGACGGCTGCCCCGACGAAGATCAGGTGCGCGTGCTCGGCGACAAGATCGTGCTCGACGATCGCGTGCATTTCCGCACGAACAACGCGCAAATTCGGCACATCAGCTATCCGCTCCTGGAGCGTCTGGCGAAGCTCATCAAGGAGCACCCCGAGTACATCCACGTGGACATCGAGGGCCACGCCGACGAACGCGGCACCGAAGCCTTCAATCAGAGGCTCAGTGAAGCGCGCGCCAACAGCGTGCTGGAGTTCCTCGTCAAGACGGGTGTCGACCGCAAGCGGCTCACGGCGGCCGGATACGGCACCACACGGCCGCTCGTCGAGAAGCGATCGGAGTACGCCTGGCTCTTGAATCGTCGCGTGGAGTTCCGCGTGACCCGTCAGATGAAGTACACCGGCGCTGCGCCACCGACCTTGCCGACGCCCAATCCCGAAGAGTCGAAGAAGGTTTCTGATTTGCCGGCCGCCGCTGACGACGAAAACGTGCCGACTCCGGAAGATGCAGGCGATCCGGAGCGCAAGGGCGGTCCGGACGGAAAGCCCGAGCGCCCCAAGCCGGAACCGAAGAAAGCACCGGCTCCGGCGCCCAAACCCGCCCCCAAGCCGGGCAGCCCGGGAGGTTCGCCATGAACGTGCGCCGGCGCCTGCGGTTCCTGTTCGCTCTCATCTTCACGGTGCCCTTCGTGCCTGCGGCGTGCGGCGCAGACGGGATCGTGGGTGGGGACTGCCGCTCGGGTTACGCCGAGTGTCAGGGTGAGTGCCTGCGCGTCATCGACGATCCGGCAAACTGCGGGGCCTGCGGGCGCCGCTGTAACGCGGGACTCGCGTGCGTCGCTGGGCAGTGCGTGTCGCCGGACGGGTCCGGGGGCACGAGCGGCGACTCCGGTCTGGATGGGAACCCCGATCAGTCGCAGGGCGGCGACGGCTCCGACGGAGATCCGGACGGATCCAGCGGATCCGGCGGGTCTAGCGGATTCGGCGGGTCCAGCGGATTCGGCGGGTCCAGCGGGTTCGGCGGGGACGGATCCACTCCGGATGGAAACGGCGACCTTGACGGATCCGATCTGGATGCGGATGACCCCGATGCGCCGTGTCTGCCGCCGTTCAACACCCCGTTCCGTTGCGGCGACTGCAACACGCGCTGTCAGCCCGATGAGTTTTGCAAAGCGGCCGACGGCGGGTTCGCTTGCGTGCCGTGCGATCCCCCGCTCTCACGCTGCGGCAATACTTGCGTCAATCTGAACACCGATCCGTTCAATTGCGGCCGCTGCGGCAACGTCTGCCCGTCGCGTCTGTGCCAGGGCGGACAATGCGTCGGTGCCGTCGCAGGGCACCTGGTGTTGATGTGCTCGAACTACGAGCTGACGCCGGCGGATTCGCCGCACACCCGCGCGCTCGCCAACGCGGTGTTCCTCTCGCTCCGCACTCCTGTACGCGTCCTGACCTATCAGCAGTACAGCGTGCCCACCAACAAGAACAAGGTCGACGCGCTGATCAACGGCGCTGCCGCCGGACGCGGTCGCACGGTCCAGTTCACTGCTGCCGCGAACCCGACCGAGGTGGCCGCGAACCTGAACGTGCTCAGCTACGACGTGTTCCTGGTCTATGATCAGCCGAACGCGCCGGCCGGGACACTCGGCTCGATTGGTACGAGCTGGAATTCCACGTTGAGTAGCTTCGCGCGCGCCGGTGGCATCGTCATCGTCATGGACAGCGGAAACGGCATCGCCGAAATGGACACGTTCCTGACCACCGCGGGGCTCCTGTCCGTGACGGGTGAAACCGAGATCAACGGTATAACCGTCTTCAACCGAGCGCCCGGAGACGCCATCGGCATCGGCGTGCTCTCGCCTTACCTGACGCAGCGCGAGACGTGCGTATTCAACACCAGCGCGCGGCCCAACCTGGACACGGCGTTCGTCGTCACTACGGCGACCGAGGACGGCACGCCGGGCGACCCGGTAATCGTGCACCGCATCGTGACGCCTCCCTGAGCGCGCACCCTCGCCAGAAATTCACGAGCCCGTCGGGGTGACTTCGAACAGGACGTAGCCGTCATTTCGGGCGCGTTCTTGCCCGATCTGCCGCGCGAGCTCGGCGCGTTCGCGGCGCACGACGAGCCAGTGGGCGCGCATTTCCCGGACTCGAGCGCGGAGCGCCTCGGGCGCCGCCAAGAGCTCCCGCGGCCGCGGATGGCGTGGGTCATTGTCGTCGAGCGGTGCAGCGTGCTCGGGACGTGCGTAGCCGGCAATGACGGCGAAATACGCGAACCCGGCGCTGTCGATCAGCATGCCCGAATGCGCGCCGGCGCCCGTGCCTGGCGTCAGCGCAGCCGCCGCGCGGCCGATGGCGACCTCCGCGTTGCGATCCGCGAAGTGCTGCTTGGAAATGGAGAACGCGCGAAGCAGCGACGCGCTCAGCAGCAGCAGTGCGACAGCGCCGCACGGTACGAGCGCGCGTGGGCGTCCGTGCCACGCGCTCGCGATCCGTTCGCCGAGCTCGCCGCACCACAGCGCGAGCCCGAGCCAGACCACGAGGAGCGCGCGCTCGGGGTGATGCGTGGCGGCGCCGTCCCGGAGCTCACCCCAGATCAGGAACGCGAGCAGG
>DATDJP010000326.1:0-58733 GCA_036520475.1 Polyangiaceae bacterium | reverse complement strand
TCCTCGTCTCGGTCGATACCCGAGCGACGACCCTCTCCCGGAGGCACGGCGGTGAACGTCACCGGACCGAAGGGCATCACGAGCTGCCGCAGACGGGTCAGCGTGAACTTCAGCCCGTCGTCGCGGACGAACTCCCCGCCGATGTACGCGAAGCCACGGCCCTTGGAGTGGGCGACGACGTCGCACTTGCCGAGCCCGGATTGCGAGATCATGAGGTCCAGGCGAGCGCGCGGGCCGGTGCCCGAGCTGGTCGTGAGGGTGATCTGCTGACCGACGATGGGCTTCAGGTTGCTATCGAAGGCCATCACGAAGTCTTCCATGTCGCTCTTCTCCAGAAGACCATGCGACATACAGGCTTTCGTGCCGTTCGGCAGGATGTTCTCCAGAGTTGCACCCCACAAGGCGCAACCGCGGACGAGGCTGAGCAGCGAAGCGCAGCCCGCGCCGGTGCGGAGCTCGAAGCACCCGAGCGCCTGCAACGTGGAGGCTGGAGGCAGCGCGGGACAGGCCAGGAGCGGCAGACTCAGCTGACCCGCTGCGCTCTGGATCGGCAAGCGCTGGAACACCGAACCCGGATTGCTCGCCGGCAGACCCGCAATGAACGTCGCAATCGCCTGGAACGCCGCTGCGCGCTGGTCCGGCGGGGTCGCCGGATTCGTGAAGGCCGCGACCTGCAGACGCAGCGCCTGCACGGCTTCGGGCGTGCCCAAAGCATCCAGGAACTGAGTGTTCAACGGCTTCAGCTGACCGTCGTAGCAGGTGGTGGTGTCGAGCGGCAGCGTGGTTTCGACGCCGGCGCGGTTGTCGTTGTCGAGCGGGAAGCCTGGCGCGGGCACCTTCGCGAAACCGCCCGAGGAGAAGAAGTGGAACACCGTGTCTTCCTCGCCCGCGTGGGTGAAGCCGAAGCCGCGGATCTGATCACCCGTGTGCGCGTTCTGCGCTGCGAGCAGACCGCCCTCGCGCGGCCCGAAGATCGAGTCGGCCAGGTTGGTCAAACCGACGCCGCGCCGCGTCTGCACGGAGCCGAACATGCCGACCTTCTGGTACATGTTGCGCAGGTGCGGGATCTTGAGCGCTTGCGCGACGCCGTCGTTCGTGTAGAAGGCGCTCGTGCCGAATAGCCCGGGCTTGGCGACACCGAACTCCGCGTTCGCGTCCGGATCCAGGATGTGACAACCGTTGCAGGTGTTCTGGAAGTCGCTCAGGTCCAGGGTACACACCGGGTTCGGCGGGCAGTAGGCGGGGGGCGCCACCAGACCCAGCTTGTGCTCGGGCGGATTGGCGCAGTTGCAGTTGAGTGTTTCCTGATCGATGTTGCGACCATCCGTGCACTCGCCGCGCGCCATGGACTCGTCCGTGATGTCGCAGCCGAAGTAGCGGCTGCGCGCGCGCTTCTGCGCTTCCGTCAGGTCGTCGTCGAGACGCTTGATCGGGTTCGGCGGATAGGTGATCGCCAGCGTGAAGTCCGTGAACTTCTGCATTTCCGCGTCGGTGAGCTGGTTCGCGCGGCCGTTCAGGCCGGGGAACGCGACGTTGAACGCCTTGAACGCCGCCTGTTCGTCGAAGGCGCCCGTGTCCGGCTGAGCGTGTTCGGTGCTGGTCAGGCCGCCGCGGCGATCACCGCGCCAGTGCATCGATCCATGATTGGCCATGCCGCGCAGCGACTGCGTGTTCATGGGACCTTTGAGGGTCAAGAAGCGGTTCACCAGCGGCCGGCTCGTAATCTCGACCCTCGCGAACCAGGGTCCGAAGTTTTCGAAGTCGCGATCGTCGGGCGCGCCGAGATCCCACGAAAGCCCGTCGAAGTCGCCAAAAATATGGCAGCTCGCGCAGGCGCTATCGCCGTGGCTGGAGGTGCGGCGCGCGTCATACAGGAACTGACGTCCCTGCGTGACGCTCGGCGGCTCCGGATTGAACATCTTGTGCCGCTCGATCACCGCACGCGTGTTCGTGTTGATGACGACCAGCTCGTTGGTGAAGCGCGCCAGCACGTACAGACGACTGCGCGCTTCGTCGAGCTCGAGGCCCGCCGGACCACCCTTCACTTCGATGTGCTGGGGCCTGTCTTGCACCGCCTGGCCCGGAGCGGCCTGCTCCAGGGTCCGCGTGTTCAGCACCGCGACCTTGTCGGAGCCGAGCGCGGCGACGTACAGATCCTGCGTGTCGAGCAGCTGTCCGCGCCAGTCTTTCTTGCTCGATACGGCCATGCCGACAGGGAACGCCAGACTCCGCTCGCTCTCCGCGTTCGGGCTCGGCGCGCAGCACTGCGAAAAGTCGATGTGCGCGTTCAAGTGAACGGGCTTGACGGCGCGGGTGGCTGGGTCGAGCACCGAAATGCGGCTCTCGGCGATGTGACCACGCACCGAGCTCGATGCGAAGCCCGGCGAGGGATGGTCTCCGGGGCCCTCGAACCGGATCAGGTTGCGCGCGTCGGTGTTGCTGACGAACACCTTGCCACTCTTGGGGTGCACCGCCATGTTGAAGAGCGTCGTACCCACCTGCCGGAAGTCTCCGCCCGGAACGAGTGCCGGTGGATTCTGCGCGAGGTCGATCGTGAACACGTCGCGATCGGGCAAGCTGAGCGCCACCTCGTCGTTCCACTCCTGAACCAGGAGCGGCTGCGTCGAATCCGGCGCTGGCAGCACGTTGTTCTGCGGCGGCTCGAGCCAGCAGCCGCCGATGCGCGAGTCGTAGTTCGTGCCGCAGATCGCCTGGGATCCGTAGAATTTCACGATCATCGGCCCGTGGATCTGTATCTGCCCGCCCGAGTTGGTGCACGAGCAGCCCGGCGTCACCTGCCCGGTGTTCTGCGGGATGATGCTCAAAGCGCGCTTGGGATCGGCGGGATCCGTCTGCACGCAGACGTCCATCCAGTAATCGTTGCGTCCGACGGCTGGCGTACCCCGCGTCGCGAGCGAGGCGTTGACGCAGCGGCCGTGCCCACTAACGGCCGGATAGCCGCCTTCGATCACGCGCGCTTCCGGCGGTAGCGAGGCGTCGATCTGCAAGTCGCCGTCGGCGTCGAGTGCGGCGAGACTCTGACGACCGCGGTCCACGACGAGCTGGTAACGAACGAGCGACGTCTGGTTGCCAGAGAGAAACCCCGCCGCGTACACCTTGCCGTTGCCGACGGCGAGCGCTCGCGGAGAATCCGTGAACAGCGTGAGGATGGTTTGCGGCCGCTCGGTGTTGACCGCACCGAGCTGATCGGCGCTGTAGACGAACACGTCGGCGCGGCCCATGCCGGGCTTGGTCAGCTCGGGATTGCGAAAGCTGCCGTCCGCGTTGGTGACGTTCTGGCCGCGATGCGCGGCGGTGACGAACGCGTAACGTTTCCCGCCCGCCCCTTTCGCGGAGACCACGTCGCGCGGCTCGTCACCGACGAGCAAGGTGCGTTCCACGTAACCGGAGCAGCCGTCGAGCTTCACCACGCTCACGCTGTCCGAGAGATGATTGACGACCCAGAGCTTGTCGCCGACGGCACTGACCGCGACGGGCCGCATGCCGACCTTGACTGTGCCGCAATGCTTGAGGCCGCCGCCGTGCCCCTTGAATAGCTCCACGCGATCGTCCGGCACGTTCGTGACGGCCACGATGCCGTTGGGCATCACGGCGACGGGTCGCACAGGTCCTGCTTCGAACAGCGTGTAGTTCTTCGTGCCGTTTCCTCCGTGCACGGAAGCGTTACCAGCGCCTGTTTCCCCACCGGAAACATCATCACTGCTACACGCCAGCAGGAGTCCGGACACGGATACACACAGCAGTGCAAGACTGGTGCGCATCCCCGAACGAACCGAACAAACGTCGTAATACGGCTTTGTCATTCGAACCCTTCCCCGTCAGTGGAGCCTCGAACCCAACCCGCGCGTGGATGCGCGCGCACCGCTTTCGTTACAGAGCGCGTCGTCCTCTCGCCCAGGACATACGCGCCATCCGGCGTTCGGATTTCCGCGGTACGAAATCTTACCCTATCAGAAGCAAAAAAAAGAAGCACTGCTTGATTTGAAAAATGCGTACGCACGAGTGCGCACACAGCTCACCAGATTTGGCTCCTTTTCAGCTGGATCGCGCTCCGGTAGCAAGCCTTCAAAAGCTGTAGAACACGTTCTAAAGCACGCGAAATTTCAAACGTGACATGTCGGCAACAGGATGGTGTTCTCCCACCTCCACTCAGGAACACAACGAGCGCGACTGTGGGTAAAAATGGACGACGTTCGGCGCCGCTTTTTTCACTTTCGAAGGGAGGGCGCGCGTGAGCGGAACGCTGCCCGCCCGTGAGCCCGCGTGCTCCAGCACCGAATCCGAGCATATCGAGCTCTTGATCGAGGCGCGACCGCGCGATCTCGGCGGCCTTTCCGTGCGGCGCGTGCTGCCGTCGCCGAGACGCCGGCTCGTGGGGCCCTTCATTTTCTTCGATCAGATGGGGCCCGCCGACTTGACCGCCGGCACGGGTTTCGACGTTCGACCGCACCCGCACATCGCGCTCGCGACCGTGACGTTTCTTTTCTCGGGCGAGATCGATCATCGCGACAGCCTCGGCTCGTTTCAGACGATACGTCCGGGCGACGTGAACTGGATGATCGCGGGACGCGGCATCACGCACTCCGAACGCAGCGGCCCGGAGTCGCGGAAGACGGGCCAACGTCTGCATGGCATTCAGAGCTGGGTCGCGCTCCCGCTCGAGCACGAGGAGATGGAGCCGCGTTTCGAGCATCATCCCCGCGAAAGCATCCCGCGCGTCACCCTCGCAGGCGTCGAGCTGGACGTGATCGCCGGTAGCGCGTACGGGCAGCGCTCACCGGTCTCCGTGCTGTCGCCGACGTTGTACGTTCACGCGCGCCTCGACGCGGGCGCGCGTCTCGCGGTCGATGCGGAGCACGACGAGCGCGCCGTGTACGTCATCGAAGGCTCACTCTCGTGCGACGGCAAGGAGTTCCTGCCGGGCACGCTGCTCGTCCTCTCTCCCGGCACGAAGCCCGAGCTCGTGAGCCGTGGAGGCTCGCGCGTGTTCCTGCTCGGGGGCAAAAAGCTCGCTGGCGAACGTCACATATTCTGGAACTTCGTCTCCAGCTCCAAAGAGCGCCTCGAACGCGCCAAGGATGACTGGGAGAGCGGGCGCTTCGCCCGGATCCCCGGCGACGACGTCGAGTTCATCCCGCTGCCAGAGCGTTGAGGCGCGAGAAACGCGCTACTCGAACAGGACCCCCGGGTTCAGGACGTTCGCAGGATCGAACGCCTGCTTGATGCGCTTCATGAGCTGGATCTTCACTGGGTCTTCGAGCTCGGCGAAGTAGGCCTTCTTCTCGCGGCCAATGCCGTGCTCGCCGGAGATCATGCCGCCCAGGGCGCGACCGGCCTCGAACAGCTCGAGCATGAGCGCGTGCCGCTTGTCGGGGTCATGCTCGAAGATGGCCATGTGCACGTTCCCATCGCCGGCGTGCCCGCAGCCCGGGATCATGGTGCCGTGACGACCCGCGATCTCTTGCACGCGAGCCATGTAGTCGGCCAGCGCTGCACGCGGCACGACCACGTCGATGACGTCGCTGGCCTGAGCGCGCTTGGCGGACCAGAAGCTCTTTTCGCGCGCCTCCACCAGGCGAGTCGCGGCGCTGGCGGGCAGCACGAACACGTCGAGGGCTTCGTGCTCGCCGAGAATACCGCCCGCGAGCTGCATGTCCTCGTCGACGCGTTCAGCCGTGCGACCCTCGATGAGCACCAGTAAGTACGCGGTAGTGGCGGCGCGAATCTCGTCGGGAATGCCCAGATCCACGTTGTTTTGCGCCGTGATCACCATCATGGTCATCTGATCGATGTACTCGACCATGACCGGCGCCACGCCGGTGGCGACGAGCGCCGGCACCGCCCGCGTGACCTGCTCCAGCGACTTGAAGGGTGCGAGCAGCGTCGCACTGTGGGCGAGACGCGGGACGAGCTTGAGCGTCACGCGCGTGACGACGGCGAGCGTGCCTTCCGAGCCGACGATCAGCTGGGTCAGATCATAGCCACTCGAGCTCTTGACGAGCTTGCCGCCGGTTTGCACGACCTCGCCCGTGGGCAGCACGGCTTCGAGACCCACGACGTGGTGGCGCGTCACGCCGTACTTCACGGCGCGCATCCCGCCGGCGTTGGTGTTCACGTTGCCGCCCAAGCTGGCGCTGAGCTCGCCAGGGTAAACCGGGTACACGAGGCCGTGCTCTGCGAGCTTTTCGTTCAGCTCGACCAAGGTGACCCCGGCTTCGACGACTGCCATGTGGTTCGCGAGATCGATCTCGAGCACTCGCTTCATGCGTTCGAGGGACAGCACGATGCCGCCCTCGGGCGGGATGCACGCACCCGACAAGCCGGTCCCGGATCCGCGGGGCGTCAAAGGCACCTTCCGGCTGCTCGCCTCACGCAGGATGCGCGACACCTGCTCGGTGGTCACCGGCCGCACCACCGCCAGCGGCTTTTGCGGCGGCGCGCTCAGCGCTTCGTCGTGTGCGTAGTCGTCGGCGATGGCGTCACCGAGGAGCACGTGTTCGCTGCCGACGATCTGCGCCAAAATCTCGTGAAAGTCGCTCATGGTCGTGCTCCGAGTGTTCAAAATACCGCTTCGATCAGCGTGGGTCCCGCTGTGGCGAACGACTTGCGCAGCTCGTTCGCGAGCTCGTCGGCGGTCGTGACACGGCACGACGGCACGCCCATGGACCGACCCATCGCCACGAAATCGAGCGTGGGGGGGTTGATGTCCAACATCTGCTTGGCAACGGGTCCCGCCTCACCAAGGCCCATGCGCATCATTTCGATGTTCAGGATGGCGTACGAACGATTGGCCAGGATCACGTTGGTGACGTTGAGCTGCTCGCGCGCCTGCGTCCACAGCGCCTGAATCGTGTACATGGCGCTACCGTCGCCTTCGAGCACGAGCACGCGCCGCTCCGGACAGGCGAGCGCCGCGCCGGTCGCAGCCGGTAGGCCCATACCGATCGATCCGCCCGTCAGGCACAACCAGTCGTGTGGTGCACAGCCCGCCGTCATGAACGGCACGACGTACCCGGTCGTGTTCGCCTCATCGACGATGATGGCATGTTCGGGCAAGGTGGCGGCGACGGCTGCGGCGAGCGTAGCAGGCTCAATCGCACCACCCGTGGGCGCCGCGGGCACGTTGGCAGGCTGAAGCTCGGGATCCGGCCCCGCTCCCACGGCCTCGGCGAGCTGCGTCAGCGCCGAAAGGACGTCCTCCGTTTCGTTCGCCAGGGTGTGGACCTGGCACCCGTCGGGCACGAGGTTGCTGGTCTTGCCCGGAAAGGCGAAGAACGCGACCGGCGCCTTACTGTCGACGAGCACGAGGTGCTTCACGCCCGCGAGCGTCTCGAGCACCATGTCGCCGAAGTACGGCAGGCGTTCGAAGGAAGGACGACCTCTGCCGCGCTCGAGGCGCGCCGGGAACGTCTCACAGAAGACGCGCGTCTTCGTGCGCTGTGCGACGCGACTCACCAGGCGCAGCGCGGGCTCGCGCAGCGCTCGGCCGCCCAGCAAAAGCGCCGCGGGCTCGCCGCTTGCCAGGATCTTGGCGACGGCGTCGAGAGTAGCGGACGAGGCGCGCCGGGCTTCTGCGCGCCGAGCACGTTCGGGCTGCCCGTGCGCGTCGCTCCAGGCGACGTCTGCGGGCAGCACCAACGTCGTGATCTGCGCCGGGGTCCCGGTCGCTGCCGCCACGGCGTCCGCGGTGTCTCGGCTGATGCGTTCCACGGACTCGCAGGTGCGCACCCAACCCGAGACGGCCTGGGCCATCGGTTCGAAGTCGGAGTTCAGCGGCGCGTCGAATTTGCGGTGGAACGTCGCGTGGTCTCCGACCACGTTGATCATGGGGGTGCGCGCGCGACGCGCATTGTGAAGATTCGCCCAGCCGTTGCCCAGGCCGGGGCCAAGGTGCAACAAGGTCGCCGCTGGCTTGTCGGCCATGCGGCCGTAACCGTCGGCGGCCCCGGTGACAACGCCCTCGAAGAGCGCGAGCACGGCGCGCATCTTTGGCACGGAATCGAGGGCGGAAACGAACTGCATCTCCGACGTACCGGGGTTTCCAACGACCAGATCGACGCCGTTAGCGAGCAGCGTCTGGATCAACAGCTGAGCACCATTCATGTGTTCGACTCCGCGAAAAGGGGCCGGAACCTAACACGTTCCACCCCTCGACACAGTAGAGTCGCGACGGCGCCGACTCGCGAATCCACACGGCGCGACGCTGGCAGCGCCGTGACGAAGTTCCCTTATCGTTACGCCTTACGCCGAAAAGTTCCGGCGCACGGTGCTCGCGGTTGGACCAAAAGACTGGACGGAGCTTCAGCGGACGACGCGACTCACTCGCAGAATTCCGAGCAGCGGTCCGTGAAGCACTCGAGGACGCCGAGATACACCTCGGCCTGCTCGGCGTAGCGACCGCAATAGCGCTGAAGGCACGTTTCGAAATTGCTGCTCTCGAAACAGCCGTATTGCTCAGCGCAGCTTTCCACGTCGAGGCATTCCGTGTTCGTGCAGTTTTCCAGGCTGTCACAGCAATAGCGGCGCATGCACGTGTTGCACGCTGAGGGTGAAAGACTCACGTCCGTGTCACACGCGATCACGCCTCCGGTCCCTCCGCTCCCTCCGCGACCGGAGCTGCCACCAGTACCACCACGGCCGGCACTTCCACCTGTGGCGCCAATTCCACTCGTGCCGCCACGACCGGCCGAGCCGGCCGATCCACCACGGCCGCCACGACCCGCCGAAGACGGGTCTTCCGTCGGCTCGAGCTCATCGTCGTTGAAGGGCAGTTTGCCAGTGCCCGTACAGGCCACGACCAAAGCGACGCTGAAGTAACTGAGAACTCGTGTCATCGTACGACTCCGGGAATCTGCTGAGCGACCGGTGGTCCTTGCGTGACGACGGCGTCTTGTGTCGCGCGCGTGCGGTACAGCGCCCAGCGCGCCTGCCCTCCGCTTTTGCTCGAGAGCTCGATGGCATCGACGCTGGTTTGGCCCTTGGGCAGCTCCGAACCGCAGACCTCCACCATGGCCATCGACTTGCCGCGGTGGTCGGCGTGCGAGCCACTCGGCGTGCGCAAGAAGACGTCGAAGCCGCTGGCCGTGTTCGAGGCCGCGACGGCCAGCAAGCATTCGCCAGGTGTGAGCGACAGAACCTTGGCCGGCAGGGCGAACGCGCGATTTTGCGCCAGCTCCGCGTTGCCGCGGAGCACCACCTGACCGAGTCGTTTGCCGGCAACGTCGAAGGCCAGCGCGTCGACCGCTTCGTACCCGGGCTTCGACTCGTTGCCCGCGGCGACGAACGCCTTCTTCGCCTCGGCGATCGTGGCATTCGAAATCGCGACGGTCAGGCGCGACGCGAGCGCAGCGCTCGCTTGTCGAGCGATGAACGGCACGAGCGCCTCGGCGTCGCGCAGCGGAGCCTGCTCGGGCGTGTGCCCCTTCACGTTGTGCGCGGGATCCGCTTGCACCTCGTAGTCGCTCCAGCCGTGTGACAGCGGAATTCCGACCACCTCCGGCGCAGCCGCGTCTTGCGCGCGCATCGCGATCTGCAGTTGGGCCGCGACCGAGCGAGAATACAGGACCTTCGTGTACTCGTGGTCCTTCATGATCGGCACCTGGATGGTGCGCGGGGTGCTCGCGAACTCGCTTTGCGCGGAGTCGAGCTCGGCGCGCGCGGAGTCCACTCCGTCGCTGCTCGGCCGCACGAATTGGCCCGCGATGCCGGCTGCGTCGCAGCCCGCCTTGGCAAACATCCGGGCCGTGTCGTCCTTCGCGCTCTGCGCGGCCTGGTTGCAGCGTTCGAGCGCCTCTTGCTTCAGCGTTTCCCAGCGCTCGACTGCTTCTTGATGTTCCTGCTCCGCTTGCGAGAGCCGCTCGCGCGCAGTTTCGACGCGCTGTTCGGCCACGGGGTGCTTGGGATTGTCGCGCGTCTCTTCGCCCGCCTTGTACTGCGTGGTCTCCTGGACCTCGCGCCGCAAGAGGTCGCCGATCTGGATATTGCTCACGTCCACGTGCACGCTGTACGTGACGTCGGGCGCTCCCGCAGCCGACAGACGCACGGCGCCGCCGCTCTCCTTGGCCAGCGCCTGCGCGACCGCCTGGTTCATGGCGCCATACAGCGCCGTCGCACGTCCGTCGCTGGCCTGACCTTGTGTGACCGCGACGACCGCGCGTGCGTAACGCGAGCCGTCGACCGGACGCACGCCGAGGAAGTGAACCGGGCCTAGCGTCCGCCGCGCGAGCCGGAGCTCGATCGCGGTCGGGCTGACCATGCCTTCCCACACGCCAAGCGACGAGCGGCACTCGACGTGGCGCTTACCGCCGTCCTCTGCGGTCAAGCAGGCTCCGGGAAGCACGTGAAGAAACGCCGTCGGATCAGCGGGCGGCGCCGCTTCCGGACTACCGAAGGGGCTGAAACAGCTGAGCACGCTGTCGGCGCGCACCTTGAGCACGCCGTTGGCGAGCTGCACCCACGTGGCGTTCCCGACGCTTCCCAGCTTGCTCGCCTCGCGGGGCCCGAACTCGAAGCCGCTGACCTGCACCGGTGCGCCCGGCTCGGTTTCGAGCAGCAGCGCTCCCGGCGACTGCCCGGCCGCCTGGAGCTCGGTGCACGCCGCCTTCCAGGGCGTGAACGCGAGCTGTTTGCCTGCGAGCTGCTTGATGGCATCGAAGCCTTCGGGCACCGGCATCACACAGCCCGGATCCGCGCCCGCTTCGAGCCGCAGCCAGGTCTTTTGACCCGCTTCGTCCGCGACTTCCAGGCCGACCCAGCCGCTCGAGCCCGTTTGCACGCGAGAGTCCAGGATCCTGACGATCTTGGGATGAGCAGCCGAAGCATGACCCGCAAGCTGCTGGCCTGCGCCTGACGCGAGCTTCTTCAGGGAGTCTGCGAATGCGACCGCACAACTGCCAGGCGGCGCATGGACCACCAGGCGCTGTCCGGGCTCGAGAGGCCGCCACGCCTCGGGATTGGGATCTTTCGTGGCGTACTTCGTGGTCGCCATCATCGGCGAAGAGCAACCGAGCGCCGCGCTCGCGCCGGCGAGCAATGCCAGCAGGGAGACGCGGCCGAAGAGCAAAGAGCGGGATTGGGAATGGAGCTTCATGATTGCCTCACAGAACGAGAGCGATCCCGAGGCCGAGCCGCTGCTCGACCGGCATGGAATTGGCGATGGCTTGGGAGAGCGTGGTCACGTCGCTGCCCGCTCCAGAGAAGCTGAAGCTACCGGATGCGCCGACCCGACGTTCTGCCCACCCCAGGAGGTAGGCGTTACCGAGGCGCAGCCCGAGCTCGAGGCTCGCGTACTGGCCGGTGATGTACGTGCTGTTTCGCACCGTGAACGCGCCGTCGGCATAGAAACGGGCACGCTCGGTGGCCGTCTCCCTGGTGCGAAAGCGCGCGTGAGCGCCATAGATGAGGCCGCCGGACGATTCCATCTCCGTGTCCGGGGTAGCCGCGCTGCTGTCTTCGACCGCGACGCTGGCCTCGTAAATATCGTGGCCGTAACCGATCAGCGGTCCGACGCCGAACGCCGGCGCAGGATGAACGTCGATGCCAAAGCGTCCCCGAAAGCGGAAACCCTGGACGCTCATGACCCGACCGCTCTCCGAGCCGCCGACTTCTTCGGTGCGCTTGCCGGTGTGATACGCGTAACCCGCGTCGAACCACGGGACGATCAGGCTGGAAGCGTGGCGGAACTCGGCGCGCATGTCGATCGTCAGGTCGAGCAGCGTCGTCGCGGTGTCGTCCGCCGTACGACCGTCATCGTTCGTGGGGTTCAAGCTCAGCATCCCGAGCCCCGCACGCAGCTCGAAGGCGTTGAGGGCGAGGTCGCCCATCCCAGGGACCTTGAACGAACCCGACCCGCCCGCTTCGTCCTTGCCTGGGGTTTGACTGGCGGGCGCGGGCTGCACGAAACCAATACCGTCCGCCCAGCGCGCGTCGCCCAGCTGCTGAATGTCCTTCGCCGGCGGCGGCTCGGGCGGCGGTGGCGGCGTGACCGGGATGGGAGCGGCCTCTTCCGTGGCTGCGTCCGCCGGCGGCGCGTTCGGGTCTATTTGCGGCCCCGCAGCCGCCGGTGCTGGCGGAAGCGCCGCTATTTCCGGTCCTACGGCGGGCACTGCTGCCGCCGCGGGAGCTGCCTGTGCCTGCGCTTGACCCGACGAGGCCAAGAGGCCGAACGCCAGTGCGCTCCCCACGCCCACAATCTTCCGCATCACCTTCTCCATCCCTGCCCCATCACTCGTCGCTCGTGCATCCGTCACGAACCGAGCAGAAGGCCAATCTCGATGATCGGCGGACGCACGCGCGCCTTAAGCGCGTCGTGACGAATCGGTCATACTCAGCGCACTTCAGCGCACGAGGTAGTCGATTTGCGTCGGGCGCCCGCCGCGGCTGAGGCGAACCTTGAGCTCGCGAGCGTTGCGCAGCTTGGCATAGGCCTGCAGCGCCGTTTCCGGGCTCGTGATCGCGATGCCGTTGATGGCCTCGATCTGATCGCCGTTCTCGAACCCGAGCTTTCCGAGCAGGCTCTCTGCGGTGATGCGATCGAGCTTGAAGCCCGTCAGCGCGCCGTCGTTCCAGGCCGGCGTCATGCGCGAGCCCCGGAGCAGCTGGGCGTGATTCTCGAGGATGCTATCGACGGCGGCGCGGTCGAGCAGAAACTCGCCCGCGTTCACGCGCTTGATGCGCGATGACAGCTCGCTGGGTAGCACCGTCGCGGGAACCCGCGGTGCGTCGTCCCGCGCGGCCGGGGCGGCGACCGAGGCTTGCACGGCGGCCGCAGCCAGAGCCGCGCGCGCTCTGCCGAACAGCACGCTCTGACACAGTCCGGAGTCGTCCTCGAACCACACGGCCGGACCGCCACGCAGCGGATTTTCCCCGATGTAGGCGAGCTGCCAGCTGCCAATGCGCGCGCCGACTCGCAGCACCCGTCCGCGGTCTTCGCCGGGCCCGCGCACGACGGCCGTCGACCACAGCGGGTCTTCGGAGATCAGCGTGCTGTACACCTCGATCTCCGGGCAGGTAGGTACGGTCAGCGGATCCACCGGCTCTTTGGCCTGCGTTTGCGGCGCCGGCTCGGCAGGATCCTTCTTCGGCAAGGTACCGGTCGCGGAGTCGAAGGCGTTGCGCGTCAGGATCGCGTCCGCGTCGCCGGGAGCGGGCTCTCGACGCGCTCGCGTCGCGTGACGCGCCTCGAGGTCGACAGAGCCGAGCAACAACGCCGTTTCCGCCAGCGCGGAAACCCCCGAGCCCGCGAAGTACGCACTGGCGCCGAGCAGCCCGAAGACCGTCAACGAAAACCCCCAAGCCAGACTCGAGCGAACGGCCATCCTCGCGCCCTCGCAATCCTCGAAACCTAACAATAAGCGTGACAGCGCGAGACGGATCTCGCAACCCTACTGGCCGAGTTTCTTCAGCGAAATGACGCGCGGTGACGCGCGTCAGCCCTCGCCTCCTCGAAGAGCCATGACGTTTGGATCACACCTCTCGCTCTCCTCGAGCGCGACTCTCCAACGACCCACCGCGTTACGCGTTAGGCTCGGCGGCCCCGCATGACAACGCACTCTCGCGTCAACCTGCCCGTGTTGCCCGTCCCCGTGGCTTCCGGCCGTCAAAGCAGCGCCTCGACGCTCCAGCGAGCGCTCGATGAGCGCACGGCTCCGGGTGTGCTGTTCACGCACCGGCATGGGCACCTGAAATGCACCGCATGCGCGCACGGCTGTGTCCTCGACGAGGGCGCGCACGGAGTGTGCGGCGTACGGTTCAACGCAGGCGGCGTGCTGCGCGTGCCCTTCGGGTATGTCGCACGACGCTATGTGCGCAGCATCGAAACCAACACGGTGTTCCATGTACGCCCCGGTGCGAGCGCGCTCACTTTCGGCATGTACGGCTGCGATCTGAGCTGTCCATACTGCCACAATCACCGCATTTCTCAGGCGTTACGCGCGCCTGACAGCTCGCAGGAAAGCCCCGTCGACATCACAGCGGAAGCGCTGGTCGAAGAAGCGCTGGCTAACGGCTGTGAGGTGCTCTGCAGCGCCTACAACGAGCCGATGATCACCGCCGAATGGGCGCACGCCGTCTTTGCGCGCGCGAAGCAGCATGGGCTCGTCACCGTGCTCGTGTCCGACGGCAACTCCACGCCGGAAGCGCTCAGCTTCATGCGTCCGGTGACGGACGTATTTCGCGTCGACCTCAAAGCGAGCAGCGAGCAGCAGTATCGCCAGCTGGGCGGCCGGCTGGCGCCGGTGCTGGAGTCGATCGCGACGGCGAAGCAGCTCGGCTATTGGGTGGAAGTCGTGACCTTGGTCGTGCCCGGCCTGAACGCCGATTTACCCTCGCTGTCGAAGCTTGCCTCGCGTCTCGCGGCGATCGATCGCGAGATCCCATGGCACATCAACGCCTTCGTTCCGCGCTATCGCTACGTCGATCGGCTCGGGCCCGATCCCGCGTTTCTCGTGTCCATCGCCGGCAGCGCCTACGCACGCGGCCTCCAGTTCGTGTACGTCAGCAACACGCTCGACGTGCAGGAGCTCTCCCACACGCGCTGCCCGAGCTGTCACCGCGTCGTCGTGGCGCGCCACGACTACCGCACCTCGAGCTCGACGTTGAAAGACGGTCGCTGCCCCGATTGCGAGACGCGCTTGCCCGGGCTCTGGGGCGGCACGTAGCGCTGTCAATCCGCGTCTCTCGCGGCGCTGCAGTGCGCGTCCCGTGCGGCGCTGTCCGTGCCGGCTGGATACGCCGTCTGCTGTGCGAAGGCCCTCGCCATCTCCGCCGCGTAGCGCTCGATGTCAGCGGCGACAGTCAGCCAGGCTCGCAGATCCGGCGCGTCACGCAGCCGTAGATAGTTGAGGAACGCGAGCTCCCGCCAGTTGGCGATCAGCTGCGCTAGCACCGCCGGATCGATGCCCGCGGTGAAGATGGGATCGAAGCGCGCGGCGAGCTCCTCTGCAGCGTCCACCTGCGCCAGGAAGACGTTGATCCGGTTGTGGTCCTCATAGCTGACGGGGTGCCCGCGCCGATCGAGCTCGAAGAGCACGAACGGCAAGTCGCGCTGAATGTGGGCGTTCATGCCGAGCAACGCATTGCCAATCCCCGACACGGCGCGCTGCTCCGCGGCCGAGAGCGCGATCTGCCACGCGGGAGGCACGAACCCGCGCCTTTGCCGGTATGCGTCGTGAGCGCGAAAGTAGTAGTCCGCGAACAGGGCGTCTTCGCGCACGACCGCGCGAACGCCGGAGTAGCCGAGCGCCAGTAGCGTCTCGTCGAACTTCTGCGTCGTGCGCAGGTACAAAAGGGAAAAAATGGCATCGTGATCGCAGCGCCGAGCGAGCGGCCTGAAGCGCTGCTCCATTTCTTGAATCACGCTCTCCACACAGCGGGGATTCCCCAACTTGCACGCGAGCCGAAGCGAGATGTCCGCGGACGCCGATCCCGCGTGCGCGACGCAAGCCAGGCCGATGGCCGCCCCGAGAATCATACCCTTCATGGGCGCATGGTCGGCGCTCTCGAGTGAAGGCTCAAGCGTCAGGATGATCGCGCAGTGAAAGCTGGCAAATTCGCCCGCGCCAGCTCACCTCTACCGGGCTCTCGTAGGCTTCCGACAGCAGCTCGGACGTCAGCACGTCTTGCTTGGGCCCCAGAGCGAGCACGCTGCCCGCCTTCAAGAGCAGCACGTGCGAAAACGCTGGCACGATCTCTTCTACATGGTGGGTCACCAGCACGACACAAGCCCGACTGGCCTCCGCTACCTGGTCGATGACGCGCAGCAAGCGCTCGCGCGCGACTGGATCGAGCCCCGCGCACGGTTCGTCGAGCAACAGGAGCGCGGGTCTGGCCATGAGCGCGCGCGCGATCAGCACCCGTTGTCGTTCGCCCTGAGACAGCACTCTCCACGGTCGTTCGGCGATCGCGTCTGCCTGCATTTGCGCGAGCAGACCGCGCGCCTCTTCCAGATCCGCCGCGTCCGGCTGCGACCAGGGGCCGAACGCCGCGTACTTGCCGCTGGCGACCGTGCGAACTGCGGACTCCCTTTCCCACAGGTGCTGATGAATCGCGGAGCTGACGAGGCCGAATAGCTTTCTCACTTCGCGCCACTCGGAGCGCCCATAGTCGTGGCCGAGCAGCTGAATGCTCCCTGCCGACGGCGCGATGTACGCCGTCATGGCCCCGATGAGTGACGTCTTGCCGGAGCCGTTGGCGCCGAGTATCACCCAGTTCTCTCCGCGTCGTATCTGCCACGACACGTCCTTCAACGGGAACGCTTCGTCGCGTTCGACGCTGAGCCCTTCGACACGAAGTACTACAGACGGGGGAGTGTTCACCGGCATCCGAGATTTCCACCGACCGCGTGCAAGCTTCCCACGCACCCGCCTGATTGGCTCGATTTCATCGTCGATGCAAGTTTGCCGCGTGAAGCGGCGCGATCTGAAGCCGACTCCAAGGGACCTGTTGGTGTTCGGTTTCCAGATGCGAGCCCGAAAAGCCGGGCGGCGTTCCGAACGAGCGCGTTCGATTGCGGGCCCCCGTACGGCGACGTCACCAACGAATACGGGCGACTGGCGATCATCTCGGAGCGCTCGCGACCGATGCGACGAGCTGCACGCGCACGTGTCCGTGGGTTAGACTCGCGCGCATGCGGCAGGAAACCGGTGCACGCGACGACGAGTGCCACGCAGCTTGGAGCAGCGGCGGATATTCGCTCGTGCTGTCGCTAGCGCTGGCCCTGGGCTGCAGCGAGCAGCTGCCAATTCAACCCGTTGCGACCGCGCCCAAGTACATGGGAAGCCTCGACGCCAGCGCCGCGTGCGGGCGCGAGTACAGGACCAGCGGCTTCGAACCCCAGGGCAGCGCAGGCGCTCGTCATCCGCTGTTCCTCTACTTCGTCGGCACGAACATCTTCGGGCCCCCCGCAGGCGGCAACGTCGACACCGATCCAGCGATTCGCGCGGTCACGGAGGCCATGGCGCGTCGCGGCTTCGTCGCGCTCTCGGCCGAGTACGACAACACGACCTTGGGGCTCGTCAGCGATCACAAAAATCAGCTCGAGTGTTTGTACGGGCCCTACCCGACCTCCCTGCTCGCGAGAGCGTGCGCATTGCCTCAGGTCAACTGCGACCTCGGGATCGCCACCTGGGGACATAGCCAGGGCGCGCTCGTGGCGCACATGGCGTTCAACTACGACCAGCGTGTGCGCGCGGTGTGGACGACGGGCTACGGCGGCGACGGCGAGGGCTTGTTCAAACCATTCACACCCGCGACGCTCCCGGATACGCGCCTGCGCGTCGTGAACGGAGAGGCCGACCTGGCGCCCAGCGGGACGGCCGAAGGGCTCACCGTCATTGCGGGAATGACGGCGAGCGAGTGCCCCGCGGATGGGCGCGTGCAGTGCCTGCGCGCAGACGGCAGCGGCTGGATTCAGGTGCGCAAGAGCGACCTGGCGGCTCCCGACGTCTCCACTGCCGACCACTGCTGGTTCGATCGCCCCTCGTGCTTCGGTGCGCCCGCGCTCGAGCCGAACTGGATGAGTCCCGAGTCGACCAAGCCGTTTGCGCTCGAGAGCAACGCCGACTGGGTAGCCCAGACGGCGCGCCGGCCGTAGCCGTAGTCACGGCCAGTACAGCGTTGCCCGCGCCGTGACGGTGCGCGGCCAGCCGGGCGCGTAGTGAATGCCGGTCACGGGCTCCGGCTCGTGCTGGAGTCGGCTGGTCGTCGCGAAATTGACCTCTCGCCAGGCGCTGTCGAGGACGTTCTGAATGTCGAGCGCGCCTTCCACGTTCTTCCAGCGCAGCCCCGCCGATGCATCCAGCAGCGCGAAGCCGCGCGCCGTCAGCGAACCGTCCTCGGTGGCCGGCCGATCGGCGATGGCTTTGAACCGCACGCTGCCGAACGGCGTGTAGTCGTCGAACGTCGGTCGCGCGCTGACTCCCGCCGTCAACGTCCGAGTCGGCGCGAGGGCGACCGAGTCGTCCGTGTGCCGATAGCGCGCGCGCGTGAACGTCAGATCGATGTCCGCAAACAGCCAGTTGCTCAAACGCCCGCGCGCGCCGAGCTCGATGCCCATGCGGCGCGTCGCGGACGACGCCTCGCTTTTGCCCTCGTCCCCGACCCAGACTTGCTCCGAGTCGAGGTCGAGCAGAAATCCCGCGGCGTACACGGAGAGGTCCGGCAGCGGTTCGAATCGCGTGCCGATCTCGTAGCCGAGCGCCGGCGTCATCAGGTCCACCCTTCCGTTGGCGAGCACGGCGCCGCGCGCGTCGTTGGAGTGAAATCCGCGTCCCACGTGCCCGAACAGATGCCACCCCGGGAGCGGCGTGAGGATCGCGCTCAGCTTCGGCAAGAACAACGTGGACCCCTGCGTGCCGCTCGTCGCGCCAGAGAGGCTATCGCGATCCTCCAGACGATCCTCGACCGCCACGTCGATGCGCTGCAGGCGCGCGCCGAGAATGAAGCGCAGCTCCGGCAAGAGGCGCGCATCTTCCTCGAGATAGACCCCGATCTGAGATTCCTGGATGCCGGCTTCCACGCGCGTACTCGTGCGCTCGCGCGCGGTTTGGTCGCGGAGCGCGTTGTCGATGCTGTCTGCGCGCACCTGTGCACCGAACGTGGTCGTGAACCTGGACGGTCCGAAGTGGACGTGGCGCCGCACGCGGAGATCGCCGCCGTACACGCTGCGGTCGTCGGTTTGCTCGATACCGTCTCCGTCGATCGGGTCGTTGGCGAAGAACGTGAAGTTCGAGTGCAGGTTCCAGCGGTAGCGCACAGCGTACAAGAGCGCGCTGAAGTCGGCGTCGTCCGCGCTCAGCGAATACGCGCCCGACAGCATGTGCCGCTGCGTGTGCCCACCCTCGGTGGGGTCGATCGAATCGAAGCGATCGATACACTCTGCACCGAACTGCTCGGGCGCGGGCAGCCCTGTCTCGCCCTCACCGCAGACCGCGCGCGCCGGAATCTGCCCGTTGCCGTTCCAGGCCGAACCATAGGACATCCACGTCAGGGCCAGCTTGGAGCCGGGCGCGAGATCGCGCGTGGTGCGCGCGAAGAGGTTGAAGCGTCTCAGTTTCTCTGGATTTTCGAAGGGGCCATTGGTCGCGTACACTTCGCCGGCCAGCACGCTGCGCCAGCCTTCACCCAGCGCGGGCGCGGCGATCACGAGCCCGCGCAATGTGTCGTATTGGCCCGCGGACACGGACGCAAAATTCTCCGGGAAGGTCTCCGCGAGCTGAAGGTTCAGCGCGCCCCCCGTCGCGAAGTCGCCAAATTGTGCGTAGTACGGGCCCTTGTAGACATCGAGCCCGACCACGAGCTCCGGAATCAAGAGGTTGAGATCCGTGTAGCCCTGACCGTGCCCATGGCTCACCAGGTTGACCGGTACGCCGTCCAAAAAGAACGCGACGTCCGTACCGTGATCGGCGTCGAAGCCACGCAGGAAGTACTGATTCGCTTTCCCGCCGCCTGCGTGCTGCGCCACGAACAGGCCCGGCGTCGCCTCCAGCACGTCGGCGGCCCGGCGTTTCGGCCGAAGCTCGAGCTCGCGACGGCCCACGTGCAGCCGCGAAGCCGCCTCGCTGGCGGGCTTCTCTTCCGTGACGAGGACCTCCACGTGTTCGTGCACCGGCTCTTTAGGCTGGTCTTCTTCGGGACCGCTGACCGGCACGTTCGAGGGCGGCGGACTGCGGCGCTGCTCGTCCGCGCGAGCCGCCTCCGGCCACCAGAGCAACGCTAGCGCCGCGAGGAAGCTGCAGAGGAACGAACGAGTGAGCTGCACGACAGGTCCCGTACTATGGCTCGGTAACACGAATCAACCTCTTCGTGTTACGCGCACAGCGGTTCGCGACGATTCGAGGAACTCCGCGTGCACACGCTCGGCGAACCACGCCAGACCCACGACGATCACCAGCGAGCTCAGCACCGGCACGACACGCAGCGTGAACCAGGCGCGGCCGCGCAGCCACGCGAGCAGCGGCAAGGCGAGCGCGATCAACGCCAGCTGTCCGAGCTCGACGCCCAGGTTGAACGCCAAGAGCGCCGGCAGCAACTCCGCTCTCGGCAGCGCGATTTCACCCAGTACGCCCGCGAAGCCGAAGCCGTGTACGAGACCGAACAAGAACGCGATCCGCCAGCGCCGGTCGGCGTCGCGCACGAAGAAGTTCTCGAGTCCGACGTATGCCACGGAGAGCGCGATCGCCGGCTCCACGAAACCGGGATCCGGCGCGACCAACCCCAGCGCCGTCGCGGCCAACGTCAGCGAGTGTGCCAGCGTGAACGCCGTCACCAGCTTCAACAGCGCGCTCGTACGACCGCCGACGATCAGGAGCGCGAACAAGAACAGCACGTGGTCGTAACCGGTCAGGATATGCTCGATGCCGAGCGTGACGAAGCCACCGAGCGACCCAGGCCGATCAGCCGGTTCGCTGGCCGCGAGCGGCGGCACCTCCCAGGCCGCGTGCGTGCCGAAGTACAGGCCGTTCGCCAGGTACGACGCAGATACGATGCGCGCTGCGTGCCGGTGGCCGTGTGCGAGGTCCTGGAGCACGTCCAGGCGTACGCGCAGCGTGCGGTCCGGGTCGGCGCACGCGTAGCGAGCGGACAGTTTCAAGCCGTCACCTTCGATGGGCGTCACTCGTTCCAGAGCGCCAGCGCACGATCCCTGAGCAGAGCTCACGTGAATGCGCCGCACTACCCGATCTCGCAGCGCCGCGTGTTCGGACGTGAGCTCAGGCTGAGCGCCCGTGCGCGAGCGCAGGAGCGCTGCGATTTCCGAGCGAGCGAACGTCAGCTCGGCGCTGAGACCGTGCTCGGTGCGACGGTACTCGCCCTGCGAGAGACCGAGCTTGTGGGCGAGCGCGTCGCCTGCCCACACGAGACCGAGTACGCAGACACACCACGCGATGAACGCTCGCTTCATGGACGCACCTCTGCGAGCAGGCGCTCTGCTTCCGCGGCTTCAATCAGGTCGAACTTGGGGTTTTGCTGCAGCGCGGCTCTGACTCGCGCGCGGCCCTCACCCGCTCGACCCTGAGCGATACGAATGGCACCCTGGTGAAATAGCAGCCGCGCGTCGCGCGTGCCCAGCGCACACGCGCGATCGCTGGCCGCGCGCGCTTCGTCGAACTTTCCATGTCTGTAGAGCGCCCAGGCGAGCGCGTCCTCCGTGTACGGGTCGCCGCGAACGGCCCGCTCTGCGCGCGCCAAGCGCAGCGCATCGTCGGCCTGCACGTTGCGCGTCGAGTACATCAGCGATAGCGCGCGCCGGTCGTGGACCTCCCCTTGTCGAACCGCGGCGGCGTACGCGCGCTCCGCAGCGGCGGCGTCGCCCGCGAGCTCCAGCGCCTGCCCCCACAGCCACGCCGTCTCGACGAGGGGGCTTTTCCGGAATGCCTGCTCGAACAGCGCCGCCGCGCGCCGCAAATCGCCACGCGCAGCGCTGACCCTCCCGCGACCGACCAGCGCCGGCGGATAGTCTCGCATCACGTCCAGCGCCGAACCGAAGCCTGCGTCTGCGCCGTCGTAGTCCCCGCGATGCCAGAACAGCATGGCCGTCTGCACGAGCATCCAGGCGCGGGGCTCGCGGTCCGCCGGGCCACCGGCCGCACCGATGGCGAGCCGCGCCAGCTCGAGCGCCGCTCGCTCGTGCCCGTGGAGCCAGGAGAGGTGCGCCGCGCGGCTGTAGGACGGCAAATTAGGCTTGAGCGCGAGCATCTTCTGCGCCGCATCGGCCGCGGCGTTCACGTCCCCGAGCTCGAGCTCGGCGTCGCTCAACGTGCCCCAGGCGGTGGCAGCGTCCGGGTCACGCGACAGGATGCGCTGCGCGACGGCGCGCGCGTCCGCGAACTCGTGGTCGTTCAAGAGGACGAGCGCGTGCAAGTCGAGCGCGAGGCGATTGTCCGGTTCGAGCTCCAGCGCCACGTCGGCGCACGCTCGGGCATTGATGAAGTAACCCGGATCCGAGGTTTCTCGCGCCTTGCGGATCCAGAGCTGGCCCAAGGCGACCCAGAGCTCGGACTTGCGCGGCAGCTTCTGTGCGGCGTGCGCCGCGCCCCGGATTTGCGCGTCGATCTCGGCCGCTCCTGCCACAGGCGCCAGCGCCAAGCGGCGCGTGCGATCGCCAGGGGTCTCGACCGGCGCGCTCGGCACTACCGTGGGAGCGGAAGCGGCCGGCGGTCGCTGCAGCTGGCCAAAGAGCGCGACCGCGGAGCTCGCCAGCAGGATCGCTCCACACACTTTGAAGCCACTCTTGGTCGACAGCCGGCCCAGCGCGGGCAGCCGTGTGGGCACTGGAATGTGAATCACGTCCCAGGTACGTCGAGCGAGGTCGAACGGATCGCCGGATTTGCCGAAACGCCGGGCGCTGCGCGGCATCGTGTCCGAAGCGTCGTGCGGAAGTCCAAAGCTCAGGACGCGCGCAAATCCGATGTGGTGAAGGCTGCGTAGTCGTCTGGCAGAGGAGGTCCCGTGTCCAATATCCGGTACCAAAGTCTGTCCCCACCCAAACGATCGCCACGCGGTCGCGCGTCGGCGAGTGTGCTCGGTGTCTTGCTGGCCGTGGCCTGCAGCACCGACCAAAAGCCAGAGCCAAAACCCGGCGGCGGTCCTTTCGAGAGCGTCGAAGCCGTCGCACCAACCAGCGGGGAGACGCCACACGGCGCGATCTTCGCTGCCACTCATCTGTCCGAAAACACCGTCGCCTTCGTAGCCAGACAACGCGTCACCGAGGGTGACGAGGCGACGTCTTCCGCGTTCGCCGTGTTCACGAAGCAGGACGGCGAGAGCGCGCGTGTCCTGTACGCAGGCGACAAGCTACGCACTCCGTTCGACATCGATGTCTCGCCCGGTGACGGGACTTCGGATCGAACGCTGTACGTCGCCGACATGACCGCAGGTGAAGGAACCGGCGCCATCCTGGCTCTGCCGGCGAGCGGCGGCGAGCCTTCGGAGCGCGCCGCGGGCTACTTCCCACGCGGTGTTACCGTCGCTGCGGACGGGCGTGTTTACTTCAGTGGACGCGATCCCGAGAGCGGCCAACCGGGCGTGTTCACGCTCGAGGGCGACGCGGTCAGCAAGGTGTTCACGGGCGCTCCACTCGTCGATCCATCCGGCATCGCCGTGCTCCGTGACGGGCGTGTCGTCGTCGCCGACACGCAGCTGTTCGCGCTGAACTCGGAGCAGGAGGCGGCGCAGATCCACACCGAAGCCGGCCTCGTATCCATCGAAGCGGGCCGCGCCACGATTCTGTCGCGTATCCCGCACACCGGGTACCCGGCGGGGCTCGCCTCGACCGAGCACGAGAGCACGCTGGTCGTCTCCGGGCTCGCGTCGAGCCGTAGCAACACCGTGTATCTCGTGAACCTGGCGGATCCCGCCGCGGAGCCCACGGCGCTCACGGCGCCGGGCGACAACTATCACAGCTCGGCCGGCCTGCATCGCATGCACGGCACGAACACGTTCGCGTGGGCGGACGCGAGCGAAAACGCGGGCGCCGTGTACCGCATCACCGTGGCCAAGGACCTCTGAGCGCGATGCAGCAAGTCGCACGCACAGAGCAATCATCGGACTTTTTCAGGAATTCCAAGAGAGGACTCGAAGTATGAAACTCAGTAAATCGACCGGGACGGGCAACACCCGTCGTTCCCTCGTCTCCGCCGGTAGGCGCATCGCCTGTACGAGCCTCGCGGCGAGCGTCGTGCTCGTGGCGGGAGCCGCCAGCGCCTCCAGTCACCGTGAGGCGCCGTCCATTTCCACCGATCCGTCCGCGGACAACACGGATCTCTACGCCTGGGTGTGCGATCAAGGAGGCCAGAAGGCGATGTGCATCGTCGCCAACTACAACCCCCTCGAGCTCCCCGAAGGCGGCCCCAACTACGCGAAGTGGTCGGACGACGTGCTGCACCAGATTCACCTCACGTACAACGATGCCAACGGCAAGCCCATCCTCACGGACTACATGACCATCGACGTGAAGTTCACGACGGCCACCACACCGCGCGTGGCAGTGGACGACAAGACCAAGGGCCCCGGCGGCGGCAAGGAGTTTTTCGCGCAGCTCGCCGGCGAGTTCGACCAGACAGCGGACGTGACCCTGCGCCGCGCTGACGGCCGGAGCGAAAACCTGTTTCGCCGCGTGAAGGCCGCCCCGCCGAACATCGGCCAGCGCACGTCGACGTTCGTCTACGGAAACCCGAGCTACGAGGACTTCGCCAGGACGTTCATCGTCACCAACTCGCAGGGCTATCGCTTCTTCGCGGGACCGCGCGACGATGCCTTCTACGTGAACCTCGCGCAGGTGTTCGATCTCGGCTCGATCGTCGGGCTCAATACGTTGAACGGGCAACCGTTCCGCTCGCGCGCGTTCGACGTCGATCCGAACGCCACCGGCACGTTCGCGAACACCGATCCGGCCAAGGCGCCTGACGGCGTGGCCGGCCTGAACGTCCACACCATCGCGCTGTCCATTCCCCTCGAGAAGCTCGCGCCCCGCGGCAAGGAGGCCGCGTTTTCGGCGGCCGTTTCCGCTGGCAAGCCGAGCAACGCCACGTTGTTCGGGGTGTGGGCCTCGGCGTCTCGAAAGCTGGTGCGCTTATTCTGTGCGGTGTGCGCCCCCGACAGGAACGACGGCATCTACAACGACGGTCCCTGGGTGCAGGTGTCGCGCAAGGGGCTACCGCTGATCAACGAGGTCGTGATCGGCGTGCAGGACAAGGACAAGTACAACCGCACCACGCCGTTCAACGACGTCAAGAACTTCGGCGCGTACTTCTTGAACCCGATCCTGGTGCGAGACGTCGAGGCCATCGGCGGCTACGCGCAGCTCGGCATCGATCCCGTACCGGACGATTTCAAGTACGGCCGCACGGACATCCTCGACGTGATCAACTTGAACGTGATCCCGACGCCGGGCGCACATCAAGTCGAGATCGCCAACGGGCGCACGGGCGACGTGCTGCGTGTGGACGTGGCCATCCCCTCGGCGTTCCCCAATGGTCGTCCGCTCAGCGGGCCGGCAGTCGCGAGCGGTAAAGAGGAAGACGTGACCGACGTCGCGCTCTCACTCGTGCTCGCGAAGTTGAGCGTGCCGGTGAGCGACTTCGTCGGCGGTCCCGGAGACGGCCGCAAGCTGACTCCGGCCTTCCCCTACCTCGGCACGCCGTTCGCAGGCGACGCCGAGGGCAAAGGTAGCCCCGCAGCGTTCTGAGCACGACACGCGCCAGCGCACCCCGCGCCCCCGAGTCGAACCGCTCGGGCGCGGGGTGACGCGACTTTGCGCCAAACTCGAACCGGAACACTCCATGATGCGACCACTCCTCGTACCGATTGCCATCGCGCTCAGCGTGATGGCTTGCCGCTCCGAAGGCGCCGCTCCCCGGCACAAGCCTGTCGCGAAGCAAACGACCACTTCAGTGACCGCGCTCGCACAGCGCACGTGTGAGGCGCTTCACGTGTTGCCGGGACGGCGAGTCGGTGAATGCTGCGGGCGCCCCGCACCACGCTATCTGTTCGATGAGTGTGTGCGCGTGCTCGGCGCCGCGCTGCAGAAGGAATCCGTCGAGCTCGACCCGCAAGCCGTCACGCGCTGTAGAGAGAGCGTCGAGCAGTCCTTTGCCGGCTGCGACTGGGTCACGCCGAGCCAGCCGCTTCCGCCCGCGGCCTGTCAGGGCCTGGTGAAGGGTCGCGTCGCCGAAGGCGGCCAGTGCCGCTCGTCGCTCGAGTGCGTGGCCCCGCTTCACTGCAGCGAAAGAGCGGCGGGTGAACCCGGTCGCTGTCGCGCACCCCAAACGATCGGCGCGCCCTGCGCCTCGGGTGCCGACCCCCTGGCCGCGTACCTCCTGGAGCGCGACATCCCACGCGCCCGTCCGCGCTGCGCCGAGTTTTGCTCGGCGCTGTCGCAACGTTGCGA
Organism: Polyangiaceae bacterium; assembly: GCA_036520475.1. Taxonomy (GTDB): domain Bacteria; phylum Myxococcota_A; class Polyangia; order Polyangiales; family Polyangiaceae; genus DATDJP01. Next base: position 32,830 of record DATDJP010000326.1, on the reverse strand, counting down.
AGCCCTGCCTACGCTCGCCAGCGCCTGTGTGGCGAGCGTTCATTGCGCCCCCGGGCAGCGCTGCGTGGACGGACACTGCGCCGTCGCGTCGAAACCGGCGCGCGCCACGGCCGGCGCCACCTGCGCCACGGATCTCGACTGCGACAGCGGCGGCTGCGCCCGCGATGGCGAGGGTCAGAAGCGCTGCGGCATGAAGTGCAGCGCCTCCGTGGCAGCGCTCGATCCGAGCGGGCAGAAGCTGGCGCTGCCGGCGCGGCCCCGGCGCTGAGCTCGCGTTCAGCGCGTGGAAACGCCGCCATCGACGGGGATGATGGCTCCCGTCAGATACGATCCGGCGCGGGACGCGAGATAGATGGCCGTGCCCGCCATGTCGTCTGGACGGCCCGCGCGGCCCATCGGAATGTTCGAAGCGGCGCCTTCTTCGCCGAGCCCATCGAACACGAACTGCGTCATCTTGCTCGGAAAGAGCCCCGGCGCGATCGCGTTCACGTTGATGTGCTCACCCACGAGCTTGGCTGCCAGGTGGCGCGTCAGCATGTGCACTGCAGCCTTGCTGGCCGAATACGAGAAGTTGTCGAAGAGCGCCGGTACCCTCAAGCCGTCGATGGACCCGATGTTGATGACGCGCGCCGGATCATCCTTTTTCGCCGCGCGCCGCAAGAGCGGCAACAGCTTCGTCGTCAGGAAGAACACGCCCTTGACGTTCACACCCATGATCTTGTCCCAGCCCGACTCCGGGAACTCCTCGAGCGGCGCACCCCACGTGGCACCCGCGTTGTTGACGAGCACGTGCACGGCCTCTTCGCGCTTCGCGATCTCTGTCGCGAGGTGCTCGACGCCGCTCTGGACTCCGAGATCTGCCGGGATGCAGAAGCACTCACCGAACGCGGACAGCTCGGCAGCCGTGGCCTCGCAGGCCTCCGCCTTGCGGGCAGAGATGTAGACGCGCGCGCCCGCCTGCACAAAGCCCTGGGCAATCATCCGCCCGATGCCGCGGGACCCACCCGTCACGACCGCCACTTTGCCTGTGATCGAGAAAAGCTCGGAGATGCTCATGGGCCAAAGGTCATAGTTGAATCGCGCCCCGGACGGGGATTTTCGCGAAGGACAGCCCCGTTCCTTCGTCGAGTACGCTCGCTATTCCGCTGTCTGCAGGCTCGGCCCCGCCGGCGCGATCTCGTCCGCTTCGCCAGCGTTGGTCTGGCGCAGCCGCTCCTCGCCGTGATCTTTGGCGATCAACACGTAGAGCGAGGGAATCACGAGCAAGGTGAACAGCGTGCCGATCGCCATGCCGCCGACCAGCACGACACCGATCGAGTTGCGTGCGACCGCTCCGGCACCGGTGACGAGGGTCAGGGGGAAATGGCCGGCCACGGTCGCGACCGTCGTCATCAAAATCGGGCGCAGGCGAGTACGCGCGGCTTCGCGCACCGCGTCGATCTTGCTGAGCCCTTTTTCCTGCTGAACGTTGGCGAATTCGACGATCAGAATGCCGTTTTTCGCGACCAGCCCCACGAGCGTCACGAGCCCGACTTGCGAATAGATGTTGAGGGTCGTCGTCCAGCCCTCTGTCAGCGCGAACGACATGCCCGGCGGCCCGGAGAACTTCAGGAACGTGAAGATCAGCGCGCCGAACAGGGCCAACGGCACGGACCCAGCCAGGATGACGAACGGATCGCGGAACGAGTTGAACTGCGCCGCGAGCACCAGGAAGATGAGCAGGAGGGCGAGCCCCATCGCGGGCAGGAACTTGCCACCCTCTTGCCGGAGCTGACGGGACTCGCCGGTGTAATCGAAGCGATAGCCCTGCGGCAGGATCGAGCGCGCCTTGTCTTCGAGCACGCGGAGACCCTGATCGAGTCCGCGCGTGGCGACACCGGAGATCTTGACGGCGTTGAGCTGCTGGAAACGGTTCAGAGAGCGTGGCTCCACGTCAGCGCGCATGGTGGCAATGGCGCTGAGCGGGATCAGCTTTCCGCCGGGCCCGGTGACGTGGATGTCCTTGAGCTGGTCCGGGGTCAGGCGGGCCGCCCGCTCGATCTGCGGGATCACCTTGTAAGCGCGTCCATCGATGTCGAAGCGGTTCACGTAGTTGCCGCCCACCATCGAGGCCAAGTCCGCACCGACCTGCTGCATGCTCAGGCCCATGGACGCGACCTTGTCGCGATCGATCACGATGTCGGTCTTCGCCTGATCGATGCGGACGTCCGTGATCGGCGGGAACGCGAACATGCCGCTCTTCGCCGCCTCCTGCACCAGCTGATCGGTGAAGCGCAGGATCTCCTCGTGCTCGGCCGTGGAAGCCACCACGAACTCGACCGGAAAAAACCCGGCGCTCGGCAAGGCCGGCGGCAAGAAGACCGGCGCGCGCACGCCGGTGAGCGCTGACAGCTTGGCGTTCACCTCGGCCTGGATGGGGAACACGCTGCGCTCGCGATCTTCCCACGACGTGAGGAGCATGCCGCCGAAACCGGCGCTCGGGAACGTGACCTGAAAGCTGTGGCTGAACTCCGGCGTGCTCTGAAATACGCGGTTCACCTCCGCCGAGTACACGGTGAGCTGATCCAGCGTCGCGTTCGGGGGCACGTCGAGCGCCCCGAATACGACGCCCTGGTCCTCGTTCGGGGCGAGCTCCGCAGGCGACAACATGTAGAGCGGGACCGCGGCGAGCGAGAGCACGATCCAGGCGATGTACACGACGGGCCGCGCCGCGAGCGTGGCGTCCAGCGCGCGCGTGTACACGCGACGAATGGCTTCGAAGCCGCGATCGATGCGCTCACTGAGCCAGCGTTTGCCATGGCCTTCTTTCAGGAGCCGTGACGACATCATCGGCGACAGGGTGAGCGCCACCACGCCGGAGATGAACACCGCGCCGGCCAGGGTGAAGGCGAACTCGCGGAACAGCGCGCCCGTCATGCCGCCTTGAAAGCCGATCGGCAGGTACACGGCCGTGAGCGTGATGCTCATCGCGACCACCGGGCCGACCAGCTCGCGCGCGCCGACCAGCGCGGCCTGCATGCGCGTCTTGCCCTCGCGGATGTGGCGCTCCACGTTCTCGACCACGACGATCGCGTCGTCCACCACGAGCCCCACCGACAAGACGATCGCGAGCAAGGTCAACAGGTTCAAGGTGAACCCCAGGACCTGCATCAAGAACACGGCGCCGATCAGCGAGACGGGGATGGCGACCAGCGGCACCAGCACCGTGCGCAACGACCCCAGGAACAAGAAGATGACGATGATGACGATCAGCACCGTCTCGCTGAGCGTCTTGACGACTTCCGTGATCGCGTTGTCGATGTACCGGGTGGAGTCGAACCCGATCGCGGCCTCCATGCCCGTCGGCAGCTCGGTCTTGATGACGTCGAGCTCCTCGTGCACGTCGCGGATCACATCGAGCGAATTGGCGGTGGGCAGCACCCAGACGCCCATGAACAAGGCCTTCTTGCCCGACAGGCGCACGTCCTGGTCGTAGTCGTCCGCGCCGAGCACCACGTCGGCCACGTCCTGCAAGCGGACGAGCGTCGCACCCTCCTGCTTGACGACTAGCCGCTTGAACTCGTCGACCGATTTCAGATCCGTGGCGGCGGTGATGTTCTGTTGAATCAGCGCGCCCTTCGTCGAGCCGACCGCGGCCAGGTAGTTGTTCGCGCCGAGCGCCTGGCGAACCTGCGACGGACTGACGCCGAGCGCGGCCATGCGCTCGGGCTTGAGCCACGCGCGCACGGCGAAGGTGCGCGCTCCCAGGATGTCCGCGCGCTGCACGCCCTCGATCGCCGACAGGCGCGGCTGCACGACGCGGATCAGGTAGTCCGTGACCTGGTTGTCATCGAGGATCGTCGAGCGGAAGCTCAGATACATCGCGGCGATGCGCGAGTCCGAAGGCTCGATGTTGATGGCGGGGATCTCCGCCTCGGGCGGCAGATCCGCGCGCACCTGGTTCACCCGTGTGCTGATGTCCGCGAGCGCGCCCGCTGCGTCTATGTTGAGCTTCAAGCGCACGTTGATCGTGGAGAGGCCCTGAACGCTCTGAGACTCGATGAAGTCGATGCCGCCAGCCGCGGCGATCGAGCGTTCCAGCGGAGCGGTGATGAAGCCGCGCACCAGCTCGGCGTTCGCGCCCACGTACGCCGTGCGTACGGTGACGGTCGTGCTCTCGAGCTTCGGATACTGTCGCACGTTGAGCGTGCCGACCGCCTGCAGCCCCGCGATGATGATCACGAGGTTGACGACGATCGCCAGCACCGGCCGGCGCAGGAAAATGTCCGTGAACTTCATGGGTCAGCGGTTTTCAGGCCGCGGATTCAGCTGCGGTTCCGGCTTCACCGCGTTGTTGACGACGATCGGCACCCCGTTGCGCAGCTTGAAGGCGCCGGCGCTCACCACTGGCTGGCCCGGCTTCACGCCCTCCAGAATCGCCACGAAGTCGCCGCGCGCCTCACCCGACCGCACGAACTGCTGTCGCGCGATCTTGACCACGTTGCCGTCCTGGGTCTTCGCCATGCCCGGAGAGCCCGGCTTCTTGTCCTCGACGATGAACACGGAGTCCCCATACGAGGCGTGCACGACCGACGTCGTGGGCACGATCACGAGCTGCTTTTTGGCGGGCAAGATCACCGACACGTTCACGAACATGCCGGGCCGCAGCTTGTCCGTGTCGTTGGGCACACTGGCGCGCAGCTGGATGGCACGCGAGACGTTGTCGATGGTCGGGTCCACGGCCGCGATTTTGCCCTGCAGCTCCTTACCCTGCGCGCCTCCCAGCTTCAGACGCACCGGCATTCCGACGCTGACGTTGTCCAGCTCCTGCTGCGGCAGCGTGAAATCGACGAACACGGCGCCCTGCGACTCGAGCACGGTGATCGGCGTGCCGGGGTTCAGGTACTGACCGAGGTTGACGTCGCGAATGCCCAGGCGACCGGTGAACGGAGCGCGCACGACCTTGCGCTCGATCTGCGCCTGGATCGCGTTGTATTCGGTGCTGGCCGTCTTGAGCTCGGACTCTGTAGCGTCCATCTGCGCTTGAGAGATGACCCTCGACGCAACGAGCGCCCGCGAGCGCTCCGCGGTGAGCTTGGCCAGATCGCGGCGCGCCCGGGCGGACGCCAGCTGAGCGCGTTCGACACTGGTGTCCAGCTCCACCAAGATCGCGCCCTGCTTGACGGTGCTACCGGAATCGAAACGGATCTTCGTGACGACACCGGCAGCCTCGGTGCTCAGGGCCACGCCCTTGACGGAGGCGACGCTGCCGACGGCCGACAACGTGTCCTCCCACTGCTCGGCGCGCGCGACTGCAGTACCCACCGATTCGGGGGGCGGCCCCGCCTTTTGCATCTGCTCGCCCATGGCGATGAGCGACGAAATCTGTGAAAACTTTATCAAGCCGAGCGTCCCAACGATCAGGAGCAGGCCGACAATCACGAGAACATAGCGCATTGCTTTAGATTTTCCGGAGACGCCCGCCTGTTTCACGTTGCCACCCAGCACGTTATGTGGGCCTGGGTTCAGCGGGCGCAAGTCGCGTTTCGCGGTCGCGCAGCTCACGCCTGGCGGGGGCCGGCGCGCACGCGAAGCACTCAGCACGACTCGAGCTCGCCGCGGGGGCGCGGTTCAAGGGACTACGTTCCTTCCCTAATCTCGGGGGTGTCCCACGGCAAGCCCCTGGCCGACTCGAACCACTCAGTGCTCCCCCGAGCAGCGCGGAAATGCCGCGGGGCGCCTCCCCAGAAAGCACAGCGCGCGAGCCACCGTTAGATGACTCGCGCAAGTGCTGTCGCGTGGAAGAGGGGCGCCCGGGCCCCGGCTTTCAGCCGCAGGTGGTCGGTTGGATCTTGCCCGGTGTCAGCGTACCGATCGTGATGCCGGCCTCCTGAAGCATCTTGAGCTGCAACACCGACGTGTTGAACCACCAGCTCAGCTTTCGGGCGGGTTGCATCATGTGCATCGGAAAGCCGACCTTGTTCTGCAGGATGAAGGAAGCCGGATTGCTAGCGCCTGCGGCCAGCTCCTTGCTCGTCCACACCGCCGGGTTCCTGCGAGCTCGCGTCTGCTCCGTGAAGGTGCGCTGAGCGCAGGACAAGAGCTCGTGGTGGAGCTGCAGGATCGAAGCGCCTTCGTTCGCGAACGGGCCGATGGGGCGCATGTTGTACTGACCGGTGCGCTTCAGAGAGCGCAGCGCCGCGGCGCTGAGCGCTGTCGCGTCCGCGCAGTGCTCGAAGTCCGTGTACTCGCGCGTGCTGACCCGAACGCGGCTCTGGTTGAGACCCGCGCCGTACAGCGGCACCAGGCGTCGCCGGCTCGAGCCGGCAGTCGGCACGTCGCACACCGCAGGCTTCATGAACGTGTCGTTCTGCACGTCTTTCGTGAAGTAGGCGGTGCCCACGTCGCGCAAGAATCGGCCGAGACGGATGAAGATTTCGTCCACGCGCGTGTCCTGCGTGAGCGCCTGGTAGTGCAGGAGCGACTCCACGACCAGCTCGCTCATCCAGGGTGAGCACCAGGGCGTCGTCGCGACGCCTTCCGCTTGCTGGAGCGAGCTGTGGATGAAGCAATTCTGGGGCGGGAAGGTCGCGCCCGGATTGATCGCCGCGAGCTGCGCCGCGCTGCCCGTGATGTGCAGGTACGCCGTGTCGACCATCTCTTCGACGGCGATCAGGTACTTGGTAGCACCCGTCATGCGGTAGCCGTAGAGCAGCCCTTCGAGGCTCGTGGCGAGCAGGCGCTCGGTCCAGAGCTTGTCTGGTCCGCGCAGCTTGCCGCTGCGGTACGGCGTCACGAAGGTCGCGTCGCTCAGCCACATGTCCGCGATCGCGATCACGGCGGCGCGCGCTTGTTCGTCGCCGGTCATGGCGTAGTAGGCGTACAGACCGCGCGCGTGCGAATACTTCGTATCCGGCGTCGGCTTTCCCGAGAAGATGCCGAGCGCGGTGCCGCTCAGCCCAATCCGGCTCGCGAAGTACGAGCAGGTCTTGAAGCCGAACTCCGCAAAACGATGCTCGTTGAAGTGCGCCGTGGCCGTCAGGTACGTCGCGCAGCGATCGTAGAGCCACGCGCTGTAGTCGGTCGTCAGATCGGTGACGCTGCCCGGGTCCACGTGATGGGCGTAGCCGTCATCGTACATCGATGAGAGCGTGAAACCTTTGAAGTTGCTCGATAGAAACGCGAGGCCCGTGCTGGGCGACGCCGCCGCTTCGGCCGCGCTCATCTGTGGTCCGAGCACGTCGCTGCGCCCCAGGTAGCCGTCCGGAAACTTCGGAATGACATTTTGCTCGCGACCGCTGAAGACAGTCTTCGTTACCGGAGCGGTCTCGGTGAAGCGGTAGACGCCGGAGGTCTGCGTGATGCCGCGGACGGTCGTCTTGGCGAGCGCCGGAGCGAGCGCGCTCACGGCCGAGTAGGTCACGTAGCCGGCGCTGCTCGAGCTGCCGCCGGCCCATTTGATGTCCACGGCAAAGTCGGTCGCGAGCGCCGAGCTCGCGGGGATCTGCACCTGGATGGCGGCGACGCCGGTGGCGCGTCCCGAGCCGTCGTAGTGCTTGAGGAGCTCGCGTACCTTTGCAGGAACGCGCACGCCGCCCACGAGCACCTGTACCGTGGTCGCGGACGAGAGAGCACCCTTCGGCACTGGTACGCCGAAGGAGTACACGGACGAAGCACGCTTCTTCCGGAGCTCGATGCGTACGCCCTGCGCGTCCGTGGTGGTGAGAGCGTCGGCCGTCGTACCAGTCGTCGTGTCTGAAGATGCGAGCGGCGCGTCTCCTCCGTTCTCGTGAGCCGGATCGACGTCTGCACCGCAGGCCATCACGAGACCGGCAACACACGTGAATAGATAATTGAAACGCGTCTTGTATTTCATTCCGTCCCCTTCTTCGAGGTCAGTCATTGTGACTACCGCCCAATACGGACCCGTGCGCGAACGCGTTTAGACGTGCGCCGCACAAACTTTTTCACGGCGACACCGTGCGCTTTCGACGACGCACGAACACGCAGAAAAACAGCCGTCAACGCAGCCACGCATTCGCTGCGCCACACTCGCGGCGCGAACATTAACACGCTTTAGTTGCTAGACAGAAACACCGCGGTTTCGGCACATGGAGCACATCGGTCGCACAACGTGCCGCGCACGCGCACGCGCGCAATCTGCCGCGTTCGCGCTGGCGCCAACTCACCGCGAATGCGCGCACTAATTGCGCTCCCGCAGCCCGCGACGCGAGCGCGCAAGACGATCGCGATCAGCGCGCCGGCGACGCCGCGTACACGCCCGCGATTAGGCCGTCACACAGCGAGCGCGCGAGAACGGCTCTCTCTGACTGCGACGAGGCTCGCGCTTGCATTGCCATGGGGCAACGGAGGCTTGCCACAGGCCCTGTACTCGAGCAACGAAAGCTGCACGAAGCAGGCAATCCGGTGCTCTATTGTGCCGCCCTGTACGACGGCGCACACCCTGGAAATGCGGCTTAATCGGCCCGACGCGGCTGGGAGCGGGCGCGCTGCATAGTGCCCCAACCGCCACCCGCACAAAACGGCTAGTCATTGTCGGGCGGTCGGCCCGACCTGCCTTGCCTTTTCAAGATCCAGACCAAATCTGCCTGCCTGGGGCGCGGCGTCGTGTCGCGGCTACCTGCGAGATCCGATGCAAAGCGTGGACTTATCTGCACCCCTGAGCGCCGAGGACGCGGAGGTCACGGCGCCCGCGGCTCACCTGGGTCTCTGGGACGCGGTCAGCCTGATCTTCGGCATCGTGATCGGCGCAGGCATTTACGAGACGGCGCCGCTCGTCCTCGCGAACACGTCGAGTCCCGCGCAGGCAATACTGGTCTGGACGCTGGGCGGCGTGTTGTCGCTGATCGGCGCCACCTGTTACGCGGAGCTCGCCACGACATATCCGAGGGCTGGCGGAGACTACGTGTATCTGACGCGTGCCTTCGGACGCATCTTCGGGTTTCTGTTCGGCTGGGCCCAGCTCGCCGTGATCCTGACCGGCAGCATCGGGATGATGGCGTTCGTGTTCGCCGACTATGCCGCCGCACTCTGGTCGGGAGCGGCCGGCACCGCTGCGCTTCTGGCGTGTGGGGCCGTCGGGGTGCTCACGTTGTTGAACCTGCTGGGGCTCATCTTCGGCAAGACGACTCAGAACGTGTTGAGCTGGCTCAAGCTGCTCGGCTTGGCGCTGCTGATCGGCACCGGGCTGCTCGCGGACACGGAGCCCGCGGCGGTTACGGCAACGCCAGAGGCCGGCACGGGCTCACTCGGCCTCGCCATGATCCTCGTGCTCTACACCTACGGAGGCTGGAACGACGCGGCGTTCGTGGCTGCAGAGGTGCGCGACGGTAAACGCAACATCGCGCGCGCACTCCTGCTCGGCACGCTGGCGATCACCCTGGTCTACGTGCTCGTGAACCTGGCGTTCATCCACGCTCTCGGTTTCGCGGGTGCGCAGAGCTCGAAGGCCATCGCTGCCGACGTGCTCCAGGTCGCGTTCGGCGTCTCGGGCGGCAAGCTGATGGCGCTCTTGGTGATGATCTCCGCGCTCGGCGCGGTCAACGGGCTCATCCTCACCGGCTCGCGCGTGTACGCGAGCCTCGGCGCGGATCACGGATTGTTCGCGCGCTTGAGCCGCTGGCACCCGCGCTGGCGCACGCCGGTGTGGGCGCTCCTGGCGCAGCTCCTGGTGACCTCGTTCATGATCGTCGCGGTCGGCACGCAGCCCGGTCGCGCCGCGATCGACGGTCTGTTGACCTCGCTGGGAGCCGCCAAAGCGGAGTGGTCGGGACACGGAGGGTTCGACACGTTGCTGCGCTGCACGGCGCCGGTGTTCTGGTTGTTCTTCCTCCTGACGGGCATCTCGCTGTTCGTGCTTCGCATGCGCGATCCCGCACGCGAGCGTCCATTCAGGGTGCCGCTGTATCCCCTGTTCCCGTTGATCTTCTGCGGCATGTGTTCGTACATGCTTTATTCGGCCGTCGACTACGCGGGCGCGCTGAGCTTGCTCGGCGCGGGCCTGCTGCTGCTCGGCGTTCCCCTGTACTTCATTTCGCAAAGGCGCCCGCGTGTCCGGGCCGACGCATCACCGAACGAGGAAAGTGCAAAATGAGAAATACGCTGAACACGCTCGAGCTCGGTTCGTTCATCGCTCTATTGGGGCTCTGCTGCGCTTGTGCCAGGAACGAGCCGACCGCCAAGACGCAGGCCGTAAACGCGGCGGTCCCTGCGGCGCAGGCACCGGTCGCGGAGCGCACGACCGAGACCAGTCAGACGCAAGAGAGCACCGCTGCCGAGCAGACTGCCGCGGCGGGCGCCGACGCCGGCGCGACTACCGAAACCGCGGAGGCCACACGCACACCAGACGTCGTGTACGTGCCGACGCCGCAGCCAGTCGTCGACAAGATGCTCGATCTCGTGAAGCTCAAGAAGTCCGACGTGGTCTACGATCTCGGCTGCGGAGACGGCCGTATCGTGGTGACCGCCGCCAAGAAATACGGAACCAAAGCCTTCGGCTTCGACATCGATCCGGAGCGCGTCGCGGAGGCGAAGGAAAACGTCAAAAAGAACAAGGTGGAGCACCTCGTCACCATCGAGCAGAAAGACATCTTCACGCTCGACCTCTCGCCGGCCAACGTGGTGACGCTCTACTTGCTCCCGCGCCTGAACGTGAGACTGATTCCGCAGCTGCAAAAGCTCAAGCCGGGGTCACGCGTCGTTTCGCACGACTTCGACATGCAGGGCGTGAGCCCGCTCAAGCAGCTCAGCTTGAAGCCCGCGGGCGAAGCGCGCGAGCACGAGATCTACCTGTGGAAGGCACCGATTCGCCTCGACTCCGAGGTCGGCAAGTCCGCCGCACAGTGACGCCTCGTTCGATCCCGGCTCGCGCCAGCGCCGTCTTTCGAGCGTGGCCGAGCCGGGCGACTTGTACTAGCTTGTAGTACATGCCGCGACCTTCCCGCCGGGCCGGACGCAGCGCGCGCCGGCCCGCTTCCGACGAGCCCCCCTCCACCGACGCCTCGGCGCGAGACGTCAAGGACCGTCTGGTTCAGACGCGCGTCCCACGCCGTCTCGAAGACGTGCTCAAGGCAGAGGCGAAGCGGCGACGCCTCTCCGTGTCGCACCTGATCCGGAATGTCCTGGAAGACACGCTCACGCTCGTGGACACCGTCGTGACCGGCAGCGAGCAGCTCGTGGGCACGTCCGTGCGCGTTGCGGGCCAAGTCGCGCGCGACGCAGGGCGACTGGCGGACCGCGCGCGCAGCACGGCGAGCTCCGTCAAGCTCCGTGACGAGGCTGCCGCCGGCACACGCGCCACGCGGGAAGCCGCGCGAAACCTCGAGCACGTGCTTGCCTGGAACGCCGTGGTTTTGAATCGCGACGCGCTCTGCGCGAGCTGCAGCGCCGCGCTGCCGAGGGGCAGCTCAGCGAACCTCGGGGTGTCTCAGGATCCCGCGCAGCCGCCAGCGTGGCTGTGTTCGGCGTGTCTTGCGCGCCTGTGAGCGGCCGGCCTGGCGCGCCACCGCCTCGTCGTAATACTTTGTAATACAAATAGCTGGACACGCTCGCCGCAGTCGGTATACGTGTGATGCGTTCGTATTACAACGTACCACAAGGAGTCGTTGGCATGTCCACTTCCTCATCTCCGGCGTTTTCTTCCAGATCATCGCGACGTTCCGAGTCCCGTCGCGGGCGTTCGTACGAGCCCTTCGCAGGCGCGGACTCGACGCCCGGCACGCTTGGGCCATTTCTGGCCGTGTTCGACGCGCTGCTGGTCGCAGTCGAAGAGACCGCGTGGAACGCGCGCAACCTCGGTGAGCTCGCGTCGCAGGCCTATCTCCGGAGCATCGGCGATTGGCAGCGCACGCGTCAGGATCTCGGTGGGCGCTCCGGGCAATTCTCACGCTTCACCCGCACCGGCCTGACCCTGGCGCGCATCACCGGCAGTTATCGCCTGCACCGGGTCAAGCGCGCCTTTCTGTCGAAAGCGCGCGCGCGCGCCGAGCTCGCGGCGCTGCACGCCGAGAACGCCCGGCTGTTCTACGCCATGAGCGCGGAACACGGCGGCGCGTTCGTGAAAGTCGGACAGCTGCTGTCGGCGCGCGCGGATCTGCTGCCGGACGTCTGGGTGCGGGAGCTCGCGAAGCTGCAGGATGCGCTGCCCGGGGTATCGTTCCGCGAGGTCCAGGGCATCCTCGAGTCCGAGCTCGGCGCCCCACTGGAAGCGCTGTTCGCTTCGATCGAGCGTGAGCCGGTCGCGGCCGCGAGCATCGGCCAGGTGCACCGCGCCGTGACACACGACGGCCAGGAAGTCGCGGTCAAGGTTCAGCGGCCGAACATCGGAAGCGCGGTGCGCGGCGACCTCCAGATGCTCGAGATGTTCGTGCGCGCGCTCGGCCGGGAGATCGCCACGGTGGACGCCGAGACGTGCATCGCCGCGATCCGGAGCGCGGTCCTGCGCGAGCTCGACTACTGCGCCGAAGCCGAGACCACGCGCGCCGTCTCCTGCTTCTTCGACGGCGACGCGCGCGTGACCGCGCCCATGCCCGTGGATGGGTTGTGCAGTGAGCGCGTGCTGACCACGACGTTCATGCGCGGGCAGAAGATCAGCGTGGTGCTCGATGCCTGGCAAGAGCGGCGCATCGCCGGCGACGCGTTCGCAGGGCCGATGTCGTCCGCCATCCTCGGCCGTCTCCTGGAAGGCTACCTGCGTCAGGTGCTCGAGCTCGGTACGTTCCAGGCCGATCCACACCCAGGAAACCTGCTCGTCCTCGAGGATGACCGCGTGTGCATCCTCGACTTCGGCTGCGCCGAACGACTCACCCCGGAGCTCCGCCGCCGCTATCTGGACGTGCTTCGCTTCGGCATCGCCGGGGACACCGAGCGGGTCAGCGCGCTGCTCGGCGAGCTCGGCTTCGAAACCGCGAGCGGCCGACCCGAGACGCTGCGGCAGTTCGCCGACGCCTTGCTCGGCGAGCTCCGTCAAATGGCAACGGGGTCCGTCTCCTGGCCCAGCGGCGACGAGCTCTCCGAGCGTGCCCAGGCTTTGCTGAAGGCCTACCGGGACGACCCGGTCGTGCGTCTGCCAGCCGAGTTCGTGATGATCGGCCGGCTGTTCCTGGCCCTGTCCGGCCTGTTCTCGCGCTACCAGCCGCAAATCGACTTCGTGCGGCACGTCCTGCCCGTGCTTCAGACGGCACTGACGTCGCCCGCAGCTGGGTGACCGGAACGCGAGCGCGCTGCGCCAGAATGTGACACCCACCGGGGCCCACAGCGTACTGGCCGGATCGTGCGGCCTCCGCGGCGGATTCGAACAGCCCTGCCTACACCACGAATCGACGAAATTTCGGGGTCTATTTGCGAACCTTCCGAAAACCCCTTGTGCGATTCGAGGACTGCACAAATCATTGCAACACATCTGGAGGCAAACATCGATGCGTAGCTTGGTGATGCAGAGTCTGATCGTGGCCCTGGCGGTGCCGTCACTGGTGGCCTGCGGCGAATCGAACGAATCCGTGGACGGCAAAAAAATCGAGGGCGAGACGACAGCCCTGCCCATCGGCTGCAAGGTCTCGGGATATGACGGCGACCAGAATTGCATCGCAGCCCCGGAGCCCGGCGCGGGCCTCCAGCTGCACGCCGGACCGAGCAACTACGACGACGACCTCGAAGTCGCGAAGTTCTTGATCCAGCCCGGCGAAGAGAAAGTCGAGTGCTTCAACATGGACTCGCCGAACGACGCCGACTTCACCTACATCGAGCAGCAGAACCGGATGCGGCCCGGATCCCACCACATGATCATCCGGCTGGTGGACGCGGAGAAGGCCCCGCTCGGCTGGGGCGGGTGCGAGAGCTTTCTGAACAACAAGGGCGGCATTCCGGGCTCACAGACGCAAATCCGCGACATCCCCGGAAAAAAGATCGCACCCGAGAACGAGGGCCTGGGTCGCACGCTGCCGGCAAAGTCGCGGGTGCAGTTCGAGTTTCACTTCGTGAACAACCGGCCAGGGAACGACGCCCCTCTCCTGCGCGAGGCGTGGGTGAACCTGCTGTACAAGGACCCGGCGACCATCACACAGCCGATCAGCACAGTGGCCATGATCGGCGGGCTCGGTATGAACGTCCCGGCGCGTACCGAGCAAACGATCTACCAGAGTTGTCAGGTCACGGCCGACGCGCGCATCTTCGATCTGTTCGGACACTTCCATGCCAACACCGAGCGGTTCACCGCGTGGCGCCACCGGGACGGCAAAACGGACCTGTTGTACGAGTCGTACAACTGGGCGGAGCCGGTCGATCTGACCTACGACACCGTCAACACGAATCCCGCGCCGGACGCAGCTAAACGCCTTGACGGCGGCTGGAACGGCCCGCTCGACGTCAAGGCGAACGACGTCATCGAGTGGGAGTGTCAGATCAACAACACGACCGACAAGCCCCTGAAGTTCGCCAACGAAGCGTACACCGCCGACATGTGCATTCTGTTCGGCGGCTACGTCGGGCCTCGGGGCAGTGGTCTGTCGTGCTTCCAGGCCGGCACTCCGCGCTGACGCCAACGCGACTCCCAGCGTAACCGCAAACGGCGGCCGGGATTCGTATCCCGCGCCGCCGTTTGCACGACTGGGCCGCGGCTCATGCTAAGAGGCAAAGCGTCCCATGGAACAGCGGCTCGTGGATTTGGAGGTGCGCTACACGCACCTGGAGCGCCTCGTCGAGGAGCTGAACCAGGTCGTGTTCGCTCAGCAGCAAACCATCGACCGCCTCGTGCACCAGCTCGCAGATCTCGCGCAGCGCACGGAAGCCGCAGCCCCGACGCCCGCCGCCGACAAACCTCCGCACTACTGACGGCGCCGAGCGCACCCTAGCGCGTGCGGACGAATTTCAGGAGCTCGGCGAGGCGGTCTTCGGGCGTGCCGTACATCTCGCGGTAGTCTTCCATGCTGAGGTCGATGACCTCTTGCGCTTCGGCTCTGCCGTAGATCTCGGCGATGCTCACCTTGCGCTTCCCCTCTGCCGGGCGTTGCTTGTAGCTCAGAAAGTAGTGCTCGATGCGCTCGATCAAGAGCGACGGGCAATCCTTGATGTCCTCGAAGTGACCAAACGCCGGGTCCGACTCCATGACCGCGAGGATCTTGTCGTCCGCTTCGTTGCCATCGATCATGCGAAAGCCGCCGATCGCCTTGGCGTTGACCAAGATACCGTGCACGGCCGGATGCTCCGTCATCACGCAGATGTCGAGCGGGTCGTTGTCGCCGTGCAGGTTCGGCGTGCCCGTGCGTGCGCTGCAGCGCTCGCCGACGCGTTCGCCGCAATGCGTCTGCGGAATGAAACCGTAGAGCGTGGGACAGCGACTCGAGAAACGCTGCGGGCGATCGACTCGCAGGTGACCGGTCTTCTTGTCGAGCTCGTATTTGATGCCGTCGGTCGGGACGATCTCGATGAACGCGTTCAGCAAATCCCCGCGTCCCACCCTCGGCGTCACGCCGTGCCAGGGGTGAGCTTGAAACAGTGTCGCAAACAGTTGCTCGGGACGTTTACTGGCTACGCTCATGATCGGACACTTTTGGCACGCGCGCGGCTTCGGCGCAAAGGCCGGCCGCGCGAATTTTTCGAGTAGCGCGGGCAGCTGTACGGCGCGCGGCCGAGCTTAGACGACGGACAGCAGGTGGGGCGCTACCCGGTAGCCCACGGCAAAGCCCATCGTGTAGCGGGCGTTGATTTCGCTCAATGCGCAAAAGCCGATACGGCCTCCCTGCTCGTAGCGGTACGCGTCGATGCCGAATGGGCCGAAGTAGCCAATTTTCAGCAACGCTTCGGCCGTCCGCTCGCCGCTAGCAACGAGCGAGGAGCATTCCGCGCCATCCAGATCCGACGCCGAAGCCAGCCGTGTGCTCTGCCACACGCCTCGATCCGAGACGATCTGCACGCAGGGGCGACCGAACCCCACCGCGCCGGACTGCCGGATGAAGCCGTGCAGGCCAAGCTCGGCCAGCACCCGGACGCGCGGCTCCATCATGATGCCGCCCTGACGGAGTGACGCCTCGATCCACGCCGCCTGCGGCGCGCTGGTCGCTCCCCGTACGTACAGCTGCCCGCGCCCAGCGAAGCTGAGCGGCCGTTTGAGCAGCCAATCGTCTGCCGTCCGCAACCTGCTGACAACGACCGCGGGGTCTTCGACGTACTCGCTGCCGGGTGGACCTCCACCGAGCTCAGCCGAGAAGCGACGGTGATTGGCCCGGCGCAGCACGTCCACGGGCGGGTGCGGCTCCGGCGACACGCCGGCCGCGCGCAGCGTCGCGAGCGCGCGCGGGGTCGGGCACCAAGCGCGCCCCCTGTAACCGGTCGACCCGGTGGGCAGCTCGTGCGCGAGCACGTCGTCCGGCCCGAGCAGTACGCGCGCGCGCTCGGCGTGGAGCGCCAGCTGCGCGGCCAGCTTGGTGTTCGGTACGTGCTCGGGTCGCTCGAGCTCGAGCTCGGCGTCCAGGTTCAACACCCAGGCAAAGGGGACGGGAGCAGAGAGCTCAGTCACGTTCCGGAGTCCACGCCGCGAGCGCCTCGACGAACTCGACGGACATGCCGGCCAGAAGCCGGACGTCTTTGTCGAACGCGCGTCCGCGGAGCGTCAGCGGAGACAGGGGCGGCGGCAGCTTTTCGATCCACACCTCGAAGCGGCAGCCGCCAGTCCAGCGCGTGAACCACTCCGTCGCGAACTGAACGTGGAAGAGCTCCTCCTCGGCAATGCGCTCCTGGATAGAAGCGCCGATCTCGTCTCCGGCTGCACGAAACAGCGCCGCAAAGCGCGGCGCGTGCTCGAGATTCGCGGCCTCGAAACCCATGCCCATCAGGGCGACGAACGCGATGGCATCCTGGCACCGCGGCACGCGCTCCCAGAACCAATCGCGCACCGGGAAATCGCCGATGGCGTGACCCAGGCGTCGAATGTGCGCTTCGTACAAGCCCATGTGCCTGATTTCGTCGAGACAGATGCGCAAGAGCCCGGCCTTGAACTCCTTGGGTTCGTCAGCGAACGCGAGCAGTGCCCAGGCCATGAGCTCGGCGGCCTGGAGCTCGTGATGCCAGAAGGTATGCAACACCTGCGCGCGGCGCGCCGGGTTTATAAGGGCATTCACGCGCGGCGTGCGCGGGCTACGCGCCCTGGGTCGGAGCTCGGCGGGGCGACCCGGCCAGTCGAGACGGAGCGGCTCAGCGCTCGCTCGCCAGGCACCGGGAACGGCTGGCGGATTTCGTTTATCCGCCAGCGCTGCCGTCGTCACGTAGTGCCGGGCCCAGTCTTCGACGGTGTCCACGTCCGCGTTCGACTGTACACGAATAGCGCGGCATTTCGTGCTAAACGATCCGCTCGATGCCCCGGATCACCGCCGACGAGTTCCGCGCTGCGATGGGCTCGTTTGCCGCAGGCGTTACGATCATCACGACCCGCGACGAAGCCGGCAGGTCCTTCGGGCTGACGGCGACGGCGTTCTCGTCCGTATCGCGTGACCCACCACTTTGCATGATCTGCGTGGCGCACAGCGCGGAAGCGCATCCGGTGCTGCTCGCCAGCGGCCGCTTCGCCGTGAACTTCCTGGCGGCGAACCAGGAAGGGCTATCGGCGCGCTTCGCCACGCACGGGCTCGACAAATTCGAAGGCGTGCTGCACCGCGCCGGTCCCGTCACGGGGTGCGCGCTGGTGGACGACGCCATCGCCAGCATCGAATGTACGGTGCGCTCGACACACGGGGCGGGTGACCACGACCTGTTCGTCGGCGAGATCCACAGCGTGACCACCTCGAACGAACCCCCGCTCGTGTACTTCCGCGGCCGCTACTGCGACGTCTTACCCAGGTAACGGCTTAGGGACTGCCCCCTGAATTGGCTGCACCCTGGACATGAACGTCTAGGGATCTCCGCATATCTCGTGTTCTGCCGCAGGCCCGGCTGCCGATGGAGCCGCAATCACCGGTGAAGCCCTGGGATGGCGGTGTCCCCCTCGACACCGCCCATCGTTCCGTCACTTCGCCGGCAACGCGAGCTTCACGAGCGTGCCCAGAATCCTTCGACACTGCGCTTCAAAGGACGGTTCCAGCGCTGCGACGTACCCGTGCACCTGCGCCGCTTGCAGAGCCGAATAGCTCTCCCCCATCTCGCGCAGCGCCACCCCGTACGCATTCGTGCGGTGTCCACCGCGGGAATACATACCTTCACCGAGGTTGAGAATGACCGAGGAGCTCGACCTCCGGAGCTGCTTCGCCAGATCGCCGTCGTAGCGAGCAATCTGAGCGATCAACGGACGCACCGCCTTGAGCCAATCGAGAGCAATAGGATAGATCCGCAACATGAGGTTCTGCCTTTCTGCGCCGGCTGGCGCGATTCAGGCGGTCCCTGCGCTCTCGCGTCGCAGGCCGGGTCAAGGGCGCCGCAGGCGCCGCGCGAAGCGCGGGCGGAGCGAAGCGCAGCCCCTTGAGGCGGCCGAGCACGAGTGCAAAATCAAGAAGCCTAGAGCGACAGTTCCAATCGCCGTCGGCCCCGCGAAACTCCGCCCCACCGCCGCTCCGCGTCGCCCCGCGCTAAACCCCAAAAATCAAGCCGCCCTAAGTATCCAGCTCCCGTCTCAGGGCCGCGGCGTACCGCTTTCGCCTACGCGCCGCTTTCGCCTACGCGCCGCTTTCGCGCACGCCCCCGCTTTCGCTTACGCCCCCCCGCTTTCGCTTACGCGGCCCGCTTTCGCCTACGCCCGCTTCGCCTCCGCACGAAACCACAAAACAACCGCTCTCCCAACAGACCGCGTTCGAAAGATAGAGCTACCGCCGAAACCTTCATCGCCTCTTCTGCTCGAGGTTACGTCCCTCGGGCACGTTCACGGGCACGGGCACGTTCACGGGCGGAAGACAGACCCTAATACGTGCGGATCGGGCCGGTATCCACGACCTCGAAGGCGTCGCCCGAGATGCGCTTCAGGTCGCGCAGGCGGTCGTCGCTCCAGCGCGGATCGGGTGCGCCGGACAGGTACCAGTCCGTGCCGTTGTCCGCGAGGAGCATGCCGTAACGTTTCAGCGCCGTGCAGATCACCTGGACCTCGGAGCTGTAACTGCTGCAGCCGTAGCTGGCCTTCATGCGCAGGCGCAGGCCCATGGGCGGATGATTCGGATCGGTGCTGTTCGACGCATAGTGCGTCGCGGGCGCGACGTACGCGGCGCGCGACTGTCGCACGGTGAAGCGGAGGGCATGCGCAATGACGCGCTTCTCGACGACCTCGTCGTAGCGCACGAGGCCCGGAAATACGGGTAGCCCGGCCGCATCCGCAGACGTCCAGCCGAGTGTTCGCGAGCCGTTGACCCGCAAATCCCAGACCGCGCCGGAGTCGGCGCGCCACCCGCTGCCGTTCGTGTATGCCGCGAAGAGCTCGTACAGCTTGCAGGCGCCAGTATCGATGGCGATCACGTGGCGATCGCCGGATCCGCTGGGTCCGCCCTCGATGGGCGCGTTGAGCGGAACTGGGTACGGCCCGGGATCGCTCTCATCGCCGTAGGCGACGAACTGGATCGGCCGCCGCGCCTCCGAGCCCGAAACCACCACGTAGGGAATGCCGATCGGCGCGCCTTCCCACTCGGTTCCAAAGTCCGGATGCATCGTCTCCGTGCGACCGATCGAGTTGATGAAGTTGTTCGAGTTGGGGTGCAGCGGATAGCTCGAAATGTCCGTGTTCCACGGGCTGCTCGCCGGAAAGACCGGGCAGTTCGCGAGACTGGGCGGCACGCCGCCACCGCTCCCGCTACCCCCACTCCCGCTACCGCCGGAACCGCTACCGCCGGAACCGCTACCGCCGGAACCGCTACCGCCGAAACCGCTGCCCGCCGAGCCGCCGCGGCCAGCCGATCCAGTGCCGCCCTGTCCGCCGCGCGCCCCGCTGCCGCCCGCGCCTGCGCTGCTGGTAGAGCCGCTGCCGCCGCTTCCGTTTTGCGACGTGCCCGAAGCCCCGCCGCTCGCCGATGCGCCGCCCTTACCGCTGGCCCCGCCTTGTTGCGATTCGGAAACACCCGAGCCTGCGCTGCCCGCGGCGCCACCCGCCCCGTTGCCTTCGGGCGGCACGATCTCCGCGCTGCACGCGCCGAGCAGCGCTGCCCAAAGGAGCAGGACCGCTCTGCCGCACCGTGCTTCTCGCGCCATGCGCGGCACCTTAACAGAGTACTTCTGTTCCGCCACGCCGACACATTGCCACGATGTGTGCGACGTTCGCACAGGTGAGGCACGCGGCGGCCGTGTCAGCACCAGAAATTTCAACGGGTCCGGACGATTTCAGTCGACACGAAAGAGCTCGCTACAATGTGGGAAATTACACCACTCGATTTTTCAAGGGGCGCTCAGCCGTGCCGTTCAGCGAAGTATGCGAGTCGACGCCGCCAACACCGTTGCCATGCAGCATCAGGTCACGATGCTCCGAAAAGTGAACGACGCCGTTCAGGAGCAGGGCAAACAGGCGCTCCAGCTGATCCAGAGCGCCGCGCCGGCGCCGAACGGCAACGTGGGCGGATTGCTAGACGTTCGGGCGTAGCGCCCGCGCTCACTCTGCTCCGACGTGCGTCACCACGACGACCGCGCGGCGTTCCTGCGCCGAGCGCCGGAGGTCGATGTGCCCGCGCACCGTGAACTCACTGACTTCGTCTTCGATCAAGATGTTCTGCGTGAACTCCCAGACGTCTTCGCGCGGCTCGATGCGCAAATGCCGAGGACTACGCGCCTCCGCGTCGAGCTGAAGACGCGGCGTCTGTTCGAACAGCGGCCGCACGGCGCGCTCGAGCTCTAGCGGGCTCGCGAAGGCTCCTTCGGCTTCGACGAGGTCGAGCGCGCTCTCGAAATCGCGACCTTCGAGCGCGCGCAGGAACGAAAATAGCAGGTTTCGCACCAGCACCGTGAAGCGCTTGGCATTGCTCGTGATGTTCTCGACGAGCGGCTCTTCGGGTATTTCGGCAGCCACGTACTCGGGGTTTCTGAGCCGCTCCCACTCGTCGAGCAGGCTCGCGTCCACGCCGCGCACGAGCGCGCCGAAATGGACGATCAGGTCCAGAAGCTCCTCCGTGCGCGCCGTCTCGGGCACGGTTTGCACGACCGTCTTGTACACCTCGGACAGGTACCGGAGCAGCAGGCCTTCGGAGCGGGCCAGGCCGTACTCCTTGATGTAGCCGCTGAACGACAGAAAGTTCTCGACGATCTCGCGCGCAATGGACTTCGGGCGCAGGCTTTCACGCGAGACCCACGGATGATCCTGCGCGAACGCCGCGAAGCTTCCGTACAGAAACTCCGCGTTCGGCTTCGGGTGCTCGATCTTGTCGAGCTCTTCCATGCGCTGTTCGTATTCGACGCCCTGCGCCTTGAGCTCGCCCAGCTTTTGCGTCTTCAGCTTGTCGATTTGCTTCTTCAGGATCACCTCGGGGTCCTCGATGATGGACTCCACGAGCGTGATCACGTCGAGGGCGTAGCCAGGGCTCTCGCGGTCGAGGCGTTCCACGGCGTCGACGACGTACAAGCCGAGCGCGTGAAACAACGAGAAGTCGCGCTGGAGCTCGCTGTTGACGCGCATGCCCCCTCCCTCACCCGGGCCACGAAAGTCGATGACGCCGGCTTGCCAGAGCGAGCGCAGGAGCGCGAGCGCCCGCTGTTTGTGCTGCCGCTTCTGAAAGTCGTTGTCGAAGCTGTCCTTCACGAGCTGCTTCAGCGCGTGGCAACCGTGCTCGGGACGGCCGAGCACGGCGAGCAGCATGCCCGGGCTCACCTGAAAGCGGGACACCAGCGGCTCCGGCTCCGAGCTCACCAGCTTTTCGAAGGTCGCCTTGTCCCAGTGCACGTAGCCCCAATCGGGCGGCTTCTTCTTGACGATCTTGCGCTTGCCGGCCGCGGCCTTGGCCTCGAGACGTAGATTTTCCACCACGTGTTCCGGCGCCAGCGCGATCACGAAGCCCGCGTCGTCGAAGCCCTTGCGCCCCGCGCGGCCGGCGATCTGGTGGAAGTCGCGCGCGCTGAGGATGCGCGTCTTGTCGCCGTCGTACTTGCAGAGCTTCGTGAACAGCACCGTGCGAATCGGCACGTTCACGCCGACGCCCAGCGTGTCAGTGCCGCAGATGATCTTGAGCAGGCCGCGCTGGGCGAGTTTCTCCACGAGCAAGCGGTAGCGAGGCAGGAGGCCCGCGTGGTGCACGCCGATTCCGTGCCGCAAGAGCTTCTGCATCTCCTTGCCGTGCGGGCTCCTGAAGCTCTCCCCGGCGATGGCCTCGGCGATGCGTTTTTTCTCTTCCTTCGTACAAAAATCCTGACTGAGCAGGCTCTGCGCCGCTTCGGCGCAGCCGCGCTGCGTGAAGTTCACGACGTACACGGGCACGCGGTTCGTGCGCACGAGCTCGGGAACCGCTTCGTGCAGCGCCATCTCCCGGTATTCGAACGACAAAGGGACGGGCCGCGCGGCGGACTTCACCGTGATCACCGGCGCTCCCGTCAGCTCGCTGAGCGCCGACTCGAACCTGGAAACGTCCCCCAGCGTGGCGCTCATCAGCACGAAGCGCGCGCGGCTCAGCGTCAGCAGCGGCACTTGCCACGCCACGCCGCGATCGCGATCGGAGAAATAGTGAAACTCGTCCATCACGACGTAGTCCACGTCGGCGTCGCTGCCTTCGGAGAGCGCCATGTTGGCGAGGATTTCGGCCGTGCAACAGATCACGCGCGCGTTCCGATTCACGGTCGCGTCACCCGTCATCATGCCCACGCGCTCTGGCCCGAGCTCGCGGCAGAGCTCGAAGAATTTCTCGCTCACGAGCGCCTTGATGGGGCACGTGTAGAAAGAGCGGCGTCCTTCCGCGAGCGCCTTGAAGTGCACGGCCGTGGCGACCAGCGACTTGCCGGACCCGGTGGGGGTATGCAAAATCACGTTGTCGTCGCCCATGAGCGCCAGGATCGCCTCCTCCTGGTGCGGGTACAGCGCCAGGCCGAGATCGGTCGTGTAGCGCAGGAAGCCCTCGAGGATGGTGTCGGGGCTGGTCGCGTCTTCTTCGGGTAGACGCGCGTAGAGCGGCGCTTCGGCAGGCATCGATTGGCGCTCGCGCGTCAGCCTTCCGGCCGCGCCAGCGCGACCAGGGCGAAGCCGCGCTCCGGTCCCAGATCATAGAGGTGAGCGAGAAGCGGCCCCGGCGCCTTGCCGTTCCACACCGACACGATCAGGTAGCGCTGTTCCGCGCCGGCCTTCGCCGAAGCGAGCGCTGCGTCGTGCTCCAGGGTCACGCACACGCGACCATCCGGCAACGCACGCACGGCGCTTCGGACTGCTCCGCGTCCGAGTCGAGTCGAGGTCGCGCGGTATGCGAAGGCCGACGACGGCCACACGCCGCTCTGCCGCGCGATGTCGCTCGTGCACAGCTGCCTTCCGTCCACACGCGCGTTCGCGAGTGGCGACAGCCGCCCCAGGTAACGGCGCAAGATGCGCCGGTGGCGCTCGAGGAGCACGCGCGAAAGATAAGCTGCATCCTCGGCGCGATTGATCTTGCCCAGCCGCACCAGCCCCTTGATGTGCTCCGGCGTGAAGCGCGCCAGGAGGCGCGCCATCCACGCGCCGTCGCGCTCGGTCATGCGCGAAAAGGCCGGGTTCGGATAGCCGGCACGCCATTTTTCCGGATCGAAATCGACGGCACGGAAGTACCCGAACGGAGGACGCCGCACGGCCCGATCCCAGGGCCGCTCGATGGTGCCGAACGTGATGAAGTCGCCCGCCACGTGTCCGAAGTCGAGATAGTACGAGTGCCCGAGCCGTCGTGAGATGCCGTCCCACGCCCACTCGCTACCGAACGAATCACTGAAGTCCAGGTAGTAGTGCTTGATGTAGCCGGGCGAGGAGTCCTTGGGCTTGCCGGGCATCGCCACCCACGTGGCCATGGTGTTCTGCTCGCGTGAGTCGAAGTGATTGAGCCATGCGGCGAGCAGCCGCGCCCCGCGCAGCTCACGGCGATCTTCGTGCGGGACCACGTCGTTCGGATCGTCGTCGCGTACGCCATCGTAGCGAAACGGTCCGAGCGGGACGCCGCTCAACCACTGCGACGCCTCGAGGCGCACGCGGTCGCCGATGCGCTGGGCCTTGGCGAGTATCTTCTCGAGCGCCGCTTGGTCGAACGGCCGCTCCACGCCCGTATTGTCCGATGAGGTCAAGCCGGGCTTCATTTTCAGGACGCTCGGGCGCAGCTCCACGATCGTTTCGCAGGGCGTGTGATAGCCGACGGCGTGATAGAGCCGCGAGCCGATCACGCTGGCGGTGTTGGAGCGCTGCGCGACCTCCTCCTCGTCCACCTTGAACATGAAGCGGCCACGCTCCGGCACGTTCACGCGGAACCCCGCCGTGGCTCCGTGCGGTTTGCCCTTATCGATCAGCCACGAGCCCTCCGCCGCGCCCTCGTCGCTGAGCGCGTCCGCTTCGCAGGAGCCGCGCATCACCTCGGCGGTGCTCAGTGCCCCCTCGAGCATGCGATTTTCGAACCACGTCGAGTTCGGGACCTCGTCGAACGCATTGACGTTGGTGGCCTCGCCGCCCGGATCGACCGCCCAGACGCGCGCGAACGGCCGGAAGACGGTGTTGTCGATGGCGTCCCAGGCCAGCGGCGACTCGTACGGTTCCGGCGTACACGCCACGTGCCCGGGGTCGTCTTCGTCGGGGTCGGGGCGGCAGGGCGCGTGGAAGGGTCGCGCGTCGACGTCCTGCCACACCGCCGCCTTCAGCGGATAACGCCGCAGGCCGGAGCCGCCGCAGGCGACAAAGCTCGCAGAAAGCAGCAGAAGCGCGCAGCGCGCGGTCAGTGGGATGGAAGAAAGCGCGAGAGCTCGCATCGGGGCCGGGTCGCAACTTAAAGCAGGATCGAAGCGTTGGCGACCCGTTGACGCGCACCCGCTCCGGACGGGGCGGGCACCACGGCACGGGCTCGCGGTCTTCAGCTCGGATCGAGGCCGGCCCGCTCCGGCAGCCCCAGCATCAAATTCATGTTCTGGACGGCGGCGCCCGAGGCCCCTTTGCCCAGGTTGTCGAAGCGCGCGACCACCAGCGCCTGCCGTTTGGGCTCCTCCGCGAACACGAACAGCTCCAGATAGTTGCTGCCATTGAGCACGTCCGCATCGAGGTAGCGTTCGGCGCGCAGCAGCGAGCGATCGTTCAGCGGCAAGACACGAATGAACGGTTCTCCCCGGTAGTGCTCGAAGAGCGCGGCGTGCACATCGACTGCTTTGACCGAGCCTGGCAGGGCCGACAGCTGCAGCGGCACGCTCGTGACGAGCCCACACCGGAAGTTTCCGACGGTCGGGATGAACAGCGGCGCCCGCGACAGGCCCGACCAGCGCTGCATCTCCGGAAGATGCTTGTGGCCAAGCTCGAGGCCGTACAGGGCGCATCCGGCGCGGCCCTGGGGCGCGAGCTCCTCTTCGTGGACGCGGATCAAGTCCTTGCCGCCCCCGGAGTAGCCGGACAGCGAGTTGACGGCGAGCGGTGCGTCGGCAGGCACCAATCCCGCGTCGATCAACGGGCGCAGTGAGGCGACGAAGCCGGTGGCGTGGCAGCCAGGATTGGAGACACGCGGCGCCGTGCGGATGGCGTCGCGCTGCCCGCGCCCGAGCTCGGGGAAGCCGTACGCCCAGCCCTCCGCCGTGCGGTGCGCAGAGCTGGCGTCCAGAACCTTGACGCGCGCATTCGAAACCAGCAGGGCGGCCTCGCGCGCCGCATCGTCGGGCAAGCACAGGATCGCCAGATCGACGTCGTTCAGCAGCGCCGTGCGCGCCTCGACGTCGCGGCGCTGCTCGTAGGGCACGCTGACGACCGTCACGTCCGCGCGGGCGGCCAGGTGCTCGCGAATGCGCAGGCCAGTGGTCCCGGCCTCACCGTCTATGAAAACTCTGCTGGGCATTGAACGCCGCGCTCACATAGCACCTCTCCGCGCCATTCGCGCGCGGAAACACCGAGCACGCGCGGGCCTTCGCCTACTCCGGGATGACCACGCTCGGCGTGCAGCCCATCGAGAGCCGGATGCGGCCGGCCTGGGCCTTGACCGTGTCGCAGGTCTTCGGGCACAGCCGTACAGCGCGATTGGACGAGTCCGCGAAGAACCAGCCGCCGAGGGTCGGGCTGCACTCGCCAGCGCTGTTGGCCTTGTAAACGCGTTCGCCGCTCGCGGCGCCGGGCGGCGTGTAGGTCATGTTCAAGGTAGCGAGGTTCGGCGTCTCCCCGCTGCCCGCGCCCGGGACGTTGAAGTCACAGCCGAGCGCGGCGCCTCGGATTCGGTTCATCGCGTCCAGGAACTGCTGACCGGCGTTCGCCGTCGAGCCGTCGATGATGAGCGCCGTTCCGCCGCCGCCCGCGGCGATCGCATTCAACGCCCCGAGGCTGCTGCCGACACCGATCACGTACGTCTGGACCGGAGGGCTCGCGCTGAGGCCACGCGCGGCGATGGCCGCGATGTTGCTGATGTTGCGATCACATTCGCGCGGCTCGCCATCCGTCGCCAGCACGACGACCGTCTTGCGATCCGGATGGGCCGCCGCCCACCCCGTGGTGTACTGAATCGCGCCGTCGAGCGCCGCGCTGGTCGGCGTACCGCCACCTGGACCGTGGCCGTCGAGTGATGCTTCTACCGCCGCGGCCGCGCCCGGTAGCGCTGCGATGGCCACGTCGGGCTCCGCGTATCGGGGCACACTGCAGGTGCCACCCGAGATGGGCACGCAAAAGATGAAGAAGCAAAGACAGGTCGGGCTCGGAGCGCTGCACGGCGGCTCGATGACATCCCGAGGGAAGTACTGAATCCCCACGCCCAGGCCTTGCGTGGCGTCGCTGCGTACGAAGTCTTTGAGTGCCTTCTTGATGACGTTCCACTTCGAGTCGCCGCCCGCCGCTTCGTTCATGGAGCCGGACTGATCGAACATGATGTACATGTCGAGCGGCTTCTGTTCGCCTGCGTACTCCTGATCGGCACAGGCGTCGCCGTTCTGTCCCGAGCCCCCGCTGCTCGAGCCGCCGGAGCCGATGATCACGTTGCCGCCGCCGCCCGAGGCGCCGCCGTTCGCCGAGCTACCGCCCTGCCCTTGCCCCGCCTCGCCGGCGCGCGATTGGTGCGTGTTGTCGGGGGCGCCGGTCGCGGCGCACGCCCCGTTGTAAACCGCCGCCAGCGCGACGAGCGCAACACCGACCCTCACGAGGAAAGTGAAACGCATTACGATTCATGATGACGTAAATGGGTCAGGCTCAGGAGCCGGTTCGCCGATCACCATTGTTGCGATGACGGGCGCCCTGCACCACTGGCGAAGTCTTCTCACGTGCCACGCCGCGTCAGACGGCGCCGTATGCGTGGCGAATCACGGTGAGCGCGCCGGCGACGCGGCCAAATTCCAGCGAGGGACAGCGAGAATTCCGCGCCGGGACGCGCCAGCGTCGGGGGGGGAGGCGCGCGCATCAATCTCGCACAGCCGCTCGGCTAACTGCACAGATCCTTGGAGCAGGTCTGACCGCGCGGAACGCAGGTGCCGCAGCTCGCGTTGCAACACTCCATCCCCACGTTGCACGTGCTCATGCCGCACGTCACGCTCACCGGGTAGTCGATGCCGCCGGCGCAGGGCTCCGTGTCACACGCTTGACCGGGACGCACACACGTACCGCAGCTCGCGTTGCAGCACACGAACCCGACATTGCAGGTGTTGATCCCGCACATCGCGCTGATAGGCAGTGTGTGCACGCCGCAGTCCTGCTGCGCACACTGTTCGCCGGGCCGCGCGCAGATGCCGCAGCTCGCGTTGCAACACACCTGACCGCCGCTGCACGTCGTTGGACCGCACGAGACGGCCGCGGCGAGCACGGCCGCCCCAGCGTCCGGTGTCGCGCTCGCGGCCGCATCCGCGGTCGCCTCAGGCGCTCCGGCATCCACTGCCGTCGGCCCGGCGTCCACGACGCGCGCGACGGTCACAGCGCCACCGTCCACGGCGCTCGCGCCCGCGTCGGCGGCCAATTCGCCACGGGCAGCTCGAGGACTCGCGGGTTTCGGCAACAGCGCCGCCGCAGCAGACACGACGCTCGCGACGGAATAGCCTGCCGCACTCTCCAGCGACTCGCCGTCCGAGGCGGCCCCGGGAGTGCCAGGCGTCGCGGCAACGGCGCCGCGCGTGTCTACTCGCCAGCTGTCCGCCGACAGCTCGCGACGTTCCGCCAGCCGCTCCGCTTTGTCATCTTGCCGCCGCTCGCGCATGGCCACCCCGATCAGAACGAGCAGCACCGCGACGACGCCAAAGCCGGACAGCCACAGCGCTCGACGCCGTTTCCTGAGAGGCGATTCAGATAGCGGGACCGTTGCCACGCTGAGGAAAATGCAAGTCGCATTCCGGCGCGTACTTCCGCGTGGAACGCCTCGTCCAGGCGGCACTTGCCGGGGCACGATGCCCACCGCGACCGAGGCGAACGTGCCATTACCGTGCCAAAGGGCTACGATGGCGACCTCCGGGGGCCACAGGCAAATCGAAGCCGCAATCCGCCGTGCGGCCGGGCGCCACTGAAGCAGCGAAGGAAAACCAGGGATGACCTCTCATATCGTACGTCGAGACTTCCTGCGCATCACGGTCGTGAGCGCGCTGGGTGTGGCTGCGCCGAATCTCGGCTGCGGATCCGACGACCCCGACGCGCCGGGCTCGCGACCACGACCGCTACCGCCGCCTCCGGTGTCGAACGATCCGAACACGTTGCGCGTATTCCCGCAGGGCGTCGCTTCCGGTGACCCGAGCCCGAACAGCGTGCTCTTGTGGACACGGGTTCAGCCCGCCACCGCGGGCGATGTGAGCGTTCACTTCGAGGTCGCGACGGACCTCGAGTTCGCTCACAAGGTCGCCGAGGGTGACGCCAACGCGTTCGTCGACGCGGACAACACGCTGCGCCTCAAAGTCGAGAACCTGAAGCCCTTCACGGGGTACTACTTCCGCTTCACCGCAGACGGCGCACAGTCCGACATCGGCCGCACGAAGACGGCTCCGGCGGCTGATCGCGACGTCCCAGTGAAGTTCGCGTTCGCGTCGTGTCAGGACTACGTCGGCCGCTACTATCACGCCTGGCGCGCGCTGGTCGAAGAGGCGCCGGACGTCGACTTCGTGCTGCACCTCGGCGACTACATTTACGAAACCGACGGCGACCCGGCGTTCCAAACGCCGACCGAGCAGCGCAACGTGAAACTGCCGGACGGGCTTCGACTCGGCGAAAACAGCTACGCGGCGCGCACGCTCGCGGACTATCGCCACCTCTACAAAACCTTCAGATCCGACCGCGACCTGCAGCGGGCACACCAGCTGTTCCCGTTCATCGTCATCTGGGACGATCACGAGTTCGGAAATGACGCCTGGCAGGATCACACGACCCACTTCAGCGATCTCGAGGGGCCTGAAAAGGTCCCCGAACAACGCGACGCGGCGAGCCGCGCGTGGTTCGAGTTCCAGCCGGCGGACGTGATCTACGATCCCGAGGCTTCCTATCCGGATCGGATCCGCATTTATCGGAAGCTCCGCTACGGCAAGCACGTGGAGCTGTTCATGACCGATCAGCGCTATTACCGCGCCGAACACCTGATTCCGGAAGGCCCCACGGACGGCAGCGTGCTCAAGATCGTCGCGAACAGCGCGATCGGCTCGCGCATCTTCCTCTTGAAAGAAGGTGAGGGCGGCCTTGGGTTCGACCCCATAGAAGCGGCAGCAAAGCCCACCATGCTGGGCGCCGACCAGAAGCAGTGGATCATCGACGGCCTGACGCAGTCGAACGCGACCTGGAAGATCTGGGGTAGCGAGACGCAGCTCTCGCAGATGGTGGCGGACCTGTCCGATCCAGAGCTGGGCGTCGCCGACTTCTTGCGACAGAAATTTTATCTCAGCACCGACCAGTGGGACGGCTATCGGAGTGAGCGCGCAGAAATCCTGAGCGCCGTCGCGAATGTCGAGAACCTACTGGTCGTCACCGGCGACATTCACGCGTTCTACGGCTCCGAGCTCCACGTAGACTTCGACAACCCGGGTTCCAAACCGGTCGGCGTGGAGTACGTCGTCGGCGGCATCAGCTCCCAGGGCGTGGCGCCCGCGGCCGAGGGCGTGCTCAGCAGCCCCGAGCTCCTGCCGCTCGGCCTCGTGCAATTGATTGCGCGCTTCGACCCGCTGCTCAAGTTCGGGAGCCCGCACTACAAGTTCGCGAATAGCTTCGTGAATGGCATCGGCGTCTGCGAAATCAGCGCGAGCGCCGCGAGCGTGAGCTTCCTGATCGTGAGCGACGTGACCAAGCCGGAGTACGGCGCGCTCACGCGCGTCCGGATGCGCACGCGCGCGGGCACGAGCCGCGTCGAAGTGCTCGAGGGCTGAGGCGCGCCTGCGTCGGGCCTCGGGCCGCCCGCGCCCCGACGAGCCGCCGCGTTGGTAAAGACCCGTACCGGTCGGATTGCGCGCGTGAAGGCTGCGTGCGCGGGAGCTCTGCACACATTGACCTCCAGATTTTCATGGATGCGCGGGGCGCGGGCCGACAGCGCGAACGGGCATGTTATCTTGTGCGATTATGCTTGGCTCGGCGTCTCGATCGAAATGGGCGGTGTTGGCGTGGTTACTTGGCGGGGCCTCGGCGCTCGGCTCCGGCTGCGGCGGCGATCCGGAGATCACCCATGGCAATGCGGGGCGCGGCGGCTCGGGCGGCACGGCAGGTAACGGCGGCAGCGCGGGCACCATCATCTTTGGAGGCAGGGGCGGCACCGCGGGCACCGGCGGCGACGGCGGCACCGGCGGCGGGACGCCGTGCGAAGGCGTCACCTGCACTCCCGGACAGCGCTGTGAGATCGCGGACGGCGGCGCCGGTCAATGCGTGAACAACACCTGCGAGCACCTGGCCTGCAAGCGGGGACTCGAACGCTGTGAGCCCCACCCTCAGGGTGGAAATGTCTGCAAGGATCTGACTTGCACCGGCGACGTGCAGTGCCTGGCGGCTGAATTCTGCAACGAAATGGGGACGCCAAGATTGTGCACCCCCGACGTCTGCGAGCCCGGCGCGGCTCAGTGCAGCGGGCAGGTGGTGCGCGAGTGCCAGTCCAACGGCGGGACGACCACGAACAAGTTCACCTGCGGCAGCCCGGCTTACTACACGAGCCAATGCCTGGACAACGGCACGAACAAGGCGTTTTGCGGCTGCGAAGATGACTGGGACTGTCCCGCCAACACGGTGTGTGAGGTCGGGCGCTGCACCGGCACCGGGCGAGCCCCGTCGTGCACGCTTGCGCCGGGCGATTTCTCCCAGATGACCCCTGCCATCGAGTTTCAGTGGGGCGGCAATAGCCGCTCGGACGCGAACGCGCGCGACGGCTCACGCACGGCTCTGGCGCCCTGGCACGCCAACAGTCACGTGCTGAACACGCCCGTCGTCGCCAACCTGGATGACGACAACGGCGACGGCCTGATCAACGAGCTCGATTTCCCGGAGATCCTGTTCACGTCGTACACGGGAGACAACCCCTGGTCGAACGGCGTCGTGCGCGCCGTGCACGGCGGTGGCCCGAACAAGGGCAAGGACTACTTCGCGCGTTGCGGCAGCAAGCACTGGGTTCGCCCGGCCGCGCTGCCGGCCGACACCTGCACGACTACCGACGCCGACGCCGATTCGGGAACCCCGGTGACGGTGGCCGACCTCGACTACGACGGCAAGCCGGAGATCATCTACGTCACGGAAGGCAACACGTTCCGCATCCTCGACAACCGCGGCGCGCTCATCTACACGCTGCCGACGGCCTGGTCGCCTGTCTACGACGGCGAGACCGTGGCGGTCGCGAACCTCAACTATTCAGGCAACGCCGAGATCATCGTGGGCCGTAACGTGTACGTGCTCGGCAAGAACGCGAGCGGCGCGCTGATCGTGACGCACATCGTGACCGGCACGGCATCGACGGGCCGAAACGAGATTTCGATGATGGCTTGCCCGGCGGACCTGCTCCCGGACCCGGGCATCGAAATCGTCGCGGGTGCAGCGCTGTACAAGGTGCCGATGTTGCCAGCCTGCGGCACGCCGCCTTGCACCGTGCCCATGAATCCGGTGTGGAACGCCAAGACCATCACGGGACAAGAAAGCCGCCTCACGGGTGACGGATTCTGCGCCGTGGCCGACGTGTGGGGTCCGAACGCGGCAGCGCGTCCGGGTCCGAACAATCGGCCCGAGGGCAAGCCCGAAGTCATTCTCATCGACGAAGGGCACCTCACGATCCTCGATAGCGCGACCGGCGTCATCATCCACGATCAAGACCTGGGCGGCGGCGATCGCGGCGGCGCACCGAACGTCGACGACTTCGACGGCGACGGCTTCATGGAAATCGCCTCGGCGCTGAAGGACTTCTACGTCGTGGTCGATCTGCAGACCTCCACCGGCGCGGCCGGCATGTGCCCTGATTGGCCGTCGGTGATCGAGCGCACGGACGCGAACCCGCCAGCCAACAACAATCCGGCGCGCACGCCGCCGACCACCCGCTGCACCAGCGACGCGCAGTGCCCAGCAAACACCGCCTGCAACGAAACCGACGAGATCTGCGTCTGTCTGCACAACGGCTGGAAGCGCGACAGCGACGATGACTCGAGCAAGGCGACGTCCTCGAGCGTGTTCGACTTCAACGGCGACGGCGCCGCCGAGGTTCTCTACAACGACGAGTGCGAGTTCCGTGTTTACAACGGCCGCACCGGCCAGGTGCTGTTCAAGAACGTGTCGAACAGCCGCACGGGCATCGAGAACCCGGTCGTGGCCGACGTGGACAACGACGGCAACGCCGAGGTCGTCACCGTGATGAACACGGAAGCCACGGAT
>DATDJP010000325.1:0-9501 GCA_036520475.1 Polyangiaceae bacterium | reverse complement strand
GTACTTGATCTCGTTCGCTAGACCCTTCTTGCTCTGAACCTTCACCAAAGCTGCAGTCAGAGTCGTCTTGCCGTGATCGATGTGACCGATCGTTCCGACATTTACATGGGGCTTCGACCGTACGAACTTTCCCTTGGCCATTTCTTCCTCACTCGCGATCGCGCTTTAGGTGCTGCCCGCTCGGGCTTCGACCAGAGTTAATCCACTCAGGTACTCGAGAGACTCGATTCGAGAAACCAATCAGCTGCCGCTAACCTTCGCGACAATCTCTTCCTGTACCGAGCTCGGCACAGGGTCATAGTGTGAGAACTGCATCGTGTACACGGCGCGTCCCTGCGTCTTGCTGCGCAGGTCGGTCGCGTAGCCGAACATCGTGGCCAGCGGCACTTGAGCCGTGATGACCTGGGTGTTCTTGCCGCGCTGGCTCATGCCCTGAATCTTGCCGCGACGCGAGTTCAAATCACCGATCACGTCGCCCATGTTAGCTTCTGGGGTCACGACCTCGACGCCCATGATGGGCTCGAGCAAGTGCAGGCCGGCGCGCTTGCAGCCATCCTGGAACGCCATGGACGCCGCGATTTCGAAGGCCGGACCCGACGAATCGACCTCGTGATACGAGCCGTCGTAGAGGCGAACCTTGACGTCGGTCATCGGGTAACCGGCGAGGACGCCGCGGTTCATGGCCTCGCGCACGCCCTTTTCGATCGACGGGATGAATTCCTTCGGAATGATGCCGCCGACGATGCCGTTTTCGAAGACGAAACCCGTGGCGCGTGCGCCAGGCTCGAGCTCGATTTTCACGTGGCCGTACTGGCCGTGGCCGCCCGTCTGGCGCACGAACTTGTGCTCGGCTTCGACCTTGCGGGCGATGGCTTCGCGGTAAGCGACCTCCGGCTTGCCGACGTTGGCCTCGACCTTGAACTCGCGCTTCAGCCGGTCGACGATGATTTCGAGGTGCAGCTCGCCCATGCCGGCGATGATGGTCTGCCCGGTTTCCTCGTTCGTGAACGTGCGGAACGAGGGGTCCTCGTACGCCAGCTTCTGCAGGCTGATGCCCAGCTTGTCGAGGTCGGCCTGGGTTCTCGGCTCGATCGCGATCGAAATGACCGGATCGGGGAACACCATCTTCTCGAGGACGATGGGCGCCTTTTCGTCGCACAGCGTGTCGCCGGTGCGCGTGTCGCGCAGGCCCACGGCTGCGTAGATGTTGCCGGCGCTGCACTCCTTGAGCTCTTCGCGCTTGTTGGCGTGCATGCGCAAGATGCGGCCGATGCGCTCGCGCTTGCCGCGCGTGGCGTTGAGCACGCTGGTGCCGCTCTCGAGCTGCCCCGAATAAACCCGGAAGAACGTCAGGTTGCCGACGAACGGGTCGTTGGCGATCTTGAACGCCAGCGCGGCAAACGGCTCGTCGTCGTCCGCTTTGCGGTGCAGCACCTTCGCCGGATCGTCCACGTCGGTGCCGTCGACCGGCGGCACGTCCAGCGGCGAGGGCAGATAGTTGATCACGGCGTCGAGCAGGAGCTGCACGCCCTTGTTTTTGAACGCCGAACCGAGCACGACCGGCACGAACGCGAACGAGCAGGTACCCTTGCGGATGGCGGCGTGAATCTCGTTCTCGGAGATTTCGCTCAAACGACCATCGAGGAATTTCTCCATGATCGCGTCGTCGACGTCAGCGCACGCTTCGATCAACTCATCCCGCAGCTGCTTGCACTTGGCCGCGATATCCTCGGGGATGTCGCCGTACTCGAACTTCGCGCCGAGCGAGTCGTCGTCGAAGATGGCCGCGCGCATCCGCACCAGATCCACCATGCCGCGGTGCTGATCTTCCTGACCAATCGGCCACTGAATCGGCACCGGGCGAGCACCCAGACGTTCGCGGATCGAGTCCACGTTCATCTGGAAATCAGCGCCTACCTTGTCCATCTTGTTGATGAACGCGATGCGCGGCACGCTGTAGCGATCGGCTTGCCGCCACACGGTTTCGCTCTGCGGCTCGACGCCGTTGCCGCCGTCGAATACCGCCACGGCGCCGTCGAGCACGCGCAGGCTGCGCTCCACCTCGATGGTGAAGTCGACGTGCCCCGGCGTGTCGATGATGTTGATGCGGTGCTTCTTGCCTTCGAGAGGGCCGACGGCAGGCGTCCAGAAGCAGTTGGTCGCCGCGCTCGTGATGGTGATGCCGCGCTCCTGCTCTTGCACCATCCAGTCCATCGTGGCCGTGCCCTCGTGCACCTCGCCGAGCTTGTGGCTGATGCCCGTGTAAAACAGGATGCGCTCCGTGCACGTGGTTTTGCCCGCATCGATGTGCGCCATGATGCCGATATTCCGGGTGCGCTCGAGGGGTAGTTCACGGGGCATGGTGTCGATTCTCTGCTGGCTCTGGGGGTCGGCGTCGTAGCTCTCGGGGGGAGGAAAGTGTTCAGGGCAAACAACAGACGAAACCCCCTCCGGGCCTGACCGCCGCTTCGTTTGCGGGGTACTCGTTCCGGAAGGGGTTCGGGGTGCGACTCATGCGCCGCGCTTCGCGGCGGACACCGTGCTGGTGTCTGTGGTGCAACCCGATCCTATGTCGTCTTGCGCATTTGCCTGAGGAATCTCCTACTTAGCGGGGCCCGGACTAGCACGCGTCACCGGCGCTCACCACCGGTAGTGAGCAAACGCCTTGTTGGCGTCCGCCATTTTATGCGTGTCTTCCTTCTTTTTCACTGCGTTTCCGCGCATTTGCGCCGCATCAACCAGCTCTGCGGCGAGCCGCTCGCGCATCGTCTTTTCGCCGCGGTTACGCGAATACGCCACGAGCCAACGCATGGCCAGAGCCACGCGGCGCTCGGGGCGCACCTCGACCGGCACCTGATAGGTGGCACCGCCGACGCGCCGGCTCTTCACTTCCAGCTTGGGCTTGATGTTGTCGAGCGCCTTGCGGAAGATCTCCAAGGGCTCCTCCTTGAAGCGGGCGCTGATGATGTCGAACGCTCCGTACAGGATGCCTTCGGCAACTGACTTCTTGCCGCCGCTCATGAGCGAGTTCGTGAACTTGGCGACGAGCTTGTCTTTGTACTTGGGATCAGGGGTGATTTTACGCTTGGGGACGTCACGACGGCGGGGCATGGCGCTTCCTCTTTACTGCTTCGGGCGCTTGACGCCGTACTTGGACCGCTTGCGGTTGCGATTGGCTTTGTTGGTGCTGCTGGGACCCGACGCGCCAGAGGCGTCGAGGGTGCCGCGTACGACGTGGTAGCGCACGCCGGGCAGGTCTTTGACACGACCACCGCGAATCAGGACCACGCTGTGCTCCTGGAGGTTGTGTCCTTCCCCGGGGATGTAGCTCGTGACTTCCATCTGGTTGGTGAGCCGGACGCGACACACCTTGCGCAGAGCCGAGTTCGGCTTCTTGGGGGTGGTCGTGTAAACACGCACGCAAACGCCCCGTTTTTGTGGGCAAGCGCGCAAAGCAGGCGACGCGGTCTTCACGTTGATCGCCTGTCGGCCTGAGCGGATGAGCTGCTGTATCGTCGGCATTTAGATGTAGCTGAGCCTGGGGTTTTCGGGGGAACGGGAGGGTAGTCGGGGCTCGCTCGGTGTCAAGCAAACTCCGCCCGCGGAGACCCTGCCCCCTAGGAGGCGCGCTTCCGCGGCCCACCCCCTACCACAGACCGTGCCGCGGCGGGGCGTCGTCTCCCCGATGCGGCACGATTCGGACGCGAGTCGCGAGTAGTAGCCGGAAGGACCCGATCTTATAGAGGGGTCGGAAGCCAGAGTTTCGTCCCCGCGCGATGTCGAGCGTCAAGCGCCCCAACAAGCCCCCTCCCAAGCCCCCTCCCGTCCGAGCGCGCCGCGGCGGCAGCTATCACCACGGAGATTTGAGGCGAGCGCTGCTCGACGCCACGCTTTCGCTCGTCTCCCTGAAGGGGCCAGAGGGCTTCACGCTGCGCGCCGCCGCCAAGCTCGCGCACGTATCTGACGCGGCGCCCTATCACCACTTCGCCGACAAGGACGCGCTGCTGGCCTCGGTCGCCGAAGAGGGGTTCAGAAAGCTGCACGCGGAGCTCGACCACGCCGGCGGCAACGTGAGCGACTCTCAGGAGCGCGCGCGTGCGATGGGGGTCGCCTACGTGCTCTTTGCCGTCAATAACCCCTCGCACTTCCGCGTGATGGTCACTCGCACGCTGGCGCAGCACGTCAAACATCCCGAGCTCGCCAAGACCGCGACCGACGCTTTTCAGTTCGTGCGCGACGCGCTCATCAGCGCCGTCGGCGAGCACGAGCTCCAGCGCTTGCCCGCCGAGCAGCTCATCTACGGTTCCTGGGCGCTCGTCCACGGACTGGCGTTCCTCGCGATCGATGGGCACCTTGGTTTCATCGGCAAGGATGAGCGGCGCTTGAGCGCCTTCGTCCATGCCATTCTCGCCGCGCAGGGCGAGGCCAAGAGCTCCACGTGACGTCATTCATCCGAACGCTGCTGCTGGTCACGCTGGCCGTGATCGGCGCATGCCGGCGATCGTCGCCGGAGCAGGCTGTGCCAGGTCCGTCCGACGCTCGTGCAGACGCGCGCAGTGTGACGCCGAGTGCGCCAGATCTCCCACCGCTCGAGGCCGAGAGCTGGCGTATCGAGCTCGCCGTGCCGGGATTCAACTCCGCCGTGGTGTCCGTCCCACTCGGCGCGCGCACTCCGCGCCCGCTGGTCATCGCACTGCACGGTCACGCCGATCGCGGCGACTGGCAGTGCGGCACATGGACGGGCATTACCGGTGCTCATCCCTTCGTCCTGTGCCCGCAGGGACGGAAGCTGCCGGGCGCCGGCATCGAGCGCTACAGTTACGCAGGGCCAACCGAGACGGAGCGCGAGCTGCGCGCCGCGCTGAAAGCGTTGAAGAGCCGCTTCGGCGCGCACGTGGCGAGCGGCTCTGTGATCCTCGCCGGCTATTCGCTGGGCGCGAGCCACGCCGCGCGCATCGCGCGTCAGGAGCCGAGCTATTTTTCGCGCGTGGTGCTGATCGAGGGCGCATACGACCAGTGGTCGGCCGCTGACGCAGCGATCTTCGCCAAGGGAGGCGGTCAGAAGCTCATGGTGGTGTGTGCACGAACCGCGTGTAAGCAGGGCGCAGAGCGCGCCGTGCTCTTCACGAAGCGCGCACGCGCTGACGCAGAGCTCGTCTTCCCGGGACAGCTCGGCCATCTCTTCGACGGACGCGTCGCGCGCGCCATCAAGGCACGCTTACCCTGGCTCGTCGAAGGCGCTGAACACTGGCCAACGACGCAGGGCGCGAAGCCGTGATGGGTGCCGGCATCGGACGCTTCGTGCACGACTGTGCCGTGTGCTGCGCGCTCTTGCTCAGCGGGGCGGCATGCGGGCGAAACTCGAATCCGTCGCGACCCCAAGCTTCGGGCGCCAGCGTACCGGCGAGCCCCACGGCAAGCGCCGCGGACGAGACCCCGTCCGCTGACCCGGTCCCGAGCGCCGCGCCGGCGGCTCCGAACACGGCGCCGCTCGCCGCGGACGGCGAGCTCGTGAGCCTACCGGTCGCCGGCTTTCGCGACGCCGTGGTCTCACTACCACTCGGCACCACCACGAAGAAACCCGTCGTGCTCGCGCTGCACGGCAATTTCGATCGGCCGGAATGGCAGTGCGAAGTGTGGCGCGGCATCGTGCAAAATACGGCGTTCGTGCTCTGCCCGCGCGGCACCCCGCGCTCGGATGCCGCGGGACTCGACCGCTGGGAATACGGTTCACGCAAGAAGACCGTCGCAGAGCTCGAGGCAGCGCTTTTGGCGCTCGCTGAACGTTACGCGGCGTACGTGGACCCGGGTCCCGTCGTCTTCACAGGGTTCTCCCTCGGCGCCATCTTGGGAGTGAGCATCGTACAGAGCGATCCGAAGCGCTTTGCGCGGGTGGTGCTCACCGAAGGCGGCCAGCGCGGGTGGTCGCGCGCGACAGCGAAGGCGTTCAAAGAGGGCGGCGGTGAACGCGTGCTGTTCGCCTGCGGTCAGGGCGGCTGCGTGCAAAACTCGGGGCCACTCGTCACGCTGCTCGAAAAAGCAGGGCTATCAGCGCGCGTGGCCAGTGGCGGCAAAGCGGGCCACACCTATGACGGCAGCGTGGCCCGCGCGATCGCCGAAAATTGGTCGTGGCTCATCGAAGGCGACGAGCGCTGGCGATGACGCCTAAGAACCAATCTCAGAACGACTTGTCGCCGGCGCCCTTCTGAGATTGGTTCTAAAGCCGAACCTGCCCCTGTTGCACCTGGGTCCAGAGCTCCGCGGTGAGCGGCACGTAGCCGTCTTCCCGCCGGAGGAAGATCGGGTCGTGGACGCGCGTCGGGTCGACACCGTCACTCTTCAGCTGAGTCTTCTGGATCTTGAACGTGCCCGTCGTTTGCATCTGCTCGAGCACGCGCACGAAGCGTGGTTGCGCGTAGCTGGGTAGCTCCTGCGCGGCGCGCCAGAAGGTGCGCGGGTCGAACTTGCCGTCGACCACCACGGCGGCGAGTCCCGCCTGTCCTTCGGAGCCCGGTACCTGCACACCCGAGACCGTCGCTTCTTTGACGCCCGGCGCCGTGCCGAGCACCTCCGCCACCTCGGCGGTCGACACGTTCTCGCCTTTCCAGCGGTAGGTGTCGCCGATGCGATCGACGAAGTAGAAGTTGTCGTGCTCGTCGAAGCGGAGCAGATCACCGGAGCGGAAGAACTTGTCGCCCCGCTTCAGCACGTCCCGCAGGATCTTTTTCTCCGTCGCGGAAGGATCCGTGTAGCCCTTGAAGTCGCCGAGCGCGCTGCGGGGCTTTTCCGGCAAGCGAATCACGAGCTCACCGACCTCCCCGGGTTCGCATTCGATACACAGCCCGCGCGCGTTCCGCACCACGGCGTCGTTCTCCACGTCGTAACGAATCAGCTTCATGGGGCCGAGCTTGCGCAGCGGCACGCGTCCCACCGAGCCGACCTTGCCGGTGAAGTTGAAGATGATGCCGGGCGCCTCGGTGGCGCTATAAAATTCACGGATCCGGGGCACGTCGAAGCGAGTCTGGAACGCCTCCCACACGTCCGCGCGGAGCCCGTTGCCCACGGCTACCTGCATCGGATTGTTTTTCTCGTCCGGCGTCTCGGGCGAATTCACGAGATAGCGACAGAGCTCGCCGATGTAGATCATGGCCGTTGCGCCG
Source organism: Polyangiaceae bacterium (assembly GCA_036520475.1). Classification (GTDB taxonomy): domain Bacteria; phylum Myxococcota_A; class Polyangia; order Polyangiales; family Polyangiaceae; genus DATDJP01. The sequence continues at coordinate 2,341 of DATDJP010000325.1, read as the reverse complement.
TAACGTTTGACGTCCGGCCAGAACGCCTTCGCGCTGAAGCTCTCGCGGAGCGCCATCGGCGTGCGGGTCATGATGCAAGAGCCCGCGCCGATCAGGAGCGCGTTGGAGTGATAGAGCGGCAGCACGCAATACATCTTGTCGCCCGGCTTCAACTCGAAGAGCAGCGGCCCGAACGCGGCACCCGCCAGAATCGAGCGTGCGTGCGTGACGCGGCAGGGCTTCGGCAGGCCCGTGGTGCCCGATGTGTAGATGTAGACGAAGTCGCTCGAGGCCTCGACGGGAACACGGGCGAAGGGCTGCTTGGGCGCGCGCTCCAGACGGAGCTCGAGCTCACCATTGCCGTAGTTCAGGACGTGCAAGAGTTGCTCGTTCAGGTCCTGTCGCGCGCGCAGCGCATTCTCGTACTGCGTTTGCACCAAAATGACGCGCGCCGTGGAGGCGCGCACCGCGTGCGACAGCGGGTGACCTTCCAGGTGACTGTTGATGAGCGCGGTCGTCCCTCCCAGCCGGCTGACGGCGAGGACGATCACCACGTACATGGGTGAGTTCGCCCCGAGCAGCGCGACGACGTCGCCCTTGCGCACGCCCAGCTCCGTGAGCACATGCGCGACCTGAGACGTCAGCTGATCGACGTCGCGCCATGACAGGCGCTCGTCGCCCATCTCCAGCGCCAGGTCGAAGGGGTGCGTGTCCGCGTGGTCGAGCGCGACCTTGAGCAGGCTCTCGTCCCGGGTGTTGCGCGCGCGGAGCAGCCACGGCAGCGTGGACAGCGCCGCAGCGGGTAGGATACGCACGCCGGTACGCACGATTTCGTGCCATTCCGGATCGGTCACCCGCTTGAAGACGTTTTGCACGGCACTCGCCAGCAAAGGCTGGCTTTTCTTACCGTTACTGCGAAGATTCCGGGTTTCGACCATCGCGCGGAAGGGTACGTCAGTTTGCGCTTCTGGTCATGCCAAAGGCGCCGTTCAGCAGCGCCGCCGCGAAAAATGGTAGCGCACGAGTGTCGAAGTACGACGGGGTGCGACCCACGCCGTGATGCCACCCCGGCAATACCCGAGGTCGCTCCCGAGCGCGACGGGCGCGACCCGGGGGAGCCGCGCTGAGTGGACCTTCGTGACGCCACCCGCGTTGAAACCGGCAATTTCAGGGCTCTAGACAGCGCGCGCCGCGCGAGCGGCACGGATTCGGCTCGCGCGCTGGCGTGGGGAGCGCGCATGGCTTACTTTTCTGTGGCTCGACCCCGGCACGCGAATTCCGGCGGAGCTAAACTCGTACGCTTTGAGAGAGGCGGTTTTCATGTCGTCACGCGATCCTTACAACTCGCGCGCTCAGTTCCCCGGACCCGGGCAGTATCCGCAGCCGCAGCACCCTCAGCAGGCGCAGCAGCCGCAGCATCCTCAGCAGGCGCAGTACCCGCACCCTCAGCAGGCGCAGTACCCGCACCCTCAGCAGGGACAACCTCAGCAGGCGCAGTACCCGCACCCTCAGCAGGGACAACCTCAGCAGGCGCAGTACCCGCACCCTCAGCAGGGACAACCTCAGCAGGCGCTCCAGGCGCAACGCATCGTGCCGCAGTACGACGACGACGTGGCCGCGATCCCGATGAAAAAGAGCAATCCGAAGGTGCTCTTGGCAATCGCCGGAGGCGCCGTGCTCGTGCTGGGTGTCGCCGCATACAGCATGTTCGGCGGAAAAAAGGAGACTGTGCCGGCGGCTGCAGCGACAGCGGCACAGGTCAGCCAGGCAGAGGAGGTTGCTAAGGCCAAGGCGCTGCGCGAACACGTCGAGCTCACGCAGCGCAGCCTCGCCAAGCTCGAGGAAGCCAAGCCCAAGAGCGCCCCCCCACCGGCGGCCGAGCCTGCCGAACCGGCACCGGCAGCAGAAGAACCGCGGGCCGCGGCCCCTGCCAAGCGCAGCTCGACCACCGCCGCCAAGGCGCCCGCCTCGCGTCCGAAGGTAGCGAGCGCGCCTGCTCCTAAACCGGCGAAGCGCGCGTCGCCGAAGAGTCTGGAGTCGCTCGACGATCTCGGTAAAGGGATCGCGTCCGAGCTCGGCAAGTGATGCGACGCTAGTCTGCGCCGATCTTTCGACGGATCTCCGCAGACCACTCGGCGAACGAGCCGTCCGTTATCCAGGATTCCGCCTCGACCACGACGCTGCGCAGGCGCGTCCGGTGCTCGGGCCCGAGCCCCGCGCCGCGGTTCTGCATACCTGCCAACAAGTGGTCGACTGACTTTCTGACCATCCACGCGAGCTGCAACGGATCCTCGGCAGCGCCGCGGTTTTTGACCAGCGACTCGAGCACGGCGACGGTGCTGAACTCCGGCTCGGTGCTGAT
>DATDJP010000324.1:0-27864 GCA_036520475.1 Polyangiaceae bacterium | reverse complement strand
AGCCCACAGCCGGCGCGTTCGCTCATCCATGGTCGCCCTCAACAGGCGCCACTTCTGGCGAACCAACTGTTCCGCGTCCACCGCGAACGTAGATCATGTCGACGCGATCCTGTCGATCTCAAATCGACATGTTCGCGACCCAAATCGATCGATTTGGCCGCTCGCGCGCCCTAAGCGTCTTCCTTGGCTTTCGCGGGCGCAGGTTTCGCCGGATCCGCGTACTGCTCTGCGAGCTTGACGACCTGGTCGAAGAGCGCTGGATGCTCCAGCAGCTTGCGCACGAGCTCCCACAACTTCGGATCGTCCAAGCGCTGCACGCCGGTTTTCTTTGCGCCACGCGGCGTGCGCGGGATCGCGCTCGGGCCCTTTTTGCGCAGCATCTCCATCTGCAGCACGGAGCGTTTCGTCGGGAACAGCTCGCCGGCCTCCCAGGCCACGACCTCTTTTTGCTCGAGCTTCAGGGCGGTCGCGAGCTCGCGCGCGGTGCAGTTGAGCTCTTTTCGCAGCGCTTTGATCTCTTCCGGGGACACGGGTCGTGCGAGGCTAAATCAGCGCGGGTCATTCGGCAAACGCGGGGCACGTTCCGGGAAATTGGTGGCAACTCTGGGCGCGTGAAGACCGAACCTCCAGGGCCATGTTTTGCAAGACCAAGAGGCGCCTGGCAGCCGTCAGTGGTGTCGCGGCCGAGGTGCTGTTGCCAGTCTGCGTCCTGTGCACGCCATCCTGCGCCGATCCGGTGCCCGCCGGGGGGCTTCGTCGAGGCAACACGCCGGGGGTCATCACACTCGTCGCAGAGCCGCAGGCGGAGCTCAGCGCTTTGCCGCGGGTGGTCCGGCTTCACGCGAGCTACGCGCCGGGCGACCCTCCTCCGGAGTTTGCGCTCTTTTCAGGCACACTGAGCGACTACCACGCGCGGCGTATCCGGCAGAGCGATTTGCCGGCGACACTCCTGGAACGCCAGGTGCCGATCCTTCAGTGGGCAACGGCGTCCGGGCACGCCGTGATTGCCCCGCGCCGAGCTCTGGCCGAAGGAGCCGTTTACTCGCTCACCGCGCTCGGCGCCGGGGTCGTGGAGACGCTGTCGGTTTCGGAGGGCGAGCACGCGCCTTATTTTGCTCGGGTGTGGCCGGCGTCCACGGAGCAACCTCTGGCGCGCTTCGCGGTGTACTGCGGCCCAACCGGCCTGGTTCCTCCCGCGCAGGGCATCGAGCTCGTGCCTGCGTCCGTGCTGGGCGAGCTCACGCCTGGCGTCGGCTCGAAAGCCGTCGCGAAGGAGCGCTGTTTTCAGCTGCAGGCGGCCGTGCCGGCGGATGCCGCGTTCGTGCTTCCGCCGCCCAGCGTGGCGGGCGTTGCCGTCGATCCGGAGCCGCTCCTGAACGCGGAGGCGCCTGAGAGCGCAGCGCTGGCTTGCTCTGCAGGCGAGCAAGCGCTCGGCCCCGCGTGTCTCGAGGTCGCGGACGATCGCTTGCTCGTCCGGACCGCCGCCGAGCGTGCGCTCCTGGCGGCCCATGCGAACGGCGTGGAGTTCTTGCAGGTCAGCTCTCCAGCCGGGCGATTCGTGGTGCGCGGCTTGACGCCGAGCTCGCGCATCACCGTCGATCTGACGCTACTCACGGCGTCGGGCGCGGCGCTCATGGAAACGCGAGAGCTGACGACGACGAGCGCGCTCCCACACGTCGTCATGACAGAAGTGCTCGCGAATCCTGCCGGCTCCGAGCCCGCGCAAGAGTGGGTCGAAATCGTGAACGACGGGACCCTGCCGGTAGATCTCGCCGGCTTTTCGTTTGCGGACTCCGGTGCGGAGTTGCCGCTCCAAAGTCACGTGCTCGAGCCCGGGCAGTTCGCGCTGATAGTGGCGGAGGATTTCCAGACCTCGGCCTTGGGGGACGTACCCGTGCCCGAGTTCTGCCCGCTGCTGCGGCTACCAAAGCTCGGGAAAAACGGTTTGTCCAACAGCGGCGAGAGCGTTCGGATCCGCTCGACCGACGGCCGCATGTCGTCACAGTTTCCTCCACTAGCCGCGACGAAGCCTGGAGTGAGCCTGGCGCGTCGCGAGGTCACCGCGCTCGACGATGACGTCGTCGCCTTTGGGTTTCATGGCGAGCCCGGCGCCTCGCCCTGCTCGGCGAACTTCTGAGCCGAGCGTGCCGCGGCCGTCAGCTCCCTGCGATCGTCATGCTGGAGACGCGGATGGTCGGGGCACAGGTGGCCGTTCTCATGTCCAGGTCGTTGCCAATGGCGTCGATGTTCTTGAGCATCGTGTCGAGGTTGCTCGACACGGTGATCTCGCTGACGGGAAACGCGAATTCGCCGTTCTCGATCCAGAAGCCCGATGCTCCGCGTGAATAATCCCCGGTGAGCGCGTTGAAGCCGAAGCCCATCATCTCCGTCACGTAGAGGCCGCGCGAGGTCTCGCGAATGATGTCCTCGCGCGAACGCGTGCCCGGTTGCAGGATGAAGTTCGTCGTCGAGGCACCGACCGCGCCACCCGATCGGCTGCCGCTGCCGGTCGGCTCCATGCCCAATTTTCGGGCGCTGTAGCAATCGAGTAAGAACGTCTCGAGCTTGCCGTCCCGCACCACCACGGAGCGACGGGACCGCAAACCCTCACCGTCGAAGGGGCGAGAGCCGGGTGCCTTGGGCACGAGCGGATCGTCCACGAGCGTGACTCCTGGGCTCGCGACGATGCTGCCCAGACGATCCACCAGGTAGCTCGATTTACGCCAGAGCGCGCCGCCCACCAGGCAGCCGGCAAAGGTTCCGATGATGGAGCGCGCGACGTCCGGATCGAACACGATCGGCGCTTCGCAGGTGGGTACCTTGCGTGCTCCGAGCTTCGCCAGTGTGCGCCGCGCCGCCTCCCGACCGACGGCCTCCGGCTCATCGAGATCGGCGAAGTGGCGGCGCGCAGTCCAGTGAAAGCCTCGGCGGCGTTTGCCGCCCTCGTCTTCGACCACGGGTGACACCACGAGCGATGCGTAGGACCCGCGCAGGCCCGCGCTGAAGCCGCTGGACAGTACGAGCGCACTGACGGAGCTCGTGCGCGAGAACGTGGCCCCTTCGCTCAGCGATAGGCGCGAGTCGGACGAGAGCGCGGCGCGTTCCGCCTGCGTCGCGATCTTGATGGCCTGGTCTGCGTCGATGCCGTCTACGGCTGGATCGTACAGTGAGAGCTCGGGGTGCGGCGGCTGGCACAAAAGCTCGGCAGGCGCGGGCCCCGCGTAGGGGTCGGGTTCCGAAAGCTCGACGAGCATCAACGCATCGGCGATGCAGCGCTCGATGCCACCCTCTGACAGATCGCTGGTCGAGGTGAGCGCTGCGCGTTGATCTCGGAGCACACGCAATGCGAGGCTCTTGTGTCCGGCCTCTTCGACCAGCTCGACCTCGCCGAGGCGCACTTTGGTGCTGAGCTCCCAGCCGCCGCGCGCGCTGGCTTCCGCAACGTCCGCGCCCGCCTTGCGAGCACGCTCCACGACCTTCGCACACAGGTCCATCAAGCTTTGGGCATCGTCTCTCATCGGCAAGTTGCTCACCTGGCTCGGGTTCAGCCACGCTTCGTGCCGGAAGCGATGGCACGCAAGCAATAGATCGTCCACGCGATGGCACCGCCCAATACCGCGGCCATCCACAGCAGAGCATAACCGAGCGGACTTCCAGCCACGGAGCGCGTACCGAAGTCGCCGTGATACTGGGCAAAAGTCGCGTGAACGCCCAGCCGCGGCAGGCAGACGACCAGAAACGCCAGCGCCAGGAGGCCCGGTGCGGCCGCCAGACGCAGCAGCGACCCGAGCCGCTTGGCGCCGGCGGCGCGTGCCGCGAGGGCAAAGCCTGCGGGCACACTCGCGGCGTCGAGCAAGGCCAGGCCCAGGTCGACGAAGTTCGGAAGGCGCTCTGGGTCTACGAGGTAGGCGTAGGACCAGTCGGGGACGAAGGCCAGGAAGTAGACGGAGACCGGCGCGAAGCACAGCAAGCTGAACAGCGTGACCAGGATGTGCGACCGGCTAGCGCCACCGGTGCCCGCCGAGCGCTGTAGCTCCTCGGATGCCGCCCAGGCGAACGCAATTCCCAGCACGAAGCCGAACAATGGGGCGGTCGGGGCCGGCATGGGCGCAGCACAGCACGACGCACGGCGTAGTGAAAGTGCCGTCGCGAGGCGGCCGTGCGGTCGCCAGCCGCTGCCAGCCGCTGGATAAGAGTGCTAGGAGGAGCGGCAATGAATCCAGGACGCGTCCGGGAGCTCCTCGAAGCGGTAAAATCCGGCAAAGTGGAGCTGGAATCCGCCCTCGACGAGCTGAAGAAGTTGCCCTTCCGGGATTTGGGATATGCGCGGGTCGACCACCACCGCGCCCTGCGTCTCGGCATGCCGGAAGTGGTGTTCGGAGAGGGCAAGACGCCTCAGCAGATCGCTGGCATCGCGCGGCAGCTGATCGACGCGCGACAGAACGTGCTCATCACGCGGCTGGCGCCCGAGAAGGCAGACGAAGTGATGCAGAGTGTGCCGGAGCTCCTTCACGTGCCCGTCGCACGCATTGCGCGGTTCGAAGCGACGCCCATCCCCGTGCGCAGTGGTGCCCCCGTCGCAGTCGTCACGGCGGGCACGAGCGACATCCCCGTGGCCGAGGAAGCGCTCGAGACGCTTCACATGCTGGGCGCTCCCGCGATCCGCGTCTTCGACGTCGGGGTCGCCGGTATTCACCGCGTGATCGGCGAGCTGGACGTGCTGGCGGAGGCCCCGGCGGTGATCGTGGTGGCGGGAATGGAAGGCGCTTTGCCAAGCGTCGTGGGCGGGCTGCTCGGCGCGCCCATCGTGGCGGTGCCCACGTCGATTGGCTACGGGGCAGCCCAGCAAGGCATGACCGCGTTGTTCGGAATGCTCACCAGTTGCGCGTCCGGTGTCACGGTCGTCAATATCGACAATGGCTTCGGGGCGGCCATGGCCGTCGCGAGAATCCTGCACGCGCGTAGCCGAGCGGAGAAGAGCGCGTGAGCAAGAGCGGGGCACCTCCATCGAGCCGTGCGCCCCACTCGGGGCAGTCCGTGTCCGTTCCACCCCAGCCTACGCCGTACCCGGGCTCGTACTCCCATTCGCACCCGGAACCGCATTCGCATCCGCACACCGACGCGGATCACCCCCACCCCCACCCCCACACGCATTCGCACGAGCACGAGCACGAGCACGAGCACGGCAATGCGCACACGCACGATCCTGCGCATGATCACGGGCACGTGCACGACCACGCGCATTCGCACGAGCACTCCCATGAACAATCGCACCGCTCGACAGCCCGCGCGCCGCTCGCCGCGCAAGCGGGTCACGACAAGCTGCTCTTTCTGGACGCGCAGAGCGGCATTGCCGGCGACATGACCATCGCCGCGCTGGTCGATCTGGGCGTCCCGTTCAGCGTCGTGGAAAGCGCGGTCGAAAAGCTGTCCCTGAGCGGGTATCGCCTCGAGCTCCGCGGAGCCCACGCCGGCGCGATCGGTGCGTGTCAGTTCGACGTGGTCATCGATCCGGGGCAGGGCGAACGCAGCTACCGTCAGATCGACGATTTGATTGCGCAGTCTGGGCTCGAGGATTCCGTGAAGACCCTGGCGCGCGCCATCTTCCGCCGGCTCGCCGAAGCAGAGAGCCAGGTGCACCGCATCCCGCTCGACAGCGTGCACTTTCACGAAGTGGGCGCGGTGGACGCGATCGTGGACATCGTGGGCGCGGCGGCGTGTTTCGCGTACCTGGGCGCGCGTGTCGCGTGCAGCCCGCTGCCGCTCGGGCACGGCTTCGTTTCGTGCCGGCATGGCGTGCTGCCGCTGCCGGCACCAGCCACCGTGGCGTGTCTGAGCGGTGTTCCGACGTTCGACGCCGGAATCGAGGCCGAGCTCGTGACGCCCACCGGCGCGGCCATCGTCGCCACCGTGGCGGAAGAGTTCCTGCGCTGGCCGAGCTTCGCTCCGGAGCGCGATGGCTGGGGCCGTGGCACGCGCGAGCTGCCGGATCGGCCGAACGCGCTGCGCGTCGTACTGGGGCAGCCGACGGCACACGCGCTGGCCGTCTCGGGCACGCACGTCGTGCTCGAAACCAATGTCGACGATATGTCCGGCGAGCTGGCCGCCCACGCCATTCGAGAGCTGCTCGGCGCGGGTGCTCTGGACGCCTGGGCGAGCCCCATCACGATGAAGAAGGGCAGGCCGGCGCTGACGCTTTCGGTGCTGGTCGGCAGAGCCGAGGCCGCCCAGTTTGCGGAGCTGCTCCTGCGCGAAACGAGCAGCATTGGGGTTCGTTATTATCCCGTAGACCGAGTCGAGCGCGCGCGCCGGCTCGTCTCCGTGTCCACCCGCTTCGGCCTTCTCCCGGTGAAGATCAGCGAGGGTAGGGGAGGACCCGTGCAGCTGAAGCCGGAGTTCGACGCCTGCGCGGAAGCGGCGCGCGCCGCCGGGGTTCCGGTTCGCGAAGTGCTCATTGAAGCGCTCCGGCGAGCGGAAGAATTGGAGAGCGACGCGCGTTAGCCGCGCGGCTCAGTCCGGCCGTTCCAGCGCCAGACCCGATGCTTCCCAGCCCAAGACGCCGCCCTCGATGAAGGCCACGGGCACGCCCTGTTCGGCGAGCTTGGCGGCGAGGTCTTTCGTCTTGTCGCCCGAGCGACAGTAAACCACCGGCTGCGCCGGCAGCATGTGTAGCTCCGCGAGGCGCGACTCGATTTCGTCGAAGGGCATGTTGATGGCCCCGGGCAGGTGCGCACGCTGGTACACCGCGGCATCCCGCGTGTCGACCAGACTGACGCGCTGCTGGCGGAGCAGCTGGAACACCTCTTCCGGCTTGAGAGCCCCTGCCGCCCGCGGCAAGAACGGATCCAGCAGCTCCCGAAGTTGCGGTCGCTTCAGCGCTCCCACGCGGCCACCGACGGGGCGCCCCTGGTGAAACACCACGAACGTTGGCACCGATTGCACGCCGAGCTCGCGCGCCAGCATCGGCGACTTGTCGATGTCCACGGTGACGATGCTCGCCTTGCCGTCGAGCTCGCGCTGCAACGCCTCGAGCTCCGGAGCCACGAGCTTGCACGGGCCGCACCACTCGGCTCCAAATTCCACGAGCACGGGCAACTCGCTGAGCAAGATCTCCCGCTCGAAGTTCTGCTCATTGACGACCCGCAATGCCATGGCGCTCCTTTTATCCAGCACTTCCACGCTCGTCTATAGTGCTTCGGCTGAAGCGCGCCAGGGCAGGGCGCGTAGCGTCGGGCAGCGCCCGACCTGTTTCGGGCACGGGCACGGGCACGGGCACGTTTACGGTCAGAATCAGCGCAGAACCAGATAACCCGTCACGGCGACGAGCAACATGGCGCCTAGGACCATCATGCCGACGAGGGAGGGGGATAGGCCGGTGGTCGGGATTTGCACCGGGTCGTCATCGGCTGTGTAGCTCTGGCCGGGGCCTCCGGGCATCGCGAGCGGAGCGGAGCTGCTCCCCTGCTGAAGCTCGAGGAGGGGGTTCGTCATGCCCACCATGGTGTGTCCCACCTTCAGCTTGCGAGATTCCCGGCGCGCTTCCTCGCTGGGGGGGGCCATGTGGACCTCGTGGCCGCTGATGCGGATCGAGCGTGTGGGCTCGAGCGCCGGAGCTTCCGGCAACGCGTACTTGCGATACTTCAGCGGTTCGTCGGTCGCCTGGAGCTCGGGTACGCCTTCACCCGTGAAGTGCGCGACGATGACCGTGATATTGTCGTGACCCCCGGCCAGATTCGCGCGTTCTGTCAGCACCTTGCAGGCTTCCAGCGGATCGCGCACGCCGAGCAGGACCTCTCGAATTTCTTCCGAGCGGATCATGCCGGATAGACCGTCCGAGCACAGGAGCAGCGTGTCTCCGCGTCTCAGATCCACGTAGGTGAGATCGACTTGAACCGTTTCGGCGGTCCCGAGCGCCTGCAGAATGATGTTGTTGTGCTCGAAGGTCTCCGCTTCCTCTTCCGTCAGCTGCCCGGCCTCGATCAGCTGATTGACGAGCGACTGGTCGCGACTGACCTGAACGAGCTGCTCGCCGCGCAGGACGTACGCGCGGCTGTCACCCACCTGGGCGACGAACAGGCGTTCGTCTAGCAAGGCCGCGATCGTGGCGGTCGTCCCCATGCCGCGCCGAGTGCGATCGGCCCGAGCGTCGTTGAAAATGCGCGAACCGGCCTCCTCCACCGCAACAACGAGCCGGCGCGCCAGGTCGTCGTGGTCCTCGGGTGTGTCACCTTCGACGAGCTTTTCGTAGATGATGTCCACCGCGAGCTGGCTCGCGACCTCGCCGGCCGCGGCGCCGCCCATGCCGTCACACACGCCGAGCAGCGTCCCGCGCTCACCGACGTGCTGCTGGCGGTCTTCCTCCATCAAGCTGCGGGTGCGCTTGCTCAGATCCGCGACCAGAAAATTGTCCTCGTTGTGTTCGCGAATCTGCCCGACGTCGGTGCGGCCGAACACCTGAATGCGGATATCCCCCGCTCGACGCGTGCTGCCGATGGCGTAGTCTGCGTCGCTCATCTTAGTTTTGCCCGCCGGGATCTACGTCCAGCCGGAAGAGGTGCTGGCCGATGCGGACGTGGTCTGCGTTTTCGAGCTCGATTTCGCCGCGAATCGCCAGGTAAGTGCCATTCGACGAGCCGAGATCTCGGAGAGTGAAATGGCCATCGCGTGTGTCCCGGGCGATCGAGACGTGCCGCCGGCTCATGAACGGGTCACTCGTAAAGACGATGTCGCCGGATTCGCGGCCGATGATCGTGTCGTCGCGCGTCAGGTAGAACACGTCGCGCGTCACGCCCTCGACGGTGCGCTGGCACAAACGCGCGAAACGCGGCGCCGCCGGCGAGCCGAACACGTGGGCTCCTCGCTCAGCTGCCGGGCCGAGCCCTTTCTCCGCGTCGCTCACGACCTCGAACCTTAACACCTCGAGGCCGATCAAGACCAAGTCGGCGTGCTCGAGTTTCATGGGTCGCCGAAGCCGTACGTAGACCCCGTTGACCGACCCCAGGTCGCGCACGAAAAATGCCGAATTTTTGCGGCTCACGCGCGCGTGCCGTGGGGAGACGTATGGATCGTTCGGTAATAGGATATTCCCCTCCTCCCTGCCGACGTCCGTCTGCTCGCCCGCCAGCACGTACTCGCGGCCGGGTGTGCCATCCTGCGCGATGACGACCAGCCGCGCTGAGACGACAGCGGCCGCGGCAGCGCGCCTGCCGTCCGCGCCACGCTCACCGCGCGCTGGATCCAGCCATGGAGGAGGCTGCGACTCGGCAGCATTCGCCGGCCCGACACCGGCGTTGCGCGCCTTCGCCGGCCCGGCCGCGTCCAAGCGTGCGCCGCAGAACTGGCAATACGCCATGTCCGGGGTGTTCGCTCCGCCGCAGCGGCCGCAAGCCGTTTTCAAGGCGTGCTCTTGCGCGCGCGACCCGAGACCCAGAACGGGCGCACCCACCAGCGGACCGCCCCCCAGAGGCCCTCTCATGACGGGTGGCGCTGCCGCCACACCTTGCGGGGCTGCCGCCGGGGCGGAATGGCTCGCTCTCACCGGCGAGCCGCATGACGAGCAGAAACGGCTCCCGACGGGATTGGTGCTGCCGCAGCGCTTGCACGAGACCTCTTCCGGGGCGTCTTTGGGTGAAAAATCAAAGTTAGGTGCCGGAGGGCGCGAGCGTGTCGGGGAGCTCGGCTCGGCAGCCGGTGCTGGATTGATGACCGACACCAGGTCGAAAGCCGGCGGGCGGTCGTTCGGCTGCTCAGGCGGCGAGGCGGGGGGCTGGGCCGGAAACGACAGACCGCGGGGCGGCGTGGGCTCCACGACACGGCTTGCCCGCGGCCCCAAGCGAGTTCCGCAATCCTGGCAGAACTTCAGTTGATCGGGGTTCTCCCGACCGCAACGGTCACACCTCACGAGGCGAAGGGGAACTCGGCGCGAACCAGTGAGTCAAGAGTTTCACAACGATCGATAAAGAATCTACCAGCGCGACAGGGCGTCGCGCAGCTCGAGGGTGACTTCGAACGCGATCAAGTGAGCAAAGCCGAAGCCCAGGTACTCGTCCGCTCGGTGCTCGCCCGTCGCGTCGTTCCACCCCCGGAGCAGCAGGGGCCGATACACGAGCGCCGCGCCCACCACCGCCGATTCGCTCATCTGAAACTCCGCACCCATGCCGGCGAACGCCTGAATGCCGCCGGTGTCGTTACTCCACTCGTTGCCGTACAAAACTGCACCCCCGCCCGCGGTTACATAAGGCGTGAAGCGGTTCCCTTTGTCGAAGTAGTAGCGGGTTTCGGCGCGCAGCTGCTGCAGGATCGCGAGCCGCATCAGGTTGGAAGAGTCCTGCCGCGAGAACTCGTAGGCGCCGCCGACGTACCACGCGCCGCGCGAGCGGTAGCCGACGCGAATGGCCAGTCCGCCTCCCGGTCCCAGGATGCAGGGCGTCTTTGCTGCGGCTGGACACACATTGCCGCCGGATGCCACACCTTCTGCCACGAGCGCGACCCCGTACTGCAGATAGTGCACGCTCGTGGGGGGCTTTTGGCCCACAACTTCTTCCTGCGCCAAAGCCGGAACGGAAAGCGTCACGCCAAGTGCCAGGACAGCGGTGCGCATCCAGTTTTTTCCTCTACCTTTGCCCGGCCTATCGAGGCCAGTGTCGAGCAGCCTTGACTCTGTGGGGAGCCTTCGCTTAAACGCGAGGGCGAGTGCGAATTGTCCGGAAAAGCACCGGAACGACGTGGAACTACATGGATATTCATCTCGACAAACGCGCCATTCGGCAAATCCGGCTCTCGGCCCAGGAAGCCATCGAGGAGGGCGACACCGAGTCGTTGCGTGAGGACATCCTCGAAGCATTCACCGAGGAACAGGTCGAGGAGATCGAGCGTCGCCTGGACAATGGGGACCTTTTCGAATTTCTCACGGACGTGCTCGACGAGTGGGGCGGTGACGACGTCGATGAGCTGCTCGAGCTTCTCGAGACACAGCTCGGCGAAGTCGGCATCGATCTGAAGACTGATCCCAAGAACGAGGACGACGAAGAGGAAGAAGAAGAGGACGACGACGACGACGAGGATGAGGATGACGACGATGAGGATGACGACGATGAGGACTTCGTCGAAAAAGACGACGAAGACTGACGCGCGCGCCTTGTCCGTCGCGGCAGGGCGCTAGGTCGATCAAAGCGTAGTCGTCTCATCGATTGCCTCCGCGAGCGTGTGTGCGGCAGCCTCCGCATGGCGGCTGACGTCCAGGTGAGTGACAGCGCGCAAGAGATCGGGGCCGATCGCGTTCACGAGCACGCCGCGGCTCCGCGCGAGCTCCACCACTTCGCCCGCCCGCTCGTTCACGAGCCCGATGTTCACGATGTTGGTGTCGACGCCCGAAACGTCGACGCGCGCGTCGCGCGCACGACTCACGATTTCGGCGACGGTGCGAGCGGCTGCGTGGTCCTCCGAGAGACGCTGCACGTGGTGATCGAGCGCGTAGAGAGCGGCTTTCGCCAGGACGCCGCTCTGACGCATCCCGCCGCCCAACATTTTCCGATAGCGATGGGCCCGGGTGATCAGCTCCGCGGAGCCGGCCAGCGCGGAGCCGACGGGCGCACCCAGACCCTTCGAGAAACAAACGCTGACGGTGTCGAACGGAGCCGCATAGTCGCGCATCGCAACGTCGGTCGCGACCGAGGCGTTCCACAGGCGTGCGCCGTCGAGGTGCAACGCCAAGCCGCGCTCGCGCGCCAGCGCTGCGATGCGCCGCGTTTCATCCAGGCGCACGATGCGGCCGCCCGCGCGGTTGTGCGTATTCTCGAGCGCCACCAGGCTCGTATTCGGCAAGTAAGCCGAGCGCGGCTTGATCGCCGCGCGCATTTCCTCGGCCGTGAACAAGCCGCCCCGACCTGCGACCGCGAACTGCACGCCGCTCCATGCCGCGCCCGCGCCGGATTCGTACCAGACACAGTGAGCCCGCTCGCCGACGATGACTTCGTCACCCGGGCGTGTGTGCAGTAGCAAGGCGATCTGATTGGCCATGGTACCGCTCGGCACGAACAGCGCACGCTCCTTGCCGAGCAGATCGGCAGTCCGCTCTTCGAGCGCGCGCACGCTCGGATCCTCTCCATACACGTCGTCGCCGACTTCCGCTTCTGCCATGGCGCGGCGCATCCCCGCGCTCGGCTTCGTCACGGTGTCCGAACGCAGATCCCAGAAGCTCATGGCCGGAAAGCTTACCTCTGTTCGGCGTGGTCGTGGTCGTGGTCGCTGTCGAAACGCACAACCGAAGGCGAAGGAGCACCGACCGCGAAGTAGGTTCGGTTTTCAGCGCCTGGATGCCTACCAATGCGCTGTTCAATTCTCGGCGTAGTCGGCCTTTTCGCCGAGCGCTGCCCAGAGGGTACGCGCCCTCTCCGATCAGCTCCGCCCGCAGCTCAGCAAGACTTAACCAATCGTCAGCGTCAGCGTCAGCGACAGCGTTCACGTCGACGTCCACGTCCACGACTACGTGGGATTTTTGAGCATCTCCCTGATTTCTGGCGGCCCTTACCTCTGTTCGGCGTTCCGTACCTCCAAGGCGGCCACGAACAGCTCGTAGGCGATCAGCTGGGTCGCTTGCGCGAGGTTGATCGAGGGTTGGTCGGCCGCCATGGGAATGCGGATGCAGTCGGAGGCCTGCGCCAGATCCTCCTCGGAGAGGCCGGTTTTCTCGTTCCCGAACAGAATGGCCACCTGCTGTCCGCATGCACTGGCGTCGAGCACGCGCGCGGCCGCCTGACGCGCGGTCAGGACGCCGGATACACCGCGTCGGGAGGTCGTCGCGAACACGCGATCCACGCCGGTCAGCGCCTCGGCCAAGGTCTCGGAGCGGGTCGCGCGCTCGAGAACGTCCCAGGATTTGACTGCCATCTTGTGGGCCATCTCGTGCTCCGGCACAGCGAGGCGTCCCGGTTTGACGAGCGTCAAGCGCGTGAAGCCCATGGTCTTGATGGCGCGCGCCGCGGCCCCAACGTTCTCCGGGTAGTGGGGGCGCACCAGCACGAAGCGCGTCGCTCCATGGATCGGCAGCTCTAACACCGGCTCCCTCTACACCGTCCGCGCCATCGAGCCCACCCAGGCGTTGTCCCCGAAGGCCCGTAAACGTGCCCGTAACGTGCCCGTGCCCGTGCCCGTGCCCGAATCCGGGACGGCCACGAGTGCGGACTCATCAGTTGCCGTGCTCTGGCCCCTGAAGGCGGGGGGAGGTGAACGCGAACGCGCGCGTAGACGGGGAAGGCGCAGCAGCCTCGGGACGGAAGCTGCCTACTTCGGGCGGCTTGATTTTGAGTTAGCGCGGGGCGACGTGGGCGGCAGTGGAACGTCGCGGGGCGGACGGCGATCGGATGGTCGCTCGGACTTTTTAGTTGCACTCGAGTACCTTCCGCTCCCATTGGCTGGCTCGGCGAGGGGCGCTTCGGGCACGTTCACGGGCACGTTCACGTTCACGGGGGAAGGCGGGTTGACCCGGGCGCTGGGCGGCGTACGACCAGGGACATGCACTCGGCGAGAGGGCCGTCACGCTGCGCGCTGGTCCTCGTGGCCAGCGGGTGCGCGTGGCTCGCCTTGGCTCTCCCGCGCCCGCTCCTGGCCAGCGATCCGGCTCGCCCGCGCGCACGGGTGTTTGCGCCCGCAGTCTCTCCCGCAGAGCAGGCGCTGACTGGGGGCATCGTGAGCCTGCGTTCGCCCGGCTCGCTGATGATTCGTGTGGCCGACACCACGTTCCGGATGGGCTCCACGCACGCCGAAACGCTGGAGGCCGCAGCAGAGTGCGCGCGCGAGCCGTTCGGCTTCCGCTGCAACGACACGACGTTCGCGGACGAAATGCCCGCACACGAAGTGCATCTCTCGCCGTACTGGCTCGATCGCACCGAAGTCACGGTCCGCGCTTATGCGCGCTGTGTTCAGCTGCGGCGCTGCAAGGCGCCGCCTTTCGCTCAGGGCGGCAAGCGCTTCGATCGGCCCGAGTATCCGGCGTCGCTCGTGACGCACGAGGACGCGCTTGCCTACTGCAAGTTTCGCGGCGCGCGCCTGCCTACCGAGGCCGAGTACGAGCGCGCTGCACGCGGTGAGAAGGCGCGGCGTTTCCCCTGGGGCGACCTCTACAACGCGCGCGCCGCCAATCATGGACGCCTGGGTTGGGACGTCACCGATGCGCGCGACGGTTACGCGGAGCTCGCCCCGGTCGGCTCGTTCTCAGCGGGCGCGACGGCGGAGGGTTTTCTCGATCTGGCAGGCAATGCCGCCGAATGGGTGAGCGACCACTACTTGCCGCGCTACTCCGCGGGGCGACAAGGCGATCCGCCGGGGCCCTCGGCTCCGCCGGCGTCCAGCGAACGCGTGGTGCGCGGTGGGAGCTATGCGCAGGCTGGACCGTGGCTGCGCGGCGCTGCGCGGCGCTTTCAGGAGCCGACGGCGCGCCGGCCGTTCCTCGGTTTCCGCTGCGCGCGGAGCGCGCTCATTCCACGATAGCGCCGCACTCGTCGGCGCAATTTTCGAGCAAGCACGTGCCCAGGTTCTGCGCCTGATCCCACGCAGACATGAACGCGCCGCAGTACTCCGTGAAGCACGTCTTGAGCTCGTCCTCGCTCTCCGCCTCCGCGCAGCGCTCCTCGTTGTCGTACGTGCAGTTGTTCAGCTGCAAGCACGTGCCTTTGCATGTGCGGAGCTCGCGGCAGCACTTGGCGTCTGCGCACACATTGCACGTGGGCGTGTCGATGTCAGCCCCTTTACACGTGGGCTCACCGGGATCTGCGTCGTCATCGCCGCAGGCGACCGTTCCAAACAACCCCACGACGACGAGCACGGCGAGCAAAGCGGACACTTTCATGAATCTCTCCCAACACGCGCGCAGCGGCGAGGCTGCGCCAAAAAGGGTGCCCTCACGTACCGCCGCGAGCGACTCTGCGTCAAGCGCAGGGGCTCATGGCTCGCCCGCGTCGCCGCTGCCCGCTTCGGGCGCGAGCGCGCTAGTGCCCGCGTCGTGTCCTTCAGAGGGCTCGACTCCTGCGTCGGCCCGCGCAGTTCGGGCGCGGCCGCCCGGGACGGCCGCGCCGCGGCGGCGTTTGCGCTCCAACGGGCGCTCGGCGAGGTAGCCGATGGGCTTCTCGGACTCCGCGCTGAGCGGTGTACCGGCATCGTAACGGATGAAATCGGGCTGGCTCGGGTCGTGCAGCGCGGTGAACTGCTCACGGAGCTGAAATCCCAGTACTGCCAGCAGCGCGCCGAGCGAAACGCCGCCCAGCGCGATGCGCGCGCCGCGCGAGCCCGCCTTGCCCATGATCGGCTCGCGATGGCGGGAATCGGGCAGAGTCGGCATGGATGTGCGCGATGACAAGGCCAGCGCTTCGGCGAGAGCGTGCCCGAACTCCTCGCAGGTCTCGAAGCGCGCGCGCGGGTGCTTCGACAGCGCGCGGAGCAACACGGAGTCCACGTGCAGGTCCAAGCCGCAAACCTCCGCGATGGGCGGCGGCTCGTCCGTTGCGATCCGCGAGGCCACCGCGACCGCGTCCTCACCGGGAAACGCTCGCCGTAGGCAGATCGCTTCATACAGCGTGGCCGCGAGCGAGAACTGATCACTGAGCGGGGAGAACTGCGCGCTGGCGATGGCTTCGGGCGCGCTGTAAGCCGGCGTGCCGAGCAGACCCCCGTCGCGCGTGAGAGTGGAGTCAGGCAGGCGCGCGATGCCGAAGTCGGCGATCTTGGCGCCGGTCCGCGACAGGATGATATTTTCGGGCTTGATGTCACGGTGCAAAACGCCCGCCTGGTGGGCAGTGGTCAGCGCGTCGCCGAGCTCGCGCGCCAGGCGCGTGCACGCTTCGGGTCCGAGCGGGCCGCGCGCGAGTCGATCTTTGAGCGTTTCACCGTCGAGGAACTCGAACACCAGATACAGCCCGAGCTGAGCGTCCTCTCCCATGTCGTGCAGCGCGACGATGTTCGGGTGGCTGACACGCGCCGACGCGCGCGCTTCCTGACGCATCCGTTCGAGCAGCGCGAGTCTTTGCTCGCTGGGAATGTTCAGATCGTCGCGCAGGAGCTTGATGGCGACGTCGCGGTCGAGAACCGGATCGTGAGCGAGCAGCACGCGCCCCATGGCGCCCTGGCCCAGGACCCGCAGCACGCGGTATCTGCCGATCTGATCCGGAAGTGGGCGCTCGATCATCGTCGAGAAGGATCGTCATGTACCCGATGCGTCGTCGCGCGGCCAGCCGCGGGGACGGGTCGAGCGTGAGCCGCGCGCGTAGGTCTACCCGGGACGCGCTGCCGCGTGTGAACGCTCAGCGCGCGCCCGCGTCGCCCGCGGGCTTGGTCGGCGCTTTTTCACCCGACTTGCGCGGTGCGCCGTATTCGTCTCGGAGCTTCTTGAGGAGCCCGTCGCACAGCACGCGTTCGTGATACTCCGGCATTTCCGGGAGCTGGACGAACAGCCGAACCTTGCCGGCCGCTTCTACGATCTCGAGGGTGCCCTGCGCTTCCCGTGCCTTCTGGCCGGGCCTTTGGTACTTGAAAATGAGGTAGGCAGCGTCTGCGTCCTTCTCGACGACCTCGTAGTCGAGCGCCGTTCGCAGGTAACGCAGCGCCCCGCTGTAGGTCTGAGCCTTGGTGTAGTCGCTCACCGCCTCGACACGAGCGTCAGCGCCACCCGCGAGGAGTAGACTGCACAAGCACGCCGAGCTCGCTAGCCCGAGGGCGCGCCGATGAATTCGCTTGCGCATAGTCAGCGGGTAACGCCGCGGTCCGTCTGCGGCAAGTTTCAGGGGCCGACGCGGCTCAGCCGGGGCGCGGCTGCTCGAGCTCGGGCGCGACCTCGAGCGCCTCACTCAGGGTGGTGTGCTGCACCGCCATGGCGATGACGCCGCAGAGCAGCGTGATGGTGAGCTGAGATAAGTACATAATGAAGACGTACGCCGAGCCGGGTCCGACCACCTGCTCTGGCGTGAAGTACATCGCGAAACCGGCGTACACCGAGATTTGATACGCGCCGAAGAAGCCGGGCGCATTCGGCAGCAGAATCCCGAGCGCGAGCACTCCCATGTTCGCGCACGTTTGCGCGAAAGTGATGTCCTCGAAGCCACAGCCCCAGGCCAGGAGCCAGCTAGAGCCCGCGTTGAGCAGCCAGTAGACGAGCGTCGCGCCGAGGAACGGCGCGGTCAGACGCCAGCGTGGGAGAAACGTCAGACCGCTCGCGACTTGCTCGAGACGGTCGGCGAGCCAGCTACCGAGCGGCTTCGACACGATGCCGGCGACGCGCTCCGTGAGACGCCGCGCAAACGCCCTGCGCCAGTAGAACAGGCTCATCACGAGGAACGCGCTGGCGAACGCCAGGAGCGCAACGTACGCGGCGCCCGGCACCACCGCCGCGGGCACGGGCAGGTCGCCGATGCGGTCTGGCAGCGGATCGAGCGGTTTGGCGAGCTGCAGCGCCGAGAACAGGATCACGCTCAGCGCGAGCCCGTCGATGATGCGTTCTGCCCCGACCGTTCCGGTTGCCGCCCAGGCCGTCAGGTGCCCTTTCTTTCGGATCATCATCGGGCGAACGACTTCGCCCATCCGCAGCGGGAACACGACGAGCGCAGCGAAGCCGATGAAGGCGACGCCAATCACCCGACGCAGCGGCACGCGATGAACCGCGGCGAGCAGCCAGTACCAGCGGCCCGCGCGCACGAAGTGCACCACCAGCCACAGGGCGATGTAGGCCGCCACCGTCCACCACTTGACGTTCGCGAACGCCTCCTTGCTGGGTACGAGCGGCAGGGCCCCGGCCTTCAGCAGTACCCCGAAACCGATCGCAATCACGATCGACAGGGCGAGCTTCAGGGCGTGACGGCGGAGAAACGACCGGTTCTGCTGGGCGCCTACGGCCTCCACACCGGCCTCGTTGCTCTCGGCCAAATCGCGCTGGGGATCCACGGGTAGCGCGGTCTTACTATCAGTCCGCCCTCTCGGGTTAGTAGAAGTTGTGCGGTTCTCGTGGCGCTCGAGGCTCAGTCGGGTAGCCGGCCCTCGAGTAGAGCGAGCGGTCCTTCGCGGAACAGGAAATCCACTTCCTCGTCGCCGTAGCCGCGCTCGACGCAACGGATGCCCGCCTGCACCGCGTCGGCGTCCCCCGGGCGATGCGCGTCGCTGCACGCCGCATGGTACAAGCCGGCTTCGAGTAACTCTTCGGCCGAGCGTTGAGGTTGTTTGCCGTATTTTCCGGCCAGAGCAGCAACGTCCAGCAGCGCTGCCGCGCCCCCTTCCACGAGGCGCTCGAGCGTCTCCGGTGAACGCCAGATCGCGCGGTAGCGCTCGGGGTGGGCGATCACCGGCAAGAGGCCCCGCGAGCGCAGCTGGAACAACGACCGATCGAGCGAAGTGGGGAACGCGACCTCGTAAAACTCGAGCAGCACCGCGCGTTGTCCAGGATAGGGCAAGCCCTCGCCGTCGAGCAGGCGCTGGTACACCACGTCGTCGAAGTAGTGTTCGCTCGCGAGATCCACGCTCGGCAGCCCCGGCACCTCGCGCAGGTGTGGCAGCATCCGTTCGTACGCCGACACCAGGGAGGGCTTGTCGTTGTCGAACATGCCAGGACGCATGTGAGGCGTGGCGATCACGCGCGTGAAGCCGATGCGCGCGAGCGCTTCGAGCATCTCGATTCCCTCTGCGACGTCGCGCGCGCCGTCATCGATGCCGGCGATCCAGTGGCAATGCAGATCGACGAAGCCAGTCATCGAGGAGCGATATAGCGCCGTTCGCGCAGCCCGTCGGGCTTTTCGCGTCGGGCAACCGTCTAGGCGCGTGTTCAGCCGGCCGAGCGCGGGCGGCGCGTACCCAAAATGCGCTGGCAGCCCTGGGCCACGTCCTCGAGCGCCCGCTGGCGCCCGCTGCGTTCGCCGCCTTGACCGCACAACAGCACCTCGACGCCATCGACGCTGATGCGCCAGACCTCGCTGCGGCGGCTGAGCACGTCGAGCCGCGTCGGCACGACGTCGTTGGCGGGCGGTGACAGCAACAGGGGCGCAAAGGCCGCCAGCTCTTCGCACGCGTGAAATGCACCGGCGCCCGCCACGAGCAAACCGCTCGGATCAGCGACTGCGAGCGCGGGCAAGTCATTTCGCACCCGCGCGCTCTCGAGCAAACGGGAAAGTGCCACCAGCGTGTCGCTGCTGCGTTGTTTCCGCCGCTCGTCGAGGCCGTATTGCGGCCCGGCGCTGAAGCCGACGCTCGTCATGCGAAGGAGCCTTGCACGAACCGCCGAGCGCGGCCAAGTTCCGGACGCGTCCAGGCACGGACCTCGGTTCGGCAGTTTCGCAAACCCGGAAACTGAGCTATTTACGCGGCAGCGAGGCTGCCCTCGTCCCCTCGAACGGCCGCGCAGCGCCTGTCTTTCATAAGGTTATGACCGCCTCGCTTCTCCCACTCCTCGAAACTCGTCGTGTGGTCGTCTGCGTCGGTTCGGGTGGGGTTGGAAAGACCACCATAGCGGCGTCCCTGGCACTGGCTGCGGCGCAGCGCGGAAAACGCGTCTTGTGCCTGACGATCGATCCGGCCAAGCGCCTTGCCAACAGCCTGGGGCTGGAGCGGATGCGCACTGAAGCGCAGCCCGTGGCCCCCGAGCTGTTTCAGAATGCCGGCCTGCGCGTCTCGGGCTCCCTGACCGTGATGATGCTGGACACGAAACGGACCTTCGACGAGCTCGTGAGCCGCCACGCATCGAGCCCGGAAGCGCGCGACCGCATTCTCAAGAATCGCCTCTACCAGTACGTCTCGACCAGTCTGGCAGGCACTCAGGAGTACATGGCGATGGAGAAGCTGCTCGAGGTCAAGCGCGACACGAGCTACGACCTCATCGTCCTGGACACGCCGCCGACCTCGAACGCCCTGGATTTCCTGGATGCACCGAACCGCCTGATCGACGCTCTCGATAGCGGTGCGATGCGCTGGTTCATTCAGGCCATCGAAAAGTCCGGTAAATTCAGCCTGAACCTGGTGGCCAAGAGCGTAGCGGTCGTGCTGCGTGGCATCGGCAAGCTGACGGGCGGGGACTTCTTGCAGCAGATGGCCGAGTTCATCGTCAATCTGAACGACTTGTTCGGCGGCTTCCGCGAACGGGCCACACAAGTGGCCGAAGCCTTCCGCGGCCGCGAGTTCGCGTACGTCCTCATCACGACTCCTGCGCCAGTGGCGGTGCAGGAGGCGTTGTTCTTCGCCGAGCGCCTGCAGGAGCAGGGAATGCGGCGCGACGCCTTCGTGGTCAATCGAGTGCACAGGAAACCCCGCGCGATGCCCGATCTCGAGCAGGTGCGTGCGGCCGTGCAGCGACACGGCCTCTCACTTGGCAAGGACGGTCCGGAGCGCCTGATGCGCGCTCTCAACGAGGAAAGCGAGCACGCCAAGCTGGACGCGGACAACCTCGCCCGTCTCCGCAACAATATCGCGAACGGCGGAGAAGCGTCGCCCGTGCGCATCGACGTCCCGGCGCTGCCGAGCGACGTTCACGATCTCGCGACGCTCGGTGGTCTGGCGCAGCTCCTCTGCCCGCCGTCCTAGGCGCTAAATCAGCGTTTTTTTGCGTTTCGAGTCGCTGCGCGCTCCGCGGCGTCCTTGCGCGCGCGCTCGCGGTAGCGCACGAACACGGGCACGCCTTCGAAGCCGAACGAGGCACGGATCTGGTTCGTCACGAAGCGCTTGTAGCTCTCGGCGATGCTGTCTGGCGCGTTGCTCATCGCGATGAACACGGGCGGCGCGGATTCGGCCTGGGTGATGTAATAGATGCGGGGCGCGCGACCTCCGCTGGTCGG
This sequence comes from Polyangiaceae bacterium, assembly GCA_036520475.1. Lineage (GTDB taxonomy): Bacteria > Myxococcota_A > Polyangia > Polyangiales > Polyangiaceae > DATDJP01. The sequence goes on along the minus strand of DATDJP010000324.1, from coordinate 7,069 downwards.
CGGCGTGCGTCGCTCGAGCACCTCTTCGAAGAAGCGATTGAGCTCACCGGTCGGCACGCGCTTGCCGAACTCCTCGTAGACGGCGGAGACGCGCCGCATCAGCTCGCTCACGCCGTGACCGGTCTTCGCGCTCATCGACACGATGGGGGCCCAGGGCGCGAAGCGCAGCTCGTCGCGCGCTTTTTCGAGCGCCTGTTTCTGCTCCTTGCCGGAGAGCAGATCGAGCTTGTTCAGGCCGACGACGATGCCGCGGCCGCGTTCGGCGCACAGGCCCAGAAGGCGCGCGTCTTGTTCCGCGACTCCTTCGGCCGCATCACACATCAGCACCACGACGTTGGCGCGCTCCATGGCGCGAATCGACGACATGACGCTGATCGCCTCGATGCCGCGATCCACGCGCGAGCGCCGCCGGATGCCGGCCGTGTCCACGATCAGGTAGCCGCGGCCTTCGAATTCGACACGCGTATCGATGGGGTCGCGCGTGGTGCCGGGCCGGTGATCGACGAGCGCGCGCTCGGCGCCCGCGAGCCGGTTGATGAGTGACGACTTGCCGGCGTTGGGACGGCCGATGAGCGTGACCTTGGGCACGGCGTCGTCCGCGTCGCTGGCTTTTGCCGGCGCCGGGAGCGCCTCGACCATGGCGCGCTCGAGCTCTGCCAGACCCCGGCCGTGCAGCGCGGAGATGGGGACGAAGCTGGGGATGCCGAGCGCGTACAGCTCGCTGGCGTCGAGCTCGCGCGCGGCGTTGTCGAGCTTGTTGCCGGCGTAGATCACCGGCTTGCCGCTGCGGCGCAGGAGATCGACGGCCTCGCGGTCCGGCGCGCTGGCCGGCGCGCTCCCGTCGAGGACGCAAACGATGACGTCGGCCTCCTCGATCGCGATTTGCACCTGCCGCGCAATACCCTGGCCCATCGGGTCGTCCGACTGCGGATCGAAGCCGCCGGTGTCCACGAGCAACAGATCCCGACCATGCACGTGCGCGGGAGCGTAGTGGCGGTCGCGGGTCACTCCGGGCGCGTCGTGAACGATCGCCAGCCGGCGCCCTGCGAGCCGATTGAACAGCGTGCTCTTACCGACGTTCGGACGGCCGACGACGGCGACGATCGGCATCATCGGCGCGGGCCCCGTGTGCGCCGCGTGCCGCCGAGCTCGTCGAGAGTCGGAAGTGACCGCGCGCCCGGCTCGTAGCCGAACTCCGCGAGCTTGCGGCTGGCGTCCTTCCAACGGGGCGTCACGCGTACGAAGAGGGAGAGGTAGAGCTTGCGGCCCATCAGCTCCTCGATGCGTTCGCGCGCCCGCGTGCCGATCTCGCGGATTTTCGTGCCGCCTTGCCCGATGAGGATCTTGCGCTGGCCGACTTTCTCGACATGGATGGTGGCTTTCACGACCACGACGGGGCCGCCTTCTTCGAATTCGTCGATGCTCACGGCCACCGCGTGCGGAACTTCTCGCCCCGCCTGAAGCAGTACCTGCTCGCGGATGTATTCGCGCACGAAGTAGCTCGTGGGCTTGTCCGTGAGCGTCTCGGCGTCATAGCCCGCTGCGCCTTCGGGCAGCAGCTTGCCGAGCTCCTCGAGCACGCGCGAGGCGCCTTCGGCTTGCCGCATGCTGACGGGAACGATCGCGCTAAAAGTGTACTGCTGGGTCCACAGCTCGATGAGCGGCAAGAGCTTGGACTTGTTGCGCAGCAAGTCTATTTTGTTGAGCACGAGCACGCATGGCACGCCGGAGGGGAGTGCGCTGACGATCACCCGATCCTCCTCTGCGATCTCCGTCTTGCCGTTGGCCCGCGAGAGCGCAGTCACGTCGCTCATGAACAGCACCACGTCGGCCGTACGCGCGGCCTCGAGCGCGGTGGCGTTCATGCGTTTGCCGAGCTCCGAGCGCGGGCGATGTAGGCCTGGTGTGTCGAGAAACGCGATCTGCGCGCCGTCCTCGTGCACCACTCCGAGCAAGGCGTCGCGTGTGGTCTGTGGCAGCCCGGAAACCACGGCCAGGTTCTCGCCGAGCGCGGCGTTCAAGAACGTGGATTTCCCGACATTGGACCTGCCGACGATGGCGACCGTACCGAAGCGCATGGCTCTCCGGCGAGCGCATAGCATCAAATCTCCCCGCCCGTGCGCCTGTGGTAGGGTGCGCCCGTTTCAGCCATGGATCCCACTGCAAAACAGCCTGATACCGCGGAGAGCGCGCCGGGCTCGAGCCCCGCGGAAGCGAGCCCTGTCGAGCCGGCCTCCGTCGTTGCCGCTCCTGTCGCGGCCCGAAGCGAGGGGCGTTCCTGGCTTCTGCTCCTGGCCGCCGCGTTGACCCTGGGCAGCTTGTTCGGGCCGATCGCCGTCAGTGGCATCTGGGACCCGCACGAGCTGCGAGTCGCCGATCTCGCGCGCCGGATCGCGCTGAATCTGCTGGGCGCAGGCGAGCTGGCGCTGGAGGGCGGCGTAAACACCGTGCCGACCCTGGGTGATCTGGCTCGCGGCCAGCTGCCGTTCACGTCCGTGGCGCTCGGCTTCAAGTTCTTCGGACTGCACGCCTGGGCTGGTCGTTTGCCGCTCGCGCTCTGGGGTCTCGTCGGTGTGCTAGCCAGCTACGCGCTCGTGTCGCGGCTCGCCGATCGCGCGGCGGGCGCCATCACCGCCATCGTGCTGTCGACGATGCCGCTCTATTTCCTGCACTCCCGCACCCTGCTCGGCGACATCGTGACAATGGCGAGCTTCGCGCTCGCGACCGCTGGACTTGCCTTGGCGTGTTTCGACCGAGTCCGGCCGGGAGAGGACGCGCGCGCCATTCAGTCCAGGCGTGTGCTCTGGCTGATCGCAGGATTTTCGGGTCTCGCTGCGGGCTTCGGCGCGCGCGGGGCCTTGATCGGGATCGCCGTTCCCGCGCTCGGCGTAGCCATTGCGTGGCTCATCTCCCGGCCGTTGACGCAGGATCGCCTGGGAGACGTGGCGGGCGGTTTGGCGCTTGCGGCCGCGGTCGCGGCGCTCGCCCTGGGCGTCCCAGCCCTGCTGCGCATGCAGCAGGAACCGACAGCCTTCTCGATGCTGGTCGGCGCGGGGGTGAAACGCGCGCCGGCGCTCCCGACGTACGATTTCGTCGTCCAGTATCTCGGCCATGGGTTGTTCCCCTGGAGCGCGCTGATCCCGTTCGCGATCGGGCGGACGTTGGGCGTTCCTCCTGCGGCCGCCCCGGCCGAGCTGTCGCGTCAGGCAGGCCTGCGGCTCAGCTTGCTTTCGGTCGCGACGCTCGGCTTTGCAGCCTACGGTCTGATGGCGCCGCTCACGGGGCACTTGCCATTCGCGGCGGTGTTCGCGCTGGCGGCCTGCGTCGCGCTCGCTCTGCGAGATTTCGAGCGCGGCGCGCCGGGTTCGCGAGCGCTCGGGATGGGCGTCGCGGCGCTCACCATTCTCCTATTTTACGACTTTCAGAACTTTCCGGAGAAGGCGCTCAGCGCGTTCGCCGTGGATGACGCGCGCTTTCCCGAAAGCTTCAAGGAGACCGGTACCCGCATCCTGAAGTACGGCGCGCTCGCCATGAGCGGCCTGTTCCTGCTTTCTTTCATGGAGCAGCAGGGTGATGCGAGCCGCCGTTTCGACCGCAACGAGTATCTGGCCTGGCCGCGTCAGTTGCGCACGCTCTACAGCGGCAACCTGATGTTCGGGCTGCTGGTGGCGGAGACGGCGCTGTTCGGCCTTGCGGTACTGAGCTTCTTGAGTGAGCGCCGCCTGCAGCTGCCGAGCTTCATGGAGATGGGCGCTGTGGTCAAACAGGCCGCGCAATACGGTTTCGTGCTCTTGCCGGTGCTCGTGCTGGGCGCCCCGCTCGGCGCGCTGTTCGCACGCGACGTGGTGCGCGAGCTCTACGTACGCTTGCCGATTTCGCGCGGCATCGGCGCGCTGTTATCGGTGGCGGCGTTCGGGTCCGTTCTCAGCTTCGTCTACTATCCCGCGCTGGCGGCGCAGATCTCGCCGAAAGAGGTGTACGAGAGTTACCGGCAGCTCGCGCGCTCGGGCGAGCTCCTCGGTATGCTCGGCGTCAGCACGGGCAGCGCCAGCTACTACGCCGGCCGCGACGTCCCCACGTTCGGCGATGCGCCCGGCGCGTTCGAGTGGCTGATGACGGGTCCAGAGCGGCGCTGGCTCGTGATCCGAGCCGACGATCTGCCTCAGATGAACTCCCTGTATCGAGCGCGCACGAACCCTCCCAAGAATCTTCCAGTGCTCGACGCGCGCTCGAGCGAGATCCTGCTCATTTCGAGCGCGCTCGCGGGCAGCGACGTCAACGAAAACCCCTTCGACGCCTGGATTTTGAGCAAAGCGCCCGCGCCGTCCCACAAGGTGGACGGAAACTTCGGGGGGCAACTCGACACGTTGGGCTGGGACGTGACGACCCCTGATGGGACCGTGGTCGACTCCGTTGCAGCCGGTAAGCCGTACCAGTTCAAGATCTACTACCGGGTCGTCGCCTCCATCTCCGGCACCTGGGAGACCTTCATTCACATCGACGGTTTCCAGCGTCGGTTCAACGGTGACCACAAGACACTGGAAGGCAAGTACCCGTTTCACCTCTGGCGCGTGGGCGATCACGTCGTGGATGTGTATTCGTTCACTCTCGAGCCAAACTTCACGCCGGGAACCTACAATGTATTCTACGGACTGTTTACCGGCAGCCGGCGCCTGGAGGTGAAGCGTGGCGCAGCTCAAGAGGACCGCCTGAACGCGGGTACGCTGCGTGTGCGCTGAGCGTTCGTTTGGCGGATCGACCGTCGCGTGAAATCGTAGCGACAACCCGCGTCTGTCGCTGAAAACGTGCCGTTTCGGCGGCGCGCGTGCGGCGTGCGTCACCCGAGTCGATCGACGCTCGCGTAATCCTGCGCGTGACAGGCGCCGGCAACGGGGTTAAGGCCGTGTATGTGGACGACGAATCCGAACGGCCCTCGGAACGCATCCCCTTGTCGAATCGCCGCACGTCCGAACGCATCGACGTGACCTGGTCGGTCGATTGCGAAACCGAGGACACGTTCCTGTACGCCTCGATCGCGAATATCTCCGAAATGGGCATTTTCGTGAGCACGCGCGAGCCGCTGCAGGTCGGCACGGAGCTCACCTTGCGCTTCGCTCCGCCGGGCGCGCGCGACCCCTTCGTCTTGAATGGCCAGGTCCAGTGGATCAACCCGGTGCGTTTGCTGAGCGCCAGCCGCAATCCCGGCATGGGCATCCGCTTCATGAATCTGAGTCTCGACGACCGCGAGCGGCTGGTCGATACGATCCGCACCATCGCCTACGTCCGCGACGGAAGTAATTAGCCATCGGCTTTTCGAGCGCCGCGGTAGCGCACGCCGTTGTCACGGCTCGCCGTGCCACGCTGGTGCGAAATCCGCTCCGCGCCGCATTTCGAGGAGAGGCTGACGTAGCGCGTATTCGCTTACGCACCGCTGCGGGCGAAGACTGTACTTTGCGGGAGTTCTATGCGAAACCGAGGCTCGCGCGCCGTCATGATGGGCGCAGAGGAAGATGCCATGCGTCCGCGTTTTGCTGCCGACTACCGCACGTTGTTCTGGGCTCTGATACTCACGCCGTCGCTCGTGGCCGTGCAGTTCGCAAATCCCGAGCTCGTTCCGTATTTGTTCTGGATCAGCTGCTACTTCGCGCTCGGTTGCGGCGTGATTGCGCACAATCACAACCACTGCCCGACGTTCGCGAGCAAGCGAGTCAACCATACCTTCGGCAACTGGATCTCGATCTTCTACGGCTACCCGACGTTCGCCTGGATCCCGACGCACAACCTCAATCATCACAAGTTCGTGAACCGCGCGGGCGACGCGACGATCACGTGGCGGCACACGAAGAATCACAATTTCTGGGTGGCGGTGACCTATCCGTTCGTGTCCGGTTACTTCCAGAAAGATCCGACGTCGGCGTTCATCCGTAAAGCGCGCCAGAGCAATCCCAAGCTGTACCGGACGATCTTGCTTCAGTACGCGGTGTGGGTCGGCTCGCACGTGGTGCTCCTGTCGTTGGCGATCGCGCTCCACGGGGTCAAAACGGGCCTGTTCGTCTGGGGCTTGGCGTGTCTGGTTCCGGCGGTGTTCGCGCTCTGGACGATCATGTGGTTCAACTACGTGCAGCACATCCACACCGACCCTTGGTCGAAGCACAATCACTCGCGCAGCTTCGATGGCCGCTTCTTGAACTTCCTGCTCTTCAACAACGGCTTGCACGCCGCGCATCACGAGAACCCCGGCACGCACTGGAGCAAGCTCCCGCAGGTTCACGCGCGCATCGCGGCAGAGATCGATCCGCGGCTCACGCACTCGAGCATGTGGGCGTTCGCCTTCCGCCAGTACGTGCTCGCGCCTTTCTTCCCGAAGTTTGGCACCGCCCAGGTTGGTCGCGCAGCGTACGACACCGGGGAATCGACGCCTCAGAGCCTGGAGTCCGCGGACGTCGAGATCGGCGACGCTGGCACCAACTCTCAGATGCTGCGCGCTTGATCGAGAAGCGTTACTCGGATTTCGTTTCAGCGGCTGGCGGCGGCGCCGCTTTTTTTGCAGGCGCTTCGCCGAGCTCGCCCTTGTGCGCGGGGCGCGCCGCTTTGGGGCGAGCCACGCGCTCTGGTTCCGCGTCCAGCTGAGCTAGAGCCTGCTGCGCCCGGTTGGCGTAAGCAGTCGCGAGGAGCGCGCGGTAGTGACGGCGGGCTTCTTCGACGAGCCCGAGCTGACGCTGACAGTCGGCGGCCTGCCAGGCCGCCTCGTTGCCGACGCCCGTACCGGGGAAGCGGTTGGCCACCTCTTCGAAGCGTGGAGCAGCGACGCCACAACCGCCGCCATTGCGGGCTGCCTGCGCGGCGAACAGCGACGCCGCCGCGGCTTTCGCGCCTCCCGTGCGCGCGATTTCGTCGAAGCGTTGTTCGGCGTCGCCGTAGCGGCCCGTGTTGAACGCGCTCATGGCTTCGTCATAGGCAAGATCGGGCCCCGCATCTTCCGAGTCGAAGCCGGCCTGTGGCGCTGCGGCGATCGGCTCGGGTTCGCTCGGCTCCGCGGCGCGAGCGCCGGGGCGTGGCTCGTCTTCGT
>DATDJP010000323.1:0-29996 GCA_036520475.1 Polyangiaceae bacterium | reverse complement strand
GCTCCAACTGCGCCGAACCATGCTCGCCGCGCTATCATTCCCCAACCCATGGACAGCACCTCTTCCGCTCCCTTCGGGCACGTTCACGGGCACGGGCACGTTTACGGGGAGATCTGCAATTTAGGGACAGACCCTAACGCGCCCCGGACTCAAGGCGCGACGCGCACCACGATGCAGCGACCCGTGTCGCACGCCGCGCGGAACTCATCGGGATAGGTCGGCACACACGGCGGGCACGCGAAGGCCCCCTCGCCGCAAAGCAGCGCATTCAAGTCGGCGCGCTTGTTCACCGCGGCGAGGTTGTCACCGCCGCAGCTCTCGCAGCAGTTCATGCCCAGACGCAGGGTGCAGTCGCTGTCCGTCGTGCACTCCGTCACGTCCGTCTGGCGCGTATCCACGACGCGACAGGCGCCCGCCGTGCACGTCGCGGCGAAATACGGACTCGTGCGCCGCAGCACGTCGATGGGCGGACACCCACCACAAGCCACGCCGGTGCAGCCGCGGGCAGCTGGATACGCGCTGAGCTGCGAGTGGTTCAGCGCGACGAATGACAGGGCCGTGCCGTCTCCGCAATCCCCGCAGCAGCCGTTTGGCGCGAGCGCGCATTCATACGGCTGCTGACAAGTGTCCATGTCCGGCGTCCCGCCGCTGCACGCCGCCTGGCAGTCGGCCATGGTGTTGAACCGATTCGCCTTGCCATCATCACAGCCGCCCCAGATGAACGGCGTGCACAATCCCGTTCTGACGTCGTGGTAGTAAGCCGTGAACGCCGCCAAGCACGGCCCGGGCTCGGGCGGCAGTTTGCAGCGCTCGGGCAGCGGGCTATTGCCGCCACTCCCCGCCGAACCGCCCGTACCACCGCCGCCGCCCGCGCCGGTGGGCGGCGTGGTGCCGCAGCTAGCGACCCCGCTCGTGACGAAGAGCGCAACAATCGAGAAGCCCCAGATAGCTCGCATCACTCACCTCCACATGCGCTGCGGCACGCGGCGAGCGTCTCGAAGCGATTGTCGTTGCCCTGGCAGCCGCCGTACGTGAACTCTCGGCAGCGGCCCCTGGCCGGGTCGTAGTAGTACCTTCTGATAGCTGCCTCGCACGGACCGGAATCCGGGCGAAGCGTGCAGCGCCTCGGCAGGTTGCTGGTTCCGGAAGAACCACCGGAGCCGCCACTGACGCCGCCGCTGCCTCCCGCGCTGAGTCCGCCCGAGCCTCCGGTGGAGCCGCGCCCGGCCGTCCCGCTCGAGCCTCCGGTAGAGTCGCGGCCAGATTCCCCGCCCTTCCCGGACAAGTCGGTTTTTCCGCCGCAGCTCGCCGCCAGCGCGACCGCAAAGAACATGACTCCAAAGGCCCGTCCAATCGTGCCCATAAGCAACCTCCCGCAAGAGGCTCAAGCCTAGCTGCTTCGTGCGAACGTCGCGAGCTTCGGCGGACAAAGCGACGGCCAGGCTCCCGAATCACGAACGAATCCGCGATTCGGTGCCTGGCCGGCGAAGGCGACGCGCGGGGCGCTGGCCACGTCCCGTCGCGTCGCGTCCTTGTTCAGCGGCCTTCGAGCACGCGACGGCGGCGGCGCAGCACGGCGCCGATGGCGAGCGCGCTGGCTCCGAGCACCGCGCCCGTGGTGCCAAAGATGGGTGAGCCGCCGGGAGCCGCACACTCGCAGCTGGCTTCGCCTTCGGCTTCCGCGGTGCAGACGCCGTTGTTGCAGCTCGCCGTCGCGCTGCCGGAGGCGCTGGCGTCGATGGAAGCCGTCCAAGCCGTGAGCGCGTCGAGACACTCTTCGGCGTTGCCGCCGTGATCGACGTACTCGCCATTGCAATCGATGGCGCCGCCCGGCTGCGTGCATTGCACTTTACAGCCGCCCTCTAGCTTGGCCTCGCAAGTGGGATACTCGAACCTGGCTTGGCAGCCGACCTGACATTTCATCGCCGCGCGGGCTCTGCATTGACCGCGGCAGCTGCCCTCACACTTCGCCTTACAATCCACGGATCCTGCCGTACCCGTACAGCCGGCGTTGCATTCACCCTGGCAAGTCGCCTTGCAGGAACCCGCGCATCGTGACTTGCACGCCGAGTCTGTGCCGCACTCCGCTTCGCACTGACCGTTGCATTCGAGGTCGCAACCCCCAACGCAATTGGCTTCGCATTGAAACTGTGGTGCATTCGCCGTGCATTTGGCCTCGCAAGAGGTGACGTCGCACACCCCGACGCAGTCTACACTCGCTGATGCCCGGCACTCGCCCTTGCACTCGACGTAGGCTTCCGCGTGACACGCTGCCTCGAATCTCAATTCCTCACAGTGGCCCTGGCAGCCACCCGTGATGTCGGCCCTGCACTGTCCACTGGCTTCGACGTTGATGTTCCCGCACGCAGCGAGACTCTGCGCGTGCGCCGCGCTGCCCCCGAACATCAGAACGGTGAAACACAGCACGCCAAGAGCAGGCGCGAAGAGGTGACGCATGAGATTTCTCCTTAAGTAGAAAGCGGACTCGCGGTTGGGAGCGGACCCATGCCCGAACCTCCGGCCAACACTGTAGCCGTAACCACGACGATTCTGTAAGCAAGCTGACACGGCCGCGGACCGCTCCGCGGCGCTCTGGAAAACGGGGTTTTCGCCCCAATCTACCTACGGGGCCCGCGCGCTCGATCTTCCCCTGCTCGGCTGCTGCCTACTGCGGAGAGCTCACCGGGCGGGCAGGGTGTAGCGTTTCTCGATCGCTTCTCGAATGGCGGCGCGGCCCTGGGCAACGCTCAAGTCGCCCTTCTCGAGCGCTTCCGCCTCGCCCGCGAGCTCCTCGTCCTTGATGGCGTCGCGGAACCAGCGGGAAACGTCGCCATTCTGGAGGTGAAAGAGCCAGGTCTCATCGTCCACGCCTTCGGCGATCTGATTGAACAGGATCAGATTTTGCGCACGGAGCTTGAGTTTGCCGTCCTTGCCGCGAAAGTAGAAGCTCTTGTCCGGACCGAGCTCACCTTCGGCGTACTTGCGAACGTGGCGCCGCCGCTCGTGCGTGCCGCGCACCGTGGTCAGCGGGGTGACCGCGCCGCCATCACGCGCCCACAGGAACAGCCTCTGGTCGGAAGCGGTCTGCTTCAGCACCGGTGGCTGGACACCCGCCGCCTGCGCAAACGCGCGCAACGTCGGCTCTGGCTCAGCGCCCACCGCGAGCACGTATTGCACCCTGTCGAGCATCCCCGACTGGATTTCATCCGGGTGCACGGTGATCATGAGCACGCTGACGCCGTGCGCAGACGCCAGCGTGCTCTCGCGCGCGGTCTTGTGCAGCATGTGATGCGCTTCGTCGATGATCAGCCAGTGCGGTCGTCCGAGCTTGCCGCGCAGCTCCTCGAGACGCGCGAGGAGCGCGGCGAAGAACTGCGGACGATCGAGCAGCGGCACGCCGAGCAGATTGACGATCGCGTTCTGGCGCGGTGAAACGAAGATCTGCAGCACCTCGTCCAGATCCGGAGCTTGACGCGCGTTGCCCACGCGCAGCGCCCCGGGCATTCCGTCATAGTCCCCTTCCGGATCGATGAGACAAAACTGGTACTCGCTCTGGCACAGCCGCTCGAGCATGCCCGAGACGGCCGTTGATTTGCCGCCCCCGGAGACGCCCGACACGAGCACGCCGGTGCCGTACGGCGGCAGCTTCAGCTCGCGGCCTTCGTCGTCCCAGCCGAGGAGCACGTGGTGTCGCCGCAGACCGCGTTCGAGCTCCTGCAAGTCGCTCTCGACGAGCAGGTCGATGAGCTCACACACGCCGCTGCCGTGATCGCCTTTCGTCACGAAGTCGGCGGTCTGCTTGACGGCCTCGAGGGCATTCGCCACGGCCACGGAACACTCACAGGCGCTCAAGAAGGCGTGATCGTTTTCTGCATCTCCGACGGCCACCGTGTTGTGCAGGCTCAGAGCGAAGGTGTCGAGCGCCGCCACCAGGCCGGATCGCTTGTTGACGCCCGCAGGCAGCACCATCACCGCCCCCTTGTTGAAGATGACCTGCAGGTCGAGGCCCATCTGGCGAATCGTGTCGAGCACGACCCTTTCGTTCGGCTCCCAGGTCGCGACGATCACGCGCCCCACGGACAACGGCTCCACACCTCGCTCGCGGAGCTCCGCGGAAAAATCGGCCGGTGGGCTCGCCGCGAGCAGTCGTTCCTGGCGTGTTTCCGGCCAGTACAAAAGGGCCCCGTTTTCCGCCACCACGCAGTCGAAGAGGGCGAGCTCGGGAAACACCTGTTGCAAGTCGTCGATCTGGCGACCGGTCACCAGGAGCAGCTTGCGACCACTCGAGCGGAGCTTTCGCAGCGCCTCGAGGGTGGGCGCGTCGACCCGGCCGTGATGGGCCAGAGTCCCATCGTAGTCCGTAGCAAAAGCCAGGTACCGCACGTGAACTAGGTGTGGCCTCACGTCACGCTGTCAACGGACCGAGGAAAATGCTCGGCCGAAAATTTGGCCTTGCGCGCGAGGGTGCGTAATGCGTCGTCCCCATGATCGTGACCGTGATGGGCCAGAAGGGCGGCGTCGGCAAGAGCACTACTGCCGTAGCCTTGGCGATGGTGGCGTTCGAGCGCGGCGCAAACGTGCTGCTCGTGGACGCGGATCCGCAGGGAACCGTGCGCACGTGGAGTGAAGTCGCCACCGAAAATGGCCGGCGCACACCGAGCGTCGTGGCGATGGGGGCGGCCATGCACCGCCCCGGGCAGCTCGACGTGCTCGCGCGCGGCTACGATTGGACGTTCATCGACTGCCCGCCGCGGCACGGTGACGTGCAGCGCTCGGCGCTGATGGTCGCCGACGTGGCGCTCCTGCCCTGTGGCCCGACCGCCGCTGACGCATGGGCCATCACGTCTTCGGTCGAGCTCATCAACGAGGCGCGCATCGTGCGCGACAGTCTGCTCGCGTGCATCGCGATCACGCGCAAGCAAGGGCGCACGTCGCTCGGCAAGGCGGCGCGCTCGGTGCTCGAACAGGCCGGGCTCAGCGTGCTCGGCGCCGAGCTGTCGTACCGCGTCGCCTATCAAGAGGCTCTCGCAGCCGGTTCCAGCGTCACGGAGTACTGCCGACGCGATCCGGCTGCGCGCGAGGTCCGTGCTCTATTCGACGAATTGGAGAAGTTCGCTTATGCCGAAAAAACAAGTGGCTGTTTCCCTGCGCAAGCCGCAGCCGGCTAACATCGACGCGTTCGTGTCCGGGGAAAACACGGCTGCCCGTGCGCCCGTGGCCAAGGCCGCCATCACCTCCCCCGACCCGTTGGTGAAACACGGCTCGCGCGAGTACCGCGAGATGACGCTGTATCTGCCCGCAGAAGTGGCGAAAGACCTCGCCTTCTTCTGTATCGATCAGAAGCGCGACGTGAACACGGTGGTCGCCGAGGCGGTCACGCAGCTGGTCGACCCCGAAGCGCGCGTACAACCGGTCGACATCGCGCCACCGATGCCGGCCGTGTCCGTGGCTGCACCGCTGTGGCGCAAGCTATTGGCGCTCACGCCCTTTCGTCAGTTTGCGTGAGTCTTCCGGGAGCACAGCTTCCGCCCCAATGAAGTGAATTCTGAGCATTCATCACGAGTCGCGTGTGCGGCGAGAGTTGTGCCTGAAAAAGGTGCCTACCCTGCCGCATACGGGATGTATCGAATGCTGTGACGGCTGAAGCGCTGTCGGTGGGCGCCGTCGGTTGCTGGCCGGGGGGGTTTGCTCATTCCAGACGATCGCGAATGTAAACCGCCTTTTCGTTCGCGATCGTCTTTGCAGCGCGACCCCCGCGGCACGCGAGACCGTGGCGGACGACAAGGGCGCGCGCTCGGCAGCATGCTGCGCGAATACATGCCTTCACCAAGGTTGAGAATTACTGAAGAACTCGACCTCCGCAGCTGCTTCGCCAGATCGCCGTCGTAACGAGCAATCTGCGCGATCAACGGACGAACTGCCTTGAGCCAATCGAGAGCGATAGGATAAATCCGCAACACAACGTTCTGCCTTTCTGCGCCTGCTGGCGCGAGGATGCAGACCCCCCGCTCTCGAGTCGGAGGTCGGGTCAAGGGCGCCGCAGGCGCCGCGCGAAGCGCGGGCGGAGCAAAGCTCCAGCCCCTTGAGGCGACCGAGCACGAGTGCAAAATCAGAAACCCCGAGCGGCAGTTCTCTTCGCCGTCACCCCGCGAAACTCCGACCCACTGCCAGTCCGCGTCGCCCCGCGTGAACCCAAAAATCAAGCCGCACCAAGTATCAAGCTTCCGTCCCAACGCTGCGGCGTCCCCTCTTACGCCTGCCCCACGCCTGCACGCGCCCGCTTACGCTTTCGCCCTGCGCCCCGCTACGCCGCACCTGCGCCCCCGCTTACGCCTGCGCCTGCGCTCACGCCTGCGCACGAAACCCGTCACGTCTGCCCAACAGTCCGCGTTCGCAAAGGTACAGCTATCGCCGTCAATCCTTCAAACTTCGGCGACTTTGATGAATGCTCTGAAGTGAATTCATCGGGGCCCCACCCTTGTATCTCAGGTTTCGTCAGGTTTCTGGGCCCTTACGACCCCTACCCCGAAACGAGTGCTCGTCGTGACGGCGCTCAGGCGAAGGTGTCGCCGTCGTGCCCCCACAAGTGGCCCTGCGTGTCCGTGAACTCGATGTAGATGCGGTCGCGCGCGACGTTGAGCTCTTTCGCGAGCAGGTCGCACACCTCGCCGCTGAGGGCTCGCGTCGCTTCGGGCGTGAAGCGGCCGATGTTCTTGATCTCCACGTAACACGCGGGCTGCTCGCTGCCCGCGAACGTCATGTGCGCGCTCGTGTTCAGGCAGGTCATCACGTAGCGTTCGGGTTTCTTCAGCCGCTCGGCGAGGAGCGTGGACAAGCGGCCGAGTAAGCCGCGTTCGTGCGCCGAAGCAGCGGCCGGAGCAGACGTGACGACTTGAATGAGCGGCATACTGCGAGGATGCCAAAAATCCAGCGGCGCGGCGACCTTGGATCCGGCGCGCAGCGGCGGGGCGCCCGACGAAGACAGCGGACGGTGAACGACGAGGAGCGAAATCCAGGCTCAGGCTGGAAACCCAGTCGCAAAGTGAGTAAACGTGGGCTTCCCCCGGCGGGCAGGTGCCCTGCCGCGTTTGATTCAGCAACCGCCCATCTCCCAGCCTCTCCCATGATTTCAGGACACCGCAAACTCATCCCCGCTCTGCTCCTCGGCGCCGCGTTCGCGAGCTTTGCTTGCGACGAAAAGACAGAGAACACCACGTCCCGAGGGGACGCGGGTCCCCTCTCGGACAAGCCGGCGATCGATCCCAATTTGGCCGAAGCGGTTCAAGCCGCGTCGGCCAGCGCCCGCAAGGGCAAGGCGCCGCGCGGCTCCGAGCAAGGGCCGCCGCCGAATGGCGTGTTCGCGCCAGGCCAGGCGGACAAGGAGCTCGCCGCAGGCTCGCCGGCTCGCATCACGCTCGGGGGCGAAGGCAGCGAGCCGCGGGTCCTGCTCGCGGACGCCCAACCACAGCCCGGCAGCAAGCACCGCGGCGCGCTCGAGCTTCAACTCACGACCGGACCGCGCCAGGGTCTTCCGCCCATGGAGTTCGCGCTCGGCTTTCAGGCTCAGAAGTCCGCCACGGGCAGCGCGGACGACGTGGACGTCGTCGCCACCGTCACCGGGGTGAAGCTGCAACCGTCACCGGGAGTGCCAGCCGAGCTCGGAGCAGAGCTCGGCAAACTGAAGGGCAGCAAGGTCGAGTACCGAGTGTCCAAAAACGGCGCCGGCAACGACTTTCGGTACACCCTGGCCAAGGGCGCAGACCCAGGCCTCGACAACGCGCTCCGTTCGCTCACCGAGGCGCTCTCGACCATGACGCTGCCTTTTCCGGACAAACCGCTCGGCGCCGGCGCGTACTTCATGGCCGTGACGCGCGAACAATCGGTCGGCGCGGAGGTGGTCGCGTACCGGCTCGTCAAGGTCGCCGAAGTGAAGGGCGATCGCGTCACTTTGAACATCAACACCAAGCGCTACGCGACCAGCCCGCGGTTCGAGATGCCTGGTGTTCCCAAGGAGCTCGGCAAGCTCAGCCTGCAGGAGTTCGAGTCCACGGCAGACGGCAAGCTCGACGTCCAGAAGGGGGTGCCGCTGCCCATCACGGGCGAATTGACCCAGGCGCTCAATGTCGGCGTCAAAGCCGAGAAGCAGCCGGAGCAGCCGCTCGGGCTGCAGGCACAGGCGCGCGCCAAATTCCAATTGAGCGGCGCGCCGGCCGCGGCGGCCGCAGCCGCCAAGTGAGCCTGTCAGCGAGGCGGGCTCGCGTAACCGGTCAGAAGCCGAGCTTGGCTTTACGCTCTTCGGCACCCGCCAGCGCGTCCGCCTTCTCGTTGATCACGGGTAGGCCGGGGGCCTTGTCCGCGTTCAACTGGAGCCAGTGCGTCTGGTCTTCCGGGAGCTGCGCTTCGTCGTAGATGGCCTCGACGGGGCACTCCGGAACGCACGCGCCGCAGTCGATGCACTCGTTGGGATCGATGTAGAGCATCTCGCCGTCCCCGTGAAAGCAGTCGACCGGGCACACGGCGACGCAATCCGTAAAGCGACACCCCTTGCAGTTGTCTGTAACGACGAAGGTCATGCTGGACGTCTAGATACCGCTAGTCCGACGCTGAATCAATGCGCTCCGGGCCTTTCCGTACGGTCTCCGTGGGGAGGCCATTTTCGGCGGCAACCGGTTCAACCAGGTGCACATTTCAGCGATGGAGTCGAGCTCTGCCGACGCCTACCTCGGCCCCGTCAGTGTTCGAACGCGCTCACGTCGCCTACCCCACGCCGGACGACGACCGGCTCGTCCCCGGTCAGATCCACCACGCTGGTCGGCTCGAGCGCGCCGGGTCCGCCGTCGAGAACGAGCGCGAGGCCCGGAAAGAGCGCGTCGACGTCATGCGGGTCAGGGCTCGGATCCTCGCCGTGGCGCGCCGCCGTCGTGGACAGGATCGGCGCGCCCAGCTCCGCGATCAACGCGCGCACCACGGCGCTGTCTGGGATGCGCACCCCCACCGTTCTGCGGTTGGACTGCACGATCTTGGGCACGGCGCGCGACGCTTCGAGGATGAACGTGTACGGCCCCGGCAAATGCTGCTTGAGCACGCGGTACACGTGATCGTGCATCATTGCGTACTTGGAAACATCGGCGAGATCACCGCACAGAAACGCGAGCTTTTGCCCCTTGTCGATGCCCTTGAGCTGGTAGAGCCGGTCGATGGCTTTCCTGTTGAATAAATCGCAGCCCATTCCGTACACCGTATCCGTCGGGTACGCGACGATGTCGCCCGCCTGAAGCGCGTCGACGGCGCGCCGGATCTTGCGCGGCTCTGGGTGAACGGGGTTGATCTCGAGGAGCATCGTGGTGCCCGCGCCGGCGCGCTCTCGCGTGCTGCGGCGGCGCGGGAGCCACTACTATGAATCGTGCTCGAGCTCCAGCAAGCGCACGCTATGCGCCGGGATTGCCACACGGAAGCGGTCCGCTCGGGGCGTGAAGCGCTCTGCCGTCAGGCCGTCCTTGGCCCTCGCCGCGCCACAGGCGCTGACCTCGGCGACGACGGCGGGCGGACAGGGATTCACGACGAACAGGACGCGCGCGACCCCCTCCGCGTCTGCGTGCGCGGTGACGGAGATCTGTGCAGGGCTGGCCTCCAGGCGATATTCGAGGAGGCGCGCCGCCCACTGCTCCACGGCAGCGGCGATCTGCGCTTCATCGAGCGAAAGCAGCGTGGGCGCCTCGGCACCGGGACGGCGCACCAAGGACAGCGGCTGCTCGAGCGGCCAAAACAGCGCGTCCCGCTCCGGTGCAAACGGACCCACTGTGACGTTTTGCCCGCGTTCGATGGCCTCTGCCACGCTCTTCGCTATTTCCGGCTCCAGGGCACCCGTGCACGCGACGATCGACCAGCGCGCGCGACTCATGACCTCGCTGGCGAGATCTCCGGACGCGATGCCGTAGGGAATGCGACGCGCATCGAGCGCCGACTCGAGCGCACGCATGAAGCGCTGCGTTTCGATCACGATCGATGCTCCGAAATCGAGCTCGTCCTCGAAGCACGCTTCTTCCGCGCTGCCGCCCATGACTTGAAATAGCGCGGCGCTGAAGGGGCCGAACGCATGCAGCACGCGCGCCAGGCGACGATAGCTGCGCGGCACGATGATCTGCACGGGCACGCGGCGCGACAGCTCGTGAAAGCGTGTGCGCTCGAGCGCGCGCACTAGCTTTTCCCAGAAGTCGGCGCTGGGCCGGCGCTGTCCGTTGCGATCCACGGGCGCGCCGATCCAGCGATCCCGCTCCACGGCCATGTACACGTTGAAGCCGCGCAGGCCGTATGCGAGCGCCGTGAGCGCCGTGAACTCGTTGTCTTCGCGGCGAAGCGGCGGAAAGAACGGCGGAAACCCCGCGCCCAGCTCGCAGGCGAACGCCGGCGCTCGCGCGATCTCGCAGCGCACGGCGAGCTCGGACGTGCGGCGCGACACCTCGCCGCGCTGCGCGGGCGAAGCGCCATGGTAGTAATCGAGTCCGACGAAGTCTACGACCTGGCTCACGCGCCCTGGGTCGAGCGGCGTGGCCCCTTCGCTCAGCGGCAGGTTGTGGGAGCACGGTAACGTGCCGAGCGGCGTCACCGCGAGCACGCTGCGCATGCGTGCAAAGGCGTCGGCGAGCAGCTGCTCCTGGAACTCTGCCCAGTCCAGGTGCGGCGCGAGCTCGAGCGCCGCCTCCGCGTTCAGGCGCTTGGGCGGCTCGATGCTGGCAAACGTCACGGAGGCGTCGCCGTGCGCGCGCCGCAGCTCCTGCACGGTGGCGTACTTGGTCTGCAGAAAGCGACGGTACGCGCTGACGGCGTCCGGATGGTAATCCTGGTCGTAGACGCCGTCCCGGAAGTAGAGCGCCCCTTCGTTGTCGATCTGATAGAGCACGATCGGCCCGTGCGGCCATACCCACGGCGCGACGACGTCCGCGCACGCGCGGAGCCACTGCGCCGTCTCGGTCTGAAAGGCGTCGCTGACGTAGCTCGGTACGGGAAACGCCAGCGGCGGTGCGGGCAAAATCACCGGTTTGCCGCGCGCAGACCGCGCCTGGCAGCGTTCGTCCCAGATCACGCGCTCGGGGATGCCGAAGTACGTGAGCTCGCCGTTGATGTGCGGTCCAGGGCGCAAAATGACGTGCAGCCCGACGTCGGCCGCGTCACGCAGGAACTGCGGCAAGTCCAGCCGCTCGTTTCCTGCGCCGAAATCGAACTCGCCGGGACCGGTTTCGTGAACGCCCCAGGGAACGTACGTGTCCACCAGGTGAAGCCCCATGCTCTTCAGCGCGTGGAGCGCGGGCCGCCAGGTGCTCGGCTCCATGTGCCAGTAGTGCACGCTGCCGGCGTACAGGGGCAGTACCTCACCGGCGAGATCGAGACCGCCCGGAGCAAGGCGCACGCGGCGCTGATTCGCGAGCGGGGAGCGCGGCTCGTTCATGTCAGTGGCCCTTCGTTCGGCGCTACGTCGTGGTGCATCGTGGCCGGTTCTCCCCGTGCCACGCAGACCGCAGCGGCGAGATCGCCGGTGACATTGAGCACGGTACGGCACATGTCGAGCAAACGATCCACGCCGAGGATCAGGCCCAGTCCTTCGGCGGGAATATTGAACAACCCGAGGATCATCGCGATCACTGGCAGCGAGCCGGCCGGTACGCCTGCCGTGCCGATCCCGGCCAGGATGGAAATGCCCATTACCAGGGCTTGCTGGCCAAGGCTCAGCTCGACACCGTACACCTGCGCCAGGAATAGCACCGTGACTCCCTCGAACAATGCGGTGCCGTTCTGGTTCATCGTCGCGCCGGCGGTCAGCACGAAGCGACTGACGTGCCGAGGCAGCTTGAGGTTCTCTTCGGCGACCTCGAGCGCGGTGGGCAGCGTCGCCGCGGACGAGGCCGTGGAGAAGGCCGTGGCCATCGCCAGGCGCACGCTGCGAAAGAAATGCAACGGCGACATCCCGCCGATCACACGCACGGTCGCCGAGTACACGAGCGCCATGTGCAAGAACAAGCCGAGCAGGACCACGAACACGTAGGCGGCAATCTGCTGCAAGATCTCGAAACCGGTGCGCGCCGTCATCGTGAACAGGAGCGCGGCCACGCCGATCGGGGCGAGCTTCAGCACGCCGTGAATGACGATTATCACGACGTCGTAAAGGCCCTGAATCGTCTGACGCAAACGGCCCGCAGCTTCGGTTTTCGTTTGCGCGAGACCGACGCCGAAGATCAGCGAAAAGACGATGAAGCCCAGCATGTCGCCCGACGCGGCCGCTTTCACGGGGTTGTCCGGCACGAGCTGCACGACCAGGTCCGCCACTGAACCGGCCTTGGGCGGAGGCGCCGCGCTGACGCTGGAACGCGCGCTCTCGCGCACGCTCTCCGGAACGCCACTGCCGGGCTCGAGCACGGTCACGAGCAGCATGCCGATGAGCACCGCCAGCGTGGAGACGACGAGCGTGTACACCAGTGTCTTCGCCCCGAGCCGGCCGATGTCCTTGAGCTCGAGATCTCCCACGCCGACCACGAGCGCGGCGAACACGATTGGCACCACCAACATGATCAGCAGACGAATGAAGATGCGACCAACGGGCTCCGTGCCGTAAGTGACGACGGCGTTCAGCCACGCGTGATCGGACGCGAAAGCATTCGCGAGAACTCCGAGCCCAGCGCCCACGATCAGGCCAATCAGAATTTTTCGGTGGTCGGGCATGCATTCATTTTCGGATAGCGAGCTCTCCCCGGACGTGTGCGTTTTGGCGTAAGGTGCCCGAAAAAGGAAGCCTTGCCCATGAAAGCGATGTTGTGCAAAGAGTACGGACCGCCTGAATCGCTGGTATTGACGGAGCTTCCGTCAGAGCCCGTCGGCGCGCAGCAGGTCAAAATCGGCGTGCATGCCTGCGGCGTGAACTTCCCCGACCTGCTCATCATCAAGGGCGAATATCAGTTCAAGCCGCCGTTGCCGTTCGCGCCGGGCGGCGAGGTGTCCGGCGTGGTGCTCGAAGTGGGCAGCGACGTGAAGGAGTTCGCTCCTGGCGACCGTGTGCTCGGCATGACGGGCTGGAACGGCTACGCCGATGAAGTAGTGATCGACTCGTTCCGCTGCATGAAGATCCCGAGCAGCATGGATTACCCGACGGCCGCGGGCCTATCGATGACCTACGGCACCAGCTACCACGCGCTCGTGCAGCGCGGCCAGCTGAAACAGGGCGAAACACTGCTCGTGCACGGCGCCGCGGGCGGCGTCGGCACGGCCGCCGTGGAGATCGGCAAGCTGCTCGGAGCCAAGGTGATCGCGAGCGGCGGCGACGACGCCAAGCTCGAACGCGTCCGCGCGGCGTATGGCGTCGAAGGCGTCGTGAACTACCGCACCGAGTCTCTGAAGGATCGCGTGAAGGCGCTGACCTCTGGCAGCGGCGCAGACGTGATCTACGATCCGGTCGGCGGGGACATTTTCGAGCAATCGCTACGCTGCATCAACTGGGAAGGCCGCCTGCTCGTGATCGGCTTTGCCAGCGGCACCATCCCCGCCGCCAAAGCCAACCTGATTCTGCTCAAGGGGTGCGCCGTGGTCGGCGTGTTCTGGGGCGCGTTCTCCGCCCGCGATCCGGAGACGAACCAGCGGAACTTCGAGCAGCTCTTCAACTGGCACAGCGAGGGCAAATTGAAGCCGCTGATCTCGCACACGTTCCCGCTCGCGAAAGCTGCCGACGCGCTCAACGCGGTCAAGAACCGCGAAGTGGTCGGCAAGGCCATCCTGACGACGGGCCGCTGAATCCGCCGAGGTACTCTTCAGCCGGGACGGCCGACGGCTTCGCTCTCACGGGTGTGTTCGACGAACTCGTCCCAGTCCTTCGGACCATTGGGTTCCTCGAATACCCAGCGCCGTGGGCCGAGCTCTTCGTCGGCTTCTCGCTTCAGCGCGGCGCTCGGGCAGGTCTGGAGGGCGTTGCGGATTTCGGTTGGGTCCACCTTGTAGGGTTTCGCTGCGTTGAGGCCGAAGATCTTCGCCTTCTGCTCGGCGTCGAGCGGAGGATAGCCGAACTCCTCCTGCATCGACTCCGGGATCTCCAGGTTGCGGAACGGCTCGATGAACTGCTGTGGCGAACCGTAGATGGCGCAGTCCGTGCCCCAGCACACGTTGTCCGTTCCCACGTACTTCATGAGCTTGCCGAAAAAATGCGCGGCCATCGTCGGATCCGTGAGCACACGATTGAGCGCGCTGCCCACCTCCGCATACACGTTTTGGTTCGGGCAAATGCCATTGTCGAGCAGCGACTTGATGAGCGCGTTGCTGCCCTTGGGGTTGGGATCGTTAGGATCGAACGGACCCTCGGGCGGCGCTTCGTTCGTGGTGGCCGAGCCCGATGCGTACGCGGAGTGATAGATGATGAACTTCGCGTCGGGGTAGTCCTTGGCGATCACCCCGATGTCACGCGGGTGGTTGCCATGATCGACATCGAACACGGTGCCGATGGGCAGGCCCTTGTGAATGCAGAACAGTTTGACACCAAGCTCGATACCCTTCTCGATCACCTTGCGCCCGAGGTCATCGGTCATGGCGAACGCCTGGTAAATCCGGAATCCGGGGTACAGCTTCCACGCCACGATGTCGTGTTCGACCATCTGCTCCATGATCCGGAGCTGCCCTTCCACGCCATCGTTGTCCTGCGCCATCACCTGGCAGTGGCTGACGACGCGCTGACTGTTCACGAGGCCGTTGATGTGGTCGCGCGAGGCGACGTTGCTCTCATTGGACAGCGGCAAGCCGCAAGCCTCGCGTCCGGGCAGGCACTGAATGCCCGGCCACGAAGACAGCGCGACCATCGTGGTGTCGCTCTCGCAGAAGATGCTCCTGACGTAGTAATCCTCGGTGAGCCGATCGAACAGACCCGGGAAGCTCTGACGATAGATCGCGAACTTGTCGAGATCGGAGCTCTTGAACCAGTGCGTCTGGATGTCGAAGATGAACTCGTTGCCGCGCATCGTGAAATTGGCGAGGTCGGGGTCGAGCGCCGCCTCCTTCGGCACGCAGAAGTTCGCGCGCCCCTCCGGCTTTTCGTCCTCGCCGCAGCCCGTGACGCTGTTGAGCACCAGCAGCGACGTGGCCATGCCCATGGCGCTCGCCAGAAAATCGCGACGATCCATGCCGACCTTGCGCGCGTTCTCGGCGGCTGTGTCCAGGATCGCGCGGCGGATCTTGCGATCGCGCCGGGTAGCGTAGTGGAAGTACTCGCCGTTCGAATGATTACCGAACCAGATCGGCGGCTCGTACGGGAGCTCGGGGGCGGTCTTCTTTCGGGACGTGAGCCACGGAAATCGCTTCATGCTTTCAAGCTCCTTTTCGAGCCGACCTCCACCGGTGTCGCGCTCGGCTGGGCATGCTTGCACTGAATCGTGTCAGCGTTCAACGTGGCCTGGAACTGCCCGCGCCGCTGGCCGGACCCTCGTGGACAGCAACGCGCCGTGAGCGGCTTTACACGGCATCCCACGTGGCTAACCGTGACGTGTGCCCCCTTCGAGTAGACTGGATCGTGGTGCCGCTGCGCGTCAACGACTGAGGAACTGGCGGCGCATGTCACTCAAAACGTGGTCCGAACACGCGGATTTCAAGATTCACATCGCCGTGCTCGCGATTGTCGCGCTGGTCTGGGGCTTCGTGGAGCTCAGCGAACTGGTCCTCGAAACCTCGCAGGCGGGCATCGACCGCCAGCTGCTCTTGATGTTGCGCGAAGCGGGCCGGCCCGACGACCCAATCGGACCGCGCTGGGTGGAAGCGGCGTGGAGAGAGATCACGGCCCTCGGCAGCGATGTCATCGTCGGCCTGATCACCGCCCTGGTGATGGGCTTCTTGCTGATGCACAAGATGCTGCGCTCGGCGCTACTCCTGCTGGTAGCGGTCGCGGGTGGGGGGCTGCTCTCGACCCTCCTGAAGCTCACGTTCGCACGCCCGCGCCCGGACTTCGTCCAGCACATGGTCGAAGTCTCGTCGGCCAGCTTTCCCAGCGGTCATTCCCTGATATCGGCGGTGATTTACCCGACGCTCGGCGCGCTCATGGCAAGCTTGAGCCCCACGCGCACCTCGAAGGTGTATTACCTGGCAAGTGCGTTCTTTCTAATGGTGCTCGTGGGCGTGAGCCGCATGTACCTGGGCGTGCATTACCCGAGTGACGTGCTCGCGGGCTGGGCGCTCGGCCTCGCCTGGGCGCTGGCGTGCTGGGTCGGCTCGGAAATGCTGCAGCGCCGCGGGAAGCTACACGGAGAACAACTCGAGCCCGCCACGCAGGAGGGCGTGCTGGATACGAATCAGCCCGAGCCTCGTCACTGAGCGGCGCGCTTGAGCACTCGCAGCCGGACCTTTCGATCCGCTTCGATTACGGCGCGCGGAGCACCTCCCGACATGGGCACGACCGCTGCGATGGTTTGCAAGCGGTGCGAAGGCACGCCCCGCGAAACGAGCAGGTTCTTCACCAGGGCAGCGCGTTCGTCACCGAGGATCGCGCGTTCGCCGGAGGTCACGTGCCCGACCACCGCCACACATTGAATGTCGGGATGCGCGTGCAGCGCCTCCGCGACTTTTGCGGCTTCCTTCTCGATCTCCGGACTCGACTCCGACGAGTCCGCTTGGAAGAAGATCTCGACGGGTGCTCCGGCAGGCAGCTCTGCCGCCGCGCCCTGCGCCCCTGGCTGACCCTGGTCGAGCTCCGCGCAACCGCCTGACTCGGGCGGGCCCGCGTCGCGCACGTCCGGAGCCGCGCTCGGCACGAAAGCTGGAACCTCCACGACTAGCCGGCCATCCGCGCACGACCCGCCGGCCTTCTCCTGATACCGGCACGGGACCATGCCGTGTTTCTCGAGGTGCGCGCGCAGCTCGAACTCCTGCTCGGCGCGCACGCTGAACTCCTGGCGGCTGTTCGGCGGCAACAACGTCTGTCCGGGCTGCGTGTCTTGCGCCTCGTACAGGCCTTCCATGACCGAAATTGCCGGCATCGACTCGACGAGCCGTACACGGCTGACCGTCTTGAGCTGACACATGCCCTGCCACGTTCGATACGAGCATTCGGCGCCCGCTCCACTGCGGCTACAGCCCGTAGCCGGAGCGAGCACCAGCGCACCGAAGGTCAAACAAGCGATTTGCACGGACTTCGCCAGGCGAATGGACCCCATCGCCCACATCTATAATGCGGCTTGCAGGCACTCGCCACGCCTTAGCAGTCGGCGAGCGCCATCCGCGGAAATCCCACCGATCAGTACAGTGGCCGGAGACCGCGGCCTCAGAGCTGGAGCTTCGCGTGCTGCTGCTGGCTGGTCGGCTTCGCCGTCTCTCCGCGCAGCACGGCCTTCGCGCCTTCGATCAAATACGCCAGACCTTTCGCGCCGTGCTGATCCCAGTACTCGGCTTCGCTGGCTACCAGGCGCAAGAGCACGAGTTTGGGATCGTCCTTGCCCTCCGGAAACCACGCCTTCCAAGCCGGCTTCCACAGCTGCTCGATACGCTGACGGTCGCGCACGATCTCGCCGCGGCCGGAGATGCTCAGAAAGCGACTCGCTGCCTGCATACTCGCGCAGACTTGGTTTTCGCCGAGGAGCTCGTCGACCATGGGCGAATCGATCGCCGTAACGAACCAGAGATCTCCGTTCGCTTCCTTGCCGGCGATCGCCATCGGGCGAGCCCGCAGCGCTCCGTCCTGCGGCCGCGTGACCAGCATGGCCGTCTCGAAGTGCGCCAAAATTTCGTCGAATTCTTGTTTGCGGTTCGTCATTGTACGATTCTCCCTGAGCTTTGAGTGCGCTGACCTGGTGCTCTTTTTTCGGTAAGGCTCGGCCCAGACGCGTCAACCCGCGCGGCGCTGTGCACGCGCGCGCGCCACGCGTGCGCTGGCCAGCTTGCGTGGCATTGTTCCTCGCCGTGGCACTTAACGTCGGGTGCCAGCGAGAATGCGCAACCGCTCCGGCCGCCTACGCGCCAGCACCCGCGCACGGCGCAGAGAGCCCGATTGCATCCGAACCGCCCGGCGAGCGGCGCGTGCTCGAAGGCCGCGCGACGTACTACAGCGACGCGCTAGCAGGCAATCGCACGGCCAACGGCGAACGCTACAATCCGCGCGCCATGACCGCCGCGCACCGCACACTGAAGTTCGGCACGCAGGTGCGTGTCACTCGTCGCGACACGGGCAGCTCGGTGGTCGTGCGCATCAACGATCGCGGACCGTTCGGCGACAGGCGGCGCATCATCGATCTGTCCCGCGCTGCCGCGCAGGAGCTCGGCATGATGCGCGCGGGTGTCGTCGACGTCTCCGTGGAGGTGCTCGGCCGAAGCGAGGCTGAGTGGACGCCGCACTGAGCGCAGGGCGCGTAACAGCCGGCACTCGCTGGCGTTTCGGAGCGGCGCGTTGACGGCGCGCGAGCCGCGCGCAAAGCTGCCTCGTCGCAACATGTCGGTCGAGCTCGAACTCACGCTGCGCGAACGCGAGTCGCGTCCATCCGTGCTCGATTTGCTCGACACCGCGGTCAGCCGCGCGCCCTACAACCTGGATTCACTGCGTCGCGATTTGAAAGACGGAGCGAGGCCGCTCTTGCTGCGCTCGGAAGCGCGTGCCGGCTTCTCGCGCGGCCATCTGCTGGACGTCGTGCTCTATTCTCCGCTGTTCCTGGACCTCGACGAGGACTCGAGCACCAGCTTGGCGGAGACCTTCGTCGCGCGCCTGCTGGGCGATCGCTTGCTCGAAAGCTGGATCGGCCGCGTCACGGCCGTGGGCACGCCGGCGCGCAGCTCGCTGCGCGTGCTGAACAGCAACGACGGCGAACACGAAACCTTCCCGATCGCCGATCTCGCGAAGACCGTGAGCGCCGCCATCCGCGGCTTGTACGCGGGGCTTCCCGAGCCGTGCTGGCACCAGCCGGCGTCCGAGAAGTGGACCATGTTCGAGCTCTCGCCGGAGACCGCAGAGGACTACGGCGCGCAAGACGACCTCGTGCTGGCCACCACCACCCGACCCGAGATGTTGAAGTGCTTCCTGCAAGGCGGACGGTTCAGCTCCGAGCGCTTCTCCCGGCACGGCGAGCTGTTCTGCTACATCAAGTACAAGAGCCGCGTGCGCTCGCACGGCAAGCGCCTCGCAGAACGCAGCGGGCTGGAAGACTGCTTGTCCGCCGAGCTCGGCGCACACCAGCTGGGCGCGGTCGTGGGCAACGGATTCGGCCTGAAGTATTCGTACATCGATCTGGCACTCACCAGCGCAGCGCAGGCTCTCAGTCGTGTTCGCGAGCTCTGCGCGCGCGCGAGCCTGGGCAGCGAGAGCTGGCTCTTGTTCTGTGACTCAGAGCTCGAGCGGGAGTGGCTACCTCTCGGCCGCGCAAAGCGCGCGCCTCACGGCTTGCCGGCGCCGAGCACGCGGTCCAAGAGCTCCGCGAGCTGAGCCAGCTTGGCGTCGTCGCCCAGACGTTCCAGCGCGAGCCGAGCCTTCCTGATGGTCGGCTCGACGAAGCGCAGGAAATGCGGGTTGTGCTTGACGCGATCGAAGTAGACGAAGCGCCCTGCGTCCTTCAGTTTCCGCTGGATCGTCACGACGTCGAACTCGCGGCCGATCGCCTGTCGCTCCGCGCCGAGCCCCAGCGCATCCGCGTACTCGTCGAGGCGCTCTTCGATGAAGGGGCGCTCGAACACCTGGTAGCTGTCGTTCAGCAGCGCGACCAGGTCGTACACGCGCGGTCCGAGCAGCGCGTCCTGAAAGTCGATCCACACGAGCTTCGGCTCACCGTCGATCTCGCGGACCATCAGATTCCTGCTCTGGTAGTCGCGGTGCACGAAGCCGCGCGGCCAGCTCGCGACGAGCCGTGCGATGTACGCGGACACCTCGTCGAACGTGCGCCGATCGCGCTCGTCGAGATGAATGCCGCGCGCGTCCAGACCCCACTCCCGGAAATGATCGATTTCCCAGGCGAGCAAGTCCTCGTCGAGCGCACGCGCGGCGATGATCGATTTGGCCGGCAAGCTGCCCAGCGCGCGCTGCGCGTGCGCGAGATCCTTGACCGCCGTGCGGTACAGAGACACCCGCACTTCAGGGTGCCGCGTCAGGTACTGCGCGAGCGTGTCATCCCCCAGATCCTCGAGCAGCACGAAGCCGTCCTCGCAGGCTTCCGCGAGCACGCTCGGGACGCGGATGCCGCGCTCGTGCAGCAGATCGCGCACCTCCAGGAACGACCAGCGACGCCCAGCCTCGTCGGTCTTCACGATCTCGTCCGAGCGTGTGGCGTCGGGCACGTACATGGCGACCGCGCTGCGAGATGGCGCCAAAGTGACGCGAAAGAAGCGCCGTGAGGAACCCCCGCCGGGCATCTCCGCGATTTCTGCGGGCTCTCTGCGACCCGTCAGCCGGCGCACGCACTCTTCCAGGCGATCCAGGGGGACGTTCTCCGCCATACGAGCCGATACTTACGAACAAGTTCGGGCGAAAGCAAAGGCGCTGGGGCAAAATTCGACACTCGAGCGCGCTCGACACTCGTAAATCTTCAGCAAACCTCCCGAGCGCCGGCGGCGTCGCCCGATTCGCCGCGCGCGGTCTGCTAAAGCGTGCGCATGGCGCTCACGCCCCTCGGGCCCGCGTGGTCACCGCGTATCGAGCGCGTTCTCGAGGCGCTCATTCCGGGACTCGCCGACGCTCACGCGGTATCACGCTTGTGTGCGCTGCTCGATCTGGTCGTGACCTGGAATGCGCGCATGGATTTGACCGCGGCGCGCAGCGCAGACGAGCTCGTCGAGCTGTTCGTGGCCGACGCCGCCGTGCTCGCGCAGGCTCGTTCTTCTTTAGCCGCACTGGATCGCACGTGGCTCGACGTGGGCAGCGGGGCAGGAGCACCCGGGCTGCCACTCGCGATCTTGCACCCGCAGCTCCGCTTGACTTTGCTGGAACCCCGTCAGCGGCGCGTCGCATTCTTGCGAACGGCAGTCGGTCAGCTCGAATGTCGTCACGTGCGGGTCGAGCGCGCACGCAGCGAGGCGCTGCCGGCGACAGGCTTCGACGTCGCGGTCTCGCGCGCCACGTTCGCTCCCGACCTGTGGCTCGCCGAGGGAGCTCGCTTGGCGCGCCGCGCCGTATGGGTCTTGATCGCCAAGGCCGACGTCCCGGTTTTGCCAGAATGGCAAGTGGCCGAAGACCTCCAATATCGCTGGCCGTTCTCGAATTCCGAGCGCCGCGCGGTGTGCTTCGTGCCCACCGCGCCGGTGTAGGCAAAGCGGCACCCTGTGTAGGCTCGCGCTCGCGCTCTCGAACTGCCAAAACCTGCCTCAGAATGGCGCCGGGAAACTGGGAAGCTTCGCGACCGTACATCAGATCGGCCCGTGCGCTCCGTGACGCGCAGGTGACCGATCTGGCCCTTGCCGCGCCGTTGAATCGAAGGCACGTCCGCCCCGTCCAACCCAGAGCCGCGTCGCGGCAAACGCCAGCCCCGGACGATCTCAGGAAAAATCATGCGTCGAATCCATCTTCTCACCTTGGCCGCCCTGCTCAGCGTGCCGTTCGCCGCGGATGCGAAGCTCGCCCGCGTCGGCACCCCATCCGTCCAGTTTTTAGCGGTCGGTCCCGCCGGCATGAAGATCAACGGGACGTCGAGCGACCTCTCTGCCGACGAGGCGGACGGCAAGCTGACGCTGACCGCTGCGCTCACCAATCTCAAAACGGGGATCGGTTTGCGCGACAATCACCTGCGCGGCTACTTGAACACGAGCAAGCATCCCGCGGCCAAGCTGGTCGTCGAGCGCAGCAAGCTCAAGCTGCCGGACGACGGCAAGACGTCCGCGGGCAGCACGACGGGCGATTTCACGTTGAACGGCAAAACGAAACCGCTGAAATTCCGCTACCGGGCCAAGCGAACCGGCAGCGACTATCACGTGCAGGGCATGGCCGACGTCAATATCGAGGACTACGGCATCGAACAGCCGTGTTACCTTGGCGTCTGCGTCGAGCCGAGCATCAAGCTCAAAGTGTCGTTCAAGCTGCGCGACAAGTGAGAGATTGACGTAGCCACGAACCTGCGCGAAAACCGGGCGCGATGCTGCGAGCCCGTGTTCTTGGCAGGTTGCTCCCGACTCGAATCACGATGACAGCGCGGCTCGCCGCGCTCGCGGCTACGCTGCTCGTCACCCTCTGGCCAGACACAGCGGAAGCGTACACGTGGATGATCCGCCACGGGTACGGCGGCTGTACGACGTGCCACGCCGATCCGTCCGGTGGCGAAACGCTGACAGCTTATGGCCGGATCCAAGGCGACCTGCTCTTGCGCATGCGTTACGGCAAGGACAGCGTGTCCGCCGCGGCTAGTGAGACCAAGAGCGCCGACTTCGACTCGTTCGATTCGTTCGACGCGCAGGCGGGGGGTGAAGCCAATGCCGGGGAAGCTGCCCCGGCATCGGCTCCCGAATCCAGCGAAGGTGCGAGCCCCACTGCGGGCTTCCTCTGGGGGCTCGTCGAATTGCCGGAGTGGTTGCTGTTGGGCGGCAGCTACCGGCACATGAACGTCATCAAACCCGACAGCGAGGACGACAAGTTCTCGACGTTCCCGATGCAGGCCGATCTTTACGGCCAGCTGCAGCTCGGACGGGTACGCGTCGCCGGTGACATCGGCGTCATCAAGGTGGAGCCCAATTCACCGCACGGCCGAGCCGCGCAAATCACCACGAGCCAGGGCGACGACATGAACCTCGTGTCGCGCACGCACTGGATCGGCGTCGATGTCACGCCGGACGTCCTGGTGCGCGCCGGGCGCATCAACCTGCCGTTCGGCGTGCGCATCCCGGAGCACGTCATGTGGGCGCGCGAAGCCACCCGCACCGATCGGGACTCCGACCAGCAGCACGGGGTGTCGGTTTCGTTTCAGGGGGACTGGTTGCGCGGCGAAATCATGGGCATCGCCGGCAACTTCCAGATCAACCCCGATCGCTTTCGCGAGCGCGGCTACAGCTTGTACCTGGAAGCGCTCGCCTCGGACTGGGCTGCGCTGGGCATTTCGAGCCTCGTGACTCGCGCGGAAGAGGATCGACTCCTGCTCAACGGCGACGTCATGACGCGACAGGCGCATGGCGGGTTCGCGCGCCTTGCGCCGTTGTCTCAGCTCGCGCTGCTGATCGAGGCGAACGGACTGCTCCGCTCGAGCAACAAGCCCGGTTACGTCGCGTTCGCTCAGGCGGACTACGAAGTCGTGCAGGGCCTGCACTTGATGCTGACCGGCGAGGCGCTCGACGAAGGCAAGCCCAGAGACCAGCCGGGCCTCGACGCGGTCACGGGTCAGGGCAAGCCGCGCTTCGGAGGCTGGGCGAGCGTGGACTGGTTCTTCCTTCCGCATCTCGAAATGCGGCTCGACGGCCTGAAGCGCCAGGACGAGCCCTTCACCTTGCTCGCGCAACTGCACGCCTACCTGTGAGCCATGCGCATGATTCGAAACTCATTCAGTCTGGTCGGAGTCGTCGCGCTGAGCGTCTGCCTGTTCGCGGTGCGCGCACAGGCGTCGGAGACGTACCCCGCCGCCGTGCAAGAGGCGCTCGGGCTGCCTTGTGCCCCCGCGTGCGTGCTCTGCCACAATCGCCCTGAGGGCGGGCTCGGGCAGCTGAATCAGCAATTCGGTCCTACCTTCCAGGCGACCGGAGTGAGCATTCGCAATCCGGGCGGGGTCGCGGCCGCCCTGGCCTGCATCGAGAACGGCGTCGCCGATCCGAGCGCCGAGCCGTGCCCGTACCGTTCCGACGAACCGGCTCCAGACAGCGACGGCGACGGCACGCCGGACATCGAAGAGCTGCGCAACTCGGAGGACCCCAACTCGAGCCAAGGCGGCAGTTTTTGCGGCGCGCGCTACGGCTGCGGCGCCAGCATCGCGCCGCCGAAGGCGCAGCTAGACGGGCTGGCTTCCGCTTCAGCGTTGCTCGTGGCCGGCGCGCTGCTCTGGTCCTTGCGACGCCGCGGGCGGTGACAGCGCGTGTACGGCCGCGCTCATGCGGCGGCGACGCTCGCTCGTACACTGCTGCTCGCGATCACCGTCAGTGCGTCCGTGCGCGCCGAGCCCGAATACCCGGAGGTCGTGCAAGAGGCCGCGGGTCTCACGTGTCCGGCGCCGTGCACGCTGTGCCACACGCGTGAGTCGGGCGGCCTCACGTACATCACACCCTTCGGCAGGCGCATCTGGACGCTCGGTATTCGACCCGGCCATCCCGAGACGATCGCGACGACCTTGCGCTGCATGCGCGCACGAAACTGCCCGTCAGCGCCGGGCGAAGTGTTCGACACGGACGGCGACGGCGTGAGCGACATCGACGAGCTCGATCAAGGCCGTCACCCCGGACGCGCGGGTGACGTCGCCGTGTGCGGAGCGAGCTACGGGTGCGGCGCACGCGTCGCAACGCGTGAAACGCTCAGCTGGCGCGGCTCCGCGCTACTCGGAAGCAGCGTGCTTGCAGCGCTCTGGCTGATGCGCCGTCGAGCGCGGTGCCGCTCGGCTCGAGCTCTGCGGTGTTAGACGTCGGTATCGGCGTCGTCAGCGGTGCTGCCGTCGTCGCCCGCGTCTTCCCCGCCGGAACCATCCGGACCCCCGTCGTCATCGCCGCTGTCCGGCCCGGCGTCGGTGCCCGCCGTACCCCCGGCTGCGTCGCCGCCGTCGTCCCCGCCGGTGCCGCCGGTGCCGCCGCCATCGCCACCTGCCGTCCCGCCGCCGCCATCACCGGCCGTGCCCGCGGTGCCACCGGTACCGGCCGCGCCGGCGCTGCCGCCCGCACCCCCGGCTGCGTCGATCCCGGGATCGATGAGATCGCGGTTCACATCCGTGATCAGGGTGCAGCTCGCGAACGAGAGCACGAGACCGAAACTGACGAGCGTGACAGACAGAGTCGAGAGCCGCATGGTCACCGTCTTCTGAAGCCGAAGCCTAGATAGGGCCGCATTGTTCCCGGGCCCTCTCCCGAGCGCAAGGCCCTTTTCGAGAGTCGTGTCACGCGAAGTCCGGCCGGAATTCAGCGGTGGGCAGCCGTCTGGCTCAGCGCCAGCGCAAAGTAGTCGTCGGGTGAGCTGAACCACGAAACCAGCTCTTGACCCGAACGCTCGAGGAGCAGGGCCACCGATCCGCGCGTGAACTTGCGACTGATCTCGGTGCGCATGCGCTCGCCGGCGGCGAACGTTACGGTGAGCTCGAGGCGCCCGACGTGGACACGCTGAGCGCACTGCGACTCGAGATGCATCTCGATTTGACTCGCCCCCGCATCGAAGAAGGCGACGTGCGTGAAGCGGCTCAGGTCGAAGCTGGCGCCGAGCTCACGGTTCAGGACCGAGAGCACGTTCTTGTTGAACTCGGCCGTGATGCCTTGCGCGTCGTTGTACGCCGCGTGGAGCACGCGCTCACTCTTGACGAGGTCGAAACCGAGCAAAAGCTGGTCGCGCGGACGCATGCACGCGCTCAAACGTTGCACGAACGCCACGGCCGCTTCGCACTCGAAGTTGCCGATCGTGCTGCCCAGGAACACGAACAGCCGGCGCTCCCCGTTCGGAATGTGCGCGAGGTGATGCTCGTAGTCGCCGACGATGCCGTGCACGTGAAGCCACGGATAGTCGCCGAGCAGCGTCTGGGCGCTAGCGCGCAGCATGCTCTCGCTCACGTCGAACGGCACGAAGCGCGCGTCCCGGCGCGTCCTGCCCAGCGCGTCCAGGAGCACGCGCGTCTTGCGCGCTGCGCCGCTGCCAAGCTCCACGATGTGGCTCGGCGCAAGGCCCGTGACGATGCGATCGGCGACGCCCTCCAGGAGCGCCTGCTCGGTTCGGGTCTGGTAGTATTCCGGGGTATCGCAAATGCGATCGAACAGCCGCGAACCGACGGCGTCGTAAAAGTATTTCGGCGGCAGCGATTTGGGGGTTTGCGTCAGTCCTTCGCGGACATCGTCTGCCAGCTGTTCGCGCGCGCGTTCGTTGAGGAACACGCGCACCTGGAAGCGCGAGCTCTCCGCGGCCTCATCTTCGCGCCGAACCCGCGCGGCACCAACGCTCGTCCTCGGTGCCGCTGCTCGTGAATTCATCGTTACGGCTCTCCTCTGTTGATGCAATCTCCGTCACTGGCATACCAGCACGGCCCGGATGGGATTGACCTCGCCTTCACCCATAAAGAACATGCGTCCGCTCGTCGAGCCCGCCCGCTGGAGTTATCCTCTAGCCGATGTGCCGTATGCTGGGCTATCTGGGTGAGCCGATCCGCCTCGGGGAGCTGCTCGAACGGCCGCCTCATTCTCTCGAACGCCAGAGTTACGCGGCAAAAGAGCTGCGCGGGGCAGTAGTTTGCGCGGATGGCTGGGGGGCGGGGTTTTACGTGCCGGATGACCCACTGCCCTGCCTGTACCGCTCCACCCTCCCAATCTGGGCGGATGCGAACCGCGAACACCTGGCCCGGGCGATTCATAGCCGCTGCGCGCTCGCCTGCGTGCGCAGCGCTACCGACTCTCTGAGTGTATCGATCGCCAGTACTCCACCTTTCAGCATGGGTCCGCTGGTTCTCGCGCACAACGGCTACATCGAGAACTTCTCGAGAACGCTCGCGCGCCAGCTCGAGCAAGACCTTTCCGACACGCACTATTCGCAAATCCGCGGCAGGACGGACACCGAGTACGTGCTCGCCTCGATCGCCGACGCCTACCACCGCGAGCCCCGCGGGCGCGAGCCAGCACGCCCCGGCCGGCTCCTGAACGCGGTGTCGACGGCACTTCGGAATTTGATGGAGCGCACCGAGCGCGCCGGAATCCGGGGCCTGTACGCGCTGCTCGTCAGCGACGGCGAGTCGCTGGTGGCGACGCGCGCCGCAGTGGGTGACGAGCCGCCCTCGCTTTACTTTTCCAACCGCTCGCCCAGCGTCAAAAGCGGCGTCGTGATCGCTTCCGAGCCGCTGGACGGGAGCGGCTCCTGGTGCAGCCTTCCGACGCAGCGCGCGTTCCTGTTCTCCGCAGACGGCATGCAGAACGAGGTGGCGCTATCTTGAGCGTTCGAGCTCAGCTGGCGGAAGCGCTGACCTCGGCCCGCCAGTTCACGGACCGCATCAGCCGGGGCGTGCCCGATTCGATTGCTGCGCGTCAGTTCGATCCCCTTTTTTCTCCGATCGCCTGGCACTTTGGTCACATCGTCTGGCAGGAAGAGCTCTGGATCCTGCGCCGCGCTGCACATCAGCCGCCGATCGACACCGCGCTCGATGCGGTCTTCGACTCCTTCGTGAGCCCCAAGGACGAACGCTCTTCCAGCGCGCCTCCCCTGAGCGCGCTCTCTGACTATGCCGCGCGCGTGCGCGAGCGAACCTTGGAGTTTCTGGCGGTGGCCGAGCTCGACAGCCGCGACGAGCTCCTGAAGGGCGGCTACGTGTTCCGCTTCATCGCAAACCACGAGCGGCAGCACGCCGAGCTCATCGGCATCGCCCGTTTGCTGGCAGGCGCCCATTGCGAACGCGACGCCGACCTACCACTGACCAGCGCGCGCTCGGTCGGCCAGCGAAAGTACATCCGCATTTCCGGCGGAACCTTCGAGGTTGGCACAGACACCGATCCCGACGCTTGGGACAACGAGTCGCCACGGCAGACGATCGAAATCGACGACTTCGCCTTGGGACGAGCGCCCGTCACCTGCGCGGAATGGCTGGAGTTCATGGCGGCCGGGGGCTACGAGGACGGCCGCCTCTGGAGCGAGTCGGGCAACGACTTTCGCGTGCGAGCGGCTCTTTCAGCGCCGCTCTACTGGGAACGGGACCGCGACGGCGCCTATCACACCCGCAGCCTGGCCGGCCCCCGACTCGTCGAGCCCGATCGCGCCGTGAGCCACGTCAGCTGGTACGAGGCCGAGGCGTTCGCGCGCTTCGCGGGTGCACGGCTACCGAGCGAAGTCGAATGGGAGCGCGCCGCGCAGCTCCTGGCTCAGAGAACGACGCTCGAGCTCGAACAGCTCGTGGGTAGCGTGTGGCAATGGACGAGCAGCGTCTTTCTGCCGTACCCGGGCTTTCGTCCGCAGCCCTATCGTGCCTACAGCGAGCCTTGGTTCGACGGTCGGCACCGCGTGGCGCGCGGCGGCTCCTTTCTCACGCAGCCGCCGATCGCGCGGCCCACGTTCCGCAACTGGTACTTGCCCGAGATCCGTCAGGTGCCACTCGGGTTACGCTTGGCGCGCGCGTGAAGGGAGCCCCTGTTTGAAAGTCCACCTGGTCGACGGCACGTACGAGCTATTCCGTTCCTACTACGGCGCGCCGTCCGCGAAGAGCCCCGCGGGCGTCGAGGTCGGCGCGACGCGCGGGCTATTGAGCTCGATGCTGTACCTCTTGCGCAGCCCCGGCGTGACGCACGTCGCCGTCGCTTTCGATCACGTGATCGAATCGTTCCGCAACGATCTCTTCGCCGGCTACAAGACGGGCGCCGGCATCGATCCCGACCTGTACGCGCAATTTCCGTTGGCGGAGCGCGCCACGCGCGCGCTCGGTCTCGTCACGTGGCCGATGGTCGAGTTCGAAGCGGACGACGCGCTCGCGGCCGCGGCTCGGCGCTTCGCGGCGGATTCGCGCGTCGAACAGGTGCTGCTCTGTTCGCCCGACAAGGACTTCGCGCAGTGCGTGCAGGGCGACCGTATCGTGCTGTTCGATCGCATGCGAAAGACGGTCCTCGACGAGGCCGGTGTGCGCACCAAATTCGGCGTGCCGCCGGCCTGCATCCCGGATCTGCTCGCGCTCGTCGGTGACACCGCCGACGGCATCCCCGGCATCCCGCACTGGGGCGCGAAGTCGGCAGCGCTCTTGCTGACGCGCTTCGGCTGTGTCGAATCCATTCCCGTCGATCCCGCCGCGTGGGGGGCGCCGCCGGTGCGGGGTGCGGCGCGTCTGGCCGCGAGCCTCGCGCAGGGCCGCGCAGTACTCCCGCTCTACAAGACGCTCGCGACCCTGCGCACCGACGTGCCACTCGCGGAAAAGCTCGAAGACCTCGCATGGCGCGGCGCTCCGCGGGAGCTGCTCGCTCCGTTCTGTGAAGAAATCGCTTTCACGAAATTCGTCGAGCAAGCCGCGCCGTAGCGCCAAAACTGCCGCCCGGCCCTGCAGAATTGGGGGCAGCCACCGCGGCCAGCGGGCCCAATGCAGGAAGGGAAAGGAGGCGCCATGTCGCTGACTTCCATTCCGACCCCCATTTCGACCGAGATCCAAGCGCACGCGAGTTTCGGAGACCAGGACCCGGGCGGGCACGCGGACATCACAACCGAGTCGCTTCAGCTCGAAACGGGCGATGGTTTCCATCTGGCCGGTACGCTCTATTTACCGGTAGGCCAGGCCCTCGGCACCGTGATCATCAACTCGGCGACCGCCGTGCCGCAGGTGTTCTACCGGCGCTACGCACGCTACCTCGCCGGCGCGGGCATGCGCGTCCTCACCTACGACTACCGGGGCATCGGCCAGTCGCGGCCGGATTCCTTGCGCGGCTTCCGGGCCACCCTGAGCGACTGGGCCGACCACGACGCGCGCGCGGCATTCAGGTTCGTGAGCGCCGGATTTCCCGGTGCGCCGCTCGCCTTCGTCGGACACAGCTTCGGTGGGCAGCTGATCGGATTGGTGGACGAGCTGCGAGCCGCTCGCGCGAGCGTGCTGGTTGGGGCTCAGCTCGGCTATTGGGGCAACTGGCCCGCCGCGGAGCGTGCTCGTTACGCCCTGTACTGGTACGGGCTCGTGCCGGCGATCACCCGCGTTTGGGGCTACTTGCCCGGCAAGGCCGGGCTGGGCGCCGATTTGCCGGCAGGCGTCGCGCTGGAATGGGCCCGTTGGTGCCGGCATCCCGACTACTTGTTCGGCCACCGAGCAGACGCAAAAGAGCGGATCGCGCGCTTCGATCGTCCGACGTTGCTGTATGCGTTCACGGACGATGCCTATGCTCCGAGCGGCGCGGTGCAGGCCTTCGTGCGCATGGCCCAGAATCCCCGGCTCGAGCTCCGGACACTGCGCCCGAGCCAGCTCGGCGTGCGC
>DATDJP010000322.1:0-106431 GCA_036520475.1 Polyangiaceae bacterium | reverse complement strand
AGCCCACAGCCGGCGCGTTCGCTCATCCATGGTCGCCCTCAACAGGCGCCACTTCTGGCGAACCAACTGTTCCGCGTCCACCGCGAACGTAGATCATGTCGACGCGATCCTGTCGATCTCAAATCGACATGTTCGCGACCCCAATCGATCGATTTGGCCGCTCGCGCGCCCTTAGCCAGGGCGAAAGAAGCGGCTCAGAGTATCCGGACGTCCGGTACACGTCAGCCATCATGTGAATGGCTTCTATCGCGGACGAGTCGCCGCGCTCATACGACCGGCGGACTAGAGCAGCGACCTCCAACGGCGACATGTCGGCACGAGGCGCGTCGAACTGAAGCTCGGAGCAGGCCAGCTTGAAGTAGTGCTCGACCTCGTCGCGATCAAACCGGGTGCTCAGACCCGCCAAGATACGCAAATTGGGTCCGTCAGCACCGTCGCCGAGTTGCTCGATCGCCCACTGGACGTAGTCCTCGGGCTGCGCAGAGCCCAATGCGCGGCGAAGGAACAGCAGTTCGGTAGTCATGGGGCCCTGAATGACCAACGGCAGTGAGCGCGTGTCGCGCCGCGTTGTCCGCCTAACGTATATTGGACTGCCGGAGGCGTCCACGTGCCACGCCACCCTAACCGACGTCGGCAGCTGAACGGACAACGCCGAAATCGCGACATGAACCGTGTTCGGCAGGTCTGGCTAACACACCAAGACGTGTTCTGCCTTTCACTCGGGCGCTGGTGTTTGTGGCGACCGCCGGTGCGCGCTGACTAACGCTACTCAGTGGACGCGGACGACGTGGCCGGCGCTGGCGCGTCGTAGCCGGTGGGCTTCGTCGAGGGGCGCGAGCCCTGGGGTTTCCAGCGCTGGGCATGGGGCAGCATGGGGCGGCCCAGGGCGTACAGCACGCTGGTTTCGTAGCTCGCCATGGGCGGCGTCGGTGTGCCGGTGCGGTGCACGAACGCGGGGTGACTCGAGCCGCGGTCGAGCTCCACGACGCGCTTGCAGCCGACGCGCAGCAGCGCGGTGGTGAGCGTGTCGCTGCTGTCGTGCTCTACGGTCGCAATCACGACACGGTCTCCGGGAGCGATGCACAAGGCGCTGCGGAGGCGCATGGCTCCGTGCTCGCGGGCATGCGGCATCAACTGACTCTCTTCCGCGAGCAGCGGAAGCTGGACGGCTTCTTCGTCCGCCTCGAGCTGGATGCCGCGGCCCGGCAAGTGGATCGACAGCGGGGTTTCTTTACCGATCACCAGGGTGGCGTAGCCGATGCGCAGCGGCAGCGACGGCTTGCCGTCGAAGGCGAGGCCGTAGCGCGTCGCTTCCGTGGTGTGACCGAGGTTGATGGCGGCAAGCACTCGCTCGGTATCGGGCCCCGTCAGCGCAGTCTTTGCTGCGGGGGCGTCGTGCACGGTCGGCTCCTTGGTTCCGGCTCGCACGTGGAATGCCACGCGACCGCGTTCGAAGCTCTGTAACTCGATATCCACGCTACCGATCGAAACCTTGCCGCGGAAGATGCCGGGCAGCCAGGCGGGCGGCGGCTGCACGCCGGGGTCCGTAATCCAGGCCACGCCCGACGCGTCACGCCGAGTGGGTTCGCGCACGAGCAGATAGAAAAAGTCTTTCGGCGACCAGCGCACGAACTTGTCCGGAGGGATCTTCATCTCCGGATCGGCGAGCTTGAGACTGAACTCCCTGTCCTTGAGCGACGCGATGTTCGTGAAGACGAAGCCGCAGTGCGCGGGGTTCATGTCCAGGTGGATGCCGTACGAACAGCCCGCCTGCTGGAGTGCCTTGCCCAGTGTGGGCCCGTCAATCTCCGCGCCAAACGCGTAGTAGAGGTGCCCGCCCGGGGTGACGCACAGAGCGGTGCGCTGGGTCATGACGCTCGTGCCCGACAGCTGCCAGCCCCAGATGTAGCGACCCGTGGGGTTGGCGACACCGTCCTCGACGAGCGGATCGAGGTTTTGACGAAAGCTCGTGATGTGTTCGGGAATGCGTTCGGCTTCGGGCCAGCTGCCGAGCGCGGTCTCGCCGCTCTCCGAGACGATCACGGTCGCGGCGCCTTTCACGGGCGGAATCAGCACTCGGCGATCGACCATCATGCCGTAGGCGCCGTGGGTCGTCTTGAAGGCGCCGTTGAACGTCGCCACGACGCGCTCGGCGACGCCGGCTTCGCGCGGCAGATGGCCGTCGCCGGGGGGTCCGGTGAGGGGTTTGGGATCCTCGAAACCGGCCTGCATGCCGAGCTCGAGCTGGCGCATGTCCATCGCCACCAGTGTCACCTTCGCGTAGGGCCGCTTGGTGTCGGGGCGGATGAACGTCTTGTAGAAGTACGGCGGAGCTTTGGCGCTGCCCGGCGGCACCGGGAGCTGACGCAAAAACGGCAGGGCAACCGGTTGCCACTCTCCCTCGCCGAGCTGCACTTCTTTCCAGAGCGACGCGATGGGCGGGGGCGGCCAGGCGTGGTTCCCGTCGTCGAGCTTCGCGGCGCTGAGCAGCGCCGCGCGCTTCGCGGCCTTAACGGGCTCCTTGAGCACGGACTCGGCCGAGCTCGAGAACACGGCGAAGGTCGTGCGCTTCACGGTGTCCTTGGCACCGAAGACTTGATGTTCGAGCCAGGCAATCGGAGCGGGACCGACCTCCGCGCGCACGGTGTCGACGCCCCACAGCACGAGCGGCTTCGCGCGATGCACGTGGGGGACGGCGCGCGCCGCGTACGCCTGTCCACCGTCTGCGCCCTTGAGCGTGCGACGCTGCGTGTCGTATTCGAGCGCGCGCCCGCGATCTCCCAAATCGACGTGGAGACGAGGCGGCGCGAAGGTCATGCGCACGCTGCGCGCCGGCAGGTCGAGCACGATGTCCGTTCGCCCGACGCCGGCGAGGCTGCCGGTCGTCTGGAACGCGTTGATCGCGAGCAGGAAGCGATCCACGACGCCGGGCGGCCGATCCATTGGCCGAGTCCCAGCGAGCTCGAGCACGGTGACGCTCTGAATGCGTCCGAACGCGACCGTAGCGAACGCCGCCTTGCCGTCTTGAAGCTTCAAGGCCACGTCGTCACCGAGCGGCGTGTCCGTCAAGTTGCGGAGCTGGCGCACGCCGATCGGCTGACCGGCGAGCGTGACCCGCACGCTGGCGCGGTAGACGTCGCGCGGCTTCCCGGCCGCGGGCGCGGCGAGGAACAGCAAGTTTCGTCCGCGCAGGCTCTCGACCAAGAATCCGGGGCTCGTCTCCCAGACAATTTCATCGGGAGCGACGACGCCGCCCGTCGCTCGGCCCAGCATCTGGGCGAGCCCCTCCAGGGTGCGCGGTGGCGGCGATTGGGCGGTGACGAGATGCACACCGGCGCCCAGCAGCGCGGCCACTCCGGCGACCGCTGCGCGTTGTCTTGCGAACGCCCAGAATGCCTGCATCGACCCGAGTCGCGCGAATCGGCGTCCCGCGGTGGGAAGCCGGCGCGCGCCCCGGGTCTACTGGCACCGGCGCTCGCGTGCAAGTCCGAGGCAGTCTTGCACCGCCTGCGGCGCCCGCGAGAAAAACCATGAAAATCACGTCTCTGAGAGCGGGACGACTCGGGCTATTCTCCGAAACCTCGTGGCCAAGAGTAATCTCGCCGTTCGCCTCCTGACTGCAGCCCTGGTTGCGCCCCTCCTCCTGTCATTGATGTTCTGGGGACCCGTCTGGGGCTGGTACGTGGCGGTGCTCATCGCCACCGCCATCGCCGCCCAGGAGTTCTTCGGCATGACTCACCCGGGCGACGCCGTCGCGCAGGGGGTCGGTGTGGTGAGCACAGTGGCGGTGTCAGCCGCCGTCTACTTCTACTCACACGACGCGCGTGTGCTGCTCACCGTGCTGTTCCTCACGCCCATCGTCGGCATCCTGGTACCGCTCTGGCGGCTTGGACAGATTCCCAGCGCCGCTTTTCGTATAGTGGCGGGCGTGGCGGGGCCCCTGTACATCGGAGCACTGCTCTGTTCGATCGCGCTACTGCGGCGCGATCTCGGTGCCATCGGTCCGCACTACGTGCTGATGACCCTCATGTTCGCGTGGCTCGGCGACACGGGCGGCTATTTCTTCGGCCGCTTTCTGGGCAAGACCAAGCTGTACGAGGCCGTGAGCCCGAAAAAGACGCGCGCCGGCTTCGTCGGCTCACTGGTCGGAGCGTGCGCCGGCGCGTTGCTCGCGCATTTCTGGTACCTGCCGTCGATTCCGCTCGAGCACGCCATTCCGCTCGCGATCTTCGCGGGCGCGCTCGGGCAGCTGGGGGACCTGGTCGAGTCGCTGATCAAGCGTTCCACGGGCATCAAAGATTCGGGCTGGATCGTTCCGGGGCATGGTGGGATCTTGGATCGGATCGATGCTCTCCTGGTCGTGAGCCCCATCGTCTACCTGTACACGCTCTGGACCGGTCGCATCACTGGCAGTTAGTGTTCTGTCTCGAGCCGAGACAGAACACGTCAGGAACAAGAAATCGTGGTGAATAGAGTAGCCCAGAGCGGAATTTCGAGGTGCCCGCACCCTTGAGGGCACCTCGAAATTCTCATGCGGTTTGTTGATTCACCACGCTAGGAGCTAAAGCCATGAGCAAACCGTTCGCAGTCGACGGCACGAGTCCGAGAGAAAGCTCGCCGCCAACGGCCGAGTCGCGAGAATCAGGACCTTTCGATGCGGCGAGCGACGTCGTCGGGGAGTCGTTGCGGCCCAGTTCGCTCGTGCCGAGCGGCGCGCCTCGCTACGAGTTCTTTCGCGTCATTCAGGGTTACCTCGATCAAGCGGCCAAGCTCGTGCAGCTGCCCGAGTACGTGCGCCGCATCCTGAGCCAGCCAAAAAACGAAATCATCGTGCACTTCCCGGTGCGCATGGATGACGGCGAGTACCGGGTCTTCAAGGGCTACCGCATTCAGCACTCGAACATCCTCGGGCCGTACAAAGGCGGCATGCGTTTTCACGAAAGCGCGTCGCTCGACGACTTCAAGGCGCTCGGCGCGCTCATGACGTGGAAGTGCTCGCTGATGAACCTGCCCTTCGGCGGCGCCAAGGGCGGCATCAAATTCAATCCGCGGCGTGTCTCTCGCGCCGAGCTCGGCCGGGTCACGCGGCGCTTCTTCCACGCGCTCGGCTCGAACATCGGGCCGGACTACGACATCCCCGCGCCGGACATGGGCACCAACGCGCAGACCATGGCCTGGGCGATGGACACGTACGTGAACACGGTGGGCATGGTCTCGAAGCAGGCCGTGATGGGCGTGGTCACCGGAAAGCCCGTCACCAGCGGCGGCACGTACGGCCGCGAAAAAGCCACGGGGCTCGGCCTGGTGCACTGCGTGAAGGAGTGGGCAGAACGCTCGCGCTTCAGCCTGCAGGGCAAGAAGCTGATCGTGCAGGGTTACGGCAACGTCGGCTCACACACTGCCGTCCTCCTCGGCCATGACGGCGTGTCGCTCGTGGCCGTGGGCGATCACACCGGGTACCTGCACAACCCCGAAGGCTTCAATCCACACCGCCTGCAGAAGTACGTGGAGGAGCAAGGCTCGATCCGCGGCTATCCCAACGGCCAGCCGATCACGCGTGAAGATTTCTTCGCCATGCAGGCGGATCTGTTCGTGCCGGCGGCGCTCGAAAATCAGGTCGGTGCCGCCGAAGCCGAAGCTCTGAACGTGCGCCTGGTCGCCGAAGGCGCGAACGGGCCGTGCTCGCCGGAAGGCGAAGCCATCCTGCGCCGCAGGGGCATCGAGATCCTGCCAGACGTGCTTGCGAACGCGGGCGGCGTGACCGTCAGCTACTACGAATGGGTCCAGAACCGTCGCAGCGAGCAGTGGACTTTGCAGGAAGTCGAACAGCGCCAGGAAGAGGCGATGCGCAGCGCGTATCAGCGCATGCTCGATTTCTCGCGAGCGTACGACTGTGACTACCGCCTGGCGTGTTACGGCGTCGCCCTGCAGCGCCTGGCCACCGTCTACAACGAGCGCGAGATCTTCCCGTAGCCGACAACGCCACCTGAGCGGCACAAAAGCAAACGGCCCGGAATCTCTTCCGGGCCGTTTTGCGTCAGTAGCGAGACGAACGGAGGAGGTTACTGGCCCGGCGGGCGACCGCCGGCGGGATCGGAGCAGAGCGGCACGGGACAAGCGCCCGTCATCGCTCCACCGCGCAGCGGGTTGTTACACGGCGCGCACTTCTCGCCGACTTGGCACGAGTCCTGACCCATGAAGCCGCCTTCGAGCGGATTGTTATCCGCGAGGAAGGACGGAACGCAGCCGCCGGTTTGCCCATTCGGGCCAATTCCGGCCAAGGCGGCCACGAGCGGGTTCAGGGGCTGGCAAGACGGAAAGTTGTACTTCAGGTCCTGCGTCTTCTTGATCGGCGCGCATAGAAAACCAACCCCGCAAATATCCGGGATCAGCTGCGTCT
Source organism: Polyangiaceae bacterium (assembly GCA_036520475.1). GTDB lineage: Bacteria > Myxococcota_A > Polyangia > Polyangiales > Polyangiaceae > DATDJP01. Next base: position 100,031 of record DATDJP010000322.1, on the reverse strand, counting down.
GAAGGACGGGCGGGACCGCGGACACGGGAGCGCACACGCCGTTCGTGCCCTGGCATTTCCGGAATACGTAAGGATTCGTCGTGGTCTGCGCGGACGGACCGGTGTCGCAACCCTGGTTGCAGGCGCCGGTGTTCGAGCCGTCGTTCGGGTTGATGCACGGTGCACAGCGCTCGTCCGTGCCGCATCCTGCTCTCGGCAGCACGTCCATCAGCCCGTTGACCTGCGGGATGCAGGTCGAGACGCAGCGCCCCTCGGCTCCGCCAATCGAATTGCAGGTCTTGAACTTGAACTTGCCGATGCGCGTCGAGAGCTCGTCCGGCACGCACAGCGAGCCGCTGGCGCAACTCAGCTGGCCGAGCATGCGCTGATCAACGGTCGTCGGGATGAGCGAGCCCGGGATACAGTGAGCTGCTCTGCACGTGTTGTTGGAGCAGGTTGGGAAGGAGTCGAGCGGCAGCGGCGTCGGGGAGGTGTCCGGGCAATTCGTGGCGGTGGCGCCCCCGCCGCCTGCCTGAGACTCCGCCGAACAGCCGGTAAGACCCGTTGTCCCCGTGCCGCCGACGCCGGCTGTGCCGCCCGTCCCCGGAGGTGGAGGGGGGGGACCACACGCCAGCGGGGCCAACGAGCCCACGAGAGCGATCACCACGGAACCCATGACCAACGGCTTGTGTTTCAACATTCGGCGTTACCTCCTAACGATCGGCAGCGTTGCCGCACCAATGAGCGAGCATGTGGGCGACACGCGCCACAAAGAGAATGCTGCCGGTTCGACCACCACCAGGTCATACACATTACCACCCTGTGCACTGAGCCGTCTGGCTGATCCCTGCATCGAGACATGGCCGCTCGCGCAGTCAGCGCTTGCTGCTCTGTCGCAACGCGACGAGACGCGCTCGCGGTTCCCTGGTTTGGCCTGCGCGGTTCCTGCACATCTCCACCGCGATTGAAGTCGCGCATGCAGCCGCGTATGCGGACAATGACGTATCCCAGAACGTGCGTGAAACCGAGAGCGCGATCGCCTTATGCGACGTCCGTATCGACGAGCCCGCGCTTCTTGAGATCCACGGCGATGGTCGCGGTCGCATGCGGACCTACCGCCGAACGCATGCCGCTTTCGTAGCGCGCACGCGCTCGCACCGCAGGGTCTGTGCCCATCCACCACTCGCGCGCCTGCTCTTGAGTCCACTCGGGCACCGAGAGCGAACGCAGCGCCGCCGCAAGCTCCGCTGCGCTTTGCGGCCGCTCCGCAGGGTCCTTTTTCAGACAACGCAGCAGCAAACGCTGCAAATCGCTCGGCAGCTCGCGGCCTAGACGCTCCGCAGGCGGCACCGGCTCGCTGTGGAGATGGTGCGAGCAAATTTCGACCACCGTCTTTGCCTGGAACACGCTCGTGCCCGTGAGCAGAAAATAGCCGACCGCACCCAGCGCATACAGGTCGCTGCGCGCATCCACGGTCGGCGCGTTGCGGATGGCTTCTGGCGAAAGGTAGAGCGGAGTTCCCATGATGCGCGTCTCGCCGGTCACGCCCAGGGACGCGCCCTCCATCCCCGCGTCGATGTTCTTCACGAGACCGAAGTCGACCACCTTTGCGACGTCCGACAGCGCGCCGCGTTCGCACAGGATGATGTTCGCCGGCTTGATGTCGCGGTGCACGAGCCCGATCGCGTGTGCCTCGGTGAGCGCACCGGCGACCTGCTTCAAGATATGAACGGCCCGGCTCGGATCCTGCGGGCCGTCATGATCGACGAGGAGCTGCAGATCGAGACCGTCGAGGTACTCCATGGCGTAATAGAAGACGCCGTCGGGCGTCCGGCCGTAGTCGTAGATGGCGATCGTGTTCGGGTGCGTGAGCTGGCTCGTCAGCTGCACTTCGCGTTCGAAGCGGGAGAGGTTCTCCTGACCCGCCTTCTCCGGCGGCAGCAGCTTGATCGCCGTCGGGCGCCGCAAGAGCGCATGGTGCGCCTTGTACACCGCGCCCATCCCACCTTCACCGAGCTTCTCCACGAGCGTGTACTGCCCAAGCTGACGCGCTTCGCGGACCTCCCGGCGTAGACCGAAGATCACGCGCGAGCCCACGGTGGCCGTCACGATACCAACCGTGCACCACAGCACCGTGTAAGCGTTGGCGAGCAGGCGCCCCCGCCCAGGACCCGAGCCGGGGCTGATCGTACCCGCCCACATGCCCGAATAGACCAGGATTGGCAGGCACATCGCGCAGCCGAGCAGAGCCGTGTAACGCGGGGTGCTCGGCACCATCACGGCACGCCCCAGCTGGTACACGTTGCCAATCAGCAAGAGTATGAGCTCGAGTCGCGCCGCCGGCGCGGCGTTTGCGTGCGCCATCACGCCGTAGAGGAGCATCGGGCCGACACACGCTACTGCGTCGAACCACGACAGGCCCCTCACGGAGAAGGCCCGCCGCTTCAAAATGAACCAGATCCCGAGCGACCACAGCGCGGCAGCGACGTGCAGCCGGTTGCCGGCGTCGCCGAGGACGGTCCCCAAAACAACTCGCGGTTCCAGGAGCAGCGCCAGACCATTGGCGAGGATGGCGAACCCGATGGACTGCAGGAACATGACGCGCGCGTAGAGCGCGATGCGGCGCTGGTAGAAACGCTCCGATTCAGTGGTGGTCATCGGCACGTCCGAGCGACGTGGAGACGGAATGGAGCGCGCCATCGTGGGAGTATAGAGCTGCGGGAGGTGCCTGGCGCTCCAAAGAAGCCACTCAGCGGAGCCCGAGGGCAGGCGCTCTCCCGCTGCGAGCCCCGCGCCTGGAACCTCGAGATTCCGCCCGAATCACGCGCGGAGTAGCACAGCGTCGGAGTCGCTGGGCTAAGGTGCGTTCCGTGCGCGGCGCATCCGAGAAACGGCTGAGCGACCAACGCAGGCAGGCAGTGCGCGGTGTGCTGCCGGCGACGTTCGTCTCCGCCGCGTTGATCGCGCACCTGGTGGCCGCGAAAGCCGCCCGCGACGCGCTGTTCTTGACGTGCTTCGACGTGGCCCTGCTGCCACGCATGCTCATGTCCGGCGCGGCCGTGTCGCTCGCCGCCGCCTTCGTGGCAGCCGTGGTGATGAACCGCAAATCGCCCGCGGGGCTGCTCGTGGGCGCCCTCCTCACGAGCGCGGTGCTCTACGGCGTCGAGTGCGCGCTGCTCGCCCGGTTCGCGCCGGCCGTGGCCGTGATGCTCTATCTCCACGTCGCGGCATTCGGAGCCACGCTCGTGGCAGCGCTCTGGTCTCTCGTCAACGAGTGGTTCGATCCGCGCACGGCCAAACGCGAAGTGCGTCGCATCGCGCTGGGCGGCAGCCTGGGCGGCGTTTTGGGCGGCATCATGAGCTGGGTCGTCAGCGGCACCCATGGCCTGACGGTTTTGCTGTCGATGCTCGGTGGGCTCAACCTGCTCGCGCTCTGCGCGGTTCTGCCGCTCACCGGTCAGCGCTCGCGCCACACCAAGACGCGGAGCTCGCCGACGCGTGTCTCTTCCGTGAAGACCTTGCGCGAGAGCCCGTATCTGCTCGCCTTGGCCGCTCTGGTGGCGCTGTCCGCGTTCAGCTCCGCGCTCCTCGACTACGTGCTGGGCGCGCAGGCCGTCCGCCACTTTCCCGAGACGGCCAACCTGACCGCCTTCTATGCGTCGTTCCACGCCGGAGTCGGCGTGCTGGGGCTCCTGGTGCAGTTCACCTTGACGAGGCCGATCCTCGATCGCTTCGGTCTGGCGGGCAGCGTCGCGCTCCTACCCTGCGCCGTGCTGGGCTCGGGCGTCCTGGCGCTGCTCAGCCCCGGTCTGTGGTCGGCGGCGCTCCTGCGTGGCTCCGAAGCGGTGGTGCAGGCGTCCGTGTTCCGTTCGGGCTACGAGCTATTTTACACGCCGCTTCCGCCCGCCCAGAAGCGTCCCACCAAGATGCTGATCGACGTAGGCGTCGATCGGCTCGGTACGATGTTTGGCGGAGGCTTGGCGGCGTTGCTCGTGCCGATCGCGGAAGGTCGCGTGCAAACCATGCTGCTCGTGCTGGCCATGGCCGCGGCCACGGCGGCGCTGTGGTGCGCGCTGCGACTTCACCGCGGCTACGTGGATGCCCTGGCCAGCCGCCTGCGACACGGCACCTTGCACATCGACCCCTCGCGTGTCTTCGACGCTACCACACAGCGCACCCTCGCCGAGAGCGTCTCGCTCGATCGGGCGCAGATCCTGGCCGCGATCGCGCAGCAGCGCAGCGATCACCCGGATCGGCCATCGGGGCCGCCCAACGACCGTGAGCACGAGCTCGCCCCCGGGCTGCTCATGACCTCCAGTGGGGCCGGCTTCGAAGCGGCGCCTGGATACGTCGGGCTGCATCTGGACGACGAGGACGCGCCGCACGCGCGCGACGAGCGCCGCGATCTACTGCTCGAGCGCGCCGCCATCCTGCGCTCGGGGGACGTGGCGCGCATCCGCGCAGAGCTTCAAAACCCACTGACGCCCGAGCTCGTCTGGTGCGCGCTGCCGCTCTTGGCGCACGACCAGCTCGCGCGCGACGTACTGCCCGCCCTGCGCGAAGTGGCTCCCCGAGCCGTGGGCGCGATGGCCGACCTGCTGCTCGATCCGAGCACGAGCCCCGTGCTCCGCCGGCGCGTGCCGCGCGTCCTCGAGAATTGCCCGACACCACGCGCGGTACGCGTGCTCGTCGACGGCCTGTTCGATCCGGAGCTCAGCGTGCGGCATCAGTGCGCGCTCGCGCTGCTGCGCATCGCGGAGCAGACGCAGACCGCGCGCTTGCCGCGCGAACGCGTGCTGGACGCGATCGAAGACGAGCTGTCTCAGGATCGCAGCGCACCGGCGGCACGGCGCCGCGAGCGCGACGCCCTCGACGATCGTCCGGAGTTCGGCGAACATGCGCTGCACGGGCGGGCGCACCGCGGCGTGGAATACGTCATGACACTGCTCGCGCTGGTGCTCGATCGAGAGCCGCTGCGCCTCGCGTATCACGGCCTGTACGCGGGCAGCGCGGCGATCCGCGGCACCGCGCTCGAGTACCTCGACAGTGTGCTGCCTTCGCGCTTGAAACAGGGCGTGCTGGCGCTGCTCGAAGCCACTCCCGAGCCGCCGGTCGGGGCGCGGCGTGACACGGCGGCTCTGGCAGACGAGCTGTTGCGATCCCGTGAGTTCGTGTTGCCGTCGTCGCTGGGCGGAACACGAAAGTAGGCGACGCTTCAGGGCGGCCCTCGCTTCGCTCGGCACGTCGATTGCTACGACGGTCACGTGGTCAGCAGAACTTGGGACAATTCTGCAAGCAGCACCCCGGCGCCGGCCGGAAAGCCACGTGGCGTCTTGCGTCTGTTGAAGCAAGCTGCCGCTGACTGGATGGAGGACGACGCGCCCCGCTTGGCTGCATCGCTCTCCTTCTACACGGCCTTGTCCGTGGCGCCCCTGCTCATCATTGCGATTGCCGTCGCTGGCCTCGCATTCGGTGAAGAGGCAGCGCGCGGGGAGATACTCGGACAGCTGCAAGGGCTGGTCGGCCACGATAGCGCGAAGACAGTGGAGTCGATGGTCGAGAGCGCCGCCAAGCCGAAGAGCGGCATCATCTCCACCATCATCAGCGTGGTGGTGCTCCTGTTCGGCGCGACGGGCGTGTTCGCCGAGCTCCAGACGTCCCTGAATCACATCTGGGAGCTGAAGCCGAAGCCCGGTCGTGGCATCTGGCAGGTGGTGCGCCAGCGCTTCCTCTCGCTCGGCATGGTGCTCGGCATTGGCTTCTTGCTGCTGGTCGCGTTGATCCTGAGCGCGGCGCTCTCCGCCGTCGGCAAATGGGCGGAGGCGAGCCTCCCCGGCTCGGTCATCCTGTGGCAGGTCGGCATGCACGTGGTGGCGTTCGCGTTGGTCGCGACGCTGTTCGCCATGATCTTCAAAGTGCTTCCGGACGCCGAAGTGTCCTGGCGCGACGTCTGGGTCGGAGCGGTCGTCACGGCGCTGCTCTTCACGGTCGGCAAATTCTTGATCGGCCTGTACCTCGGCCGCGCCAGCGTCACGTCCAGCTACGGCGCGGCAGGGAGCATCATCGTGTTTTTGCTCTGGGCGTACTACTCGGCTCAGATCGTATTCATGGGCGCGGAGATCACTCAGGTGTATGCGCGCATGTACGGCACGCGTATCCAGCCGGGTCCAAACGCCGTGCCTGTCGATGACGAAAAGCGCGCGCCGGCCAAGGCGGGCCGCTGATAGCGGATTCACGGTGAGAGGCGTGAACGCGCCATGAGCACACAGAGCCGGCGTTCGATACGGTAAACCACCGCCGCCATTGAACGCGCACCATCCACGACGGGATCTCGCTCGGGTTCCTCGAAGGTGACGAGCTGGCTACCGAGCAGCGCGGGACCCGCGAAATGTTCGCTGCGAGATCGCAACCGCTGGGCCAGAATGGCGGGCGACACCCGCAAGACGAAGAGCACCACGCGCCGCGGGTCGACGCGTAGCGCCTCGCGGTATTGCTCTCGCAGCGCGGAACAGGCGAGCACCAAACCCCGTTTCGCGCGCAGGTGAGACGAGATCAACTGTTGCAACGTCGCGAGCCAGCCTTCGCGGTCAGTGTCGGAGAGGCCGATTCCTGCCTGCATTTTCGCGCGGCTTTCGGGAGAGTGAAAGGCGTCTGCGTCCTGGAAGGTAAAACCGAGCCGACCGGCCAGCGCTGAGCCCACGGTGGTTTTCCCACTGCCCGCCACACCGCTGATGATGATCACCACGCGTCACTTTTTACGCCCTCGAGGGTTATCGAGTGCCAAATCATGGTGAATGGGGAGTTCTGGAAGCTATTTAGCCGACCTCTTCGCGTTCCCGCCGGGCGCGAACGGGGGGAACGATGGCGACGCACGTGCCGAACGCCAGCGCGCCGACGAGCAGCGGCACGATCGGCAGCGATGTCGTCAGATGCGGAGCAACGCGGCTCATCACGACCGCTTGCACGAAGATCCACACGATCGGCACAGCGAGCCAGAAGAATAGCAGCCGCGGCGCGATGCGCAGGAGGCGGCGCGCGAGAAAACCGAACAGCGCGCCCACGAGCGCGCCAGCCGCCATTGCGACGCCGAGCGCCTGCTCGTGCGCGCCGCCGACTCCCAGATTGAGGTGCGCCACACTCGCGCTCAGCATGGCGGTCAGGTTCGCGCTCGAGTGCTGCATCACGAGCACCTGGTCGGCTGCCTTGAGCATCGCGAGTCCGCCGACCGCTCCCGTCATGGCGCCGAAGAACATGGCCCAACCGGCGTGACCGATCGGACGCGCGGGCGCTCGGCGCTCGGCGAATGGATGAACAGCTTCAGCGTGCGCGGGCGCACTGAACCAACGCGCGTCCATGGGTGCAGCATCCAGAGCGAAATCGTCGAAGTTGCGATGTAAGCGAGCCATGGCTTCCAACATTGCCCCTCTCGCCGCCAATCGCCAACAAAAGAGCGCCCTGAAAAGGCGTGACGTAATGACACATGGTCCGGCCGGTCGTGCACAGCGGGCTTTCGAGTGTCATCCTCGCAAGTTGCGCGCTCTCGCGAGTAGGCATCACAGTTGCTTTACGTCCGCTGGACGATCTCGTCCAAACGGAACGAGGATTAGTTCACAGCGCGCGAACGACCCTGCCAGTACGGCGCGCGCAGCTCACGTTTCAGTACTTTCATGGCGCCGGAGAGGGGCAACGGCTCCGTGCGAAACTCGACGCTCTTCGGCAGCTTGTAACCGGCGATGGCACGGCGCGCATGTTCGATGATTTCCTCGGCCGCAGGCGTCTGCCCCGCATGCGGCACTACGATGGCGTGGACCGCTTCTCCCCAGGTGTCGTCCGGAATGCCGATCACCGCAACCTGAGCCACCGCGGGATGCGAGCTGATCGCGTGTTCGACCTCGCTCGAGTAGACGTTCTCTGCACCGCTGACGATCATGTCTTTGACACGGTCGACCAGGTACAAGTACCCGCGCTCGTCGAGGTAGCCAGCGTCCCCCGTGTGGTACCAGCCACCTCGGAACGCCTCCTCTGTCTCCTGCGGCTTCTTCCAGTACTTCTGCATGTAGTTGCCGCCGCGCGCGCACACTTCGCCCGTATGCCGCGTCGGGAGCTGGTTGCCCTGCTCGTCCTGGATGGTCAGGACGACCCCGGGCAGAGCGCGGCCGGCGGAACGCAAGAGCTCGCCACCCTCGCGGTGATCTTCCGGGCGGAGCGCGGTCAACACCGATGCCGATTCCGTCATGCCGTATCCTTGAAAGATATCGAGGTTCGGAAATGATACGAGCAAGCGCTGCAGCAGCGCCTCCGGCATAGGTGAGGCGCCGTAGCTGAGCACGCGCAACGTCGCGAGCCGCTCCGCAGCGAACTCCGGATGATTCAGCATCATCTGGATCATGGTCGGTACCATCGCCGTCATCGTCACGCGTTCGCGCTCGATCAACAGCGGGACCTTGACCGGATCGAAGAACGGGATGAAGACCGATGTTCCACCCAGCGGCGTGGCCAGGATGCTCAACATCGATGCCGCGTGAAACATCGGAGTCTGGTGCAGGAACACGTTGTTCGGCTCGCCCATGGGCCAGACCATGCCGGCATGGAAATAATTGAGCATCTCGGCGCGCTGATCGAGCAGAACGCCCTTGGGCAAGCCCGTAGTTCCGCCGGTGTACATGAGCACGACGGGGTCGGTCTCCTCCGGCTCGTCGGGAATGCGCGGGCTCGTCGCCTCGAGCAGATGCTCGAGCTTGTGATCGTGCGGCACGTCGCCATCGCCAATCAACACCACGTGTTCGATGCCAGCGGCCTTCCTCACTTGATCCATCAGCGGAGCAAACACGGCGTCGACGAAGCAGACCTGACTGCCTGAGTCCTGGAGGATGTATTCGAGCTCTTGCGCTGCCAGTCGCAAATTCATGGGATTGATCACGCCCGCGCCCAGGAATGCGGCGTGATACAGCTCGAGGTAAGAGTGGCCGTTGAGCGCCATGACGGCAAAGCGGTCTTGCTTTTCGACCCCCAAGCTCAAAAGCGCCGAGGACAAGCGCGCGACGCGATCGATATGCTTGGCGTACGTACCGCGATAGTCGCCGTCGATGAAGCCGACCTTGTCGGCATGCCATTCAACGCGCTGCAGCAGGTGGCGATGGTAGATCAGCTCTTTCATGGTCCTCGACTGGCTGGGTCGCCCATGAAACAGCAATCGCGCCGGCGGTCAAACGTCAATTCGGCGCGAGCGACGCCAGTCTCACGACAAACGTGAGCTCACGCTGTCCCGCACACGTCCGTCAGATCACGTCGAAGCCGAGGCGCAAGTTCAGAGTTGGAATGATGCCGTATTTCTCGATGGCGTCATCCGCGGCGTTCGTGGCCGCGTCGTCGAACAAACTCTCCGTCGCGCTGGGTTGGCCAGTGGGATCCGCGCTGGTCCGGGAGTTGATTGAACGCATCACCCCGAAGCCGAACGCGAGTAGCACGCGATCGGCTATCAAGCCCTGGTAACCGAGCTCCAGGAACCAGGCGCTGAGCGACGACTTGACCTTGTAACTAGTGGAAAGACGCACGCCCGTGAGCTCACGCGCCTCATTCGCGTCGATCGATCCGGAGACGCTGAGGTGAGAAAATCCGCCATCGAGGTAGGCACCGAAATTCTTGAACGGCCGAATCCCGATGCCCAGTCGCCAGGCCCGGCCGCTCTCGAAGCCGTCTTCGATCAGCGTGCGCGATTCATCGTTCAGGGCATCCGCGCCGACGAGGGCGCCGGTGATGACGGAGAGATAACCGCTCGGTACATAGCCCAAGCCGGCAAGAAATCGCAGGCGGATGGGTGTTTCTACTGCCAGCTCCAGGCCAAGGTCCACGGGCGCGTGCGTCGCGAGCGACAGAGCCACCATCCACTGGTCCCGAAAATTCTCCGCATCCTCGCTGCGCGTGTGGCCGCGATCTTGCGCCGGCGACGTGTACTGCGGCGTCGTCGTGAAGGCCCAACCGGACTGGCTTGACCCGGTTTGCCCGGTGTAGCCGTGCGAGCCATGAGCGCCTGGGGTCGTGACGGGCAGCATGCGCGGCGGTGCCGCAGGCGGGGTTGCCGCAGGCGGAGGAGTGGGCTGCGGCGTGGGGGCCTTGGCTTGCGTCGCGCTCGGGGCGGGCGGCGAAGCGACGGGTGGATCGGAAACTGGTGGACCCGATACCGGTGGCTCGACGATTGGGAACGACGCCGTCGGCGCCTGAGCCACTGTGCCAGAACTGCCCGGCGCGTCGCCCGCTGCCACGGCAATGCTCGACAGGCTGACACCTACGAAGGCAGCCAAGTGAGCGATCATCCAGCTTTGGCGCATCGGGAACATCGCGTGTCCACGCGTGGCTGCAAAAACAGTACCGTGATTATTGGGCATGCAGGCGTCGTGGGCTTAGCATGGCTATTGCGCAGCGAGGGTTGGGTCGCAACCGCTAAACGGCCAGTTTCCGCTGACTGTAACGGCGCAAGACGCGCGCGAGGCAGGGCTGTGCGCGCGCACGCGAGCGAACAGTGAACCGCTCGGCAAAACGCAGAATGAAGCTAAAGCGGCGGATCCCCGCGACGTTTCCCGGGAGCGCTGGCCGCGCTTCAGCTGCGTAGCGACGCCGCGCGCGTGCGCTGCTCGTGCGCGCGTTCGCGCGCCGCCGGCAGCCCCGCGGCGCTCAGATCCGCGAGCAGACGCCGCAGATGGCGCGAATCTCGAAAAACGAAGAGCTTCTCCCAGTAAGCCTGCCAGCGTGCAGCGTCCTCACGGAGCGCGCTGTGCAATGCCGGATCGAGCGCCGCCCAGAACGCACGCACGGCGCTGTGTACATCGTCGCCCTGTCCCAGGTGCGCCGCGCAGACCGCCACGACTCCGTGCACCACCGCGCCGGGCCGATTCATCCGGCCGAACGCCCGCACCGCTCGCGCGTACTCCGCGCTGAAATAGTAAGCGAAACCCAGCGTAAAGAGGCAGGCATCCGGCAAGACGGGTGAGCGCCGGAGCGCTGCCCGGCTGCTCTGAATGGCCCGCTTGAAGTCGCCGCTGCAGACGGAGAGCACGCTTTTGAAACAAAGATTGTTGTAGTCGTTGGGGTTGAGACGGAGCGCGATCTGAAGCTGCCCGCGCGCCATTTCGAGCCCTCGCCCGGTCCGGTAATAGCCCCACGCCACAGCCAAATGCGCCATGCTGTCGAAGCCGTCCAGAGTCACGGCTCGTTGTCCGAGATCGAGCACCTGCGCGGCTGCCGCCGCCGCGTCCGGGGTCCAGCTGGACTGAGCTTCGTAGTAGTGCGTCTCGGCCAGCCACACGTACGCGGGGGCGTAGCTCGGAAAACACTCGCAGAGCGCCCGCAGCTCGGCTCGGGCCTGCAGCACGTCGTCGCGCGTCGCGCGGGCGAGCGTGTATCGAGCCCGCAGCAGCCGCTCGTACGCGGTGAGTTGCTCGACGCTGCCGCCCTCGGTCTGCGGTGTCGCGTGTCGCTCCAGCTGTCCCACGACACTGGTGACGACGGCGCGCACCAACTCGCGTCCCAAGCGGGGCAGCTCTGCAAAAGAGACGCTGTGCACTTCCGCCCAGGCACTTCGAGCCGACGGCGCATGCGCAAGCTCCACGTGCAAGCTGAGCGCCGTACCCTGAGCACGTACGCCGCCGCTCACGATCCACTCCGCGCCGAGCTCTCCCGCCGCGGCTGCGCTCGATCGGTTTCGCATGACGAACGCTGCGTGCGACGAGATCACGACCAGCTCGCGGAAGCGGCTCAAGCCGCGTGTGATGTCCTCGGTGAAGCCGTCGCACACGTAGTCGTATTCTGCGCTACCGGTCAGGTTGCAGAGCGGGAGCGCCACGACGATGGGCGCGCGCGGACCAGGCCGCGCATCGCGGGTCGTGCGCGTTTCGGACGCGCTCACGGGATCCCCGATGTAACGATAACCGCGACTGCGCACGGTCTCGATGTACTGCGGGTTCTGCACATCGTCGCCGAGCAGGCGCCGCAGGAGCTTGATGTTGTCTTTGACGTTCGCGTGGCTGACGTGAGTATCCGGCCAAACGCGCTTCAGAATCTCTTCCTTCGTGATCAGTGACCCGCGCCGCTCCATGAGCAGCGCGAGCAATGCGAACGCCTTGGGTGGGAGCTCGATGGGCTGCCCCTCACGCGACACTCGCTGCTCGCGCCTATCGAGAGTCAGAAGTGAGTTTTTCCCGTGAGTGGTCATGACGGGCTCGTGCAAGGTAACGACCGCTACCGAAAACCTACCATTTCCCTACCATCCCTCCCAACCCGGGCGTGCCAGGCTCGCGTGGTGACGGGCGTCGCACGCCGTCACTCAATCCGTGAAAGGTACGTGAGGTCGACATGCTTTCCGACGAGAGCTCCAGAGCACGCGCGACCGCATGGATCGGCAAGGCACGCGAGATCGGGCCCGTTTTGGCGCGTCACGCGGCCGCTGCCGAGCTCGAAGGCCAGCTCGAAGAAGAGGCCTACGAAGCGCTGCGTGAAGGCGGCTTTCTGAAGCTATGGCGCCCTGCGAGCCTGGGCGGAGCGGAACTGACACCCACAGACCACGCCCTGGTGGCGGAGGAAATCGCCTGCTTCGACGCCGCCGCAGCCTGGGTGGTGATGGCCGCCAGCAACGCAGCGTTCGATCTGCGCATGGCGCGCGACTCGTTCGTGACACGGATCTACGGCGACGACCCGCACGCGCTGGTGTGCACGACGTTCAACAAGCCGCTGTCAGCGACCGAGACCCGTGGAGGCTATCGCGTGACCGGCTCCGTGCCGTTCGCCAGCGGTTGCCGTCACGCGCAGTGGATCGGTCACCTGGCGCTCGTCGAGCACGCGGGTAAGCCCGCGCTCGGCGCCTCGGGCAAGGCGCTCCTGTTGCTCGTCTACCATCCGCGTGAGCGCGTCCAGATCGTGGAAGATTGGGACACCCTCGGCCTGCGCGGCACGTCGAGCCATACGGTGCGTGTCGAGGGGCTGTTCGTACCCGAGGAGCACAGCGTGGACCTGTTCAGTGTGCGCGCCGCCAGCGGACACTTCTCCGGCGCTCTGTACCGCTGTCCGATCGCCCTCCTGAGCTCGACGGTCGCGGCACCCGCGCTCGGAATACTGCGCACGTCGCTGAACGCCTTGACGGAGCTCGCCCGCACGAAGCTTCCGTTCGCGGCCGATCGGCCCCTGCAGCACCGCGCATTGGCACAGCTTCACTTCGCGCGCGCCCTCGCCGGCTACCGGGGCGCCCGCGCGTACCTGCACGCGGAGCTCGAGCGCGCGTTCCACATGGCCAGCGAAGGCACGGCGTTCGACCTCCGCGACAAGGCCGCGCTGATCTTGGCCGCCAGCCACGCAGCCGAGGCTTCTGTTCAAGGCATTCGCGACATTTCGAGCGCAGCCGGGACGTCAGCGATATACAAGCATTCCCCGCTCGAGCGCGCGACCCGTGACGTCGAGACGTTGCGGCACCACGCGCTGATCGCGGAGGGACGCTACGCGAACGTCGCGCAAGCGGAGTGGGACATGGACATGGATTTTCCGCTCTTGGCGATGGACTGACCGCGCTCTGGTCGCTATGGCGCGCTGCTCGGGCTCGCCGGCTGGGTCACGGGCTCGCTCGCCGACCCGGCGCGCTGCCCGGCCGTGCTTCGCTGAGCGAAGTATTCGTCGTACTTTCTGTCCGCCTCGTCGCCGAACAGGATCCGGCAGGCTTCACGCACGCCTGCCGCGCGGCGGAGCGCCTCGTGAGACACGACCAGCGCGATCTTCGAGCGCCGCCGCAGAAAGTCGTCGAGCTTCGTGATCATCTCCCGGCTCGCCGCTTGCTCGATCTCGCAGCGCAAGTACTCCGCGTGCTCGATGAGGAGCTCGGCGTCCCCGGGATCCTCACGAATGTGTTCGAGCAGACCGATGGCCTGACCACCGTAGCGCCGCCACAGGCGCACGCTGAGCGGTTCCGAGGACGTCTTCGACGTCAACGCATCGAGGTTCATCAACTTGGCTTGATGGAAGAACTCCTCGCGCGTGCTGGGGGCAGGTTCGCCGTACCAACGCTGGCCGGGATAGGGGATGTGGATCCCCGATCGCTCGACCTCTTCCAGAACCTCCTCACCGACGTTGAGGCAATCGGTCAGCTTGCCGCCGAAGATGCAGATGACGGCCCCAGCTGCCTCGATGACGTGCTTGCGGGAGAGCTGGAGCCAATCGTCACTTGCCGCGGTCTTCTTATCCGCCGAGACGACGAGCGGGCGCACCCCGCAACGCTCCGCGATGATGTCGCGCTCGGTGAGCGGCTCCGCGAGACGCAGCCGTTTGTTGATGTTGTCGAGCACGAAGCGCCGATCTTCGTCCGTGACGCCCACTTCGGGACCGTCCACGCGCGTATCCGTAGTTCCGATACAGGTACGGGGCCCCATGGGGATCACGAAGAACAAGCGTCCGTCGTCGGCGAAGAACGTCAGCACGCGATACGAAGCGGTGAGCCGTCTCACGAGGACGTGAATCCCCTTCGAGAGCACGTGCCGATGGCGCGTAGAGACCCCGAGCCGCGCATTCACGTCCTCCACGTACGGCCCCGCTGCGTTGACGATCAGCTTCGAGCGAACGACGAACGTGTCACCCGTCTCGAGGTCGCGCACCGAGATCAGCCAGCGTTCGCCGTCGCGCACGGCGTCCGTCATCTCCAGGTAGTTTGCGGCGATGCAGCCGTTGGTCAGCGCGCGGCGCACGAAGTTGAAGACGAAGCGCGCGTCGTTGTCGTGAAGAAACGCGTCGGAGTACTCGATGCCACCCGCTGCGTTGCCGAGGTCGATGATCGGCTCTTCTGCGGCCATCTGCCGCGCCGAGAGCAGCCGCGGTGTGCGCGTGAAGCAGTTGCCGATGAACCAGTAGAGCCACGCGCCGAGCCACACGAAAATCCGTGGCCAGCGAAAGCCACGCGGGTAGGTCATGTAAAAGCTGATCTCCCGCACCGTCGAGGGATACGCCCGGATCAATCGATTGCGGGCGAGACACAGCGAGCGCACGAGGCCGAACTCGAACGTTTCCAGATACTTGATGCCGCCCCACGCAAGGTTCGACGACTGCTGCGACGTGACCCCCGCGAAATCCGCGCGCTCGATCAGCGCGACGCGCACTCCGCTGGCGGACAGCGCCGCTGCGGACACCGCTCCATTGATTCCCCCGCCGATCACGCACACGTCGAAGTCGCCGGTCTTGAGTTTTTCGATGTTCGTTTGGCGGAGCTTCATGACCGGACGTGCCTACTGCAGTGTACTCGTACTAGCGTTCCTCAGCCATGGCCGCCGACGCCAACGACGTTGCCGAGAGGGTAGCCGCGCTGCCTTGGGCCGAGCTCAGACGCCAGCTCGACGCGCGTGGCTTCGCGCACAGTAGCGGCCTGCTCTCGGCGGCCGAATGCCGGGCGCTCTCCGCGCTCTATCCCGACGCGGCGCGCTTTCGCAGCAAGATCATCATGGAGCGGCATGGCTTCGGTCGCGGAGAATACCAGTATTTCGGCGAGCCCTTGCCGCCGCTGGTGCAGAGCCTGCGCGAGTCGCTGTACGCCGAGCTGGCGCCGATCGCGAGCTCGTGGGCAGAGCAGCTGAAGAGCGACCAGCGCTTTCCGGAGACGCTGGCCGAGTTCCGCGAGCAGTGTCGCGCCCAGTCGCAGGTCCGCCCGACGCCGCTCCTGCTCCGGTACGGACCCGGCGACTACAACTGTCTGCATCAAGACTTGTACGGCGACATCGTCTTTCCTCTGCAAGTCGCCGTGCTCTTGAATGAACCGGGCGAGGAGTTCACGGGCGGCGAATTCGTGCTCACCGAACAGCGCCCCCGCATGCAGTCCCGAGTGCACGTCGTGCCGCTGCGCCGAGGCGACGCGGTCGTGTTTGCCGTCCGCGAACGGCCGGTCGCGGGCAAGCGCGGATTTCATCGCGTGAACATGCGCCACGGAGTGAGCCCGCTAGCGAGCGGCGCGCGCCTGACCCTGGGCGTGATTTTTCACGACGCGCTGTAGAGCGATCAAAATTCGTAGCGCGCGACCACACCGGGTAGCGCGAGCAGTAACGTTTCACGCGCCAGCGCTGCGGAGCGGAAGCGTCCGAGACCTGCCGAGCTCTCGAACAGCTCTTCTTCGTTCCACTTCGGGCGGCGCAGCGCGTAGGCCAGCGACACGTCGGCTCCCACCCCGACACGCAGATGATCACCGAACGCGTGATCCATCAGCGCACCGAGGGAGCCCTGGACGAAATCACCACGCACGCGCTGGGTCTGATCCACTCGCTCCGGGGCAGCGCCGATTACGAGATCCGCCTCACGGCGAGTGTGCGCGCCGAGCAGTAGCGCCCCGACTCCGGCCCTCAGAATCAAAAATGGCAGCAGCCGATGCTCGAGCCCGACGCCGAGCACGACTCCGCTCAAAGTCAGCCTCTCGTCCAGGAGACCGGCGACGTCTCCAGCGCCGCGAACCTCCGCTGCGATGTCGCGGTTCTCCACGTCTTGCACGAGCCGCACATAGCCAGCCTGTACGGTGACATTCCAGGCGCGAGCCAGCGGGTAGCCGGCTGCGAGCATCACACGCCCGCCGAACGCGAGACCTGCTTCGCACCCCGCATCACAAGGCGCATCCGCGGCGCCATCTGCGAGCAGTGCCGACGCATCCACCCCGAGCCACGGGCGGTGTCGTCGAGTGGGCGAACCACTCGACGGGTCCGCGTCGGGGATCGCCGGTCGGCGCGGCTCGGCCGTTCTCGCAGCACTCGCAGTGAGAGGCGTGCCCAGCTCGAGCACGCGGCTCTGCCCGGCGCGCACCTCGAGTGTGTTCACGATCGGCGCTGCTCCGGCCTTGCGCAGCTCGACGCGCTGCATGCCCGGCGATACACGCAGCGCGCTGGCCAGCGGAGTCGTGCCGCGAACGCGCTCGCCAATGCGGATCTCGAGACCCGCTTCCGCGCCACGCAGCTCGATGAACCCGACGCGCGCGGACAGCTCCGCCAACTTCTCATCGTATGCCCGGCGCTCTTCGGGAGAAAAATTCGGAAAGCGCAGCGGCAACGCCTCGAGCACGTCCAGAGCGTCGCTGGGCCGGCCCAAACGCTCCAGACACAAGGCCTGGTTCTTCAGCGCGGAGCGCGTCGGATACAGCGCGAGCGAGGTTTCGAAGGCGTGCAGCGCCGCCTGGTACTGCCCTTGTTCGAACAGCAGCGTGCCCTGATTGAAGCTCTGTAGAGCTTGGCCACGGCGCGCGGAGCCCACAGCGTCTTCAGACGGCGTATCGGCAGCTGGAACATTTTGGCGCTCGGCGCGCGCCTCGTTCGTGGCGAGCAGGATCCACGTCGCGACGCACAACCATCGCGGAGCACGGCTCATTCGAAGTTCTTGTCGAGCGTGGAGAACGAAGCGGATCCCTCGCCCGCGCCGTTGGGCGTCGCTGGCGCGGCGCTGGCGGCCGTGGACGGCTGTTCGGCGGACGGCGCGGCGGGCAGCGTGCCCGGTCTGTCCGTGGAAGAGCGCTCGAGTCCGGATCGATTGGTGCGCTTCAGCGGCGCCGGAGGAGGCGCACGGGGAGCGACGCTCCGCGGGGACGTTGCAGCGGAATGTGGCTGCGCCGTCACCTGCGCAGCGACCGCCCGCGAGGTCGGCAACGGCGGCATCGCCGGCTCTGCCTCACGCTCGGACTTCGCGAAATGCTCCAGCCGGGCGGCGCGCGCACTCTCGCGCGTTCGCGTGAGCTCGCTGTCTTGCGCGCGTTTCTGCACGGCCCACAGCACGGACACCAGGATGACGGTCGTCGCCGCCGTCGCCGCGACGAGCACGCCACCGCGCTTACGGCGGAGCTTGCCAGTGTCCGCGCGGGAAACTGGAGGTGCTCCGGAACGCAGCGTCTGGCTCACGGGGTCTTCTGGCTCGCGTGGCGTGATCGCTTGGGTCTCGCTACCCGGGAGGGGCTGCAGGTGCTGAAGCACATCGACGCGCGCGCGCTCCCCGACCCAGGTCGCCTGCTCGCTCGCCGCGCCGATTTGCGGCAAAACCGGGAGGACGAGCGACGACTCTGTTCCGAACAGCTCGTCCCGTGCGATGCGCACGCCACGTGGCAAGAGCGCGCACAGCGCGTCGTGCAGCTCCTTCGCGCTCGCGTAGCGATCCGCGGGATTCATGCGCAACGCGCGGTGCACGACGGCGGCAATCTCCGCGGGTACGTGCGGCGCAACACGCGTGAGATCGCTTGGAGGCGCCGAACAGATCGCCACGATGATCTGTCCCACCGTCTCGAACTCCTCGAATGGCGGAAAACCAGCGAGCATCGTGTAAAGCACTGCACCCACCGACCACACGTCCGTGCGGTGATCGATCGTGCGCAGGCCCTTGGCCTGTTCGGGAGACATGAACTGCGGCGAGCCGAGCAGCTTGCCGGTCGTGGTGACTGCGTGCCGCGCCAGGCTGGAGAGCAGGCGCTCTGGCAACTTCGCGATGCCGAAGTCGAGCAACTTGACGACCACGCCGTCCGCGTCGTCCAGCGCAAGAAACAGGTTCGCCGGCTTGACGTCGCGGTGCACGATACCGGCGGCGTGCGCCTTGTCGAGGCCCGCGCACGCCTGCGCGGCGATGCGCAGCGCGAGGTCCGTCTCGACCGGCCCGAGCTCCGTGACTACACGATTCAGATCGCAGCCCTCCAGGTATTCCATCGCGATGAAAGGAATACCTGAGAAGCGATCTTTGCCGGCGTCGAGCGCGCGCACGATGTGCGGCGTGTCGATACTACCGGCCGCCTTCGCCTCGCGCTGAAATCGAATGACCGTCTCGCTGTCGTCTCCATCCCAGGACGTGACGACTTTGATCGCGACGCGCTGTCCGGTGCCGATGTGCAACGCTTCGTACACCGTCCCCATGCCGCCGCTGGCGACATTGCGGAGGAGCTCATACCTCCCGTCGAGCAGCGTGCGCGCCATGGACAATTGGATCGTATTCGAGAGCGCGTGCAGCGCGCAACCTCCGGGCAAACGTCTGTGATTCGTGTTCACGTGTCCGTGAGTCAGGTCATCCGAGTGTCCGCGCCCCAGGTCACCGTGCGCTTCAATTGTCCGGCGGACAGGTCACTCGACCGCTCAATGTCGTTTCGCTAGTGCCGAAACGCGCGGGCACACCGGCGAAAGTCAGCGACGGCGCGCCCTCGACCCACTCGACGGAAATCTGGCCGCTTTGCGCCACCCAGGCTGCGGCTCCGTTGTTCACGTCGACTTCGAGCCGTGCTTCCGCAGGGTCGTCGAACGTGGGCGAAGGATGGATCGTGTACTCGCCAGCCGCCGGCGCTGAGCCGTACTGGAAGTAAACGGCGATTCGCGACGGTCCATCCGGGCACGAGCCGCCGGCGCTCTGCAAGATCGTGATGACGTACGCTTCAGCGAAGTCATCGTCGCTGCATTCCACCTGGGCGCGGGTACCCTCACACGCGAAATCCTGGCCGACCCGCCAGATTACGAGCGGAGCGCTGGTTGCATCGAGCACGGGATCCGCGTCAGAATCGGCGTCTGGCGACCCCGCATCCACCCTGGCAGCCGCGTCACTAGCGTCTGCCAAGGCGTCGAGCGTCGCATCCGCCTCGACCGCCCCGTCGAGGGGTGCGAGCGTGGCGTCCGAACCCGCTTCTGTGACGGGCGAGTCCGAGCGTGCGTCGGTGGCAGCGTCCAGTGCCGATCCATCGAGCCGAGCGGCGTCCGACGTCTCGCTGGCGTCGGACGCATCGCCGCTCCGTGCGTCGTTGCCACCTGTATCCGAGCCTGCATCCAGCGAACTGTCCAGCTGATTCGGCGCATCCTCGCGGGCGTCGCTCCGAGCGTCTCGACCCGCCTCGGGCAGTGTCCGCCGCGGATCGCTCTCGGAATCGTCATCGCCACAAGCCGGCGCCAACGCCGCCGTGAGCACGAACAGGCTGACGGCGGTACGCCCCTTGCACAGCACTCTGCCCATGTTTCCGGACTCCAAGTCTCAGCAAGCGCTCAACGGAGGTGGCGGCGTGAACGGATTCCAGCGCACGTTGCTGAGCCACATATTGGGAGGCACCGTGCACTGAATGAAGGCCGCGTTACACGCCGTCGCTCCCGTCACCATCATGATTCTTCCAGCGGCTGCATGCACGATCCCAGTCCCCGATGCTCCGCATGTGCTCGAACCCGTGTCATTCGTTGCGAACAGTGTGCAACTGAAGCCCGCCAGCGAGCCCGTGCCGGACCCCACCGCCAGGTTCGCGCACCAGCGATAGGGCGTGAGTCCCCCTACTGGCACGGTCAGCGGCGACGTCAGCGGAATCGTCACCTCCTTGTTTGCCGTGGTGGTGTTCTTGAGAACGCCGCCCACCATCTTGAATGACAGCGGATACTGATGCGCCATCGCACCCGAGCCGTGCCCGTCCACGAACCCTTCGGCCGACGAGGCATTGGCAGCCATCACACCGCACGCGAGCGCGGACGCATGCACGACCCTTCTGGCACTGATTGCGGCTCTCCAACTCGACATGTTCACGCTCCGCTTCAACCGGGTTGCCCCTGTGCTTTCGGCCCCTTTGCCGGCACGCACTCGCACGGTTCGCTTTCGACCGGCGGAACGTGTCGAGTGTCCGGTTCTTTACCGAGATATGTCAGCGTGCGCAGGCCCTGGCCACCCCCGGACTGCACGTTCACGATCGTGAACGGACCTTGCCAGGCTGCCGTGAGACCGAATAGCGCCTTCGACTTGAATGTATGGAACGCCGCCTCGCTGTCATGCTGTGTTTCCAAACGGCACAGTTCTCCTTTGCACTCGACTTTGAGCACCTTGGCACCCGCGACTTCGGAGAAACGCGCCTGCAGTTTCTGGGCCACTTCCGGCTTGTCCGCGCCGCGGAAGTCACGTTCGAAGTCGGAGCGAATCGTCGCGAGCAGCTGCTCGCGACGTTGGTCTGCCTGTTTCGGATCTCCCGGTGCTTGCGATTGCGGATCGCGCTCTGCGAGTTGCCCTTTGAGTTGCTGTAACTCCGCACGCAGCGCGTCGAGCTCTTTCCGATTGGCATCTCTCGGTTCACAGGCGGCGAACAATGGCAGGTTCAGGGCCAAAAACAGGCCAATCATCGAGCTGGGTCGCATTCACACCTCACACGCAATGAACACGGACGGCGGGCCCGCCCCGCTCGTCTCATTAGCGCATGCGCTCCGCGATTGGCTACTCAATAGTGCGTCGTGTGGTAGCGTGGAAACCGCGCGGGGGAGATCATGACGAGCGCAACGTGGACTCTGATCTTGGCTGCGGCGCTCACGAGCGCGGCGACGCCGGCGCTTGCAGCCGACGCAGGTCTCGGGGCGCGCTGCGCATCGCCCGCAGACTGCGCGTTACGCGCTTGCGTGGACGGCGTGTGCTGCGAGCAGAGCGCGTGCGACGAGTGCGAGCGCTGCGATCGCCCGGATAAGCCCGGCCAGTGCAGCCTTCGAGATCGCGGTGACCCAAGCCCGGCTTGCATCGAAGGCTACGTGTGCGACGGCTTCAATCACCACTGCAAGCGCGACTGCCACGCAGGCGTGTGCGCGCGCGGCTACTACTGCTCGGACGAAGTGACGCCGCTTTGCCGCCGCAAGCTGGCGGCGGGCGCGACGTGCTCCAGTGAATGTCCGACAGGTGGCGCATGCAACGCCTGTGATTCCGGGCACTGCGTGGACGGAGTGTGCTGCAATACTGGTTGCGAGGGCGACTGCGTCGCGTGCACGAAAACACTGCAAGGACGGGGCGAAGGACAGGGCGAAGACGGCGTGTGCGGCGATGTCGCCTTCGGCCAGCCCGGCCGGCAACGCTGCGAGCACGACCCAGAGCCGAGCTGCATGCGCACGGGACGGTGCGATGGCAACGGAGCCTGCGCGTTCCATGCGCCCGGCACACTCTGCGGACAGAACCTGTGCGTCAAAGACATCAAGGTGGACCTCGAGTGCGACGGACGGGGGCAATGCGCGCCGCACATCAGTCAGACGTGCGGCGGCGGTTGCGCCTCGGACGGGGGTTGCGCAGATCTCGCTTGCTCGGCCGACGGCGGGTGCGAAGCAGGTCAGCGCTGTGACGGCGGATCCTGCGACGCCGGCACGTGCGATGGCGGAGCCTGCAAGCGTAAACCAGCGGCTGCATGCACGAACGACGACGACTGCAGCGCCCCGCTGCGCTGCGACTTCGACGGACGCTGCGTCGATCCTGCCGCGCGGCTCGACACGCCGGCGCCGTGCGCCGTCAGTAGCCGGGGCAACGCACACACCGGATCACGGACTACGTGGGGGCTGCTCGCGGCCTTTGCGTTCGTCGCGCGTCGCATTTCGAGACGGCGTACGCCTCAAAAGCGCGACGCGGATGGCCGATAATTTCCGGCCATCCGCGCCATGGGTCGTTACCTGAGGCGATTCGAGCACGAATCGCTTCGGCGTACTACTTGGTTGCGAACTCCGGGAGCGGCGTCGTGTCCGTCGCCGGCAAGAAGAGCATTCCGCCGGTCACGTTGCCGAACTGAATGCACATCTCGCGTTTGTATGCCTCGTTGCCGAAATAGAGCGTACCGTTCGCCACGGGTCGGGGCGCCGACGGATCCTGCGCAGCGCGCTCGTCCGTGTATTCGATGTGACAGTTGAAGTGCAGCTTGTCACCGCCTCGCAGCTCCACGATGCCCGACTCCGCGCCGTCCGAGTGATTGTCCGCTTTCGGCTCGGGATTCTTCACGACGGAATCGAAGCGGTAGGTCGGCATGTCTTCCCACTGGAACGATTGATAGAGAAGCTCGATGCCGCCGTTCGCGCGCTCGATCCACGTGCTGAAGTTGGTCGTCCAGTAGTGGCGGTGCCCGAACACACGCAATAACCGGAAGGGCGCCTGCTCCGCAGGGATTGTCCAGGAGAAGTGATGATCCGCGACGGTGTTGGGCTGGACGATGTTCCTGCGAATCGACCCGAACTCGAGCCCCATGTACCAGTACACCTCTTGCGTGGCTTCCTCTTCCCACCAGATGTTCACCCAGCCTTCACGGAGCAGGTTGTTTTGACTGGTGTTGAAGTGGTGCATGTTCCAGACGATCTTCGGCTCGGCCGGCCATATCAGGTACTGCCCCGCGTCCTCCGGCGGTTTCTCGAGAGTGGCCGGGTTGCCGTCGTCCGGGCGTTGCTCGCCGCCCAGAATGCCGAGTCGCTCTCCCTGGTTGGGGTCGAAGAAGCCCACGGACCGGTCCTGCGTCCAGCCCACGGGCAGATCGGTCTTGTGCATGGAGATGATGTTGTGGTGCGAGCCCGTGCGCATGCGGAAGTACGTGCGGTAGTAGTTCTTCGCCTCCTTGTTCTTGGAGCTGCCGCGGAAGTTCTGCGTTGTTTCGTCGCCGGGCTTCAGAATCCACTCTTCCGCCGGGTTCTGGTAGCCGCTGTAATCCCCGGCCCACATCTGCCTCCAGTACTCCTCCTCCTCGCCCTGCGGGTGCAGACCGATCTGAATGCCGAGCTCGGGCGGTGGAGGCAGAATGCAGTACTCGTCACCGGCGTACGGCGTCTGGAAGTTCGGCAGCGCGTCGATGCAGCGAATCGCGTACGGGTTGTTCAAGGTCTGATGCCACGGCGCACACTTGTTCGGCAGTTGGTTCCCGCCGGGGCTATATTTCATTCCCACGAGGGGCATGGCGTGACACTCCTCGAGGATGCGACCGTCTTCACCAAGCCCGCCTGTGGGGTGACTGCCGGTGAGGCGTTCATCTTCGCCGCATCCCAACGCGAAAACACCGGCCACTGCAGCAAAAGCAATCGAGTACTTCGTCATTGTTCCTGTAGCGCTGGTCATTGAGGACCAGAGGACGCCTATACTACCACGGCTACCGAGCCACTGAACGGTGCAGGGTCGGTCTCACGAAGCACTGGTGTTCGCTTTCCCAGTGCTTTTCCGCAGCGCGGACCGCTGGGGACATGGCCCGACGAGATAAGTGCGCCGCGCGAAGCCGTGCTCAGCCGCTCGATTTGACGGGCCGGTAGGGATGCAGAAACGCAGCCAAGCTGCTCGGGTTGCGCGTCTGTAGGAACAAGCTACCGCTGCCCTGAAAATCGCAAATCAGGCCTTCACCGCTGAAGAAGAGGCCCTTGAAGCCGCCGAAAGTGCGCACGCGATAATCGAGACCCTCGGTGAAGCCCACGATGTGCCCGGTGTCGGCGCTGTAACCAGCGGCGCCGACCTCCACTTGATGCAGCGCTCCGTAGCTCGCGTAAAACACGGTGCCAGGGCCTGTCACCTTCAACAGGAAGAAGCCGACACCGCCGAAAAATGAGCGCACGCCGCCCCACTTCGTGTCGAGCACCAGGTTGTCCCCGAGGTGCGCGACGTACGCGCCGCTCTGCATGAAGAAGACCTGACCTGCCGCGAGCGTCATCGCCTTGAGGTCGCCTTCCACCGGCGGCGCGAGGTAGAGCTCCTGTCCCGCAGCGCGCGCCGCGAACGTGTTCTGAAAGAGCGACTCGCCACCGAGCATACGCCGCTTGGCGGCCGCCAAGAACCCGCCGCGCATGCTGGTTTGCACGTCGATCTCGCTGCCCATGGCGACCATCGCGCCGGACTCGGCCACGATCTGTTCGCCGGCCCGCTCGAACGTGATCTTCAAGAGCGCGAAGTTCGGCGCATCCAAGATTTCCTGTCGCACGTTACCCCTGCCTTGCTGGCAACTTGCTGCCGACGCTTCTGCCGTACTCCTGAGGATTGCGGGATTGCAGATACAGCCGGCCATGCCCGGAGACGCGCAGCACGAAGCCCTCTCCCGAGAGCCAGCTCGCGATCAGACCGCTGCTGGCGGTGCTGATTTCGTACGATATGCCCGACGTGAAGGCGACGAGGTGTCCGGTATCCACGATCAGCTCTCCAGCGAGATCGATGACCTCGATGGCGCCGAAGGCATTCATGAGCACCGGGCCCACCCCCGAGGCGTGCAGGAAGAACAGGTTTTCGCCGCTGAAGAAGCCTTTGAACCCTTGCCAGCGCGTGTCGAGCTGCACGCTGTCCGGAGCCGCAACGTAGCTCGACCCCTGAATCAGCAAGTCTTCGCCGGGGCGCAGCTCGTGCGTCACCATATCTCCAGAAACGGCAGGCGCGAGCGTCACGTGGCCGGGACTGCCCGTGGCGGTGAACGTGTTGGTGAAGAACGTTTCGCCGCCGAGCACCGAGCGCTTGAGGCCGGCGAGGATGCCCCCGCCGCCTCGCCCGAGCGGCCCGGTGGTTTCGACGCGCACGTTGGCGGTCATGCTGATCATGGCCGACGCTTCGGCGCGCACGGTCTCGTTCTGTCCCAAATGCACGATCGCGAGCGAGTGCGCGGGTCGATACTGGATGTCGAACTGCATACGCCGTACTCCCTCTTCACCCCGGCAGAAGTGGCGTTACCCAGCTGACGAGCGCCTGCAAGTTGCGCGATTGCACGAACACGCTGCCGCGCCCGCTGAACTCACACACCAGGCCCTCGCCCGAAAACAGAAACGACTTCACGCCGCCGATGCCGCGGAGCTTGAAGTCCAAAGTACCGTCGAACGCGACGATGTGGCCCGTGTCCACCACGAAGCGACCGTTCACCGGGATCTCGGTCACGCCGCCGTAGCTGTTGACGAACAGCTCTCCCGTACCCGAGCACTCGAGCAGCACCAGCCCTTCGCCGCCGAAGAGCGTGCGAATGCCGCCGAAGCGCAAGCGCGTGTCGATGTCGCCCGTGCTCGCCAGGTACGACCCCGTCTGCACGAACAAGCGCTGGTTGCCGCCGAGCGTACGCTGCACGATCTGACCGGCGAGCGAGGGTGCGAGCACCACTTCACCGTTGCCGCGAAACTCGTTGACGAACATGGTTTCGCCCCCGAGAAACTTGCGCAACACCGCCACGAAAAACGCCCAGATCATCCGGAAGACTCCGGCGCGCCGCCCAGCGTTCAAGTGTGTGCTCATCTCGATCGCGGGTGTGCGTGTGACCATCGCTCCGGCTTCCGCCTGGACTGAATCTCCAGGATGGAGCGCCACGCGCAGCCACGCGAACGCCGGACCGTGCTCGATGCGGTATTGCATTCGAGCGCCACTTTGCCCATGGTCCGCCCTCGGGCAAAGCACTTTCGCGCGCCGCTGCCCGAGGAACGCGATGGCCGAGCCCGAAGCGCCGCAGACCGAGGGATTTCAGATGTCGAGGAGCCGCTCGGCGCTCGAGCTCGGTGTCTTGGTCGGCGGCGTGGCAGCGCTGCTCGGCGCGAGCGTGTGGCTCGTTCGACACTCCGTCGACTTGGCCATCGGCTACGTGCCGGTCGAAGTGGATCGCACCTTCGGCGAGCAGGTCTCGAGAGCGCTCGGCGCGACGTCCAAGCAGTGCGCCAATCCGGCTGCGCTCGCCTATGTGGAGCAGGTCGCCGCGCCGCTCGTGGCCGGCCTCGACGACAAGCGCTTTACATTTCAGTTCAGCGTGTCGGCGAGCGATGAAGTCAATGCATTCGCGCTGCCCGGCGGGTTCATCACCGTCAACCACGGCCTCTTGAAAGCGGCCGACAGCGGCGAAGAAGTCGCGGCCGTGCTCGCCCACGAGCTCCAGCACGTGCTGCAGCGCCACGGCACACGCCGGCTCTTGCGCGACCTCGGTAGCTCGGCGCTGCTCTCCGCGCTGTTCGGCGGCACGGACATTTTGGTGCCTGCCGCCGTCGCGCAGGACTTGACGCACTCGGCTTACGACCGCGATCAAGAACGCGAATCCGACAGCCGCGGGCTCGAGCTCCTGAGCCGCGCGGATATCGACCCGCGTGGGATGTCGCGTTTCTTCGAGCGGCTCGCCAAGACGAGCCCGACGCTGCCCACGCTGTTGTCCACGCATCCCGACCCAGGGGATCGCGCCAGGAAGGCGGCCGAAGCCGCGCAGCGAAATCCGGGCAAACGGCCGCTGCCGTCTCCCAAAGGCGTCCCCTGCGATTAGTACGTCAGCCCGGAATTCATTCCGGGTTGTCGTACGTCATGACAGGAAAACTACCGAGGCCAGAATTGGTGCGTGCTGAGGGTTTGCGGCGCCCTTGCCCCGTCAGGGGCGCCGCAAACCCGGAACGCACCAGTGGGCCGAGGTACTAGCCGGACACGGGCGCATTCGCTAAGGTGCGCACCCCTTGTCACCCATCGAAACCGCAACGGACCCAGCGCAAGAATCCGATTCATTCGAGGTAACGCTGCGGCGCTCTCAGGCGGTCGAGGCCGACTTGCGCAAGCGCCCGACGCACTACCACATGGTGACCGGCGACCGTCCCACGGGCAGCTTGCACATCGGCCACTACTTCGGCTCTCTCAGGAACCGCGTCGAGCTGCAGGCAATCGGCGTCCGGAATTTCATCATCATTGCGGACTATCAGGTCCTGACGGATCGCGATTCCGTCGATAAGATTCCGACGCACGTACGAGAGCTGATGCTCGACTACCTGGCGGTCGGGCTAGATCCCAATTGCGGACATACGCATATCTTTTGTCATAGTTACGTGTCCGCTCTGAACCAGCTGCTCGTGCCTTTCCTGGCGCTCGTCGGCACTGGCGAGCTCGAACGCAACCCGACGGTCAAGGACGAGATCGAAGCGGCCGGGATCACCAACGTGAACGCGGCGATGCTCATCTATCCGGTCCATCAGGCTGCGGATATCCTGTTCTGCAAAGGCAACGTCGTGCCAGTTGGGAGAGACCAGCTCCCGCATCTGGAGCTCACACGCAAAATCGCCAGGCGCTTCAATCAGCGCTTCTGCAAGGACTCGCAGCCCCTGTTTCACGAACCCGCTGCGCTGCTCTCGCACGCGCCAAAAGTACTCGGGCTGGATGGCACGCAGAAAATGAGCAAGAGCCGCAACAACGCCATCCCGATTGGCTCGAGCGCGGACGAGACGGCGGCGCTCATAAAAAAGGCAAAGACGGACAGCATTCGCAACATCAGCTACGAGCCAGAGACGCGTCCGGAAGTCGCCAATCTGCTACTCCTGGTATCGCTTTGCACGGGCGAGCAGCCCGAGCGTATCGCTGAGCGCATCGGTGATGGCGGCAGTGGTCGGCTGAAAACCGAGCTGACGGAAGCACTCAATGAACACCTGCGACCGATTCGCGAGCGTCGCGTCGAGCTGGCACGTGACGGCGCCGAGACGGTGCGCGCGGCGCTGGAGGCCGGGAACAGAGAGGCCAACCGCGTCGCCAATGCGACGCTGAATGAGGTGCGGCGCGCGATGAACATGGAGTACTGAACGCGCTCGACGCGTCACCAGCTCTTACAACCGCGGCCCGCGCAGCTCGTCCATAGACTCTTTTTGACGGTTCCGGCGTCGGGGAGACCGCGCTGCCACGGCGCCACGTCCGTAGTGCCGCCGATCTTCTGGAGCAGCTGCAGACACGTGCCGCCGGAACGCGAGAGCGCGGCGCGCGCGGCTCCACTCTGATAGTAGAAACGATACTGCTCGGCCCAGTTCTCCGTGCGCGCTTCGAACTGAAATGAGCGACAGTACGGAGAGACGCAGCCCGCTTCGAGCTCTGCTGGCGTGCTCCGTTTGCACTGCCCCTCTGTCGCGCACGCGTCTGCGCACGCCGGCGCGGACGTGGCAGCGGGCCCTTTGAAGGCGGCGTTGACCAGGTGATACATCACCAGATGCCCGAGCTCGTGCAAGAGCACGGGGCTGTACAGCGCGTGATCCACGGGCGCGCCGTCGATGCGCTGCCCGTCCACGTCCACGTGATAGCTCCAGTACGAGCCGTAGTTGCCGCGCGCCCAGTGATTCGGCGCGCGGAAGACGTGCTCATGGAGCCACAGAGTGCGGCCGTCGCGAGCATCGTCCGCGCGCGCGCGATCGTGCGGGGCGATGCCGTGCTCGCGCGGTCGATTGTCGATCACGATGCGCTCCACGATGCGGGCATGGTGCGCGGGAACACGAGACAGCGTGTTGGCGATGGCGCGAAACCAGGCTTCGTCCACGTGCTTGGCTACCGCGCACGCCGAGCCGTCTCGGTTCCGAGCGCCCGCGGGCCACGCCACGCTGAGGCAATGCCGCTCGCGCACACCGCTCTCGTTCTCCAGGTCGAGCGCGAGCTTTCGCGCCACGTAGCCATCGACGGAGAACCGCTCGCGCCGCGGCGCTTCGCGGATGATCGCGGGCGGCTCGCTCCAATCGCGCTCGCAGGCGTCCATGGTGGGATTCACGCGTTCATAAGTGTGACATCAAGGAATCCACGCGCACGCGAGCAAGGCCACCTCGATGTCCGACTTTCGAGGCGGCACACGCAATTCCTCGACGCCGAGCGCGGCGGCGGATTGTTCGAGCTCCGCCAGACGCTGTCGAAATTCCGCCTCGAGCTCTGCGTACTTCGCCCGAGCCTCGGCGAGCGCTTGCTCGGCGGAAGCGCTGTCCTCGCGCTCTTTCTTGACTCTGCCCGCTGCGCGCACCGCGGAGCGAGCCCGGGACACGTTGCTCAGCGACGCGACCTTGCGACCCAGCACCGCTCCGAGCACGCCAGCTCCCACGGAGAATGCCGCGTCCATCGAAGTATCTGCCGCCTGCGCGTGCTCGGCCGCGACTCGTTCGTGGGCACGCCGCACGCGTTCGTGCGCCGTGGCCAGCTTCTTGGTGTACGCGGTCTTCACTTTCTCGAAGCGTTGATCGCGGCCTTCGCGACCGGCAAGCGTGAGCCGAGCGCGAAATTCGGCGAGGCTCTCGCCCGGTCGAGACGCGATCTTCAGCTCTGGCGCCTGGTACAACACGAGCGGCTGCGAGCGGTATACGTGCGCGGTTACGGCCCGCTTCCAGCGCGTGTAGCTCTTGGCGTCGGCGAGCGCAGAAGAAGCGCTGGCGTACTGCACGCCCGGGCCAGGTTGCTCCGTGAAGCGGCTTGCGGCTTCGGGGGTCATGGGCGTCGCCTGCTCCCAGTCGACGTCCATCTTTCCGTCGGGGACGGGCGCGATCAGCGTCAAATTGTGCCAGGCATCCAGCGCGGCTTTCGTCTGGACGTAATGCACCCGCAGGCGCGCCAGCAAATGCGGTCGGTACGAGACCGGCGCTGCGTCCGCTTTCGCGGCGACGGGCCAAAACAACTCCGGAACATCGGCGGGCAGAGCCGGCCGTGGGGCGGCCTTTCGTGCAGGGGCCGAGGGCTGAGCCACGGCGCCCGAGATCGCAGGCGCCGCATCGCCAGGCGCCGGTGCTGCGGCAAGCGCCGGCTCGTTTTTCGGCACGCGATCAGCCATCAGCCGCCGAATTTCCTCGCGCGTCATCGGGCCGCGCAGGAACGACAGAGTCCAGCGCGTCTCGAACAGCACGGGGCCGGATTCGTGCACGTTGTTCAGCAGAAACACGCGACTCTTCAGGCCGGACAAAAGTGCGTCGATACGCTGCCGATCGAAGGCGTGACCCGAGCTGCCGGCCGCCCCTTCCAGACCATCGAGCACGCGCAGCTTGTCGCGTTCGGTCTGCAGGCGGCCGATGAACCAGGTGCCGCAGTTGGCCAGACCCTTGTAGTCGAGATCGACGGGGTTCTGCGTGGCCAGCACGATCCCGACGCCGAACGCGCGCGCCTGCTTCAAGAGCGTGAGCATGGGCGGTTTGGACGGCGGGACCGCGCTCGGCGGGAAGTACCCGAAGATTTCATCCATGTAGAGCAGCGCGCGCAGGCTGGACGTGCCCGGCTGCGAGCGCATCCAGGCGATGAACTCGGCGAGCAAGCGGGTGACGAAGAACATGCGCTGCGCGTCCGACAGGTGAGCGATCGAGATCACCGCGATGCGCGGTTTTCCCTCCGGCGTGAACAGCAGCCGTGGGATCTCGAGCGGCTCACCCTCGGCGAGCGCCGCCGCCCCGGGCGACGCCAGCAGGTGATTGAGCTCCATGGCCAGCTCGAGCCGTTCCTTGGCCGGGTAGTACGCGTCGAGCTCGAACACGCCGATGCGATCGAAGCCCGGATTTTGCACGCGCTCGATCAGCCCGGCGAGGTCCAGCGTTTCAGCGCGTGCCCACGCGGCAGCCACGATTTGCGAGAGCAGGATGTGCTCGCGGCTCTTGAGTGGATCGGCGTCCTTGCCGATCAGCCCGAGCAGACCCGAGACGCTCGATTGCACGCGTTCACGCAAGCCTTCGGCGTCGTCGGCAGCGCGCGCGTCGGGCGCGGTGAAGGAGCGCAGCACCGCCAGGGGAATCCCGGCGCGACTGCCCGGCGTGTACACCGCCATGTCACAGGCTTCGCGCAGGCGACGGATGCGCGCGCCGTCTTGCTGCCAGTCCATGAGCCCCGCGCGCCAGCGCTGCGCCGTCTCTTCGGCCAGGGCAGCGCGCGTAACGCCGCGCCGCCGCACCTCGCCTTCGTCGAGCCAGGGTTCGAAGTCGCTCGGCGAAAGCTCCGGAAAGGTGAGCAGCAGGTTCGCGAGATCGCCCTTCGGGTCAATCGCGATCGCCGGAATGCCGTCGAGCGCCGCTTCCTCGAGCAGCCCGATGCACAGCCCGGTCTTGCCGCTCCCCGTCATGCCCATGCACACGGCGTGGGTGGTCAGATCGCGCGAGTCGTAGAGCAGCGGCTCGCGCTGGGCCTCGGGTTGACCCTCGATCAGCGCGCGGCCGAGATAAAACTCGCCGAGCTTTTCGTATGCGAGCGCATCCATGGCCGCCCGTCATAACGCAGCTCCGCCGCACGACACGAGCTTTTGATCAGAGACGGTCCACGCACGTGATGCGACCGTCCGGGAACAGGCCGCACGCTTCGCCCCCCGTCGAGCTCGTGGCCAAGTCGAGCGCGCCGTCGAGAGCGGGCACGCTGGTCCAGGCGTCCGGCTTCTCCGCTACACTCCAGTGAACCCGGCCCTGCTCGTCGATCACCATGGGCTTTACCCAGCTGTGCGCGAGCTTGCGATAGCGCCCCGGTAGCTGCATGCCCACGAGCGCGTCCATCTGTATCAGGTCGACACACTCGAGCGCGTCGCCGTCTCCGGCGCAGAAGGCGTGCCAGCCCGCCTCCAGGTCGCGCACGGGTCGTGCAAGCTCGAACTCCCTCACGCCGACGTTGAACTGGTACATCAGCACTCGCCGATCGCCCATGAGGCCATAAGCGTCCCCATCGCCCACACGGATCGCGCGCGCCCCCTTCAGCTCCGGGATCCGCGTGACTCCTACCAGGTTATGGCCCCAGCACGCCACCTCACCGTCCTCTGCCAACGCACACGTCCAGTCGAACTGATAAAACGCATCACGCGCCGACAGCGCGACGACGTTACTCAGACCGGGCATCGGCGCGGGTGGGTACCAGCTGTCGCTGCGGTCCGGCTCGCGCCCCAACACCCCCCAACGATTGTTCCCCCAGCACGTCACGGTGCGGTCTTCCAGAAGCGCGCAGGAGTGCTGCGCTCCCGAAACCAAGTCGAGGGCTTGGCTGACGACGACCTCGAGCGGCGCCGTTTCTGCGGTCGGCGTGCCCAAAACACCGGGCTCCGAACAGCGCACGGTCTTGTCGCACAGCAGCGCGCAGCGCTGAACGCCGGCGGTGATTTTCTGGGCACCTGGGCAGCGACCCGCCGTACAGGGCCGATCCAGCGGACAGGGGTCCACAGGAGGCTGCGGTTGCGGCCGCATCGCCGGATCGTCGCCGCAGCCTGCGACCAGGGCAGGCAAGAGCAAGCTGAGTACCCGAAAAGACATAGATTCCTCCCCGAACAAAAGCACGTGCGCCGCTGCCGCTCACGCGCGGCGAGTGCGCCAGTCGTCCGTGATCCACTGAACCGAAATCCGACGCCTTTGACAATCCGATTGATCGGCGCGCCGTTGTTCGGAAAACTCGAACAATGCTTCCTGAGCTCGACGAGCTGCGCTGCTTCTTGGCGGCCGCCGAGCGGCTCCACTTCCGCGCGGCGGCGCGGCTCGTGGCGCTGTCACCCGCCGCGTTCAGCGACAACATCAAACGGCTCGAAGAGACGCTCGGCGAGCGCTTGTTCGTGCGCAGCACGCGCCACGTGCACCTGAGCGCAGCGGGCGAGCGCCTCTTACCGCACGCGCGCGCTTGCGTGGAGGCGGCAGGGCAGTGCGCGCACGCGGTGCGCGGCGACCAGGCGACGCCGGCGTTCGAGCTGACGTTGGGGACGCGCTACGAGCTCGGTAACTCCTGGCTCGTGCCAGCGCTTTCCGCGCTCGGCAGACACGAGCCAGCGCGTCGCATCCACCTGTACTTCGGGGATACGCCGGAGCTGTTGCGCAAGCTCGCGAACGCAGAGATCGACGCCCTCGTCACGAGCGCGCGTCTCGCGGGCCAGCGGCTGGCGTTTGCGCCCCTCCACGAAGAGCACTACGTGTTCGTGGGCAGCCCGCGCTTGCTGGCCCAACGTCCCTGCCAGCGACCGGAACACGCCGCACAGCACGCGCTGCTCGATACCCACGACGACTTGCCGCTGTTCCGCTACTTCCGGGACGCACGGCCGGCCGACGAGAGCTGGCACTTCGGCAGCACACACTATCTCGGCACGATCTCTGCCATCCGAGCGCGCGCGCTCGAGGGTGCCGGCATCGCGGTACTGCCGCTTTACTTCGTGAAAGACGACCTCACGCGACGCCGTCTGCGGCAGTTGTTTCCGCGGACGCGCTTGCCAAGTGATTGGTTTCGTCTGGTGTGGCAAGCGAGGCATCGCCGCGAATCCGCGCTCGTACAACTTTCGACCGAGCTTGCGCAGCTGCCGCTCCGCTGATCGCGCGCTGAAATTATCCGTTCATCGTGTGATCCGCATTTGATCGCCGCTGGCTGCTCACGACGCAAGGGATCCGTTAACCTGGACGGACCATGAAGCTGCTCCACGTCGTGCCCGCATTGTTGCTGTTCGCGCCTCCGAGCTCGTGTGAGCCGACCGGTGGCGGCACGGGCGGAACCGGCGGCGGCACCAGCACCGGGGCGACGTTCTACGCCGATCCGGTGAACGGCTCGGACTCCGGCGATGGCAGCTCGGCGCGACCGTGGGCTTCGATTCAAGCCGTGGTCGCGGCCGGCCACCTCGGCACGCGCGTGCGCCCCGGTGATCGCGTGCTGCTCAGGAGCGGGTATCACGGTGAGCTCACGATCAGCGGAGGAAGCTACGCCGTGCCGATCACCATCGCCGCCGATTCCGGGCACACACCGCGGCTACGGCGCGTGCAAATCGGCGGCGCGAGCGGCCTCGTGCTGCGCGGGCTGTCCATCAGCCCGTCGCACGCGCCGAGCTATTCCAAGACGACGCTCGTCAACGTACAGAGCTCGAGCCAGAACGTGACCATCGAACACTGCCACCTGTTCAGCGTGGCGAGCGCGAGCAGCTGGACGGCGGACAACTGGGTGAACCTCGCCAGCAGTGGCGCGCAGGTGAGCGGCAACCGCGTCACCTTGCGCGGGAACATCGTACGGAACGTGCGGTTCGGGATCAGCGTGGATGGCGACAACGCGCTGATCGAGCAGAATATCGTCGACGGATTTTCCGCCGATGGTCTGCGCGGCCTCGGCGACTTCGGAACCTTCCAGTACAACACCGTCAAGAATTGCTACGTCGGCGACGATCTGGACTCGAACCACGACGACGGCTTTCAAAGCTGGTCCGTGGGCACCGGGGGCGTGGGCACCGGGGAAGTGCGCGGCGTCGTGCTGCGCGGTAACACGTTCATCAACACGGAGAATCCGGCGCAACCCTTCCGCGCCACCATGCAGGCCATCGGCTGCTTCGACGGCTTCTTCGTCGACTGGGTGGTCGAGAACAACGTCGTGATCACGAACCACTGGCACGGCATCTCGCTGTACGGCGTGCGAAATTCGCGCATCGTGAACAACACCGTCATCGACAACGACAGCACTTCACCCGGGCCGCCCTGGATCATGGTGAACGCGCACAAGAACGGCACGGCCAGCAGCAACGTCGTCGTGCGCAACAACCTCGCGACCGACTACAGCATCGCGGGCACCAGCATCACGCAGGACCACAACGTCGAGCTCACGAACCTGACGAGCTACTTCGTGAACCCGACGGCCTTCGACCTACGCCTGAGAGCGGGCTCACCGGCCATCAATGCCGGGAGCGCCGATCTGGCCCCAACCACGGACCGTGACGGCGTAGCGCGTCCTCAGGGCGGCGCATTCGACCTGGGTGCCTACGAATACCGCTGACGCCCGAAAAGCGGCGTCCGACTCGAAAACATGCGCCCATTGGCCCGATTGGGCCTGGGCCTGCTAAACAAGGTCGATTCTCTGGCCGTTTACGTGCTCGAGGCGAAGTCAGGTCATCATGTCGGGCCATGTGCGAGGTTCGTTTTTCTCCGAGTACGTACGCATGCTGCGTCGCCGGAAGGACATCGACTGGTCCAAGGTCCTACCTGCCGAAGACGTGCAGTACCTGCGCCAGCGCATCGACGGCGACACCTGGTACCCGATGGCGACCTTCGAGCGGTTCGGCGTTGCGATCCTGGCAACCATCGACGGCGCGACGCTGGACGCCGTGCGCCTGTGGGGGCGTTTCTCGGCAAACCAGTATGCCACCAGCAACGCGGATCTGATCGCGCTCGGGGAACCCGAGGAGACGCTCATGCGACTGCGCGTGATGCGCGCCACCTTGTTCGACTTCCCCGCATTCGAGATCCCGATGCTGGTGGACGGCAACGCGTTCGTGTTGGTTCAGTACCACATGGGCCGCATCGCCGAGGAAGCGGCGTGCGTGCAGACGATGGGCTTCTGCGAGGGAGTGCTGTCCCTGGCCGGAGCAGAAAACGTCCAGGCGTCCTTCGCGGAGTGTTCGTGGAAGGGCGACGGCCGGACCCGCATCGCGCTCGAATGGGAATCTCCAGGCGCCCCCTCCAGCCGTCGTAGTCGCTAGGCCCCATAGCGCCCTCCGCCTCGCTGTTTCCTTGGAGAATTTCCAGGGTAGGAGTAACCAGGCACGGGCGTAACACAGCGGAAACGGACGCGGCTCGCTCACTGCGGCCGCCGGTCCTGCTTCAAGGGAGACGACAGTGAAAAGAGCAGTAGCTTCGATGATGGCGACGGGTCTTCTTCTTCTGGCCGGCAGCGCGGCTGCCGATCCGGCGTGGACGCTCGGGAAGCCACAGATTTCGGCCCAGCTCAACTATGGCATCGCCACCGGCGACATTCCGGGCGACATCAACCCCTACGGCATCGGCCTCGGAGTGAAGGGCGGTTACACGCTCGATGCGAGCATCTACATCGGCGGTGCGTTCGACTACTACTTCGGTGGCTCCGAAGAAGCCGTAGGCTCGGAGTTCGACTACAACGTGTGGGCGCTGCAAGGCGAAGTTGGGTACGATCTGGGGCTCATGCCCGAGGGCGTCCTCCGGCCGAAGCTGGGCCTCGGCCTCTCGTCCATCGGCGGGGAGTTTTGCATCGGGGACGTGTGCGACAGTGAGCGCGAAAGCGAGTTTTCCATCGCACCGGGCGTTCAGTTTCTCTACACGCTCGATAGCCTCTATTTGACTGCCGATGCTCGATACAACATCGTCTTCGCCGACGGGGACGCCGAGGCGAACGCGTTCATCCTCGGTGCCGGCGTCGGCATCAGCTTCTAATTCACGTTGGGGGGTGCGCTCGCATCGAGCCGCGCGGGGGACTGGCGCGCGGCTCGATCGTTCACTCTGCTCCGCAGACGGCCCTGCGCGCTATGCTGACGGCATGCCGCTCGGTCCGGAGCTCCAGACCATCGTGGACGCGCTGCTCGCGCGCCGCGAGCGGCTGCTCGCGCTCGACACGGTAGCGGACGGCATCGGCGCCGCGGCCGTCACGGCCGAAGACATCGACGCGATATTCGCCGCGCTCGAAGCGGCGGGCTGCACGGTGGGCGATCCCGACGCGCCCAAGGCGTCCGCGCATTTGAGCGCGGTACTCCGGAGCGCACGCCAGCTGAAGCGCGAGCTCGGGCGCACGCCGACCGCAACGCAGATCGCGGAGCACGCCGGCATCAGGCCGGAAGAGGTGCGGCTCGCGCTGTTGTTCGTGCAGGTCGCGCAGCGCTGAGCACGGCGCTCACAGGTCTCGGATCGGATAGCCGCGCTCGGCGAGCGCGCCGCGGATCTGCGTGATGTGCGTAAAACCGTGCGTTTCGAGCACGAGCTCGATCGACGTCTGGCCGAGCTCCGCGCCCGAAAACGCGCGATCGTGGTTGATCTCCACGATGTTCGCGCGCAGCTCGGCCAGGAGCTGCGTGACGCCGGCGAGCGCTCCCGTGACGTCCGGCAGCGTCAGAAACAGGCGCACCACGCGACCGGTCTTGACGAGGCCACGCTCGATGATGCGGCTCATGAGGTTGACGTCGATGTTTCCGCCGCTCAGCACGATCACCACCCGTTGGCCTTTGACCGGCAGGTAACCGCCCAGTACGGCAGCGAGGCCAACGGCGCCAGCGCCCTCGACCACCGTCTTTTCACGTTCGAGCAGCAGCAATATGGCGTGCGCGATCTCCTCCTCGTCGACCAGCGCGATGTCATCCGTATAACGCCGCACGACGTCGACCGTGTGCTTTCCCACGCGGCGCACGGCGATGCCGTCCGCGATGGTCTTGCCACCGGGAATGACCGACACCCGATCTCGCCGGAGGGCTTGCTGCATGCCGGGAAACGTCTGGGACTCGACTCCGTAGACGCGCAGGCTCGGCTCGCGCTCCTTGGCGGCGCACGCGATACCCGCGAGTAGTCCACCTCCACCCACGGGCACCACGATCGCCTGCAGGTCCGGCACCTGCTCGAGTAGCTCGAACGCGATCGTGCCCTGCCCTGCCATGACGTCGAGGTCGTCGAACGGGTGGACGTACGTGTAGCCGTGCTCGCTCGCCAGCGTGGCAGCGAGTGCGGCCGCTTCGTCGTAGTTCGTCCCGTGCAGGTGCACGGTCGCGCCATAGCGGCGTGCCGACGTGACTTTGATGAGCGGCGTCGCTTCCGGCATCACCACGGTGCTTCGAATGCCGAGCCGCGCCGCGTGATACGCCACGGCCTGAGCGTGGTTGCCCGCGCTGGCGGTGATGACGCCCGCGCGGCGTTCCGACACCGCGAGCAGCTCGAGCTTGTTGCACGCGCCACGCTCCTTGAACGAGCCCGTGATCTGCAGATTCTCGAACTTGAGGTAGACGTCCGAGCCCGTCAGCTCGCTCAGGACGACGCTCGGGGTGCAGGGCGTTCGGCGCACCTGACCGGCGACGCGAGCGCGAGCGGCTTCGATGGCGGACAGGGTGAGCATGCGTGTTGGATGTCCGCCCGAGCTTCGCTGCGGCGGTGTCAGACGACGCGGTCCTTGGGTACGAGATACCAAGGATAGCGCGTCACCTCGCGGAAGCCCAAACGCCGGTAAACCGGCTCCCCCATCGGCGAGGCCTGGAGCACCACGAGGCGGGCGCCGTGTTCGAACGCGTAGCGAGTGATCACGCGCATCACCGCGTCGGCATAGCCCCGGCCGCGGGCGTCGGGCCGCGTCCCGACCCAGTACACACCGGCGATGCCGTGGCTGAACAGCAGCATGGCACCTGCGACGGGACGATCGCTTTCGTAGACGACCTGCACGTGCCATTGCGGCGCTAGCCAGCGCTCCGGAGAGGCAAATGCCTTGCGCGTCACGTCGGGCGCGAGCCCCATGCTCTCGTACGCCGCGGCGCTCACCTCGACGAAGTCGAGCGCGCGTTCGGGAGTGAGCGGCAGAATGCGAACGCCCGCTGCCAGTGCCTTGCTCTCTGGCAATCGCGTGAGCACCATGCCCGGCGACTCCGAGATACGAGTGAAGCCCTCGCGCTCGCAGAACGCGCTCAGCGCGCGGTCGCGGTGATTGCGCAGGTAGACGGTGAACCCGCGCTGTTGCGGCGCGAACCAGCTCCGCGCCCGCGCGAACAGCGCGGCGGCGTCATCAGTACCGGCGCCGAGCGGCAGGATCGAATTGAAGGGGCCTGCGGGATAGCGCGTCGCGCTCGCCAAAAGGAGCAAATCTTGCCGCTCCTCGATGCGATAGCCCGAGGCAAAGCGCACTTGTTCGCGCTGCGCTTCGGCCAGGTTGCTGTCGGACAGCTCGAGGAGCTGGAAGTCCGCTGCGCTCATGCCCCGTGAAATACAACCCCGCGCCGCGAAAAGCTCGCTGAATGTCGCAGCGCGCCTTATCGACCGAGGCGGGCGGCCGAAATGCCCGCCTCCGCGCTCAGCGCTTGGTCCAGCGGAATCGCACCTTCAGCGCGTCGTGATCGCTGAGCGCCGCGCCGTCCGGACGGCGGAATTTCTCACGTTCGAACAGGTGGCTCAACGCTTGGATGGTGACCTGAGCACTGCTGCGGAACGCGAACTTGTCGATGCGATTGTTGTCGGAGCCGCAATTCACCACGCCGCACACGTCGCTGAGGCCTGTCGCGTTCAAGAAGGTTTGCCAGGTGGCACGGTCGGGATTGCCCAATTCGGTGTGCAGGTTCGTGTCGCCGCCCATGATGATGGCCTTGCCGCTGGAGTTCGCGTTGATGAACGCGGCGAGCTGCACGAAGTCCGCTTCGCTGAGGCGCTGATCTTCCGCGCTCGAGCCGGCCTCGCCGTGCAGGTTGTACACGTCTACTTCGGCACCCGTCGCGAAGACGTGGGTGGCTTTGCTGAAGCCCTTCATGGCGAGGCAGTCCGCCGCGCCCCGATCGCTCTGGTCCGCGCCACCGAAGCAGCCGGTCCATGCCACGCGCGTCAAGTCACCGAATGGCGAGTTGGAGAATCGGTTCAAGCCGTCGCTGACGAGCGCCGTCGGACGTACTGGATTGCTGCCGAGCGGCAGTGGCGCAGACACTGACTTGTACGGATGCAGCGCGTCGGCGACGAGCAGCTCGTGGTACACGCGAAACACGCCCTCGAATGGGTTCGGAATTGGCGTCTGCCAGCTCTCCTGCACCAGCACCAGCTGGTAGTCGTTGAGCAGCGGGCTGATGTACGGCGTGTTGGTCAGCGGCTCCGAGCCGCTGAGCGCCTCCGGGAGTCCGGCCACGTTGTAGGCGAGCGCGTCGAACTCGCCGGTGCGCGGCTCGTCACACCCCAAAATCGCCAGACCGAAGAACCAAAGGTAGCTGCGTGCGGATTTCATGCACCCGTAGGACAGCAGCCCGGCTGCTCGGGCGCTTGAACGAAGTGGTCGTGCTCGCCCGCCCGGCGGAACCACACGTCCATCGCCCATGCAAAGATGAAGCAGCGCTGAACGTGCGCGCGGCACCGGGCGGAGCTCAGGCCGCCCAGCTGACCACGTATTCGGCGTTCACGTCGCTGCGCTGCCCGAGCTCGACTCGGATGTCACGGCCACGGGCGAGGCTCAGCGCCGCGCGAAAAGCGGGGCACAGACCGATCAAGAACAACTCCGGAAAGATGCCTGGCGGGAAACGCAACCGTCCGACGACTTCATTGCGCTCGCCATTGGTTCGCACCGCCGAGGTGCCAAGCTCGGAGCCAGTGTGTAGAGCGCTCCAGCGCTTCGCAGAACCGAGCACGAGCAGCGCCGGCGAAATCAGCCGCATCAACGGACGCAGGAGCGGCTTGCCAAAGGAGACCAGGCTCATCTCGTACGTCCACTCGCAGTACGCTTCGTCCGACAGCAGGCATACGTCGCGCGCCATCAGGTTCGCGACCTGCCCGACCACTTCCGGGACCCAGTCGCTCGAGTCGAGCGAGCCCGCCAGGAGCGACGCCACGGGACCGGGCGGAGCGTCGCGCACGAGCTCGGGATACTGCCGACCGATGTGCTCGAACACCAGAACACGCACGCGACATTCCGGAAAGCTATCGAGTCCCTTGGGCAGGCTAGCGAGATACGCGCTGGCGTTCGGGAAACGGGCTCGGTCGAGCATGTGCCTTTCGTTCCCGCGTCGAGCCGACGTGGCGCCGATCCCAACGCGATAGTTCTCAATAGAGCGTTTTATTCGGAACGCAACCGCAGTTTCTGCGCGCCTCGGGCCAGCCCGTAAAGCGGCAAACTTACCAGCACGAGGCCCGAAAAATCGCGGGCCCGGCGCCGTCAGGGACGCTGCAGCCGCAGCACGCCGACGTCCGGCCTCTGGCCAGGGGCTCGGGTCGAGCACGCCGAAGACGGCCGGCGTCGACACGGCGTC
Source organism: Polyangiaceae bacterium (assembly GCA_036520475.1). Classification (GTDB taxonomy): domain Bacteria; phylum Myxococcota_A; class Polyangia; order Polyangiales; family Polyangiaceae; genus DATDJP01. The sequence goes on along the minus strand of DATDJP010000322.1, from coordinate 58,984 downwards.
CGCCGCACGGTTCAGAGACGCTCAGCGACACACGTCCGTGCCCTGCACGAGCACTTCGCCATCGGGCGTCGAATCGGTCGCCACGAACTCCCAACTATACTTCCCGCCCTCCAGAGTCAGGAGCAGTACTCCGTAGCGACCCGCGATCTTTGCTTCGACGTTGCCGCGATGCAGGCTCTTCTCGAACCCTTGGTAGGGCCGCGCTCCACCCGTCCCCACGACGAACGATCGGATTCCGCGCTTCCCATCGCGGCGACCGGTCTTGTCGAGCGGCGCCAGCGCCTGAAAGTTGTGCTCGTGCCCGGAGATGACGATGTCCACGCCCGCGTCGTAGAGCGCGTTCCAGACCGGCGCGACGTGTTTGGAGTCGGCGTGGTGCGCGCCCTGCTGAAAGCGCGGATGATGATAGTAGGCGAGCGTGCATTTTCGCTCGTTGTCGTCGAGATCTTTCGCGAGCCAGCGTCGCATCGGGGATCCCGGGGCACATGAAACGACCTCGCATCCATCGCTCGTGTTGAGAGCGACGAAGTGCCAATCGCCCATGTCGAAGCTGTAGTAGCCCGCGCCGCGCACACCCGCGGGCCCGCTCACGGAGCCGCGGCCGTTGAAGTAATCGAAGTAGCCATGAGCGCCGGAGTTGTACTCGTGGTTACCTGGGACGGGGCGCGTCAGCTTGCGGATCTCGCGTTTGCCCCACGCCGGGTGATAGTAGCGCACGAAGTCGACGTACTCGCCGGAGGGATAGACGAGGTCGCCTACCAAGAGCACCGCCTCCACCTGCCGCGTGGCGATCAGCGTGCTGAGCAGCTTGGCCGTCGTGGCCTGCTGCAAGCCGCTGCCGGCAATGTCGCCCGCGGCAGCGACCACGACGCGTTCACGCTCGGGCACATCGTGCGGCGCGCGAACGTCGGGCGCCTGGTCCGGTGCGGGGCTCGGTGGTTGCCACCCGAAGGAACGGCAACCGAGCACACTCAGAGCGAACAGGCAGGAGAGCACATGGCGCAGCACCATCGATCACGTCTCTCTACACTGTGGCTGCCACTCAATCCGTCAACGCCGGTGGCATGCTGCCGTTTGGGAAAGCTGCTCCCGGTGCTATGACCGGGGTCCCATGAAGTCGATCACCAGTCTATTTTTGGTCCTGACCACTTGCGCTGCCTGCGGGTCTTCGTCCACTCCCCCGGCGGCTGAGCCGCCCGCCCTTCCCGAGCAGCCGCCCCCGAGTGCCGCCATCGAGCCCGCGCCGGAGAGTCCGCCTGCTCCCGCGCCGGACCCGGAAGCCGCCAAGAAGGCGGAGGAGGCGCAGAAGCTCGCGGCTGACCGCGCCAAGGTGGAGAGCGAGATCGCCGCCGAACGCGCGCGCTTCACGCCCGAGCTACGCGATCGAACGAGCGCGCTTGCGCAGAAGAAGTATCCGAACACGCGCGCGGCGCTCGCCGTCGTGCTGAAGAGCCCACATCGGGAACCCGGGAATCCCGAGCGCGACGCCGCACGCCACCCGCTGCAGACGCTCGAGTTCTTCGGCCTGAAGCCGACGATGAGCGTGCTCGAGTATGGGCCGGGCGAAGGCTGGTTCACCGAGATCTTGGCGCCGGTTCTGGCGACACGAGGCAAGCTGTACGTCACCTCCGTGGATCCGAACGGACCCAAAGAGGTGCGAAGCACCATGTACGCCGAGCGCACCAAGGCGTTCCTCGAAAAGGCGCCCGAGCTCTACGGCAAGGTGGAGACGGTAATCTTCGACGACAAGAACCCGGACCTGAAGCTCGACTCTCAGATCGACGTAGTGCTCGTGATGCGCGGCATGCACGGCTGGATCAGAAACAACAGGGTGGAGCACTGGCTCACGGAGATCCATCAGGCGCTGAAACCGAACGGCGTCCTTGGTATCGAGCAGCATCGCGCAAAGCCGGACTCCGATCCCGCGGAAGGACCCAAGACAGGCTATCTGCCCGAGGCTTGGGTGATTCAGCAGGTCGAAGCCGCGGGCTTCAAGCTGGCTGCCAAGTCCGAAATCAACGCGAACCCCAAAGACACCAAGGATCACCCCGAAGGTGTCTGGGCGCTGCCTCCCACGCTCCGGCTGGGAGACAAGGACCGGGAGAAGTACGCGGCCATCGGCGAGAGCGACCGAATGACCTTGCGCTTCGTCAAACGAGCGGCTCCGGCGACCGCGAAGCCCGCCGCTACGTCTTCGGCGAATCCCGGCCAGAAGTCCTGAAATACGCCTTCTCCGTCAGCGCGTGCTGGCGGCGACGTCTATTCACCGTATTTTTCCCGTTCCTGACGTGTCGTGTCTCCGCTCGTAGCGCCTGACGTCTGCGGCGGAGACAGGACCGTTTTTGAATGTGTGTGGCGCGCCGGTCGGCTTTTCGCTGTGAGTGAGGAGAACGCCGGCCGCTGTTGCCGGGACAATCGGCCAAAGGCGAATGTCGCGAATGTGAAAGGCAATGTCGAAGGAGGCGTGGTTTGCTCATTGATTTGAGATCCCTCGGGGCGCTACGCTGGCAAGCTATGCGTTTACTCAAGCTGGCTTTTCCTTTGCTCGGGGTCGTGATGTTCGGGGCATGCGGAAGCGGTAGCGACGGCGGCGGGAACTGCGCCGACTACTCCGGTAGATGGTCGATTTCCGGGGACTGCCCGGAGGTCACTGAGTGTGACGCCGAGCAGAACGGCTGCCAGATCACCTTCAACTGCGATGACAACAGCAAGTTGACCGGCCGAGTCAGCGGAGACGAGATCAATTTCTCGAACGACGACGTAGACTGCTCGATCGACCTCGACAACGTGGAAGAGGGCGAGCAGCCGCAAGGCAACGGCACCTGTGATATCAGCGGCGGGGGCAGCTGTGAGTTCACGACGGAGTGCGAGTCCGGCAAGTGCTTGCAGGCTGGCAACGGCGGGACCGGAGGTAGCGGGAGCGGCGGTCGCGCTGGAAGCGGTGGCAGCGGCGGCTCCGGCGGCGGCCCGCCGTTGGATCCCGAGTGCGAGCTCGGCACGGATGCCTATTGCACGTGCGCGAAGGGCACCGAGAATGAGTGCACCCCCCCCGAGGCCATCACCTACTACGAGGGTTGCGTGGACGAGGACCCGGAGATCGAGCCCGTCCTGAAATGCTTCGCGAGCTATGTCGAAAATGGCCTGGTCGCGTGTGACGACGCCAACGAGAACTGTTTCCCCGTTGGACCCGGTGAACAGAGCGTCAGGGCGCTGCGGCGGTAACGTCGAGCGCGATCGTCAGCGACAACACCACGCTGACTCCCCCCACGTGACGTGAGCGCTGCACGAGCGTCGAATCCGAAGTCGGCGTCGCGGCCGGCGTAGCGCGGCTGACTTCGTACTCGAATCGACGCTCGTGACGGCGAGTATCCCAGCTCAGCGAAAGTCGCGCGCCGAGCCTCGGGCCCACACGCCCGAACGCGCGGTCGGAGACAGCCAATCGCGCCACGACGGCCGGCGTCGATAGCGCGTAGTCGCCGAGCGCGCCGCCCGGCGTGTCGTGAGCGTACGTGCGCCGGGAGAGACCGAGCCCCAGATCGAAATCCGGCAGATCAGTGGGAGAAAGCCAGAAGCCCGCCACGCCGCCGTACGTAGCCACGCTGTCCACGGCAGCCTGAGAACGTTCCGCGAACCCGGCGACCTGGACGAAGGCGACACGCAGCCGCGCCTGGGCGCCGAGCAGCCCGAGCGACTCGGTGCCGGAGCCCGTTGCCAGCACGCCGAACCCGAGCGCGCCCTCAAGGTCTGCACCCACTTGCGACCCGGCATCACCCGACGTCGTCTCGACCGCAGCACAGGGTTTCGCGAAACAAGTCGCAATAGCGGCGCTCGCCAGGAGAACGCACACGCGACTTACGAGCATTCGAACGTCAGTGCCGGCTGCAGACGACTTCGGCTCACGCGCGAGGGATCCTCTGCTTGACATGGCGGCCGCATTGCGACTTTGCTCGAAGGGCGTGTCGTACGGGCCGAGGGTGCGGGTGAGTGCGGCATGGGTCGCGTGCGTCGCGCTGTTGGCCGGCGCCGGCCCCGCTCGCGCGCTCGAGCAGGGACCACACGTGCATCTGGACAGCAGTCATTGCGCCGCGGTTCCGGCGGAAGAGATGCGGCGCATGCTGGCAGCAGAGCTCGGTGCCACCGTCACCGCTGGAAATCGGCCTTTTTCGACGCAAGTACGCATCGAATGCGACGTGATCCGGGCCACGCTGTTCGTGCACGATCCGCTGAGCCGCAAGAGCCTGAGACGCGAGATCGGCCTGAGCGATCTCGAAGTGAGCGCACGCGGCCGGCTGCTGGCGATCGCCGCGGCCGAGCTCGTGACGGCGAGCTGGGCCGAGCTCGAGGTGAATCCCAGCCCGCGCATCGAGCCCTCGGGACCGACGCCGCCACTTGCGACGGTCGGCAGAGTGCGGCAAGTCGTGGCTCAGCAGCGGCGAGCCGCGGTGGCGAGAATGGCGCACACACCCCGCCGTCGTGAGAACCCGAACGTCGTGCGTGCTTTGGCGGTCGTCTCCACGCGCCGTTTTTTCGAGCACGAGGGTGCCCTATGGGGCGGGGGCGTGCGCGTGGGACAGGACTTTCCTGGCTACATCAGCTGGATGGCCGACGCTTTGTTCGAAACCGGCGAATATACGACCGGGTTGGGACGCGTCGGCACGACGACCGGCACGTTCGCCGGAGCCCTCTTTTTGCAGCAGCGCTGGCGCCGCGTCACGGCACGTGCGGGCGGAGGTCTGCGTGCCGGATGGGTGAATATCCATGGACCGAACGAGCAGCCCAACGTGGGCGCCTCGAAGCTGGTTCCCTGGGGATGGCCGCTGGGAGTGTTGTCCATTTCGTTTTGGCCGAGCGAAACCCTGGTGCTCGAGCTGCTGGGTGAATCGAGCTACGCGAAGCTTCCCTTGACCTCCGGTGCTCGCCTCGACGACCCCGCGCTGCGCGGAATGTGGGTGAGTGTGCAACTCGCAGCCGGCCTGCGCCTGAACCCGTGAGCCCGGCGGCGGACTCTTCGGAAAACCTTCGCGAGCGTGAGCCGTTTCCGGCGCTCACCGCCACTTACGCTGGAAACCGAACCTTTCGGGGCTACCCTGAAGGTTTCCCCTCGCATGCGAAGCAGCCGAGCCGGACTGGAAATGGTGCAGCGCTCGGCCGAGCCGCAAGCCGGCGCAACCGCGCTCGATCCGGACTACCTGTTTCGCAGCCACGCGCACTACGTGGCGGCCATTGCTCATCGTCTGCTCGGGCGCGAGCACGACGTGGACGACACGGTGCAAGAAGTCTTTCTGATCGCCATCCGCGGTCACTCCGCAATCCGCGAAGCAGAGGCCGTACGCGGTTGGCTGGCGCGCGTAACGGTGCGCGTTGCCCGGCGCCGGCTCCGCGCGCGACGCGTGCGCGAACTGTTCGGTCTGGATGAAACCCCGGTCTACGACCGGATCGCGGACAGCGGCGCGAGTCCGGAACAGCGCGCCCTGTTGATGCAAGTCTACGCCATGTTGGATCGCCTGCCGGCGAACGCGCGCATTGCCTGGGTGCTGCGTCACGTCGAAGGGGAACGTCTCGAAGACGTGGCGGCGCTCTCTGGCTGTTCGCTCGCGACGGCCAAGCGCCGCATCGCCCAGGCCGAACGCCTGCTCGACGAGGAGCTCGCGCATGGCTGACCTGCACGAGCGGCTCGCCGACAGCCGAGAGCACGTGCGTCCGCGCTGGACCCCGGAGCGCGAGCGCGAGATCCAGCAGCGCGTGCTGCGCGCGCAGGCGCGTCCCCGTTTTCACCCCGCGCGCGCGCTGGCGCTGTCGGTCGCCGCCGCCACGGTGTGCGCGCTGGTCTGGCAGGGCATTCGCGTAGCGCCGCACGGCGAAGCGCGCATCGCGCCACTAGCGCGAATGCGCCCCGTGCACGTGCCGCTGCTGGTGCTCGAAGACGGCAGCGCGGTGACGGCACGCGCCTCGGGCACGCGCCTGCAAGGCTTGCGTGTTTCCAGCGGGGCGGTGAGCGTCCAGTTACTGCAGGGAGCAGCGCGCTTCGAGGTCGCGCCGAACCCGCGACGACTCTTCCAGGTGCGCGCGCGCGACGCGACGGTGACCGTCCTCGGCACTGTCTTCGACGTCGCGCTGCGCGGCGACGACTTACACGTCGCGGTCAGCAGGGGGCGTGTCCGCGTCGAGCACGGCGCTCGACAACGCGAGCTCTTGGCCGGCGAGAGCGTCACGTGGGCCCTCCCTTCTGCCGAGCTGAACCCGGCCCCCGCTCCCCTCGTATTTCCCCCCGTCCGTCCCGAGCCGCGCCACGCTGCTCCCAGGTCTCCACTCAAAGCGACGGATGGGCGTCCGCCAGCGAGCTCTGGGCTCGACTGGCGCGAGCTGGCCGCACGCAGACAGTACCAGAGCGCCTTCGAGCGACTTCGTTCCCAGGGCTGGGGCAGCGTCGGAAACGACCCGGGCGACTTACTGCTCGCGGCAGATGTCGCAAGGCTGAGCGGCCACGCCGCGGATGCCGTCCCGCTGCTAGAACGCGTCGCCGGTCTGCGCGGGAAAGACGGACGCGCCCCACTCGCCGCGTTTGCGCTCGGTCGCGTGTTCCTCGACGACCTCGGGCAACCGGAGCGCGCCGCGCGGGCCTTCCGCCGCGCCTATGAGCTCAGCCCGCGTGGAGCTCTGGCGGAAGACGCGCTGCGCCGTGAAGTCGCCAGCCTGAGGAAGGCCGGACAACACGACACGGCCGAGCTCAGGGAGCGCGCTTACCGCGAGCATTTCCCCCAATCCGAACGCTAGCGCCTCACTCGAACGAGACAGCGTCTTGCCAGGTGATCAAGACCAGGCAGCCTCGCTCACTTCGCACACTGTGCACGGTCCCTGCCGGATTGATCACGAGCGAGCCTGCGCCGTAGCTGCCGTGCTCATCCGATTGCTCGCCCGACAGGACGAGGATCTGTTCGTGACCATGATGACGGTGTGACGGCACACTCGCACAGGCCGCGTAGCGCAAGAACGCGGAGCACGCTCCCGCGCTGGGGCTCCCGTAGATGACCAGAATATCCACTCCGGGGCGGAGCGACGTGAAACGCGGATCGCGCGCCAGAGCCTCCACGTCGAGCTGCAATCGGAGCGACGCAGTCTGCGCTTCGGCCAGCAGCGACGCCGGCTGCTCCGCGTCACTCAACGTGCCCCGCCATGTGCCGGCCGATTTCCTCGATGTTGGCGGAAGCGGCCGGCGTCTCGTGGGAAATGCGGCCCTCGCTCATGACCAGGATGCGATCCGACAACGCGAAAATCTCGTCCAGATCCGCGCTGACCAGCAGCACCGCGGCGCCCGCGTTGCGCGCCTGCACGATGCGCGCGCGAATCTCGCGGACGGCAGCGAAATCGAGCCCAAAGCAGGGATTTGCGGCGATGAGCACTGCCGGCGCGTCCGAGAGCTCGCGACCCAGCACTGCTCGCTGCACGTTCCCGCCCGACAACTCGCCGATCGGTGCGCCTGTGGAGGGCGTCTTGACGTTGTACTCCGAAATCACGTCCTGAGCGCGCTGCTCGAGCCGAGCCGTTCGCACGAACCAACCGAACGCGCTGAACGGCGGCTCGTCGAAGCAGCGAAACGCCAGGTTTTCTGCGACGCTCATGCCGGCGACGCACGCGTTCTTCAGCGGCGCTTCTGGCAAGAGGCGCACGCGTTCGCGGCGGATGCTGGCACGATCTGCGGCATACGTTCGGCCCGCTACGCGCATCTGCCCCGCCCGCGCGCGGCGCTGTCCGGCGAGCACTTCCACCAGCTCGTCTTGCCCGTTGCCGGAGACGCCGGCCACGCCGACGATTTCTCCCGCGCACACGCGCAAGCTGAGCTGCTTCACGACGGGCAAACCCAGGTCGTCATTGGCCTCGAGCGCCTCGATCTCGAGCAGCGGCTGCACGGCGTCGATTTCCGTGCGTTCGAGTGAAACGCTGGGCGGCTCCGAGCCCACCATCATGCGCGCGAGGGTCTTCGGATCGAGCTCGGACGCCTTGCCGCTGCCGGCGTACTGCCCCCGCCGGAGCACGGTCACCGCGTCCGCAAAGCGCTGCACTTCGCGGAACTTGTGCGTGATGAGCACGATGCTCACCTGTGCTGCATGCGCCATCTCTGCGAGCATGCCGAGCACGTCGTCCGCCTCCTGGGGGGTGAGCACACTGGTCGGCTCGTCGAGGATGATGATGCGGCTGCCCAGATAGAGCTGCTTCAAGATCTCGAGCTTCTGTTTTTCGCCGGCGGCCAGCTGCCGCACGTGACGCTCCACGGGTACGCGAAACGGCATCTCGTCCATGAACGCGGCGATGCGCCGTCGCTCCGCGTTCCAGTCGATGATGCGCGGAACATCGACGCGAGCCAGGACGAGGTTTTCCGCGACCGTCATGTTTTCGACCAGCGTGAAGTGCTGGTACACCATGCCGATGCCCTGGCGCTGAGCGGCGCGCGGGCTCGCAATCCTGGCTTTCGTGTCCCCGACCAGGATCTCGCCGGCGTCCGGCCGGTAGAACCCCATGATGCATTTGACCAGCGTGCTCTTGCCGGCGCCGTTTTCTCCGAGCAGCGCGTGCACGGTCGCCGGTTCGAGCTCGAAGGAGACGTCATCCAGCACACAGCGCCCATCGAAATATTTGCTGACACCGCGCGCGCTCAGGCGCGGCGGCAGAACGCGCGCGCCGTCATGCGGCGCACGCGCAGGCTCGGAGCGCGCTGCGGCGCCGCTCAACGCAGCGCCTCGAGCAGCGCCGCAGAGGTGCTGACGGCGCCGAACACCCCGTTTTGCATGGTCACCATCTTGAGGGCGGCACGGTGATTCCCCTCGTCCGTCGCCGCCGTACAGTCCGACAGAATGAGGCACTCGTACCCGCGGTCGTTGGCGTCGCGCATGGTGGTGTGCACGCAGACGTCGGTGGTGATGCCCGTGAGCACGAGATTGCGGATGCCGCGCTGACGCAGGATCATGTCCAGGTCCGTCGCATAGAAGGAGCCTTTGCCAGGCTTGTCGATCACGGGCTCCGAAGGCAGCGGCTGAAGCTCGGGAATGATTTCCCAGCCCGGTTCGCCGCGCACCAGCACTCGGCCACAGGGCCCAGGGTCACCGATCCCCGCTTGACCCGTGCCCCCGTTCTGCAAGACGCGCGAGCGCCAGCGCTTGTTCGCGGGCAGATCGGCGAGATCGGGCCGGTGGCCCTCGCGGGTGTGCAGCACGTGAAAGCCGTTGGCGCGGAAACCTTCGAGCAATTTACGGATCGGCTCGATGCAGGCACGCGTGATCGAGACGTCGTAGCCGAGCAGATCGATGTAGCCACCTTTGCCGCAAAAGTCGGTCTGCATGTCGATGACGATCAGCGCCGTGTTCTCTTTGCGCAGGTCTCCGTCGAACGGCCACGGATAGGGGTCAGCGGGCAGATGGGTCATGCGTCTCTCCTAGCGTCGTGCAGTCAGCTCGGCCGGCTGCGCAGCGGCCGCTTTCGCCGCCGAGCTGCTCGCGATCATGATCAACAAAGTCAACGCATACGGTGCGGCATTGAACAAGTAGTAGCCCGAGCTGACGCCGATGGATTGCAGGGCCGGACCCAGGGCGCTCGCTCCTCCGAATAGCAACGATGCCCAGAGACAACGCACGGGTTGCCAGCGCGCGAAGATCACCAGCGCGACGGCCATCAAACCCTGACCGCTCGACAAGCCTTCGTTCCAGCTGCCGGGATAGAACAGCGATAGAAAGGAGCCGCCGATGCCGGCGAGCACGCCGCCGCTGACGGTCGCCCAGAAACGCACCCGCCCGACGTCGTACCCCAGGGCGCGTGCGGATTCCGCGCTCTCGCCCACAGTGCGCAAAATCAAGCCCCAGCGCGTGCGCGACAGCATCCAGGCAAGCGCTGGTGCCAGCGCCACGCCCAGCACGAACAGTACGTTGACCTCCAGCGCCGAACGCACCTGAGCAACGTCGCTGAAGAAACCGAGCGACAGCGCCGGCAGGTGTGGCGCGCTCGGCTGGATCAGAGGCTTGCCGAGGAAGAACGCCAGACCAATGCCGAACAGCATCAGAGCGATGCCGACCGCGATGTCATTCACCCGGGGTCTGCCGCACAACCAGCCGTGCAGCGCGCCGAACACGGCGCCCATGGCTCCGGCCGCCAGCACGCCCAGCCACGGCGAGCCGGTCAGATAGGACGCGCCGTAAGCGGTCATGGCCGCCATGACCAGCGTGCCTTCGAGCCCCAGGTTCACACGGCCGGCGCGTTCGGTGATGCACTCCCCGAGGCTCACGAACAAAAATGGTGTGCTGACACGAATCGCACCCCCCAGGAGCGCCAGCGGAAGACCCCAGATGCCGAGCGCCGTGGCGTTCGCCGCGTCCATCAGGAGGCTCTCCAATTGGCCGGCCGCAGGCGCGACAGCGAGAGCTGTGAGCCGCGGTACGTCTCGCTCGCCAGAATGCTGACGAACAGAATGCCCGAAAGCACGCTGACCGTCGCGTCGGGCAGGTCGAACGCGCGCTGAAGCAGCCCACCGCTGGCGTGGATGCCGCCGAGCAGGAGCGCGACGGGCACGATGTACAGCGGGCTATGGCGCGCCAAAAACGCGACCAGAATGCCCGTGTAGCCATAGCCGGCGACCAGCGACACGTTCGCGGTGCCGTGCACGGCCGCCACTTCCACCATCCCGGCCAGCCCTGCGGCAGCGCCGGCCATGAAACAAGTCACGACCACGAGCCGGGACACGTCGAGGCCGCTCAGGCGCGCAGCCCGCGCATTGCCGCCCACGATCTTGGCGGCGAACCCGAAGACGCTCTTGTCCATGAGCACGAAGCAAAGCGCACACGCAACGACGCCGAACAGGAGCCCCCAGTGCACGTCGAGCCCAGGCAGGTTACCGAGCATGTTGGCTTCACCCACGTGCGGCGTGGACGGCTTGTTCAGGCTCGCAGGATCCTGGAGCGGCCCTTCCACGAGGTCGTTCAGGAGCGCCACCGCGATGTACGTCATGAGCAGGCTGCTGATTGTCTCGTTCACGCCGCGATAGCTACGGAGCGCGCCGACGGCAGCGATCCACAGACCGCCGGCGAGCATCGCTGCCAGCAGCATGCCGAGTTGCACGGCCACGGGTGACGCGCCCTGCAGGAGCATGGCCGTCACCGCCGCGCACAGGCCACCCATGACGAGCGCTCCTTCGCCGCCGATCACGATCAGGCCGAGGCGCGCAGGGAGCGCAGCGCAGAGGCCGGTCAGCATCAACGGCGCTGCGCGAAGCAGCGTGTTCTGGAACGAGAACCACGTTCCGAATGCACCACGGTACATGCTCGCGTACACGTCCCACGGACTGACGCCGGCCAGCGCCACGAACACTCCGAACACGACGAACGAGAACAGCACGGCGCCGAGCGGTCCGAGCACGTGGCCGCTCAGCGCGCGCGCCAGCAGCGCGGAATGCGCGCGGCGGGCGCTGAGTGGGCCCGTCGCGGACTCGGAAATGACGATCGCGTCCATGTCGGTCGCTTTGGAACGCGCTCCTAGTTGAGGCTGCCTCTTACGCCCTCGACGAGATACGCCATCTTCTCGAGCTCGATGTTCGTCTGCGTCTGAGCCACGCCGTCCTTGAGCAGCTCTTTGCCGGCGTTGTCCTTGAGCGGCCCTTTGAAGATCACGAGCGTCCCGGCGGTCAGACCCGCCTTGGCGGCGTCGGCTTTGGCCTTCGCTTCAGCCGATACGGCCGGGCCGTACGCAGACATGCGGACGTACCCTTCCTTGAAGCCACCGCGCACCAGGTGCTGCCACTTCACGCCCTTTTTGATGTTGTTGACGTACTCCGTGTAGACCTTCTCCCAGTTCCATTCGGCTCCGGTCAAATAGCCTTTGGGAGCGAGCTTGGCCTGGCTCGCGTGATAGCCGGTGCTGTAAACGCCCCGCCGCTCCGCGCTCTCGATCACGACCTTCGGAGAATCGACGTGCGCCGTCAGTACGTCCACGCCCTGATCGACCAGGCTGTTCGCCGCTTCGGCTTCCTTGACCGGCAATGACCAATTGCCCGTGAACACCACGCTGGTGGTGACCTTCGGGTTCACCGAACGCGCACCGAGCGTGAACGCATTGATGTTGCGCAGCACCTGAGGAATCGCCTTGGCCGCGATGAATCCGAGCCTATTCGTCTTGGTAGTCAGCCCGGCGACGATTCCGGATACGTACTCCGCTTCATCGATGTAACCAAAGTAGCTGCCCGCGTTTTTCGGATGCTTGCCCTCGGTGTACAGGCCACCGCAGTGCAGGAACGTGATCTCCGGATACTTCTCGGCGAGCTTCAAGATGTGCGGATCGAAGTAACCGAAGGACGTCGGAAAGAGCAGCTTCGCGCCATCGAGGTTGATCATGCTCTCGAGCGTCTTTTGCACGGCGACCGTCTCCGGGACGTTCTCTTCCTCGCGCAGCTTCACGCCCGGCAGTGATTTGAGCGCCTTCGCTCCCTCGGCGTGCGCCTGGTTGTATCCGTAGTCATCCTTGGCTCCGACGTACACGAAGCCGATCGTCAGATCCTTGGACGCTTCCTTCACCGGAGTCGCCGCCGTGCCGCTGCCACTGTCCGGCTTCGAGGTCTTGCTGCAGCCGAGCGCAGCCCCCAGGAGCAAGCCGCAGAGAACGACCGCCGAACGACGCGCCTTGCCCCATTCACTCGAAGCCTTCGTCATGACGGAGCCGTAGCGGGCGCCGTGTTTCGGGCTCTTTTCTGCGGCGAGTCATCGAGGCGTGTTGGCTTCCACGCTGCCGCGTCGAGGCGATCGCGCACAGGCCGACGCAGCGCCGCCACAGCCAGAAACCTGCGCGCGATACCGCGCAGAAACGCGCGGCCCTCTACCGTCACGCGCATGGCCGCACAGCTCAGCGACGACCGCGCGTTCGATGCCAATTTCGCGAGAGCGAGCGCGACACGCGCTATCGACGCCTCGCCCGAGCCCATCACCCTGGATCCGCGCCGGACCGCGCTGATCGTGATCGACATGCAGCGCGATTTCCTGGAACCCGGCGGGTTCGGCGAGTCGCTCGGCAACGACGTCTCACTGCTTCGTGCGGCGATCGGCCCGTGCAAGAGCCTGCTCGAGCACGCACGGCGTCAGGGCATGCTCGTGATTCACACTCGCGAGGGACACCGGCCCGATCTCAGCGACGCACCGCGCGCAAAAATCGAACGTGGTGCACCGAGCGCGCGCATCGGGGCCCCCGGACCGATGGGCAGGATCCTGGTGCGCGGTGAGCCTGGTCACGACATCGTGGAAGCGCTGTATCCCGTGCCGGGCGAGCCGGTCATCGACAAGCCCGGCAAAGGAGCTTTTTACGCGACGGATCTGCACTCAATCCTTCGAAACCGCGAGATCGAAGCGCTGATCGTGTGCGGCGTGACCACCGAGGTCTGCGTTCACACGACAGTGCGCGAGGCCAACGACCGCGGCTACCGCTGCCTTTTGCCGAGCGATTGCTGCGCCTCGTACTTCCCTGAATTTCACGCGGTCGCGTTGCGCATGATCTCGGCCCAGGGCGGCATTTTCGGCTGGGTCTCGGATTCGACGCGGATCATCGCGGCGCTCGACGGGCCGCCGTGACTTCCGAGTGCGCCGTCGTACGGCTGAAGGCCGAAGTACGCCCCGCCCGCGCCCCGGTCCAGTACCGGCGCATTCACGGCTATCGCCGCGCGTTCGTGCACGCTGGCCACGGACCCGCCGTGCTGCTCATCCACGGCATCGGCGATTCGCTGGATACCTGGGGCGAGCTGATACCGGAGCTCGCGAAACGGCACACGGTGATCGCACCGGACTTGCTCGGCCATGGGCGCTCCGAGAAGCCGCGCGCCGACTACTCGGTCGCCGGTTACGCCAACGCCATGCGCGACCTGCTGAGCGTGCTCGACATCGAGTCGGTCACCGTCGTCGGGCATTCACTGGGCGGCGGCGTGGCCATGCAGTTCGCGTATCAATACCCGGAACGCTGTGAGCGCCTGGTGCTGGTCAGTAGCGGCGGAGTCAGTCGCGACGTGCACCCCGTACTGCGCCTGGCAGCCACCCCGCTGGGACACCCGCTGGTGTCGGTGCTGGCGGTGCCGTTCGCGCGCACGCTGGGCAGGGGTGTTGCGACCGCGCTCAAAGCAATGAACACCGACGTCGGTCAGGACGAAGAGCACTGGATGCGCGTCTTCGACCGCATGGGCGATCCCACGGCGCGCCGCGCTTTCGTGTCGACTATCCGTGCGGTGGTCGACGTGCGAGGTCAGGTCATCACCATGCTCGATCGCTGCTATCTCGCGCGCGGCATGCCCACACTGATCCTGTGGGGGACGCGCGACGGCGTGATCCCGTTCGAGCATGCGCAGCTCCTGCACGCGGCCATGCCGGGTAGCCAGCTCCGCGCCTTCGAGGGCGCCGGGCACTTTCCGCACCACAGCGCTCGCAGCGAATTCCTCGCGACCCTGGACGCATTCATGCGGAGCACACCGCCGGCAGCGTACAGCGGACGCGACTGGCGCGAGCTGCTCCGTCGCGGCAGACCCGGGCGCATGGAAAACGCACAAGGTGAGCTGACCAGCGAAGTGCTGGGCCGCAGCCTGCTCAGCGGAACCTGAGCAGGCTCGTGCCCACCACGCCAATCAGTTGTTCGGAGCGCCGGCGGCGATCCAGCTGCGCACCAGATCGAGCTGCGCCTGCGGCAGCAGCGCAGCGGGCGGCATTTCCTGGCCGCAGGCCGGCGGTCGCGCGACGAGCTTGTTGTACAGGAGGCTCGCGTCCGGGTCCCCTGGCACCACGCGCGTGAGCCCGGACGTGCCGCAAGCTGGACCTGAAGCCGCAACCCCGACCAGCGCGGCGTACGTGTCAGCCTGCGTGCCGATCGTGAAGTTACCCGTGTTGGTGCCGTGGCAGAAGGTCGCGCTGCAGCCAGCGCCGACGAAGACCTGAGTGAAAACCGAGGTGAACGTCGCCACGCTACCCGAGTCGCCGGTTCCGGCATCCGTCGGGTAATTGTTTCCGTCGAGCACGAGCGAATGCAGCGTGCCGTCTGGTTTGCCGACGAAGTAGCTGAGACCGCTGCCGAAGAACACCGCGCCATCCGCCACCACCGGCGCGGACGTGATGGTGCCGCCTGTCGCGTAGTTGAAGAGCTTCGCACCCGTGCTCGTGTTGAACGCTTGCATCTGGCTCTCGTACGCGACGAAACCAATGCCGTTGGCGATCGTGATCGGAGCCCAGACCCACGCCGGCAGCTGCCGCTCCCAGACGGTCGAGCCGTCCCCGGGGTTGAGCGCGAAGAGCACGGAGGTATTGGGCTGCTGAGCGGCGCTTTCACCGTTCGCGGGCTCGCTACCGGGCGCCTCGCTGCTGGCGCGGTTCGCCGCGACGATGATGTTGCGCCCGTCGAACGCGCCGTTGTTGAAGATGCCGCCGATCAGCATGCCGCCCTCCGTGCTCAGCATGCGACTCCAGACGACCGTGCCGGTTTGTCGATCGAGCGCCGAAAAGACGCCGGACTTCTGGCCGGCGCCCACCAGCTTGCGCCGCCGGCCCTCCACGACGCCGTCGAACACGATCGGGTTGGTGCCGAAGTCGTAGTCGGGGCTTAGCAGGGTGGGCACCGTGAACACGTCGCCCGCGTAGAGCTGCGTCCACCAGATCTTGGCGCCGTCTCGCAGGCGCAGCGCGAAAATGGAGTCGGACGTCAGAGACGCCTCGCCGGTGTAATTGTTGCCGTTGGTCGCGTACACGATGCCCAGCTCGGCATCGATCGACACGCTGGACCACACGGCTCCGCCGTTGTGTGGAGGGTCCACGGTGTACGTACGCCAGATCTCGGCGCCTGAAGTGCGGTCGTAGGCGACGACACCGCCGCGGAACGCGGAGAAATCCACGGCCGTGATCTCGTCGGACGAGGCGGAGCCGACGATCACGTAATTTTCGTGCACCAGGGGCGAGGAAAACCCGTTCGCCTTCGGATGCGGATCGACCTTGGCTTGCCAGATCTGCCGGCCGTCCTTGGCGTCGATCGCGCGCAGCACGGCCTTCCCGTCGTGCACGAACAGCCAGCCCTTGTTGAAAGTGGGCGCCGACGTGCCCGTCATTTCCGCGTTACGCCAGAGCGGCCTTCCCGTGTCCACGTCCACCGCGTACAGGCCGGTGTTGGAGAGCACATAGGCGACGCCGTTCACGACGGCTGGCGCGCCGTTCACGGTACCGAAGTCTTTCGACGTCCAGGCCGGGCCCAAGCGGCCAGCGTTGCCGGTCGTCAGCGTCTTTTCCTTGGTGTTGTTGAAGGTGTTCTTCTCGTCACCTCCAAGGAACGTCCACCCCGAACCTCCGCCTTGATTACAGGCACCAACGATGACACCCGCGAGCGATGTCAGCACGACTACTGCAGCAATGTGGCTAGAAGTTCTCATAGTCACCTCGAGGAAAAGCTCGCTAACGCGCCCCGCGCCATGCGACGAGCACACAGACTACGACAACGCTCGTTGTCGGATTGCAAGTCCGATTGGACAAGCGAGTCTAATTCGTCAATTTTGCGCGAGTTGGCGGGCGCGTGGCCCATCGAGCTAGCGCCCGTTCAAACCGCATCTCCACGTGCGCAATCAGGATCCTCGATTTTGACGCGCTGCGCGTTCAAGAAAATTCAAGTCGCGTCCGTCAGGGAGAGCACACGACGGAGCTACCTTGCGCTCCCTGCGAGAGCCATGCTCGGAGCACTTGTCGCTCGCTGTCCGTGAGAGCTTGCGCGTGCAGCGGCGGCATGGGGTTCACGGAGCTCTCGATGCGCACTCGAATTCGCTCCCAGACTTGCTCTCCAGGATTCGACGGCGCGGGGGCCTGAGTATCGGCGTAGGTCATGAGCGGCATGGGCGTCGGCGGCGTGGGCTGAGCGCTGTGACAGGACTGGCACTTGGCGACGAGCACGTCTTCCACGTCGCAGGGCAGTTTGTCGGCGGGGCTGCATTCGTTCGCCGCCGGCGCCGCCAGCAGAGTGAACGAGAACAGCAGCGCACGGGTCCTGATCATGACAGCGCTCACGTTACGCTCACCACAGCACGAGTGAAAGCGCGTGAACACGTGTGTCCACCGCTCAGGACGTCTGCCGGCCGCCGTCTGCTTTGCGCCCTTTGCGCTCGACCTTCTCGAGCCAATCTTCTGGCAAGCTCTCGAGGCTGCGACGCGCGTTGCGATGACGCATCAGCTCTTTTCGGCCACGTACGAGCCGCGACTGTGCAGCCGCGGGCGTCACGCCAGTTTCGCTTGCGATGTCCTTGAGCTCGAGGCCGTGCACGTCGTGGAGCAGTAGCGTCTGACGCTGCTCCGGACTGAGCGCGTCCAGGACGTCTTTGAGGCATGAAAGCTCGGATCGCGCCTCGAGCTTGCGCTCCAGGGGCACCGCTTCCGGCTGCGCGAGCACGTCCGGCGAGCTCGTCAACCCGACGCGAAATAGCCCGCGCTCGCGCGTCCTGCTGCGCATTGCGTCGATACCGACGTGCGCGGCGATCGTGGAAGCCCACGTCGACAAGCTGCACGCCCCTGCAAAGCGTTTCTCGATCAGCGTGCGTACGACCCGCTCCAGCGAGCTCTGCACCAAGTCGTCGTGCTCCTCGCAGCCAGGAAACAGGCGGCGGAGTGTGCGCTCGATGACAGGCCTGAGCTGACGACAGAGATGCTCGGCGGCCGCGTCCCGGCCTTGGAGCAGCCCGTCGATCATGTCTTCATCGGTAAAGTGCTGCATGTTCGTGCAAGACGCCTTATCGAACCTCGCGAATCGCAAGGGGATCTTTAGAGTTTAACGCCCAACGCGACATAGGAGCTCGCCCGAACTCGCGAATCGCCGGTACCTGATCTTCGATACACGCCTGTATCGGAAATGTCCATTGCCTTTCGCAGACAGCGATCGCGTGCGCTATACCGCGCGCGTGTTCTACGCATTTCTGATGGTGGTAGCCATCGCAGGTATCGCGCTGTACCTGTTCGTGATCCTGCGTGAGGTGCCGGGCGCCGCCGAAGAGCGCTTGGGGATCTACGAGGACCTGCCTCACGACATCAACAAGTGGCAGCCGGATGCGGATTCCGCAGAAGGCAAGCAGGCGCTGGCGCAGGGCCTACAGCGCGAAGTGCGGCTCTACTTCGCCGAGAGCAAGAAGAAGCTGATTCGGCAGGTCCGCTACCGGAGCGCCTCGACCAACGCCATCGAGCGCGCGGAGCCGGACGTGGTCATCAAGCGCAAACGCGTCAAACGCTGAGCGGCTACCCGCGTTCCGACCTTTCACCCGAGGCCGACAGCGCCAAGCCGAAATCGACAGGTCTCGACAAAGCCTCACTCACGACATCGGGGACGCGGCTCGGCTCGACTCCGCGCCAGAACACGTGCCACGTCGGGCCACGCACCATGCCGTCGCACAGCGACACGTACCAGCCATTGATCGGGTTGTCGTAGCGGGCGCGCCAGTACAATGCCCGGTGCTCACGCAGCATCGCCTGCCACAGATCCTGGCCGATGCCTTCGCCTTGTGCCTCGGGCTCGACGGCGAATTTGGTCAAGAACGGCGCGACGCTCGACTCGTGCAGGATCGCCGCCCCGCGGTAGCTGCTCTCCAGATAGACCGCGAGCGGCGGTCGTTCGAAAAAAAGCGGATCCAGAGCGCGCTCGAAGCTCGCCTCGAGGAGCGCGGAGAGGCGCGCCACGTCCAGATCGGCATAGGAAGAAAAGCGCTCGATCGGCGAGCCGGACTTGATGAGTGTGCCAGCGCCCTTGAGCGTGAAGAGCTCCTTCAGCAAGCTGAACGGCGACGCCACGCTGACCAGCATGTTGCTGACTTCCGGCACCGAGAGCAGGCGCTGCACGTGCTCGAGCAACGTCGCGTCTTCCTTGCGCAGCCTCCTACTCGCCAGGAGCAGATCGCGATCGGTCCGCAGATTGACGAGCGAAATACCCGAGCTCGACACGTGCAAAGCACCGAGGTCGATGGGCTTGTCCCCCTGAGCAGCGAGGCCACCCCGCCGCCGGAGCAGCACGAGCTTGCGCGTACCGAGCCCCGCCGCGAGCGCCGCGAGCTCCTTGAACCGTTCGTCCGTCGATTGGTTCTCGAGCGCACGAAAATGGACGATCGGCACGCGCTCACGGCGCAGCTCATCGCTCAAGCGCTCGACGAGCGAGGCCTCGCTGGCGTCGTGCACGCACGGATCGAGCCCGGCGCCCGGCAGCCGGCGCGCCAAACGCTCGGCGCTGCTCGTCGACGTCGCCGGGTCGAACAGGCCGAGCACGATCGGCGTGAACAGGCCCAGATCGGCCAAAAAACGCAGCTGCTCGACGAACGCGCCGGTGGCTTGCCGCAGCACCGGCGCGCCCGGGGCGATGATCGCGAAGCTCTGCTTCGGCAGCTGCCGGAACAGCCGCACATAAAATTCGGTCTCGCTGCGGCGCCCGAGGCTTTCCAGAAAACGAAGCACGGCGTCAGCGGGCGACGGAAGGCTGGGCTCGGACGGCACGGCGCGGCAACTTGCTGCGTCGCAGCCGCTTCGGCAAGGTTTACGCGTTTCACGGCCGTTTGCGGGAGCCGCGGCGGGCGTTCAGGTGCCAGCGTCCCCGGTGTCCGTGCTTTTTAGACGGTGGCAACGCAGCTCGAGAGCCGAGAAGCCATCGGCAGCGCCCTCGTAGTTGACCCGTAGGCCCGTCGCGACGGCGCCTTTCGGACATGCTCTGCGAGGATTCCATTCCTTGCAGCCAGCGAGCTGAATCTCCGTCGCCGCCTGAGACGGCTTCAGGGCCCCATCTGCTCGCACGGACGCGCTCTGCACTCGCACGCCGCGCAGACGCACCGTTCCACTCGCTTGCGTCTGCGTGCAGACCTGAACAGACGTGATGAAGCGACCGTCGCCCACATCGAGGGTCTGCCAGGCCTCCGCCGAGCTCGGCTCGCACACTTTCACGCGTCCCACGCTGCTGATTCCCTTGCCTCCGGCGAGACTGCCCGCCCCCACTTCGACGACGCACGCGCGGGCGTCGTAGTCGAACACCTTCAAGGAGCGCAGCGCCTGATGGTCATGCTCAGTGGCCACGAGCTTCTGGTTCTCGGCCGCCTTGCCGGATACGCCGCTGAACGTTTCGGCCGCGGGATCCTGTACGTACGCCGCCGAAGCGACCAGCGCCGTCGCCAGAACGGCGGCGTGGACCCCGCACTTGACGCAGAGCTTCATGTCGAAAAACATGACCATCTCCTGGGTTGGCCGCGCACACGCGCCAGCCGGTACACGGAAAATTGCCACGTTGCGCGGAGACGCAAGCAGAGGTCGTTTTGCAGATCGGACTCGTCACACCGCCGGGCATTTTGGGGCAGTTCGTCGCGCGAGCGGTGGAGCCGGCCGGTCACACGCTGACCGTTGCGCCCACCCCGAGCGCATTATTTGCGCAGGCGAGCGCGGAAATCTCCGTCGTGTTGTTCGCCCCGCTGGTCGATGGACAGCCCGCAGCCAAGATTCTGGACGGCGAGCGAGCCAGCGGGCGAGCGCTGCCGAAGGCGGTCTATTTCGGCGTTGACGATCGCGCCTGTGAACAGGCGCTGTTGAGCGGGTTCAGCCGCGCGCTGAAGCTGCCGTTCGCCGCCCAGGACTTGCTCTTGGCGCTCGACAGCGCGGTTCGCCCGCGGCTCTGCGCCCTGCTCGTCGACGACAGCGAGTTGATTCACAAACATACGCGCCCGCTGCTGGAGGAGGCGGGCTACACGGTGCTGCAGGCCTGGGACGGCAGCGAGGCGCTCGAGCTCGTGCGCAGCCAGCGTCCCGACCTGGTGATCACCGACGTGGAGATGCCGAAGCTCACGGGATTCGAGCTGTGCCAGGCGATCAAGGAGAACTCGGAGACCGCCAGCATTCCGGTGGTCATTTGCTCCTCGCTGGGCGAAGCGAGCGACCTCGAACGCGGCTTCAACGCCGGCGCCGACGACTACCTGATCAAGCCCGTGATCGCGGAAGAGCTCATCAGCCGCGTGCACTCGCTGCTCGCCACGCGCATGATCAGCACGCGCGAGCGAGTGCTCGTCGTCGACGACTCGGCCGCGATCCGGCACCTGGTCGCCGATTGCATGCGACGCCAGGGGTTCCGCGTGGAGACGGCCGTCGATGGTCAGGACGGCCTGGAAAAAGCCGTGCGCGAGCCGCCGGATCTGGTGCTCACGGACTACGACATGCCGCGCATGACCGGCTTCGAGCTGGTGCTCGCGCTGCGCAAAGATCCGACGACACGCGACGTACCGCTGGTCATGTTGACCGCGCGGGACAGCCGGCGCGATCAGGCGCAGATGCGCGCAGCGGGGCTCACGAGCTACCTCGTGAAGCCGTTCACCACGGACAAGTGCATCGCGATCGTGGAGCGCGTGCTCGCGGAAGCGCGGCTGAGCCGTTACAAGGAAGCCTCCCGCCTGTACATCAGCGAGGGCACGGTGCGCGCCGCGGAGCAGCTCTCGCAAGCTGGCAACTTTCACGAGGTCCGGGCGCGCGAAATGGACGCCACGCTACTGTTCAGCGACATCTCCGGTTTCACGGACATGAGCTCGCACATGAAGCCGTCGGAGGTCGTCGCGGTCTTGAACGAAGCGTTCGACGCGCTGTGCATCGTCATCAAGGAACAGGGCGGTGACATCGACAAGTTCATCGGTGACGCCATCATGGCCGTCTTCGAAGATCGTCCGGAGCTCGACGAACCGCACGCGCTCCGGGCGGTGCGCGCTGCAGACGCCATGCAACGATCGCTTTCGGCCTTCAACGCGACCCGCGAAAAGCCGCTGGTCATGCGCATCGGCCTGAACTCGGGACAGGTGGTGCGCGGCGACATCGGCTCGCGCTACGTGCGCCGCGATTACACGTGCATCGGCGACGTGGTGAACCGCGCGCAGCGCCACGAGGCCAAGTGCCCGCTCGGCGCGGTGCTGCTCAGCGAGAGCACGTACGACCGCGTGCGCGCTCGCGTCGATGTCGAAGAAATGACGGGCATCGTCCTGAAGGGCATCGACAGGCCCGTCAGCGCCTACGTGCTGCGCTCGCTGACGTGATTCGAAGCCGCGCGACGTATCGCGCTGGCGTTCTCCCGTTCCAGCGCACGCTCGAAGCTCACCAGCCGTCGGATCAACGCATTGTATGCGACATACGGGTCCGCGCGACGTTCTCGACAAAGTTCGCGATACAGCGCAAGGCCGGGCTCGTCGGGAAGATGCTCGGGAGCCGGCAGCACAAAACCCAGACGACGCAGACTGGGAGCCGCAATGGCGATCAACAATGCGTGTGGAGTGACGCGATTCTCGCGCAGGTCGCTCAGGCCCTGTTCGACGAGCTCATGGCCCGGCAAACCTTTCAGATCAAGAGTCATGCGTCGCCTCGTCGTTCGCAAGACCACGGACGAATTCGTCGAGTTTGGCCCGCAGCGCCTCGGGATCGAGCGCCGGGTACCTCTCGAGCGCGGGTGCGATCAGCTCGAAAACGCTCTCGAGCTCACGCTTGCTCACGAGACCACGCGCGACCATCTCCGTCGCGTCTTGTCGAGCCTTGGCGGCGTCGGTTTCGGAGCGCATCTAACTTCCATTGTACGCCAGGCGCGGACGGAATCGAGGCTCATCCAGGTCGGAAGCAGTCCGGATCGCGCGAGGAGTGGTAAACTGCTCGGCATCATGAAGCTCCCCAGCCCTTCCCTCGGTGTCGCGCTCCTGGCGCTGAGCCTGGCTCTGGCGGTCGCGCTCTCGTCGGCGAAAGGCGAGGCGGCGGATCCCCTGAGTCGCTATCCGTACGATCCGGTTTGCGCGTGGGGTCGCGTCGCGAACGGCAAAGGGCTGATCGTGCGCTGCCTCACCCAGACGGAAGCGGCGGAGCTTTCGCGGCGCACACCGAGCGCACCCGGAGTCATCGCGCCTCCGACACCGGTCCCGGAAGGCGGCATCCCGGACGCATCCCCCACGTTTCTGGGCGCGGAGCTCAAGAGCCTGCGCGTCAACCCCGACGTTGGTAAGCTGCCGGAGGCCGAGAAGAAGCTCTCGAGCGCGCGCGAGCGGTTCCTCGAGTGCATCACGAAGCACGGAGGCATGGAGGAGCAACGTGCGGAGGTGCAGGTGCGCTTCCTGGTGCGAGCGCGCGGCCGCGCCGAGGGCGTCTCGGTGGCCAAACGCAGTGGTGTGAGCAGTCAGGCCGCACAGTGCGTCGCCGATGTCGTGGATCGCCGGGCCGTCGGAATCCCCGAGGAACCAATCGTCGGCGCCACAGCCGTGCTGCAGTTCGCTGCACGCTGACGCCAATCAGGTTACGGTTCGTATCCCGGTGTCTTCACCCACCCGACCGAAAATTCGCGTGTTGATCGTCGACGATTCGGCGTTCATGCGCACCGCCATTGCTCGGCTGATCAGCTCCGACGAGCGCTTTGC
Source organism: Polyangiaceae bacterium (assembly GCA_036520475.1). Taxonomy (GTDB): domain Bacteria; phylum Myxococcota_A; class Polyangia; order Polyangiales; family Polyangiaceae; genus DATDJP01. The sequence continues at coordinate 35,577 of DATDJP010000322.1, read as the reverse complement.
CGTGGTGGGTCAGGCACGCGACGGGTACGAGGCCGTGCAACTCGCGCAAGCGCTCGACCCCGACGTGATCACCATGGACTTCAACATGCCGGGCATGAACGGCGCCGACGCGACGCGCGCGATCTTGTCGGAAAGGCCCCGCCCGATCGTCATGCTCAGCGCGCACACGCGGCAAGGCGCGGTTGAAACCATGGAAGCGCTGACCGCCGGCGCGGTCGACTTCGTGCCGAAGCCCGCTGGCGAAGTGAGCGCCAGCTTGAGCGCCGTTCGCGAAACGCTCTTGAGCAAGCTCGCGCTGGTGGCTTCCGCGAATTTGGCACCCGCCACTCGGATCGACGGCTCGAAACGCCCAAGGCCCGCGGGCGGTTCAGCGCCGCGCCACGCGCGCCCGCCAGCTGCTGTTCCCGCCGGCCCGCGCGTGCTCGTCCTGGCCAGCTCGACTGGCGGCCCCGCCGCGCTCGTCCGCGTGCTTTCGCAGTTGAAGCTCGCCAAGAAGGCCGCGGTGATTCTCGTGCAACACATGCCCCAGGGCTTCACCGAGGCGCTCGCGCTACAGCTCGCCGAGCGCGCGCCGTTTCCGGTGCGCGAAGCCCGCGCGGGCGACCGCCTCGAACCGGGCGTGGCGCTGCTCGCGCCGGGAGGATCGCACTTGGTCGTGGAACGAAGCGGCGCCGTCGCGCTCCGCGACGGACCCCCCGTGCACGGCGTGAAGCCGGCCGCTGACGTGACATTGCGCTCAGTGGCCGAAGTTTACGGCGCCCGCAGCATCGGAGTCGTGCTCACGGGCATGGGCCGGGACGGCGCGCTCGGGCTCGCGGCCATCAAAGCTGCAGGCGGACGGACCGCCGCGCAAGACAGGGCGAGCTCGATCGTGTACGGAATGCCTCGCGCCGCGCTCGAGCTCGGCGTGGTCGAGGACGTCGTCGCGCTCGACCACATGGGTTCTTACTTGTCTCAACTCCTCAACTGACGCGTGGCCAGCCCCCCCTCTTCGATCCCGAGTCGCGCCGAGCTCTACCGGGCGCGTGCGCTCGAATTCGAGAAGCGCGCCGAGGCGTTCAGCGCGCGCTCCAAATTCTATTCGAACCTGCGCGGACTATCGTTCGGCCTGGCAGCCATTGCCGGTATCTTCGCGCTGCTCGGCCGAAACCTCGCAGTATCCGGGCCGCTGGCAGCGCTGGGCGCCGTTTCCTTCCTCGCCCTGGTGGTGCTGCACGCGCGCATCATCGAACAGGAGGATGACGCGCAGCGCTGGGCACGCGTGAACCGCGACGCCGAAGCGCGTTGTAGCGGACGCTGGCGAGAGCTCCCCGAAGACGGCGCACGGTTCGCCGCGATGCCGCACCCCTATGCCGGGGATCTGGATCTCTTCGGGCACGCCTCCCTCTTCCAGCGCGTTTCGGTAGCGCACACCCGTTACGGCCAGGACGCGCTCGCCGATTACCTCAAGAGCCCGGCCGAACCGGCGGACATAGAGCGCCGCCAGGCCGCGGTGCGCGCGCTCGCGCCGGAGCTCGAGCTCCGTCAACGCCTGGAAGCGCTGTCGTTCGCCGTCCTGCCGCCCCAATCTCCCCAACGCAAAGACAAACTGCGAGAACCGCCCGACCCGGAACCCTTGCTGGCCTGGGCGGAGAGCGCGCCGCTGCTCGGCAACAAACCCTGGCTTCAGATCGTTGCCCGCGTTTTGCCAGCGTTCACCGTGCTCGCCCTGGCTTTTGGCAGCTCCTTCGGACTTGGCCCGATCGCGTGGGCAACGCCGCTCCTGGTCCAGGTGTTTCTGATCTTCTACACGCGCGACGCGACGTCGTCGGTCTTTGCGGCGGTGTCATCCACGGAAGGCGCCTTCCTCCGCTATGGCGGGATGCTCGCGCTGCTCGAGAGCCTGCAGCCGAAGGCCGAGCTCCTCGACGAGATGAAGGCCCGCATCACCACCGGCGGCGTGAGCCCGAGCGCGGCCATGAGCGAGTTCCGTCGCAAGGTCGGCTGGTTCGACCTCAAGCACAACGGCCTGATTCATCCCGCGGTGAATACCCTGCTGCTCTGGGACATCCAGTGTGTGCTCGCGCTCGAGAGCTGGCAGCGGCGCGCTGGCGGCACGGTGCGGAAGTGGTTCACGACCCTCGGCGAGCTCGAAGCGCTGTCATCGCTCGCCGGCCTTGCGCACGATGAGCCGGAGTACGCGTTCCCAGAGGTAGTCGACACGCCGCTGATGTTCGTGGCCAGCGCGCTCGGCCATCCCTTGATCGACGCCCCAGGGCGCGTCACGAACGACGTCTCACTACCGGCACCGGGTACCGCTCTTCTGGTCACCGGCTCCAACATGTCCGGCAAGAGCACGCTCTTGCGCGCGATGGGCCTCAGCGCCGTCATGGCCATGGCGGGGTCGCCCGTCTCTGCGAAGCAGCTTCGGCTCGCACGCTGCGCCGTGCGCACCAGCATCCGCGTCAGCGATTCGCTCGAGAGCGGCGTGAGCCATTTTTACGCCGAAATCTCGAAGCTGAAGGCCGTGGTCGATGCCACGGCAGAACAGCAACCAGTGCTGTTTCTGCTCGATGAAATCTTGCACGGCACGAACTCGCGCGAACGGCAGATCGGCGCGCGCTGGGTGATGAGTGAGCTATTGAAGCGCGGCGCGATAGGCGCCGTCTCCACTCACGACATGGAACTTTGCCGCCTCGACGCGGAGCTGATGACGCGCGTCACGCTCGTTCACTTTCGCGAAAATGTCGAAAACGGCCGCATGACCTTCGACTACAAGGTTCGACCGGGTGCCGTGACCGCAGGTAATGCATTGCGCTTGATGCAATTGATCGGATTGGACGTCCCGCTAGCTTGAAACGGGAGTCACCCTGTGACCATGGACAGCGCGCTCGACCCGTTCATCCCGCATCCGGACGTGCGCGAGCGCTTCGTGTCGACGATTCGAGCCCCCGCAGGCGTCGTCATGAAGGCCGCCGCAGCCATCGACCTGCAATCATTGCCGGCCGTGCGCGCCATCTTTTGGCTGCGTGAACGACTGATGGGGGCGGCGCGCGGACCAGTCCGAAAACCGCAGGGCCTGCTCGCCGAAATGCGCGGGCTGGGCTGGGGAGTTCTCGTCGAGGAAGCCGATCGCGTGCTCGTGTGCGGCGCGGCCAGTCAGCCGTGGGTTCCGAACCCGCGGTTCACTCCGATCGAGGCTGAGCGGTTCGTCAGCTATGCGGAGCCCAATCGGGTCAAGATCGCGTGGAGCCTCGAAGCGGAGAGGATTGGCCCGGCGCTCACGCGCTTCGTTCACGAAACGCGCGTGGTCGCCACCGACGCGGAAGCGAGAGCGCGCTTCAATCGCTACTGGCGCTGGGCACGCTTCGGCATCGTGACGATTCGGCTACTGCTCATGCCGGCCATCCGGCGCGCTGCCGAGCGACAGTGGTCCGTAGAAGCACGCACCTGAGGGCCGGCGTCAGCTGGACTTTTGCCATTGCAGGATCTCGTCGACCAGGATGTGCCCCCAGGGCCCCGTCGAGTCGTCGACGATTTCGATCCTGCCGCGTTTGCCACGATAGGGCGCTATCGACCAGGTTCTTCGAGAGAGATGCTCGCTCTCGAGTCCTGTTTCGCTGAAGACGCGCTGTCCGTCGACCCAGAGCGACACGCGTAGGCGTTCGGCGTCCAGGCCTCCACCGACGCGCAGGACCATTACGTCGCCGACCAGGTCGAACTCCGGAGACATGAGCTGCCCGGTTGCGGCGTCGCCCAGAGCGGCGGAGCGAGTATCGATACACGAGCCGATTGCACCCAAGCTCCCCGCTGGCGACGTGGGCCAGCTCTCGAAGGCGCTGCCCGAAGCGGCCCACATCTCGTACGGACCAGGACTGAAATGGACTGCGCTCTCGAGCAGGTACCGTCCCGTTTCCACCAGGTCGTCCCGCCGCCAGATGCCGTCCAGGCGCTTCTGCAGAGCGAGCCGCATGCTCGCGTCGAGATAGTACTGGTCGCCCCAGTCGTCGGTCATGTAGCCCATCTCGATATAGGTCGGCTTCTGCGCCAGGATCTCGGGAACGGTCGCCCACTTCTCGTGGCCTGCGTGACCGCGGCCGAAGTTCGCCACTGGGCGATGCGCGACTACGGGATCGAGGATGCCTACCATGTCGACGACGCGCCGCATGTCTCCGTAGAAGCCGGCCGCGCCGATGCCACCCGTTGACAAGGTCGCGTTCGCCGGTTTGTGCACAGCGAGCCAACGCATCAGGTCTCGACGCATCGACAGATTGTCGCGCCATGAATAGATCTCACCCGCCAAGGGCCCCACGGCTCGCCCGGCGAGATAGAGCTTGTAAAAAACGGGCGCCAGCGCGGCCAGCGCGAGGGCGACCGCAGTCCACGGGCGATCGGCAAACGCCGAGCGAAAGCGCCCACGATTCAGGAGCCGGGTCAGCGGGTGAACGGCAAGACCGCAAGCGATGCCGAACAGCGGGATCTGGGGCACGAAAAAACGATGCCCCGGAAAGAAATCCCCGCCCACGTAAGCGATGTAAAGCGTGTGCGCCGCGAGGTAGAGAACTACGGCTCGGCCAATCAGCGTGGGTGAGAGCAGCCCCAGGATGGCGATGGCGGGCACGAACCAACGCTCCCTGAAGAACGAATAAAGGTACCCAAAACCTCGTCCCCACGCGTTCAGGTCGCCGGCACCGACCTTCAAGTAATAGGTATTGGGGAAGAACCACCCATAATAATTGTAGCGCCACAAAAAATAGACTCCGTACACGCCGAGCCACGTACCCAGGGCCGCCACGGCGACTTTCAACCGCTCGCGTTGCTCGTCTTTGGGTAGCCCGCGCCGGAGCGCCAACAGCCAGCTCGCTCCGAGCGTCGCGATCAGCATCGCGGCGAACAAGCCAGCATCGGGGCGGGTCATGTGAGCGGCGGTCAGACTCAGCCCAATCAACGGCCCGCGGTGCTTCAAAGTCGAGCTCGCCAGCAGCAGCGAGACCAGCATCCAGACCGCCAGGAAATGCCCTTCGAGGCCCAGCACCGCCCAAACGGTGTACGAGTTGTCTACGACGCACACCGCGAGCGCGACGCATGTCGCGACCAGGTTGTTCGCCCACAGCTTTCTTCCGAGCGCGTAGGTCAGGACCAAGATCAACGCCGCCAGCGCGACGTTGACGTGGACCATGAGCGGGACGAACTCCGTATCCAGCGCTTTCGAGAGCGAATAAATCGGCGCCATGAACACGACCCACAAAAAGTTCGTGTATCCCTCGACGCGCTCGCCCACGTTGAAGACCACGCCATTGCCGAGGGCGAGATTCTTCGCATACTGCATCGACGTGAGCGCATCATCGACGACATGGCGGTAGTACTCGCGCGAGTAGCTCTCGCTCAAAACCACCGTCACGATCAGCGCCGCCATCAGCGCGAGCAGCCCGGCTCCACCGAGCAGCCGCTCGGGCAGATCGCGGTTGCTGGCGCGGTCCCCCTTCGCAGGGTTCATCGCGCGCGCAGCGTTCTCCGATTCAATGGGAACTAGTGAAGCGTCCTGCTTGGACATGTTGAGCCTACAACGCCTATTAAGAGAGTTTCGCTGCATACACGAGCACGAGCGCTCGCTGGTCCGCAATTCCCACCGCCACGACGGCACACAATGTGCCAGTCTGCTCCGGTAGTTCGCCGAATTCGGCGGTTTTCTTGGAATTCACGCGAGCACTATCGCGTCATGTCGAGGTTCGCTCAAGCACAGGTTGCGCTTGAGGTTCGCTCGACAGCGTCTCTCTTCAGCGCTACCGGCGACCTGACCGACGCGGCACTCCGCGCTCGCGAGCGCCTGGTCCCAAAGATGCGCTCTGGAAACCGCCGCTTATGCGTCAGGGGATGCCATTTCTACCATGTGTTCGGTAGCCCTCACGCTCGATAGACGGTCGGTCGTAGTACGCCTCCACCGCAGGCAGACGGGGCCGCTTCATGGGCGTCGAAAACCACCGATGAGTGGCCAGGCCGAGCACCACGTCTGCCAGCGTGAAGCCGCCATCGACGACTAAGCCTAGCCGGTAGTTCGGTCAGGGCCATGCGAGCCGCTGTCCCCGCGCATCGAACGCAGCCGGGCGCGCAGCAGCGTACAGTGCGTGAGCCGGGTACTCCCGGGCGATCAGGCTCCAGACCATCTTGTCTTCGAGCTCACCCGAGCCGCCATAGCCGCTGTCACGCAAGACACCGTCGAGATGAAACCCGAGCCGCTCCGCGACGGCGCGACTGCGAACGTTCTCGGTCGAGCAGCGAATCTCCAGGCGCCGCGCCTTCATGATTTCGAACGCCACGCAGCAGAGCGCGACCACCGCTTCACTGACGAGCCCCTTGCCCTGCAGCGCCGTGTCAATCCAGTAGCCAATCTCGAGAGCATCCGGACCGATACGTGGATGAAAGCCCGTGCCACCGATGAACGCGCCCGTCCCGCGCTCCACGATCGCGTACGTGAACTCGACGCCCAGGTGGAAGTTGCCGCGCATCTGCTGAAAGAGCTCCATTCGCGCTGCTACCGACAGCGGCTCAGCGCGTGCCCACGGCATGGCGACCAGCAAGTGCTCCTTGTTTCTGAGCACGACTTCCTGCGCCTGGTCGACGTGTTCTGGGCCGATTGCGCACACGTCGAGCCGCGCCGTTTCGATACGGTACGGAGCTCGCCAGCGCGGCTGTACAGAAGTAGGAGCGCTCACTTGGAAAACTGGCTAGTGTCCTGTCTCCGCAGATCGCGACAGAAATCGGGCGCTACGAGCGGAGACAGGACACGTCAGGAACAAGAAATGTGTGGTGAATAGAGTAGCCCAGAGCGGAATTTCGAGCCGCCCGCACCCCTGGGGGCGGCTCGAAATTCCTGATGCGGTTCTCTGATTCACCACACTAGCCGATCGCGGTCGCCACTACTTCACCACAATGCCAAGCAGTCGCAAGCAATATCAGGCGGCGCTTCGTTGCAGCGCTTTCCAGATGAAGACGGCGATCCCGCACACGCCGGTCACGACGCAAGACAGATGCAGCTGCGCGATGTCCAGCGCGCCCAGGAGCGGGTTTGAGTGTGCGAACGGCCAAAACGGCTGCACGTCGGCGTGCATGATCGCGTCGAGCACTGAATGCGAGGAACCTCCGAGGAGACCTCCAGCGTACGCTGGCAACGCCTGTACCTCCGCCTGAATTTCCGGGCTGCGCGCGGGCGCTGTTCGCCTCCCGGCGAGCCAAACCACCGTGCCGACCGCCACGCCGGCGGCCGTCGCAACGGGCAACGTATGGATGATCCGGTGCACCGGCCACTCTTCACGAAGGAGGTGATACCCAGACTCGATATCGATCGCGACTTGTGAGAGAGCGAAGGCCGTCAGCGAGACATGCCTCGGAGCGAGTGCCTTCAATAGAATCGCCGGACCGAAGTGAAACGGTGTGAAGGGCATGGGTTTGACCGCGAACGCCAGAGACGAGCCGCGCATTCACTCGAGGGCGCGCCAAGCTCGAGAAAGGCGTGTGCGACAATGTAGCCGGTCTCTGACGTGGAGGCTGGCCACGGCGCGACTCGACGCCAGCTTTGGCCCAGAACGGCTTGCAGCGAGAATTGCGCAGCGCGGCGCCGGTCAGTGGTCACGCCGGGCGCCCACGCGCGCCTCGAATGCCTGCTTGCGCCAGCGAGGCACATCTGAAAACTTGGCTTACATGGGTCTAGGTGTTTGCTACAGGGCACCGCTGCCCCGCCGCGGCCTGCTGAAGAAGCCCGTCTCCGTAACGACACTCTGGCGCCAAATCAGTAACCTGGGTTTGGACGTCGTTCAGCAGCTGGGCAAGCCGCTCACTGATTGGTTCTCGAGTCGTGAGGCCGGTGACCGGCTCTGGATCGGGATCGTCCCATTCGAAGAAGACATCGAATTCTCGGTTCGAGATGGGCATGTTCGGGTGTCCGCCAAGACTTCGGGCGCCGGTCCCGGCTATCACGAGCTCGTCGTCGGTCTGCTCGACACGCTCGAAAAGAAAGCGGAGCTCGCGTGGACGGGGGACGGCGAGGACGGGTATGGCGACGACACCGAGTATCGAACGCGCCGCGACGGCGCAGCGCTACGCGACGTGATGGCGCGACAGCTCTCGAGCATCGCCTCGGTCGTCGTGAAGAGAACCGGCGAGGGCGCGCTCCTGAACATGTCCACGGAAGAAGTGCCGAGTGTCCGGAGCTTCGCAGCCTCTCCACTCGGGGAATGGTCCAAGGAATGGCTGGAGCACGCCGCCCTTGCCGAAGGGGACGCTTTGCTCGCGATGGCGGAGGAATTCTTCCCCTGGTGGGAGAGCGGACTCACGGCAGACAACCTCGCGAAGTTCGGCCGGGTCGTGTGCTGGACGGCAGTTCGCTGGGTCAATCCACGAACGCCAGACGAGGAGCACGCGATCCGCATCGCGCTCGAGTGTTTCGAACAGGCAAAACGCGGCGACTCTCGGCGCATCCCGGAGCGCGAGGTCGCAGAGCTGCGCAAGCTGCTGGCGGGCGACAGAAAAACCGACGTGCCCCCAGGCCCGGACGGGATCGGCTTCAGACGCCATGACTTCAGCGTCAGCCTGCCAGGTCACTGGGCGCTGCAGGTTCCCGGGTACTATCACGGAGAGCTGGAAGACGAAGGCACCTCGCAGGTCTACTGGTTCGGCGATCGCAGCATTCGCGCGAGCACCTTGAGATTCGACACGAACAGGTCCCAGGAAGACGTCCTGAAGTCGCTGCTGGAAGGTCAGGGCCAAGCGATCGAGAACTTGTCGGACGGAGTGATTGGGGCCGCCAATACCTTCTGGAGTGATGCCGACGAATGCTTCGTCACCCTGGTATGCCTGGTCGGCCGGGGCAGCGTCTGCTCACTGAGCTTTTCGCACCCCGACCAGCAGGATCGCGACTGGGCGATCAAGGTAGCGGCCACCGCAAAGCACCGCGCCTCCGAGCCCGCCTGAGGCATTGCACGGCGTCAGGGCCGCTTCCTTTTCGACTCTTCCAGCATGTTGCAGAAGAGCGCGCCCTGCCCGAGCGCGTCATCGAGCGCCACGTGGGTGTGCGGCGTCGCGTCGAACCAGCGTCGCGGCATCGTCTTCTTCGTGGTGTCTCGGTACCCGGTACCGAGCAAACACATCGCGAACGTCTTGATGTCGAGCGCCGAATGGGAAAAGGGACTTCTGCCCACGAATCTTAGCAAGTACCAGTAGACGAACAGGAAGTCGTACGCAGCCGGATAGCCGACGAAAACCGGCCTCCCGGGCAGCGCCTCGAGCCACTCCACGTATTCGAGCATCGCCTGATGGGGCGCCACGAGATCGCGCCGGCAAGCCGCCCACGCCTCTGGCTGTGTCCTCCACCAGGCTTCCGTTTTCGGATCGGGCGCCGCGCCCTCGAGTGTTTCCAGGTTGCGCGTGAACGTTCCGATCCGAGTCTTGTCGGCGGTGAACACGGCCGAAGCGAAGCTGAGCATGGAATGCGGTCCGGGAATGGGACCGTCCGCCTCGATGTCCGTGCTGACGTAGAGTTCTTCAGCCATTCGCGCTTGCGTCTCCGGCGCGCGACAAACGTAATGTCACGCCGCACGCGACGCCAGGCAATGAGTCCGTGTATCCTGGCGCCATGCGCACGCTCTCGGATCTCGTCGGAACGCACTGGAAAGGGACAGCGGAGCTGTGGCTCGACCCGCTCGGTAATGACGGGTTGCGCAGCGACTGCACGCTATCGGTCGAAGGCACCCTGGTCCGCTACACCTGGAGTCACGAAGGCAAGCCGCACGAGGGCCGTGTCACCTTGCACAGCGGAGGCGCTGAGTTCACGGACACCTGGCACCAGCCGGAACCGACGCAGTGTCTGCCAGTTCCTGCGGCGCTGGGCTTGTTCCAGGTCCAGTACGACTACGGACCCGCTATGGATTGGCACTGGCGCATCGGGCTGAGCCTACGGCCGACGGGTGAGCTCGTCGTACAGATGACCAACATCACGCCGTGGGGAGAAGAAGGCCGCGCAGTGCGGATGATTTGCGAGCGTGTCGCGTAGGCTGACGAACGGCGTTCGCCGATCTCATGGTCGCTCGGGCGCTACAGAAACGTGCGCCGGTCTACCGGCCCGTCCAACGGCGGCCTCTGCATGCATCCCAGCGCGCTCACCCGCGCCGCCGGCATCAGCGAAAGGAGCCGATCTCGCAGGGAGTCCGCCCCGAAGACTCCCACCGCGGTGACCGCGTCGCGCATGGCGTCGAGCGGTGCGCCCACGTCGGCGGTGCTCACGACGTGGACGTTGCGCCCCACTGGCGGCACCAAGAGCGGTTCGCCCGGCGTCTCCGCTCGCAGACTGACGGCGTAACGGGTCCCAGCGAACAGCTCGCCGCTGTACGCCGCCAGGTCTCTGTATCGGCGCTCGGCGGCGCGTTCGTCTGCGGAGAGCTCGCCGCGGGGCACCTGCTCCTCGAACCGCGCCAGATGCGCGACCAAGGCTTCGGCCAGGCGACGCGCGGTCTCGAAGTTGCCCGAGACGAGCGCGACACGCGGGCTCAAACAGCCGCGCTGGTCGAACGGAACGACGTCGCGCGCAAGCGCCGACGCCGCTGCTTCGAGCTCCGGGGGGGATGACGCGCTGACGACGGCAACGCCGAACCCCGATCCGTGCGCGTGCAACGTGACGGCGGAAGGCAATGCACTCCGCACGCTCCGCAGTGTTTCGTCAGAGCCGTACGCCCACACATGGTCGCCCGCGGACGGACGCAACTCTTCGACGATTCGAAAGGGAGCGCCGGCCTCGCGCAAGAGCTCGGTCATCTGCGGCTCTCTCCGGGACGGGCGCACGGAGACGAGCTCGGACGCCGCCAGCCCGACGGCGATCGCGCGATGCGCGCCCACGAACACGTTCGCCGAGAGCAGCACGTGCGCCGCCGGCACTTCCGGCGTGGTGCAGCAGAGCGCTCGGAGCTCCGCGTCGCTGGGTGCGATTTCGAGGCACTCGCGCAGGCACAGCTCGACGTTCTGCGGCGAAAGACCGGTCGCCGCTGGCAGCAGCGAACGCGCCCGAATTCCGAGCGGATGCAGAGGATCGACGAGACACGCGGCCGCCTTCAGCGCGCGGTGCACTCGCTCGAGACGCGGTCCGTACGCGTGCGTCACGAGCGCCGCGGCGAGGCCAAGAGCAAGTCCTCGATGGCAAGAGAGCAGCCGCGCGCTGGTGCTCCTGGTGCACGGCCCTGAAGCTCCACGCGACCATCGCAGACACGGATCAGATCCTGGCTGACGATAGCCACGGCAGAATCGACGTTGCCGAGATCGATGAAGCGCGCCAGACCGACCTCGCCTTCTGCTACCGGCTGCAAGTCGTCCGGAGAGACCGCTTCGACGCGGAGCCAGTGAGGAGCGGACAACGCCGCGGCTCCCCGCGCATAGAGCTGGCTCGTCAGCTCGGTCATGCCGTACTCGTTGACGATTTGCTCTTCGCGGATACAGAGCGCGGACGCGACGCCCGCGCGCAGCTCAGAAGCCTGAAGCTCCCGACTGCGACCTTTGAAGCCACCGGTCTGCATCACGGCGGAGCCGGACGGCAGCTCGAGGCGAACGCCGCCGAGCGTGTCCAACAGCGCGACCAGGGCAAACGAGGTCGCGAGCAAGAGCAGCGGCTCCGCGCGCGCCCTGGCCACTTCCACGGCGTGCTCGAGGCCGCGTGCGTTCACGCCCTCCTCTTCGAAGAGCCATCGCTCACTGGCGCGCGCTTCGAAGGGTTCTTGCGCGAGGCTGACGGCACGGCCGTCGAAGTCTTGCATCATGGCGAGCATCATGAACCCCAACGACGACGCACACGGCTCGCCGGGGACCTGTGCCAGAGCGACGACCGTGGCGCGCGCTTGCTCGCCGAGCAGCGCCGGCCTCCCAAAACGGAGGGCGACTTTTCGGTACGTATCGGTGGTGCGCATCACGTGCACGCCGCGGCCGGCGTGGGTCGTACCACTGGTCTCGAAGCGGACCTCGTCGAGCTCGGGAGGATGTACGGCGACGCGCGTCAGGCGAAAGGCTTCGACCGGCACCGCCGGGATGTCCTGCACGGCGCGCAGCGAGGAACCGTGGCGCTCGACGAGGCGCGCGAAGCCTTTGCTATGGCGCGCCTGGAAGTGCGCGATGTCGAGCGCGAGCTGGTCGAACTCCGCGTGCGACGGCGCGCTGGCGCGCACGAAAGCGCGGACGCGCGCGTGCAGCGCGCTCGAGGCCTCGACCAGGGTCACGGCTCGAAAGCCTGCAACGTCCCCGCCAGCGCCGCAACGAAGCCGTCCAGGAGCGCTACGGCTATCGTGAGCGGCGGAGTCAGGATCAGCACTTCGCGCCCTCCGCCGCCGCTGGATACGATGTAGCCCTGCTCGAGGAGCGCGCGTTGAATGCGCTGTGCTCCGCCTACCCGGCCGCCGGTGTCCACGCCGATCATCAACCCCTGGCCGCGCACCGCGAAACGTGAGGGGAGCGCCTGGCGAAGCCGCTCGACGAAGCGCGCGCCGACCGCGGCCGAGCGCTCTGCCAGTCGCTCGCGAGACAGGACGTCCAACGTGGCCAGCGCCGTGGCGCACGCGAGCGGCGCTCCGGCAAAAGTCGAAGTGTGCACGACCTCGGCTTCACGACTCCACGACTGCATCACCTCTCGGGAACCGATGCACGCGCTGATGGGCAGCCCGCCGCCGAGCCCTTTGCCGAGACAGATCAAGTCCGGGACCGCGGCCTCCGAGACGAGCAGCTGTCCGCTGCGACCGAGACCCGTCCAAATCTCGTCGGCGATGCTGAGGGCGTCGTGCTCACGGCTCAGCTGGAAAAGCTCGCCAAGAAACGCCGACGGCGGCACGATGCAGCCGCCTCGGCCGAGTATGGGCTCGATCAGTACCGCGCCGAGCGCGCCCAGCGCGAGCTGCTCGCGCGTCTGCTGGAGAACGCGCGCCGCGCTGGCGTCGTCCTCGGGGAACGGCAGGAACGCGACGTGCGGGTTCAGCTGCGGCGCAAACGGCAAACGGTAGCTCTCGCGCAGGCCGCACGCGGCGAGCGGACCGTGGGACAGCCCGTGATAGCTCGCACCGAACGCCAGCACGCCCGATTTGCCGGTGTACAATGCAGCCGTCTTGAGCGCCGCGCTGACGGCGTCGGCTCCGGATAGACCGAGGATGACGCGGCCTTGCCCGGAGGGGTGCAGCTTGGCCAAGCGCTCACTCAGCGCGATCTTCGCGTCCCCCGGATAAACGTCGCCGAGCGCTTGCCAGAGGCGCGCCGCCTGAAGCAAAAGGACGCGCTCCACGTGCGGGTGGCGATGGCCGAGCAGCTGCGCTCCGAAGCCGGCGCACAGATCCACGTAACGGTTGCCATCGACGTCGAAGACGTTCGAGCCTGCCGCGGTCGCGTAAACGATGCTCCCCGGCGGCACGTCGGCCTGGATGCCCGGCGTTATCTCGGGCATGCGCCGCTGGCCCATCGGGGCGGTCGCGACGCTTTCGCGGGTCAGCCAGGTGCGGCTGTGGGGACCCGGCGGGCGAACCAGAATCGCGGGCTCGTCTTGCGGGAGCGCTGCGCGTGAGGCCGCGCCGGGCTCAGTGGCAGACTCGGTTTCGGCCACTGCGCTTGGCTTCGTACAGCTTTTCGTCCGCGCGCTGAATCAGGTCCGTCGCGGTCCTGTCGTCGGTGAGTAGCGCACAGCCGATACTGATGGTCACGGCGATGCGCTCACCTTGAAATACGAAGGTGTGCTCCGCCACGCGGCTGCGCAGGTTTTCTGCCAGCGCCGCCGCGCCTTCGATGGGCGTTTCCGGCAGCACGATGGCGAACTCCTCACCACCGTAACGCGCGAACACTTCATCGCGCCGAATGCGATCTTGCACGATGCGCGCGAGCTCGCGCAGCACGTAGTCGCCCGCGAGGTGGCCGAACTGATCGTTGATGCGCTTGAAGTAGTCGATGTCGAACATCATGACGCTGAGGTCGCGATCGTGGCGACGCGCGCGGATCACCTCGCGTTCGAGAGCTTCGTAGAGATACCGCTTGTTGTGGATCTGCGTGAGGCCATCCACGATCGTCATGCGGTAGATCTCTTCGTGGTATTTGGCCTCCGCGTCCGCGCCGGACAAAAACTTCAGGATCGTGGGACCGACCTTGATACGGTCGCTGTTCGTCAGTAGCGCTTCGCGGTTGATCTGCTCCTCGTTCACGTACGTGCCGTTCGTGGAGCCGTCGTCGACCACGTGCCAGGCGTTCGTACGCCGTTCGAAGTGAGCGTGGCGGCGCGAAACCGAGTCACCTTCGAGGACGATGTGATTGTCCGCGCCGCGACCGACGCGCAGCGGGTTGCGATCGAGCACGAAACGTTTGCCGAGGAGCCCGGGCTCCTTCGTGTAGATCACGACGAGGCAGTCGTTGCCGGTGGTTTCTTCGATGGGGGGGCGCTGTACGACCTGCGTGACCCGCGTTTTTTCATCGAACTCGCTCACAGTGGAAATGCCTCAATCAGCCGTACTAAAGCGGTGGGGAAAAACGCAACACCCGCGGTTTCCCCAGTAATCGTATGTACTTCCAGCGAGCGTGACACGACGAATGGTCCGGCGCTACCCGAACTCGAGGCTAACGCTCGCGCCATTTGGGCGTCAAGCAACCGCGGCATACCAACCGATTGACCGGACTCGCAAGGCTGACACGATGCGGTACCGACCCGGGTGTCAATTGACCCACCCCCACATACCGAAGCTCGACCCGCGCGAGCTGTCGTGAAAGACACGACTACAACATGGCAACCATCAACGAGGGGCGCGTACAGGTCTTCACGTTCAAGACGGGCGTGTTGTCGCGCGTTGCCCACGACCTTCGTTTCACACTGGGACGGTTCGAGATTCAGATAGAAGGTCACGAGGTTGTTGCGCGCTTCTGGCCAGACAGCCTGCAGGTGGACGGCGTCATGCAGGGAGACACGCTCGACCCAGCGGGCCTTGGCGAATCTGACAAAGCAGAAATCGTCCGTACGGTGCGCTCCAAGATTCTGCGCACCCTCTCTCACCCGGAAGTTCGGTTGGAAGCCCAAGCGACGCCCAGTGCGCGCGGCCATGAGCTGAGCGGCACGCTGGAGATGCTCGGCCGCCGCGAGCCGATACGTCTTTCGGTGCACGCGACGTCGGGTCGATTCACGGGGGAGGTGGAGCTCGCGCCGCTACGCTGGGGCATCCCGCCCTACAAAGCGTTGCTCGGCGCCATCAAGCTTCAGGACCGCGTGCTCGTGCGCTTTGACGTGCCTGCCGGGAGCTGAACGCCCTTCAGAGAGCGACGCTGGTCGTTTTCCGACGTGGTTCAGCGCTCCAGGATCGGCAGGTGACGGCGCGGTTCGGCTGCACCGTCGCCCCGAAGCAGGATGCTGAGTGGCCCTTGGGGCAATGGCAGCTCTTGGTTCTTTGCGTATACGGGGTGGCGGCCACGGGTCCGATACCATTCCGCAACGCTGGCCGTGCGCTTCATGCTCTCGATGATGTTTCGCCAGCCGACGCCCGTATTGTACGCGCAGAACGAAATTTCCCCCATTTGGGTACCGTACGGGATGATGCACATCTCCGTTCGCCGGAAGTCGTAGTTGAAGAGATCCTGAAACCACATGCCGGCCACGAACAGGAAACGCCACTCGAAGCGTTCCGCGTCTCCCTCCGTTGCTCCGATGCGATCCCCGCCGGCGCCGATCTGACTGACGAACTGCCGCGCCATCTCGCTGAAACCGTAACCTGGCGGCGCCTTGTCGGCGCGGAAGTTTCGTAAGAGGGCCAGACCCACTGCCGCGAGCGTCGCTTTTTTGCCGAGCCCCGCGTCGGCGATCTGCTGCAGATCGCCGAGCAGCTGATCGACGTTCAAGAACTCCGCTACCGGCACCATTTGCTTGGTGCGCTTGTTGACCAGGAGCACCGTGCCGATGCCACAGTTCGGGTGGCAGCCGCACTTCAACGCACCGAACTCTGACGCCGGCCCGAGCAGTTGATCGACGACGTCACTGAACGGGTTCATCGCGGAGAGCGGGAACCAGTCGCGCATCGGCTCGGTTTGGCCGAGCTGCGTGCTCAGATCGTGCGCCAGATGGCTCAAGGTATAGCGCTGCTGCACGCGCAGCTCGTCGGAGATGTCCTCGTCGCGCCCCGTGAAGCTCACGGGCTGAAAAGAAACCACCGTGACCTTGTCGGCGTTGTCTATGGCAAATTGCACGATGCGTCCGACCTGGTCGTCGTTCACGCCGCGCACCACCGTGACCACGAGCACGACGTCGATGCCCGCGGCGGCCAGGTTTTCGATGGCCCGGAGCTTCACGTCGAACAGGTTGCCGACTTTACGGTGGCTGTTCGCTTCGTTGGTGACGCCGTCGAACTGCAGATAGCAGAGCCGAAGACCCGCAGCCTTGGCGGCGGCGCAGAGTTCGGGCTCCTGCGCGAAGCGAACGCCATTCGACGCGCACTGCACGCAGAAGTAGCCCACCTGACGCGCGTACTCGATGGCCTGCAGGAAGTACGGGCTGAGGGTCGGCTCTCCCCCCGAGAACTGCACGCTCATCTGGCGGCGGGGCTTGATGGCCAGGCTATCGTCGAGGATCTTGGTGATGTCGGACCACTCGAGCTCGTGCACGTAGCCGACCTGGTTCGCGTCCATGAAGCACGGATCGCACATCATGTTGCAGCGATTGGTCAGGTCCACCGTGAGCACCGAGCCGCGGCCGTATTTCACCGACGAGCTTCCGTGGTTACGCAGCGTGCCCGCAACAGCTTCGAAATCCCGGCCCGGAAATAGGTTCTCGATGCGCGCCAAGAACGCCGGGTCGATGCTCATGACGTCCTCGAACGAGCCGTGTTTCGGACATGTCTTGGTCATCACGATAAGGCCGTCGCGCTCCACGATATCTGCGCGAATTTCGCCGGGCCGCTCGTGCAAGTACACCGACAGATCGCGCTCGCCGGAGAGCACGGCGGAGCGCACTTCTTTCACGCAGCGAGGGCAGAGGGAATCGGTCTGCCGCGGCCAGCCGAGCGTGGGAAAGGTGCGTTCTTTCTTGCGCTGAAGGGGAGCCGGAGCCCACTTCGGTTGAAACCGCGCGCCCGGGAAACGCTCCCCGTAGGCCGTGATTACGGGCCAGAGGCGGCCGGCCGCCTTGCTGAGTAGACCTTCGGTGCGGGCGACGAGACGGTGGGCGGTCAAAGGCATGGGCACGCAGGATACACCGCTGTTCGGCGGCGCGTCTCGGCCGCACGTTCAGATCTCACGGTCGTGCTGAATTTTCAGAATCGGTCTGCATTCTCACCGGGAAGACGCCGCGCGCCTCGTCGGGAGACAATTCTGCCCCGGCCGAGGGCGCGACTTTTTGGGGAGGATGCTACGATGCGGAGCGGAATGCTGCTTGCGGACGCAGAACGGTTGCTCGTGCTGAGCGACGTCCATCTGAACCACAACGGTTCGCGGAGCACCGGCGCGGCTTTGGCCGCTCTCGCCCAGCGATCACCGGGTGCAGAGCTGGTGCTCGCGGGCGACGTCTTCGACTTGTCGCGAGAGCCGCCGGAGCACGATCCCGCCGAGTCCATCGCCGGTCTGCTGCGGCACCATCAGCAGGTGCGTGAGGCGTTTCGTGCGCACCTGTCTGCAGGGCACCGGATCACGCTGATCGCGGGCAATCACGACGCGGCGCTGGCCGACGCGCGCGTTCGCGACGGCATTTTGGCCGCCCTCGACGTGCAGGAAGGGGCCCGGCTCGAAGTGTATCCGTGGTTCGTGCGGCGGGGCGGCGTGCACATCGAGCACGGCCACATGTACGATCCGGACAATGCGCCGTCGCACCCGCTCGCGCTGTGGTCGTGCGCGACTGAACCCCTCGGGATCGCGCTGACACGCCGTTTCCTCGCGCCGAGCGGCGCGCTCAAGCTGGCACACGCGCACGAGACGACGCCGCTGGCTGGCCTGTGGCGGGCGTACGAGCTGTTCGGAGCTCGCGCGCCGCTGGTGGTCGCCCAGTATTTCGGCACGGCGATTCGCCTGTGTGTCGAAGCAGGCCGCCAGCACGACGTGGCCGCGGAGGTCGCCAGCGGCGAAAGTGCACTGCCGCGCTACGCCGAGCTCACGGGCGTGCCCGCGACCGTCCTGGCAGAGCTCGTGAGGGCGGGCGCGGAGCCGACGCACCACCGCTTCTCCGACACGTTCATGCGTCTGTACTTCGACCGCGTGGTCGCCACGTTGTCGTTCCTGTTCGGCGCGAGCACGCTCGCGTTTCGCCGAAGCCCGGTCGCGGCGGCCGTCGCAGCCGTGTCGGGAATGTATCTCGGCGCGTCGGTGAAACGCGGCACGAGCCGTTACAGCGGCGTCATCGAACAGCGTCTACGCGACGCCGCTGGCTTCGTCTCGAACACCACTGGCGCCGCGCTGGTCATTTTCGGACACACACACCGCGAAGAGGAATCTCCGTCGTACATGAATTCCGGCACCTTCGGTTATGCGCGAAGCGGAGCGCGCCCGTACATCTGGCTGGAGCGCGGCTCGGCGCCCCAGCGCCGTCACTTCACGGCTTGATCACCTGAGTGCCGGGCGGCGGCCGAAAATCGAACTCGCCGGGAGGCGGCTTGCGATTGACCTCGGGCCGCACGAAATCGAAGCGATTCTTGTTGCCCTGCGCGTCGAGCATCAGGACGCGGCGCACCTGATAAGTGCCGCCGTCCACGTAGAGCAAGATCTTCTGATAGGCCGGGGTTGGTTCCTTGGGGATGCCGAGCAGCACGTGGCCCCCTTCGAACTTCATGCGAGCCGCGTCGAGCTTCTCGAGCTTGAATGATTTTTTCAGGATGCCGCCGCCGATGAGGAACGAGAGCGCCGCGGGATATTGGCTCTTGTCCATCTGCTGCTCGTACATCTGCTTGTTGTCGGCTTCGTATATCTTGATGTTCTTGCCGTCCGACACGACGCGATTGCCGTTCGTGTAGCGCCAGCTCATCTTGCCGGGCTTCTCGAAGATGACCTGACCTTTGCTGTCCTTGGTGCGGTTGTAAGCGCGCACCCAGAAGCGCTGTTCGAAACCCGACTTGAAGGTCTTCGTCTTGTCGTAGAAGGCTTGCACGCGATCGACCAGGTCGTTGGCGGTGAGCTCCGCCGCGGGCTTCTTGGCCGGCGGCGGCGCAGCCGGAGCTGCCGGTTTGCCGGCTTGTGCAAAGGCCACCGGAGCCCCGGCCGTCACCCCGGAGAGCGCGACGAGCAATGACAGCGTGAATACTTTCTTTTGCATGGCAGACTTCCTGGCCGGCAGGCCGCGCACGATTTGGCAGCTCAGCCCGGCTTATGCAATGGATGAGACGAAGCAGGGGCCAGAAAGATTCGCCCGGCGGCGGAACCCGAGAGCGCGATCGGCCCGCCAGGCGCTGGCGAAAAACGCGCCGGAGTGCCCCTTTTAACGAACGGGCCGGGGCCGGCGATATGCCCGATGCGCGCTCAGGTCCCGGTTCGGCTGGCCACTAGCGCACGCAGGCCCGCCGGGGTCAGCTTGGCGCGCCGGCGCGGTGGCTTCGCGCTATGCACGGCGGGCACGTTCGCGAGTCGCAAGTGGGTCACGGCCAGCGCCAATGCGTCCGCTGCGTCGCTTGCCGGCAACGAGGGCAGTGCCAACACCGCTCGAATCATCTGCGCGACTTGCAGTTTGTCGGCGCGACCATGGCCGACGACGGTGCGCTTGACCCGGGCAGGCGCGTACTCGGCGACGTCGATGCCGGCGCGCGCCAGGCTGAGCAGCACCACGCCGCGCGCGTGGCCGAGCTTGGCCGCCGCTTGCGCGTCCTTGTGAAAAAACAGAGTTTCCACGGATCCGACGCGCGGCCGATACGTCGTCAGGACAGCGCTGAGCTCTTCTTCGATTTGCTTCAAGCGCAAGGCCAACGTGTCGTCGGGATTCAAGCGGATGACGCCGTGCCCCACGTGCGTCAGCCGGTTACCAACGCGGGCCACCACGCCCCAGCCCAGAAACCGCGTACCGGGATCGACGCCTACGGCGAGCACTCCCCACCAGTATCAGCAGTGAGTACGAATGGAAAGTTCCGCGAGCGGCTGGCACGGGCGGCGCTTGAAAATTCGCGTCCTGCCCCGCCGAAAATAATACATTGCCGGGCATGCGCGACCCGCAGGTCATCGTCATCGGCTCCGGACCGAATGGGCTAGTGGCGGCGTGTGTGCTCGCACTGCGCGGGTTTCGGGTGCTGGTGCTCGAGGGCAACGCTCGAAGGCCCGGGGGCGCGCTCGGCTCGGAGGAGCTCACCTTGCCCGGCTTCGTGCACGATGTCGGCGCCGGTTTTTTCCCCATGGCGCGCAGCAGCCCCGGTTTTCGCGAGCTCGGGCTGGAGGCCTACGGCCTGCGCTGGGAAAATGGCCGTTTCGAGAGTTGTCACCCCGCACCGGACGGCAGCTATGCCTGCATCGCGCGCGACGAAGACCTGAATGCGTCGCATTTCGGCAGCCCGTCGGACGGTGAGCGGTGGCGCAAGCTCGTGCTCTGGCACAAGCGCATCGAGGAGCACTTGCTGCCGGCGCTGCTCCTGCCGTTTCCCGCCATACGGCCGCTGCTGCGCGTGGGCGTGCCGGGCCTCTTGCGGATCGCCACCATGTTCATGAGGAGCGGTCGCGGGCTATCGACGCACCTGTTCGAGAGCGCCGCTGCGCGGCGTGTGCTGCCTTCGCTGGCTCTGCACGTGGACGTGGGACCGGACGATCGGTTTGGTGCGCCGCTCGGCTACATGCTCGGCCTCACCGCGACCACCGGCGGGTACGCCGTTCCGCGCGGCGGTGCGCAGTCGATCACGAACGCCCTGGTCACGTGTCTCGAACGTCACGGCGGCCGGCTGCGCCTCGCCGCGCGCGTCGAACGCGTGCTCGTGAGCGAGGGGACGGCGCGCGGCGTGCGCCTCGCGAACGGTGAAGAAATTCGTGCCGAGCACGCGGTCCTCGCCGATACGGCCGCGCCGTCACTCCTGCTCGATCTGGTCGAGCGCCAGTGGATTCCCCAAGGGGTCGTGCGAAAAATGCAGCGGTTCCCCTACGGTTGGGGCACGTTCAAGGTGGACTGGGCGCTCTCCTCACCCGTGCCGTGGCAGGTCGAAGCAGCGCGTTCGAGCGCGGTCGTGCACGCCGGCGACGACCTGGACGATCTGTCGCGCTTCACGCGCGAGGTGCGCGCTGGGAGCTTGCCGGAGAATCCCTATCTCGTGATGGGGCAACAGAGCCTCTTGGATTCGTCGCGCGCGCCCGCCGGAAAACACACCTTGTATTGTTATTCGCGTGTGCCTTCCGCGCCCGCGGCGGGCTGGGACGCCGAGCGTGAGCGCTTCGCCGACCGCATCGAACAGCGCATCGAAGGGCTCGCCCCTGGTTTTCGCTCACTGATTCTGGCTCGCCACATCACGGCGCCACCCGATCTCGAAAGCATGAACCCGAACCTCGTCGGCGGCGATCTCGGCGGGGGCTCGAACGCCTGGAATCGCCAATTGGTATGGAGGCCCGTCTTTCCGTACTTCCGTTATCGAATGCCGGTGAAACGTCTCTATTTGTGCTCGAGCTATGCCCACCCGGGCGCAGGCGTGCACGGCATGTGCGGCTACAACGCCGCGTGTATTGCCGCTCGCGATATCGCGTGAGTACCAGCCGTCGTTGCGTCACTTGGCTCGGACGGCTATGAGGCGAAGGGAGCTCGAGATGAAGCAAGCGCGTAGGATGCAGACCGCCGCCGTGATCGCGCTCGTGGGGGGCGCGCTCCTCTCGTGTAAAAGAAAAGCGGACTTGGATCCGGAACGTCCTCTGCCGAGCGTCCAGGTGCCGGTTACGGCGACGCCACCGCCGGCCTCGCCCACACCTCTCGGCGAAGAGCCGGTGCGGCCGCGGCCCATCAATCCCGCAGCACGACCCAAGGTGGAAGCGGAGGCGGAGCCGGCCACCGAGGAGCCGGCCGCTGCGGAGCCCGGCACCAGCGCCGAAGCTGGCAGCGCTGCGCCGACAGAAACCCTCCCCTCGCCCGGCACGTTGAGCGACGCTGGCCTTCCCTCCACGGCCCAGACCGCTCAGTGTATTCAGAAGTGCCAGAGCGCGCTCACCACCTGCGTCAGCGCTCCCAGCGTTCCCACTGACGGTGGATTCCCCGGGATCGGCAATGCGCGCGCCTGCGCCGATGCCTTCGAAGGCTGCCGGCTCGCCTGCACAGCCAAGTAGTGGTGAATCAGAGAACCGCATCAGAATTTCGAGCCGCCCCCAGCGGGTGCGGGCGGCTCGAAATTCGGCTCTGGGCTACTCTATTCACCACAGATCTCTTGTTCCTGACGTGTCCTGTCTTCGCTCGTAGCGCCCGATTTCTGTCGCGATCTGCGCAGACAGGACACTAGCCCCGATCGTCAGCCTCCCTGCCACTTCCCGAGCGCAGGGCTGTCCAGAGTAACGGGTCGCTTCTCGCCGCGCGCGGCGCGCTGCAGGAGCTCGTCGACGCAGCCGAACAGCATGGCGTTGTCGTACCTTTGGTACGCGCTCAAGCTGGACGCGTATTCGTCAACCTTCTCGAGAAAGCCGACGACGGTCGCTTCATCCAGAGAACGAGACCACGCGCCGTATTTCAGGTGCGCGAGATAGCGTGCGTTCAACTCCTGCTCGAATTGCTCTTCCACCGGGATGCTGAGCAGCGGCACTTGCAGGCTCACTGCCTCGCTCAAAAAGGAGAATCCGCCGCCTGCGATGGCGGCGCGCGCGGTGCGCAAGTCGTCCACGAAACGCGTCTCGGAAAACGGGCAGAGCGTCACGTTGCCCTCGCTCCCCTCTCGGTCCATGCCGTACACGCGAAACTCGTAGGGCAGCTTCTGCAAAGTCGGGATGAGCTGTGCGTTACTCGACGCCGTTTGGTAAACGAGCACGTGCTTGCCAGGCTCGCGCGCGGCCGAGACGATCTCCGGGCGCAGGATGGGCGGCAGCAGCGTGGTGCGCTTCTTGCGCACCTTCGGAAAGAAAAAGCTCGAGATCAAGTAGTGATAGGCGCCCGGCAACTTGATCTTGACCGCCCATTCGGTGGCGCGCGCCGCGAAACCGCGCTTGCCGACCACATCGGCGACGTGAGCGCAGCGGTTGATGATCTGCATGTTGTCGATGCTGACGACCGGCAGAAAATGACTGAGGGCGTACAGCGCTGCCCAGGTTTCGAAATCGCTGATCACGAGCTCCGGTTGAAAGCCGTCTTCCGCAACTTTCCGATACACCTCGATGTTCTTGCGGATGCCCTTCGGCGCCTTGCGCAGGTTCGACGCGAGACTCTCACTCTTGGCCAGGCGGTTGCCCAGGTAAGTCAGCGTGAGACCATGAATTTCCTCGACTTTCGCGTTCCGGTACTCCGCGAGCCGCTCCACCAGGAATTTGTGCGCTCGCCCGGAGACCACCACGCGCACCGTGTGCCCCGCGCGCAGCAGGTGCTCGAGCACGACGCGGCTGCGGGTTGCGTGGCCCATTCCTTCGCCGACTACACCGTACAGTATTCGCATGCTCGCTCCTGAGCCGGAGCATGCCAGAGCTCCGTGCCGAATGCGATGTGACTGAAACCGGCTTTACACGGAAGGCAGAGTGTTAGAGTCCGCCACCCTCATGAGCGCGCACGTTTCCCGCAGCCAAAATCCTTCCAACTTGGCCTGGCTCGATCTCGAGATGACAGGTCTCGACGCCGAGCGCGATGTCATCCTTCAAGCGGCGCTGATCATCACGGATGTCGATCTGCATCCGCTGGAAGAGTTCGCGTGCGACATCTGGCAGCCGGAGGAAGCGCTCGGTCGCATGAGCCCATTCGTGCGCGACATGCACACCAAGACCGGCTTGCTCGCGCGCATCGGCGCCGCGCGCATCGAGGTCGCGGCAGCGGAGCGCATGCTGCTCGAGCGCATCGCGGGCTGGTGTCCGTACCCGGCCGTCCTGTGCGGTAACAGCATCGGACAGGACCGGCGCTTCATCGATCGTTACATGCCGGGGCTCTCTCGCTATCTGCACTATCGGCTGCTCGACGTCACGAGCCTGAAGATCCTGGCGCGGAGCTGGTACGGCGAAGGCGCCGTGTTTCCGAAACCCGCGGAGGGCGCGCACGACGCGCTCGTGGACATTCGCAATTCCATCGCCGAGCTCGCGCACTATCGACGTACGCTGTTTCGACCGAACACCTGAGGCGACATGAAGCAGCATCGAGCCGTCATTTTCGATCTCGGCGGTGTGATCCTAGATTCGCCGTTTTCCGCGATCCGCGCCTGGCAGAGCAAGCACGGGCTGCCCGCGACTTTTTTCGGCAGCGTCGTGCTCGGCGGCGGGGACGCTGGCGCGTGGGCACGGCTGGAACGCGGAGAGCTCGGGATGCCAGAGTTTTGCAGCGCGTTCGATGCCGAGCTGCAGAGCGCCGGCGGGCCCACCGGCACGGCGGAGATCATGGCCGAGATGGCACGGACCACGCTGCTTCGCCCAATCATGATCGAAGCCGTCCGTCGCCTGCGCACAGCGGGTCTCCAGACGGCTGCGCTGACCAACAACTGGGTGTCCGACGACGGCCAGTACGCGCGCATGGCCGAGCTGCAGCTGGAGTTCGACGTGTTCATCGAATCGTGCAAGGTCGGCCTGCGCAAACCAGACCCGCGCATTTACGAGCTGACCTGCCGCGAGCTCGGCGTTTCGCCGGCTGAGGCCGTCTTCCTCGACGACATTGGAGAGAACCTGAAGGCGGCGCGGAAGCTCGGGATCACGACGATCAAGGTGACGGAGCCCGCCGCGTCGCTGGCCGAGCTCGAACGCGTGCTGGGCGTCGAGCTCGTAGAGCCGACGCCCAGCATCGATTCAGCGCGATCGTAACGTTTCAGCTCAGGGCAGAGTCTGATTTTTGAAGATGTCCCAGGTCGTGTCCGGAACGGACATGCCCTGAAGGCTGGCCGAGCTGTAGAGCACGTGTCCGGCACGCACCGTGCACAGCTGCACGTTCACCCCGCCGCGGCAGCTCGAATAGCGTCGGCAATCGCCGCGCACGGTCTCTGGAACGCCGGTGCAGCCGTTGAGGTTCTTCCACTGGTCGAAGTCAGCCTGCGCGCTCGGGAAGAGGCCGCCGTTGTAACCGACGAGCGCGTCCGTCGTGCCGCGGAACATGACCACGGAAATCGGGCGCGAGGGATTACACGGGATCGTCCCGTTGCCCATCGACACCGGCGCCGTCGCCGCAAACACGTCCGCAGCCTCGCAGGCCAAGCGATGCGACATGGCGCCGCCGTTCGAGAGGCCCGTCGCGTAGACGCGCTTCGGGTCCACGCATTCGTTCGCTTTGAAGCGATCGACGATGGCGCGCATGAAGCCCACGTCGTCCACTCCGGTCGATTGCGCAGTGCCACAGCACAGCCGGCCGCCGTTCCAAGAATTGCTGATGCCCTGCGGGTGCACGATGATGAACCCTTCGCGATCGGCTTTCGCACGCCAACCCGACATGCTCGCCTGGGCACCGGCCGTCGACGTCAACCCGTGGATGTCGATGACCAGGGGCACGGGCGTCCGTCCGTCGTAGCCCGGAGGCGCGTGCACGGAATAAGTACGCAGTCGTCCGTCATGCGTTAGGGACGCGCTGCTGCTGCCGCGGAGCGATGTTCCGGCACAGGGATTGCCTGGCCCAGGGCCCGGGCCCGTCGCACCGCTGCCGCCCTCGCCACCCCCGTAAATTGGGGTGTTTCCGCAAGCGGTAGACCATACCGCCAACGCTGCACTCAGCAGAATGAAGCCCCCGTGTGATCGTGATTGCATATGAACGTCCTCCTCGATCGGTGGTGCCCGACACCAGCCGGAGTATCATGCGTGCGGAGGGCCTCCGTAGTCCGAGCGAGTCGTTGTTTGGCTCTTTGCGCTCACGCGTGCACACATCACCGATGATGGGTTTCAGCGATTCGACAGAACCACGACGATGCTGCGAATCCGGAGCGGATCACGACACGGCGCCGCGCGCAGGAGATCTCACGTGAGCAGCGTGTCGGTCCGCGCGCTCTGGCCGTTCATGCGGCTGGTACCAGATTGCCACGACGAGCTGCGCATGCTCGAGTCTGAAGGGATAGAGCCTGAAATTTTCGCCGATCCAGACGCGCGTATCCCGACATTACTGGCGCGCGCGATGCTTCTCCAATGGCTCGACAGGACGAACGATCCGGCGCTCGGGCTCCACGCCGGCGAGCGCATCGAATCGGCGGATTTCGGCGTCATTCACCACGCTGTGCGCAACTCGCCCGACCTGCGGCGCGCTCTGCTAGGAATGGCGCGCTACGTTAGGCTCCTCGACGACAACGTCGAGTGCGTTCTGCTCGAACCGGACGAGCGCTGCGCCTGGGAGTACCGCAATTTGGTGCCCAGCCCGCTCGATGCGGTCAACGATTTTCAGGTCTCCGCCGGCCTGACGAGCATTCGCGCTATCCTGGGTTCGAGGGTCGCGCCGCTCGAGGTACACCTGAGACACGGAGCTGCCACGAGCGAGCGTGAGTATGCGCGTTTCTTTGGCGCGCCCGTGCGCTTCGAACAGGAACACAACGCGCTCGTGTTCCCGCGCAGCCTGCTCGATCATCCTCTCTCACTCGGCAACGCGGAGCTAGCTCGCGCGTTCGAGCGCCAGGCGGAGCGCCTGCTCGAGCAATTGACGCAATCCGACAGCATCGAAGCCAAGGTTCGGCAGCTGCTCGTGAAACGCCTGGATGAGGGGAACCTGCAGATCACGGAGACGGCGCGCGAGCTTCACATGAGCCCTGCCACACTCCGGCGTCGCCTCGCTGAATCGGGCACGACGCACAGCGCGCTGCTCGACGAAACGCGCCGCCAGATTGCGCTGCAGCATGTCAGCGACGGGCGACTATCGGTCGGCGAGGTCGCCTTCCTGCTCGGCTTTTCCAGCCAGAGCGCCTTCGGCAAAGCATTCCGGCGCTGGGTCGGCAGCTCGCCGCAGGAGTACCGCGCTCAGCACCGCGGCGCGCTCGCGGGCCTGCGCGTACCCAGCGTCAGGCCGTCGAACCCGCACTGAGACGGCGCGTGGCAAACGGCAGCAGCAGGTAGCACGCGGCACCCGAAAGGAGCGTGACGTGCACGCCCTGCGTCATCGAGAGCACCAGACCCAAGCTGCTGCCACACACACCCAGAGCACCGTTGATGCCCCACAGCCAGGGCGCGAGCTGGCCGGGTTCCGAGCCTTCGGCCTCTTCAGCCCGCTCCGTCAAGCGTAGACCGAGCGGAAAGCACAGACCGAGACCCAGCGCCGGCACGGCGACGAGCAAGAGCCCGAGCAAGACGCGCACCGGCGCTCCCGCAGGCTCGAATCGGTGCATCAAGGGCAGGCTCAGCGCCCACGATAGTGCGATGCCGAGCGCGGGAATCAACGGGTACGTCACCGCCCAGCGCCCGTTCGCCACACCCATACGAACGCTCAGCAGGCTTCCCACGCCCGTGAACAGGATCATGCCGCCCAGGAGCACCGCGAGCGCGAACGTGGGGTGCCCCAGAAAAATGCTGAGCCGCGACAAGAAGCCCATCTGCACGCACATGAAGCCGAGGCCGATCAGCGCAAAGTATGCGAACGCTGCGGCGAGCTTCGCCCTCGGCAAGGAACGCAGCGCCGCAAGCCGCCGGCGAGCAGGGACGAAGATCCCGAGCACGGCCAGCAGCAGGCTGGTAGCGCTCGCGAACAAGAGCGTCTGCGTCGCCTGCAAGTTGCCGCGCGTGACCGGCTCCCGGGGATCGCTATCGGGCGCGCGCTCGAGCCACGCGCGCGGACGCAGCATGTTGAAGAAAAAAGGACGATCATCACGGGGCGGCTCTAGATCCAGCTGTTGCGCCACCGCCCACGCCTGCTGCGCGGCGGCCGTGGGCAACTGGACGAGCTGCCTCAAAAACGGATCGGGCGAAGGCGCGCCGGGCTTCACGAGCAGGTTGAAGCCGCGGGACAAGGCGACCTGTTCGATGTGGCGAACATCGCGCGGAGTGAACGGGCTCGGGCTGAGCAGCAACGTGGCGATGTTTTCGCTCTGCAGCACGAGCACGTGATCGCGCGCGTGCCGCGCGCCGTTCGCCCACGCCACTGCCTTGCCGAGCGCGATCATGCGCGCCGTCTCGAACGGCGCCGGCGCATAATAGCCGCGCGATACGCTGAATACACCGTCCGGCTGCAAGCGACGCAGAAAGCCACGCCAGGCCTCGACCGTGTACAGGCCGTTCTCGGAGAGACTGTACGCGCCAGCGCCCGTCGCGGCCCAGGTATCCACGAGCGCCATGCTGATGACGGAATACCGGCGCGCGTCGCGCGCGAAGTAGCTGCGCGCTTCGTCCGAGATCAGCTCGACGCCGGGCAAGGAGGTCACTCCGGAAAAATCGGCCAGCTGCCGCCGATGCAAGTCGACGATCATGCTGTTCAGCTCGACGCCCACGACAGGCCGATGGCCCGCGCGCACCGCAGCGAGCACGTCGCGCCCACCGCCGACGCCGATCACCGCAGCGGGTCCTCGAGGCCGGAGCGCATGAGCGACCGCGGTGACGTCCCAGTCGAGGTAAGCGTGGCCGTGTGGTCCGGCCTGGGCGCGAGCCATGATGGTCCCCGCCTCGCCGTCGATCAGGATGGTGCGCTGTTCCAGCGGGCCCAGGACGTCTGGCGGAGTGCGCGCGCTCTTTCCCCAGAACGTCGGCGGGGCAACATAGGCCCGACTCACCGTGACACGCGAATAGCTATTCCAGCCGGTGTAGTCCCAGGCCCTGGCGTCGTCGCGCCGACCTTTTACCCACTGGGGCCGAAACGGAGAGGGCTCCGCGCGTGCATTGACGACAGCCAGGCCGAGCAAGACGAGCGCGACGCTCGCAGAGCCCCATGACGGCGCGCGGCGAGCCAGGCCGAAGATCGCGCTCGCGAACGCCGCCATGGCGCCACACAGGAGGGCGGCGCTCGGAGCGTCCATCACGGCCAGGACGGGGATCACGAGCGCACAGCCGGCGGCCGCACCCACGAGGTCGACACCGTACACGATGCCCGCGGGCAGACCCGAGCGCGTGAGCGCGAGGGTCAAGGTGACGCCACTCGCGACGAATGGCACGGCCAGGATGATGCCCATCGCCACGAGCGCGAGCAAATCCATGAGCGTGTCGACCGTGGACAGAGGCAAACACAGCGCCAACGCCGTGCTCGCGGGTGTCGTGACGGCGAACAGCAAAGCCGTTTGCGAAAGCCGCAGCGCAACGACCTCCGGCGCGAACCACAAGGGCCGCGCGAACACGAGCATGGCCCCCGCTGTCATGCCGAGCATGGCGAGCGAGATCACGAAAAATGCGAAGTGATACCAGCCGACCACGCTCAGGATGCGCGTGACCACGATTTCGAACATCAACGTCGCCAGCGCGACCAAGAACACGCCGGCATAGGCGCGCAGGTTCGACTGCGGAGTACCGGGCAACACCTGCATCACTCGTAGCCGTTGAAGATGGTGAAGCGCGCCGGATGCGGAGCCGGCACGCCGATCAGGCCCACTCGGTCGCCACCAATGAGCTTCCGCGAAAGACGACAGGCCGGCTGACAGCGCAGCGACTCGTGGAAGTGGTAAGACAAAATCAGCTCTTCTCGCGGGTTGGTGGCGCTCACTTCGATGACGTTGGTCCGAGCCCGCACGCTGCCCCTTCCCTGCAGGAGCGGCGCGACGGGCAAGCGCGTGCGATACACTCGAAACGGCAGCGCCGGCGGCAGCGGCTCGAGCACTGCGCGCGCCGCGTCCAGATCCGCGCGCGGCTGCTGCGTGATGACCCAGCCGATAGTGTAGAGACGCACGTACTCCGCGATCTCGGCAGGCGTCGCGAGCCGCCCCCCATGATAGCGCCGGAAAAAGTTGGCCTCGGCGTGAGCGATGTTGCGCTCGAAAAAGCCTCCCATGACCTCCACGCCCGTTTCGCGCGCGATCCGTTCGCCGAGCGAGCCGTGCTCCACGAGCACACGCGCGCCCCGCGGCACGTTCCGTTCTACCCAGGTCACCGCGGCATCCAGCGCGCCGGCTCCGGGAGCCTGGTGCGGCAGCCCGTAGTGCATGTCGGCGACACCACCACGCACGGGCAGCATCAGATGGCCGTATTTGGAGATTGGCGAGGGAGATCCGTCGTAGGCCGGTTTCGGCTCTGGCAGCGCTCGAGGGAAGAAGTAGAGCACCTGCGTCAAGAGGTGTTGCCCGAGCACGACGAGCGCCACGACTCCGGCGCCGAGCAGGCCGGGGTGCGCTCGCAGCACGTCGCGCTTGACCCAGATCGCTTCGACGAAAGTGGCGGCGGGCAAGGTCGCGAACAGCGCGAGCGGCATCACGTTGCGATACGGCTGCGTCTGGGCTCCGCCCGGGATATACACGCCGAAGTACGCCAGCGAGAAACACACGCCTATCGCCACCGCCCACGGCAAGACGCGACGATCCGCGGCTCTCTGGAGCGACACGAGGCCGGCGACTGCGAGCGCCAGAACCAGCACACGGACGCCCGTGCGCGTTCCGATCAACCCGGTGTCGCTGCCGTCGCGCAAGAGTCCGGCAAAGTCACTCCACAAGAACGGCGCGCCGCCCTGCGCATAGTAGGCGGAGTCGAGCACGTAGTGCCAGTGGACGAGCGCATTGTGTAGCCAATACGCATTCACCCCCACGACGAACGCCGCCACTCCCAGGATGCCCAGGTGCGCGGAGCGCGGTAACTGCTTGAAGCGGCGCAAATACAGGGTAAGCATCGGCGCCGCGACGGCGAAGCACACGTAGGGATGAATCAGGTGCGCGAGCGCGAGGCTCACGGCGCAACCCACGAGCAGCAGCACCGAACGCCCCGCGTCCTTCGGCGCGCGTTCCACGAAGCGGAACAGCAGCGCACAGGGTAAGAGTCCGAGGTACGCACTGGCGGCCGACGACACCATCCCGACCCACCATGCCCAGTGAAAAAACGAGTCGAAGAACCACAACGCCGACGCCAAGGCCGCAGCGACAGCGCTGGCAGCCGGAGTCAGATCGAAGAGTCGTCCGGCGGTGTACACGACCAATGGCCCGGCCAGCATTACGACCAGCACGAAGCTGTTGAAGGCGGTGGCCTCGTGCACCCCGAGCGTGTGAAGTACGTACGTCCACAGCTCCCAACCCTTGTTGCCCGCGTCGAAAATCGTACCCTCGGGTTGACCCGCGAGCAGCGACACGTCGTACACCCAGCTCTTCCCCCACAGCGAAAGACCCTCGAGCACGCGAAACGTCTGACTCGCGTGGATGTCGTAGTCTTCGCCGGATAGAGCGCGGCGCGCGAAGATGTCCTTCACCGATACGAAGTAAGCCGTCAGAGCGACGTGGCCGGCGGCGACTGCCAGCGTGGCCGCGCGAGTCAGTGATTTGTCACCGCGGTGCATCTAGAGTGACGCCCCGTGTCGTCTGCCGCGCCCTCGAAAGCCATCGCCTGGGCGCAGCGCGCGCCGGCGGCATTGAAAAACGTGGCGCGCCGGCTGCCGCACGCCGTTAGCGCTGCGCTGGCTCTGCTCGTGATCTTCGCGGGCCACACGTTCCTCACGTTCTACTTCGAACGCCCCGAGTCCTTTTTGAGCGACGTACCCGTTTACGGCGCGGACTTCGACACTCATTTCGGTCAGGCGTCGCGTTTCGTCGACACCATGCGCGGCTACCGAAGGACGTGGTCTTACGATCCGTCGCTGCTCGCCGGACGCCCAGCAGGCGTGTTCTGGGATTGCGACAACAAGCTCTGGAACTTCTGGACCTACGCGCTGCACGCTGCCGGTTTTTCCAAAGGCTACGCGTTCAACCTGTTCGTGATCGCGGCATTTCTCACGATTCCGTGGCTCGTGTTCACGGGCGCTCGCTTGCTTCGCTTTCCGCTCGGAGCCTCGGTGTTGAGCACCGCGGTCGCGACCCTGCTCTGGTTCTTCGATTCGCAGACTCACTATTTCTGGTGGATCGGCATGGTCACGTGGACCACGGGCAGCTACTTCGCGCTGATCCCACTCGGCTTGTTCTACCGCTATTGCCGAACCCCGCGGCGTGCAACCGGAGAGCTGACGGCCGTCTCGCTCGCGGTCTGCCTGCTGCTTCACCCGTTCACGTTCTTCGTGTTGTTTCTGCCAATGGGTCTCCTGTACGTGCGCGCGCGCCTCCGCTTCACGCGCGAGCAACGCTGGGGCGTCATCGGCATCGCGGCGTTCGCCGTCGTGGCGAACGCCTTCTGGCTGTGGCCGGTTTTGCGCTTCCGACAATATTTTCTCGAGTCGCCATTTTACAGCCTCGCGCCCGTCTCCGCGCTGTTCACGGATTTTCTCGAGCTGGCCATGGACCCGAACGACACCGGCATGTTCATGCGCACGGCGTTCCGCTTCTTGTTCTGGGGTCTCGGTGCTGCCGGGCTCTTGCTCTGGAAACGCGAAAATGACGATCGGTTTGCGCCCGTCACACTCGCCGTCCTGGCCATGCTGGCCGAGGCGTATCTCGGCCGATACTTGCCGCTCACCTCGCACATCCAGCCGTATCGTTTCGTCGTGCCCGCGACGCTGCTGCTGAGCCTCGCAGCAGTGGCGTTCATCGCTCATCCCGCTACGCGCGCCGCGCTGGCGCACGCGGCGTGGCCGGCGCGCGCCGTCGCCGCTGCGCTGTGCGTGTGCACCGTGCAGTTCCTGGTTCACGACGTGCTCTTCTTCTTCCCCGAGCTGATCCCGAAGCAGCAGGGACGCGGCCCCGAACCGATCGAGATCGTGACGCCCACCGGCTATCCGCGAAACTACGATCATCGCCACCCGCTGCCGTTCCCCGGCGGCGATCCGCTGGTGCGCTGGTTCGCAGCCAGGCAGCCCCTCACAGGGCGCATCCTCGTCGAACCTCCCGTACTGGGTGAACGACTCGCGGCGCTGCTGCCGGGCGCCGAAGTCATGGGCGGCATCCGTGAAAGAAATCAGGTGCACGCCCTGTCCAACTTCTTCCGCGTCTACCCCGAGCGCGAAGCATCGGCGGCCGAGCTCGCGCGCTATCTCGAGCGCTACGCCGTGCACTGGGTCGTGCTCGAAATGCGACGGCCGATGCCGCAGGGTTGGGCTGAGCTGCTCCAGGACGCCGGCGGATTGCCGGACCTGGGCGTCTACGCCGTACGCAAACGCTCGAGCTTCTTCGCTCAGGGAAGCGGTCACGTGCGCGCCACGCTCAATCGCATCGCGGTGAGCGGCACGGACCCGGCCACGCCCGTCGTCCTGCGCTACCACTATTTCGAAACTCTGGTGTGCGAGCCCAACTGCAAGCTCGAGCGCGCGACCGACGCGCACAATCGCATCGGGTTTCTGCGCGTGACAGTGCCTCATCCGCGCAACTTCTCAATCCGAAACGCCTACTGAGCTGGCGTCGTCACGCGCGCACGGACGAGCGCACACGGGAGACATCCCCCCCAGTTAAGCTAATTTTGCGAGCAAATCGAGGCCCAAACCGGCCAAGCGGCGGGACTTCGCGGCCAGATCATTCCGGTTTGCTACGACTGAGGTCGAAACCTAGGCGCGCTGTGCACGGCGCGCGGCGATGCGCGACTCGGCGCCGGCCCAGCCCGCGTCGATGGCTTGCCCGCGCTCGTCTATGTCGATGAAGATTGGCGCGTGGTCGGACGGCGTGGGCTTGCCTTTGCGCGCTTCGCGGTCGATTTCGGCGTCGACCAGGCGTTCGGCGACCGACGCGCTGACGAGCAGATGATCGATGCGCATGCCGAAGTTCTTCTGAAAGCAGCCGGCGCGGTAGTCCCACCACGTGAAGCGCGCGGGCTCGTCGTGCAAGCGGCGGTACGAGTCGATGAGCCCCCAGGCGCACAAACTGCCGAACGCTTCGCGCTCCGGCGCTGAAACGTGGGTGCCACCGTGGCAGGCCGCGGCGTCCCAGACGTCTGCGTTCGTGGGAGCCACATTGAAGTCGCCGCCGAGGACCAGCGCTTCGCTCGGCGAGCGCGTCTCCTCGAGCCAGCGCGCGAGGCAACGGAACCAGCTGAGCTTGGCCTGATAGAAGATGGAGTCGAGGGTACGGCCGTTCGGCGCGTACAGGCTGACGACGCGGATGCCGCCGCACACGGCGGAGATCATGCGCGCTTCACGCAGCGGCTCGTCGTCCGGCACATCGGGCGTCGTGGACGGCTTCAGCGGTTGGCCGAAGTTCGTGATGACGTCACTGATCCCGATGCGGCTCGCGACGGCGACGCCGTTCCAGCGCCCTTCACCGTGATGGGCGAGCTCGTAGCCGTGGCGCGCAAACTCTTCGACGGGCGCGTTGTCGTCCGTCAGTTTCGTCTCTTGCATCAAGAGCACGTCGGGGCGCGCGCGCTCGAGCCACATAGATACCCGCTCGAGTCGTGCGTTCAGGGAATTGACGTTCCAGGTCGCTATGCGCATCGCCGGCCTGCCTAGCACGGCGGAGCGCGCCTCGGGAGCCCGGGGCGGAGGCTAGCGTTTGTCGCGGCGTTTCACGCGCCAGGCTCCGAGCAGCGCGAGAGCGCTGATGAGCCACGCGGCGTTGCTCGGCGCCGGGCCGGCGGAGATGCTGCAGCCACGCGCAGGCGATACGACGCGACCGTTCTCCGTGATGCCGTTCGAAGTACACGCCAAATTCGCTTCCGCGTTCACGGCCAGCGTCGGGGCGCCGGCCACGCAGCGAACTACTGGCTCACTGAGCAAGCCGTTGGCGGCGCGCGTGCGGAACGATACACAGCCGGCGGGAGCGCCTCCGATCGAACCCTGAGTGAGGATGGAGAAGCGTGAGCTGTCCCAGAGTTCCGGCGACGTGTCACCCTGGCCAAAGATGTTCGTGCGCGTGGCGTGCAGGCGCTGCCCGGCTGGGATCGCGACGCACGTGCCGGGAATGGGATCGCAGCTGTCGATCGCGCCGACCAGGAAGAAATTTTGAAGGAACACGTCCTGAGGCTTCTCTGCCGGAGCCGCTGGGCCGGCTCCCGTCGTGAACGTGACGGTGTCGACTACGGTCTCGTTGGGTATGCGTGATGGCAGCGTCGCCTCGATCACGTAGGCAGTATTGGGCTCCAGGCGCGCCAGTGGCATGAGCGTGAAAACGGACGCGTAGTGGTTAGTCGCGGGAAGCGGCGCCCTGGTGTCTCCCCAACGAAGCACGAACGTCGCCTTCGTTATTGGCACCGTCACGTTCGCCTTGGCCGTGTCGTAAATCGGCAGCACGTCGGTTGGCACGTCCGTTGCGCCGTCAGCCGGGTAACCGACGAGCTCCGGGGGGCCGGGGGGAAAGGGCGTACACGCATCGGCCGGCGTCGCGGCGCTCAGCGTGGCTCCGCCTGCAGCAGCTGCCAGAACAAACACGGCCGCACGCGTCCTCATCAACGGTTTCGAAAATCGCATCGACATGACGTTCCACTCCCCGCTACGCACAATGTGCGCGCATCCTGCCATGTTCGTGATGACCCGGAAACGCAGCACGACGCTCTGGCCCAAACAAGGCGAGCCCGTCGCGCTGCCCCTCGGCGCTTACGAGGACGGCGTCGCCCGTGACATCAACGACATGGGAGTCATCGTCGGCAACCTCACTCGTTTCC
>DATDJP010000321.1:0-82148 GCA_036520475.1 Polyangiaceae bacterium | reverse complement strand
AAAGGCGTGTGGCGCAGCGACTGTCAGCGCCAAAAACAGTACCAGCGCGTGCTGACTCTTCTTCATTGGGCGTACGGGTCCTTCTCGTCGATTCCGCGTTTGACGCGCTCGACCGAACGCGTGCGTAGGTCCATTCCGGGTTCCAGACTGGGCGTGGTGCGCGGCGCAGCTGCCGGCGCCGCGGGCGCCGCGGCCGGCACTTCGGGCGCGGCCGGGCGTGGGGCAGGCGCGGTTGCGGCGCGGATGGCGCGCGCGGTGCGGCTCGGCCTCGCGCCGTGCAGCGGCGACAGATCGATTTCGAGATCGACGTCTTCCTCGATGCGGAGCTTGCGTTTGTGCGAACGGTGCTTGTCGGCGCTGACCGTGAGCTCGTGCTCCACGCCGTCCTTCTTGAGCACGCCGTCGAACGGGTTGCCTTTGAGCAAGCGTCCGTCGAGCCGCACCTCCGCGTCTTCCGGCGATACTGCGATGCGCAGGCGGACTTCACCGGCAGCCGGCGCGGCGCTGGCGGACGCAGTGACGTTCGCCGCGATTGCCGTGGCCGTGTTCACCGCGGCGTTCGTCGGCGCCGCCGTTTCTGCCGTAGGGCGCGCGGCGCCCGGCTCCGCGGGCTCTGGACGAAGTGTCGTGAACGCCAGCGCAGCGATGCCGGTGCCGATGGCTCCAGCCAAAGTCCAGGGCCAAAGGCGCCGAGGCGGAGGCGGCGGGGGCACGGAGGGATCGCGTTTCGACGCCGGCAGCGAAACGTTCAGCGGAATGTCGAGCTTGGACGCCAGGAGCAGGGCGTCGTCGACGGGGAGATTGGCCGTGTTCTCTTCGATCTCCGTCGCGGATGC
Organism: Polyangiaceae bacterium; assembly: GCA_036520475.1. Classification (GTDB taxonomy): domain Bacteria; phylum Myxococcota_A; class Polyangia; order Polyangiales; family Polyangiaceae; genus DATDJP01. The sequence goes on along the minus strand of DATDJP010000321.1, from coordinate 81,312 downwards.
CGCGACCGCGAGGATGTTCGCGCTGGCCGCCTTCATGGACGTGCTGCTGCCCGAGCTGGCAGTGGTCCCGCTCGGCACGACGCTGGTGACACCGGACGGGCTACCGCCGCCGCCGACGTGCTGCTCGATGATGTGGTGAAGCTCCGCGCGCTCCGCCTCGAAGTGCGGGCGAAGCAGCGCCGCGATCGCGCCGGGGCCCGTCTTACGCCGTGACTGTGCCAGGTACTGCTCGAGGTCGCGCTGAAACGCGAGCGCCGTCGCGTAGCGACGCTCCGGATCCGGGTGCAGCGCGCGGCGCGTGATGGCCGCGAGCGCGGGCGGCACCTGCGGCCACACCTGCTCGATGGGCGGCTCGGTGTCCTGAATGCGCGCCGCGAGCATGGCCGGCCAGGTCTCGCCGTTGGAACGACGCCGGCGGGCGAGGGCTTCCCAGAGCATGACGCCCACGGCGTAGATGTCCGAACGCGCATCGGCGGCCTTGCCCATGCACTGCTCGGGCGCGGCGTAACCGAGCTTGCCCTTCATGACTCCTTGTTGCGTCTCGGCGAGTGAGCCGGTGGCCTTGGCAATGCCGAAATCGACGATCTTGACCTCGCCGCTGTAACACACGACCACGTTTGCCGGGCTCACGTCGCGGTGCACGACGCCGAGCACCGAGCCGTCGTAATCACGGATCTCGTGCGCGTAGTGCAGACCGGCCAATACTTGCGTCAAAATCCAAATATGTTCCTCGGGAGGTATTCCCGTGCGCCCGAGCCGCCGCACGATATTCATCAGCGACTGCCCGTCCAGGAACTCCATGGCCAGGTAGTAGTCCGGCGCGTCCGCGACGACCTCGTACGTGTGGACGACGTTGGGATGACTCAGACGCAGCGCGATGTGCGCCTCGTCCACGAACATGGCGAGCGACTGCGAGTCGTCCGTGACGTTCTCGCGCAGCTGCTTGATGACGACGAGCTTCTTCGCCGCGAACGGCCCGCGCTGCAGCGCCAGATAGACGCGGGCCATGCCGCCGGCGCCGATTTGCAAAAAGGCTTCGTAACGCCCAATACGTTGGGGAAGCTGGAGCTCGAGACTATTGGAAGCGCTTCTAGCCATCATGCACCATCCGATACTTGGTGAACGCCGACGCCACGCGGGGTCGCGCGTTCCGTCTGCTATTCGTTCGCTTAAGGGTCGCCAAGATGCACCATCCTGCTAATGGTCAGCGATTCGGGATACGACACCAAACTGAGCTCTGCGATTCGTTCGCCGCTGGGTTTAAACACGCCAGTGACGATCACGCTGACGCCCGGCTTGCCGTCTCCGCCGATTGCGGGAACGTTGACGAACCCGCCGTATCCGGCCGAGTCGGTCTGTGTTGCATCGGGGTTTGGCAAGGTGCCGCGCGCATAGAACGTCTTGGTCGCGTCATCTCGTGTCGACGTTTCAAACACCACATCCGACGCGGCTTGGTTCAGACAGTTCCAGGCGCTGATCAAAAAGATGCCACGGTCCAGAGCCGCGGGAGCCTGCAGATACGCGACGAGCCCTGGGAGCGCCACCTTGGTGACCATCTGAATAGAGGCGAGGTTCCAGTTCTCCCTGACGTTCGGATAGAAGAAGTAGCGAACTGTCACCCACGAATCTTTCTCCAACTGCAAGTAGCCAGAGAAGTTCCCCACGACCTCCACCTCGAAATCACCGTTGTCGTCCGTGATGACGATAGGCCCCTGCGGGGATTCGCAGTTCCGGTCCAGTTTCGCGCAGACCTTCACCGATGCGCCCGGAACCCCTCGTGCTGGCACGATCTCTTGTGCACGCGACTTCACGATGAACCGTTCGGTGGCGGGAGGAGCGGACGGAGGGGGATCGCTCAAGCACGCCCAGTCAGCCGGCGGTGGCGGCGGACTGCATAGCCCTTCGCGACACACCGTCTCGGCGCCGAATCCCCGGTCGTGACAGTCGCCGTCTACTTTGCACTGCTTGCGGTTCGCATCGACGCTCAGCGTGCAGCCGGCCATGAACAGCACTGCGATGGCCGCCAGCGCGCGCCCCAGTGACGCCCCCATTGTCGATCCCTTCAATGTTCGCTCCACACCCTTCATTATTTCCCGTTCCGACGGCGCACCCGCCCCCACGGCGAGACGTGACGAAACTAAGCGCAACACCTGCCCCGAACTCCGCACCAAAACCTCCTCAACGGACGCCCATTCTCAAGCTTTACCGACGGCGCTGTTGCGAGTCGGGAAAGAAACACTAACAGTCCGGCGCCAGGCGCGACAAGGGGCGTGCGCAGCGCTTATGTACGTGTTTCGTGCAGCGTCAGGTGGCGTGCAGGGAACGCACCGACATGAGGCCGAACGAGCGCTGAAACCGCATGTAAACGCAGCTCCCGAAACCTGCGATAACTCTTCCGTCGCGCGTTTGTCCGGAGGTACCTGGCGTGCTGAACTCGTCGGCATGGGAATGATTTCAGCCGATGTCATGGCGCCGGGCGCGAGGCTCCTTGCGTTCGTCACCGTCAGCTTGGCTGCTTTCGGTTGCGGGGCGGACGAAGCAGGCAAAGAACAGGAGCGTCCATTCACGCTCGAGATCCGCGTGCCAGACGTGCCGCCGAACACCGAGGCCACTCAGTGTATCAAGGTACGCCTGCCGAACGTGGGTCCAATGGCGATTCACCGTATCTTGAACGAGATCTCGAGCTCGTCGCATCACTTCGTGGTCTCGACGATCAACGAATCGGACGCTGGCGACGAGCAGCTCGAACCGGAAGATTGCGAGCCGTTTCGCGCGCCGCTGTTCGGTGCGCCGCTCGCGATCACGCAGAAGCGAGTGGACGAGTATCACACGCCTCCCGGTGTCGGCTACGCGATCACGCCGAACCAGATGATTCACCTCGAGTTGCACTACATCAATCGCACGGAAGCGCCCGTGGACATCGTGGCGCGCACGAACCTCTACCCGCTGGCAGAGGGTGAGCTCGAGCACGAGGCGTCGGTCGTCGTCGTGGGTGACCTGTCCGTGTCGATCCCGCCGAACTCGCGGCACACGTCCGGGCCAAAGTTTCAGGCGGTGCCGGCCACGCTCGACGGCGCGAACTTTTTTGCGCTCACCGGTCACACGCATCGCTTTGGCACGAACGTGCAGGTGGGCACCGCTCAGAGCCTGACCGGTGAAGTCACTCCTCGCTACGACCTCGAGCACTTCGTTTGGGATGAGCCCGAGGTGGTCACGTTCTCACCGGCGTTCCAGGTTCCGCAAGGCGGCGGCTTCACGTACAGCTGCAGCTGGCACAACCCCACGCCGGAAACCATCACGTTCGGCGAATCCGCGAACAAAGAGATGTGTTTTTTCTGGGCGTACTACTATCCGCGGATCACGACGCGAACCCTGCTGCTCAATCCCGTCGACAAGCCGGCGAGCGTTGCTCAGTGAGCGGGTTCGGGTAAAGTCGCAGAGTGAGGTCGGGCCAGGGAACTCAGCCGCTCGCGAGCGGTCGCGCGCTGCGAGGCGTTCTGCGCACGCTGAAGGACCGCTGCGAGCCGGCGGTGTTTCGTCATATCATCGCGGCCGCTGATTGCCCCGAGGTGTTTGGCGAACCGGTTCGTACGCTCGGCTGGTACCCCTACACCGTCTACAGCAGCCTGCTCGTGGCGGCGGATCGCGTCGTGGGCAAGGGAACCGGCTCGTTCTGCCGGGACCTGGGGGTGGCCGCGGGGCAGCGCGACGTCAGCACGGTGCTCAGGATCTACGTGGTGCTGTCGTCGCCGGAGCGGCTGATTCGCGCCTGCAGCAAGGTCTGGCCGAGCTACTACGCCAACGCGGGGCGCATGGAGGCGCTGCGTTGGGCGCCTGACGATACGCTGCTCCGTATCAGCGACTTCCCCGAGATGCACCCGTTCCATTGCCGCCTCATGGAAGGCTGGATGATGTCGACCATGGACATGATCGGGCTCGCCGCCAGGGGCCATGAACGTGAGTGCGTGTCAACCGGCGGTAAGCACCACGAGTTCGTGTGCACCTGGCACAAGAAGTAGCGACTGTTCCCGAGCGCGCTGCGCGTCGTTCAGAGAAACGTCGCGCTCGGTGCGCCTTGAATGTAGTCGGTCAAATGCCGGATGTGCATGTCTTGCTCGCGCAGCCGAGATTTGACGAGGTCGCCGATGGACAAGATGCCGATGACCTTGCCCTGCTCGATCACGGGCAAATGACGGATGCGCCGGCCCGTCATCAGTCCCATGCAACGGTCGACTTCGGTGCTCGGCGAAACCGTGATCAGCTCACTCGTCATGACCTCTGCCACGGGCGTCGTGCGTGAGCTCTTGCCGCGCACGGCGACGCGCTTCAGGTAGTCGCGCTCCGTGACGATGCCTTTCAACTCGCCGTCCTCCACCACGAGAAGCGCTCCGACGTTGTGCTGCACCATCTTCTCGACAGCCTCGAACATCATCGCGGTCGGTTCGACCGCGTGTACGAGGGACCCCTTTTGCCTCAAAATATCTTCGACGCTGGCCATTGGTCCTCCTCCCGAACCCCCCCGGGCGATGAGTGGACAGTGTAGCAGTTTATGAGTAGCGGTGCGTCGCGGTATTCGCGTTCGCTTCCTGCTGCGACGCTGCACTACTCGCACGACCAGCTCATTTTCGCGCAGCCGCGCTGCGTCAGCAGCAAATAGCGCCGCGCTTCGCGGTCAGCTCGAACGTGCCTGCCTTGCTCCCGCGCCTCGCGCGCTGCCCGCATGCACAGCGGTTTCGACGAGAGCGACCTCGGGTCGCTCGAGCTCGAGCAGGCGCCGTTTCGTGTCGAGGCCGCCGCTGGCGGTAAATCCGCCAATTTTGCCGCCGGCGGCGAGCACACGGTGACAGGGCACGAGGATAGCGAACGGATTCTTGCGGAGCGCTTGCCCGACAGCGCGCGCCGCGCCCGGTGCGCCGGCGCGCACGGCGACCGCGCCGTAAGAGAGCGTCGCGCCGGGTGGAATGCGCCGCGCGGCCTCGTAGACGCGTCGATGGAACGGCGGCACGCCGTGCATGTCGAGCTCCACCGCTTCGAGCGCCGCCGGCTCGCCGCGCAGCAGCGATCCGATCGCGTCGATCACGCGCTTCACTTCGCCCGGCGGCGCTCCCGGACGCGCGCTCGGCAAACGACGCAGGATGCGCGCGCGAGCTACGGCTTCGCTCGACTCCGGCAGATGAAGAAGTGCGATCCCACGTTCGTTCCAGGCGATGGCGCAGCGCCCGATCGGCGTCGCAAAGAGCGTGAACAGAGCGTCGGTCATGATGTGTCCGAGCGTAGCACCGGGCTCGGACCAGGCGTAACGCAGCTCAATACAAGGTTTGCAGTGAGCTCGCGTCGAAGGGACGAATCTCGTCGTGACGCCGCGCGCGCACTTTTTCGACCCAGGCTGGGTCTTGAAGGAGCGCGCGTCCGATCGCGACCAGGTCGAACTCGCCGCGCTCGAACCGCTCGACGAGATCGTCCAGATTGCGCGTCTCTGCGCCCTGGCCGCCGAAGGCGCCGAGGAACTCCTGATCGAGTCCCACGCTACCGACGGCGATCGTAGGTTTTCCGCTCAGCTTCTTGGTCCAGCCGGCGAGCCCGGACGCGGAGCCTTCGAACTCCGGGACCCAGAAGCGCCGCGTGCTCGCGTGAAACATGTCGACGCCGGCGCTCACCAGCGGCTCGAGGAAGCTCGCCAGCTCTGCCGGATCGTGCGCCAGCCGGGCGCTGTAGTCCTGCTGCTTCCACTGCGAAAAGCGCAGCACGATCGCGAACCCCGGTCCGACCTCGCGCCGTACGGCGCGCACGACATCGGCGGCGAAGCGGGTGCGGGCCACGAGCGAGCCGCCGTACGCGTCCGTTCGTTCATTGGTCCCACTCCAGAAGAATTGATCGATCAGGTACCCATGAGCGCCGTGCAGCTCCACGCCGTCGAAGCCTAGGGCCTGCGCGTCTCGGGCGCCTCTCGCGAACGCCTCGATCACGTCGATGATGTCGCGCTCCGTCATGGGACGGACCTTCTTTTTGCCGGGCGCGACGAGCCCGGAGGGGCCGACGCTGATCGCGTCGGGGTGAGGTGGCGTGCCGGGCCTGCGTGTACTGCCCACGTGCCAGAGCTGAGGAATGATGCGACCGCCTGCGGCGTGAACCGCCTCCACGACGCGCTGCCAAGCCGCGAGCGCCTCTACTCCGTGAAATTGCGGCACGTCCGGGTGATAGCTGGCAACTGGGTGATCGACCGTGGTGCCCTCGGTGACGATCAGTCCGACGCCGTGTTCTGCGCGGCGCCGGTAGTACGCGACCACCTCGTCGGTGGGGACCCCGCCGGGTGAGCGCGTACGCGTCATCGGCGCCATCACGAAGCGGTTCGTGAGGCGCAATGACGCGCATTCGAAGGGGCGAAACAGCGAGTCGAGTGAGTCGGCCATGGCGGGGGCCGATATTGCCGCGCCATGGCCCCGCAAATCTACCTCGCTTGCGTGAGCGCGCCGCTCTTTCCGCCGGGCGTCAGCCGCTTGGCCTGATCGAGCAACGCCAGAAATTCACGACGATCACCGTGGACGTCTCCACCGATGGCGCCCGCGGCCAGTGCGCGCGCCGTTTCCAGCGAGCTTTGCTGCACGTCCTTGGAGCCGCGCAGGAGCAGGGCCACGTTGGCCACGGCCACGCCGAAGCGGTAGTCGTCGGAGGCCTGTGCCAGGGGTTTCGCGCCGGCCTTGACCACCACGCTCAGCTTCGTGCTCACGTCGCCGTGTGGCGGCTTGTAGCGGACGTTCACGGTCAAGAGCTCGCCGGAGCCGGCGGCCGCGGATAGCGCGGTAGGCGCTTGATACTTCAGCGGATCGACGCTCGGTGTGGCTGGTAGCGGCGCACCCTTCGGGACGATCTCGTAGAGAGCCGTGACGGTGTGTCCAGCGCCGATCTCGCCCGCGTCTTTCTTGTCGTCGTTGAAGTCCTCTTTGGCGAGCAGCCGGTTTTCGTAGCCGATGAGCTTGTAGCTCGAGACCCGCGCTGGATTGAACTCCACCTGCAGCTTCACGTCCTTGGCGATCGTGACCAGGGTCGCGCCGGCCTCGCGCACCAGCACCTTGCGCGCCTCGCTCAGGCTGTCGATGTACGCGTAGTTCCCGTTGCCCTTGTTCGCGAGCATCTCCATGGTCGAGTCTTTGACGTTGCCGGAGCCGAAGCCGAGCACCGTGAGAAACACGCCGCTCTTGCGCTTCGCTTCGATCAACCGCTGGAGCTCGCCTTCACTCGTCGTGCCGACGTTGAAGTCGCCGTCGGTGGCGAGGATCACCCGATTGATGCCGCCCTTCTTGAAACGCTGCTGAGCGACGGAGTAGGCGAGCTGAATGCCGGCGCCGCCGTTGGTGGAGCCGCCCGCTTCCAGGCCGTCGAGCGCCTTCAGGATGCGCCCGCGCTCGCTACCGGACGTGGCGGGCAGCACCAGCCCCGTGCTGCCCGCGTACACCGCGATGGCTATCGAGTCTTGCGGGCGCAGGTTGTCGGCGAGCAGCGACAGGCCGCGTTTCACGAGCGGCAGCTTGTCGTTTGACATCATGCTGCCCGAGACATCCAGCAAGAACACCAGGTTGCGCGGCGGTACGTGCTCCTGGCGGATTTCCTGGCCCTTGATGCCGATGCGCACGAGCTGGTGCCCGGCGTTCCAGGGGCATGTCGTCACCTCGGTGTTCACGGCGAACGGGGTCGTTCCGGTCGGCGGCGCGTAGTCGTAGGCGAAGTAGTTCAGCCACTCCTCGACGCGAATCGCGTCCTTGGGCGGCAGCGAACCTTGCGACAGGAACCGCCGCGCGTTGCTGTACGACGCGGTGTCCACGTCCACCGAGAACGTCGACAGTGGCTGGCTGGCGACGGACAAGAACGGGTTTTCGGTGATGTGCGCGTAGCTCTCGGTGCTCCAGTTCGGGTTGTTCCGCGCGATCGGCGCGCCGCTCGGCGCGGGGGCCAAGACGCGGGGCGCCTGTGCCTTGTGCGCGCCGCCCAGGCGTCCGTGACCGGCGCCAAAGCCCATGCTGCGGGACACATCGGCGCTGCCAGCGATCGCCGCGCGGCCGGAAACGGTTGCGGCGGGCGCGGGAGACGGTTTGGCGGGCGACGCCGCCTTGCCTTCGCTCTGCTTGTCTTTGCCGTCATCGCCCGCCTGGGCGGGGGGCGGCGTGAGCGCGTACTCCTCTGCTTCCGGCGCTGGCTGCGCGGGCTCGGGCGCCGGCGTTTCGGGCGCCTGCGGAAAGGACGCTTGCGGCGCGCTCTCCCCGCGCGGCGCTGACGCTTCGTGGGCCGGCGCGCTGGTCGTCGTGTTCGGCGCGCGTGAGCAACTGGCGAGCAGAGAAAGCGCGACCATTCCCAATACGGGACGGTGGAAACCTCTGAGTACACGGGTGATTGTCGGCGAAGCAGCGGCCATCGGAACCTCCAGGACGTCGATTGCGGTGAATCTGACGCCTGCTAACGCCGAAAGTTCTGCCGATCTTACGCCGACAAAAAACGACGGCCCGGAAACCAGTCCGGGTCGTGCGTCGAGGGAAGAAGCGTCAGCGCCGCGCGTAAGACGGCGACCGACGCTCCGAATCAGGGTCCAACTTGCGTCATCTGACCGTTGCCGAAGTTCGTGGCCCACTGCGCAATCGTCACACCGCCAGCCGCGGCCTCGTAAAAGCGCGGACGCCAGAGGTGCTGGTGGTTGATGGTGTTCGGGCCGCCCAGGTAATACGTGGAAAGCCTGCCGGTGCTGGCGTAGCGCGTGCGGATCGCATCCAGGCCCTGATGGTAGGTGGGTCCAGGGAAGATGCCGGCGAGGAAGTTCAGCACCGGGTCGGCCGTTTCGTAGGTGGCGCAGTTGTTGTTACTGATGGAGAAGAACAGACGCATGATGTCGTCTTCCACGGCCGAGACGACGCCGAGCTTCGTGTTCGGGTGCTTTCGGATCAGGAAGTCGGCGAGGCGCAGCAAGTTGCCGCCTGCCGGGTCGCGGCACTCCGTGCAGTCCGGCGGGAGCGACGCATTCAGGTTCCAGTTGGCGCGCCACTTCTGCTGCATGCACACGGGCATGTACTCGTTGTCGAATGGCACGCCCGAGTCCATGATCACGTCGACCCGTACGCTGCCGAACGAGTCCTGCACCAAGCTGTAGTTCAGACCAGCGGCGAACGATCCGGCGCTCGTTCCGGTCAGCATGACCTTGTTGACCTTGCTCTGGAAGGTCGGCACCCAGCGGGCCACGAACTTCTGCATGTTCGAGTAGCCGACGAACTGCTGCGGCGCGGCCAGGCCGGGCAGGGTGGCGTTCGGCCGCGAGCCGAAGTGCACGTCACCGGTGCAGTACGGCACGTAGATCTTGTTCCAGCCGCGGTACGGGTTCGTCAGGTTGTTCTCGTCGAACATGCCCGTCGTGTACGGCTGCTGCCGGCCCGCGATCGCGCCGCCGATGGAGCCGACGGACGTCTGACCATCGCCAGCGAGCACCTGATTCACGTTCGCCGGGTTGTACGTGCAGAAGCCGGGGCTGACGCACGCGCCGCCGCCTTCGAGGTAAACGAGGAGCTTGTCGGAGGCGCTGTTGTAACGGACGTAGAAGCCTGTCGGAGAGCCGTCGCGGCACATCGCACCGTCAATCTGGTACCAAGTCCAGCCCGCGGGAGGCGCCGGGGTCAGCGGTGTGCCAGTGGCTGGCAACGCGGCACCCATGGGGGGAGCCAGGTTCACGAAGCCGGGGTTGGTGTTCGGCGCCGCTCCGCTGCCGCCTTGGCCACCCACGCCGGCAGTTCCCGCCTGTCCCGCGGCTCCGCCAGTACCGGGAGGCGGTACGGGGCCGCAGTGCAGCATCCCCAGGCCCAAGAGCAACGTCGCCAATCCCAGTTTCGTAAACCGTTCGTGCATGACGCAACGCTCCCACTTAAAACCCAGTATGAGTGTCGCATGCGCTGAATGGCTTACGGCGACTCATCCGGTACGTGTGTGTAGTTTCTATTCAGTAACATGTCGCCTGAGGCAGAGTGGATCGAACGACGCGATAGCGCCGTTCGAATGCTCTGTGTGAATCAGCCAAGCGTCGGCCGAATACGCACGAGCATTTGACTGTCGAACGCGGTAGTGGGCTTGGAATATTCGGTCTGAATAAGATACGTCATTGATCGCAACCGGGCCGATTGTCTAATCGGGTCAATTAGGAGAGCTCGGAAAGCCGCGTAATCAGGCAGCTCAGATCGCCGCGTGTCGCCGCGTGTCGCCGCGCCGCAGCAAAGCCACCCGTAGAGGCCGCGGTCGAGTCGACGACACGAAGGGGCCGAAACGGGGCGCAACTTATCAGAATGTTTTATTTTTTACGCTACCTATCCCATGCGCTCCGCTGCCTGCCGCGTCGTGCTTAGATCAGCGCCCATGCCAGGCACCTCCCCGACCAGAGAAGCCGAAGTACTGCCCCTGCGCCAGGTGGCCGTGGTGTTTTCTGGCGGGCCCGCGCCGGGCGCGAACGCCGTCATCGCCGCTGTCACGATGGCGTTTCGCCGGAGCGGCGTGCCGGTGATCGGTATCCAGCACGGCTATGGCCGTCTGCTCGACTATTCGGAAGACCAGCCGCTCGTCGCTGGCCGCGACTACTTCGTGTTCGAAGATCACCACCTGCGCGGCCTGAGGAACAGTCGCGGCATCCTGATCGGCACCGGGCGCGCAAACCCCGGCAAGGGTATTCGTGGCCCTGCGGACCTCGAGGATCGGGCGAAGACGGCGGGTCTCGAGCGGGTACACGATGCTCTCGTCGCGCTCGGCGTGGATGCGCTCGTGTCCATCGGCGGCGATGACACCCTGAAGACCGCTAACTTCCTGTACGAGTATCAAAAGCGCCTGCCGCGAACCGCCGCGCGCGTGCGCGTCGTGCACGTGCCGAAGACCATCGACAACGACTACCGCGGGATCGACTTCACGTTCGGGTTTTTCACCGCGGTCGATTTCATGGGCAAAGAGCTGCTCAACCTGCGCGCCGACGCGATGGCGACGAATGGCTACTTCGTCGTAGAAACGATGGGCAGGAAGGCTGGGTGGCTCGCGTACGGTGTCGCGATCGCGGGCGAAGCGCACCTGGTCGTCGGGGTCGAGGACGTGCAGGGCGCGCTCGCTGTCGAAAGCGCCACGGGCGAGGTGCAGCTGTCCATCCCCGCGCTCTGCGACCGCATCTCGGATCTGATCCTCACCCGCGAACGGCGCGGCAAACATTACGGCACGATCGTGCTAGCAGAAGGTTTGGCCGAGATGCTGCCGAACGCCTACCTGGAGGGCGTCGGTCGCGACGAGCACGGCCATGTGTCGCTCGGTAAGGTGGATCTGGCGCGGCTCGTCGCGGATCATGCCGCACGACGCTTCGAGGAGCGAACCGGACGGACCAAGAAGCTGACCAGTGTGCAGCTGGGCTACGAGTCGCGCTGCGCCGCGCCGCATTCGTTCGATGTCATGCTCGGCAGCCAGCTCGGACTCGGCGCGCACCGGGCCCTGGCCCTCGAACGACTGGACGGCCACATGGTGACGGTCACCGGACAGCTGGAGCTCTCGTACCTGCCGTTCGAACAGCTCGTCAACGGGCGCACTTTGGATACGGAGGTGCGTTTCGTGCGACCGGGCAGCGATTTTCATCGCCTCGCGCATCAGCTGGAAACGCGCATCGAGACGAGCGCCGACGCCCTCACTGCGAAGCAGGGCTGAGCGCGGCTACTGGTCTTCGTCGGCGTCGGTGAGATACCAGTGCGCGGCATCGGACAGCTCGGGTCGGCTCGCCGCTGCTGCGCTCAAGATCACCGTGCGGGTCGATGGCCGTTCCGCGTAGCCCAGGCGCGCGAGCCTCGTCACGAGCTCCGGCGCGCCGACGAGATTCATGCTGATGGAGGCGGCGCGCGCTCTCTGCAGCTCCCGTTCCAGTCGGCAGAGCAGGTGCCCCACGTCGTTCCAGGTGCGGCCGTACAAGTCACGCACGTAGGCGGCCTCGGGCGCCTCTTCCACGACCGCGTAGGCGGAGAGCGCATCCGTGCGCGCATCGAACAGCGCGAGTGTCCGCCCCTCGAAGCCGGGCTTGGCGCAGAAACGCCAGTTCAAGAACGCGGCCGTGTGCTGGCCACGCACCGCCACGCCCATGCGCGATTCCCGTTCGAGCGCGTCCATGCGCTCATCGAAGCGCGTGAGCCACGCGTAGCGGCGCGTCTTGCTCGGGAGCCAGCTCGGCGGCCGGCGCAGCGGCAAAAGCGCGTTCAACGGGCGCGCCACGACGCGCGTGAGCCACGGCCGCTTCAGGTGGCGTGCCAGGTACGGAGTATAGTCGAGCACGCGTACGAAGCGTCTCACCCTGCCGAGCTCGGCGAAGCCGAGCCGCCGGAACACGGGTAGCGCCTTCTGATTCGGAAAACCGTACACGAAGGCGGCGTTCGCTCGGGCGGCATCGGCGGCAGCGCGCTGCAGAGACAGCGCGGGGAACAAGCTGCGATGGGCCTTGTGCACGAAGAAATCGCCGAGCAGCGCGGCGTCCACCGACTTTCCAAAAGCCTGGAAGCGTCGCACTCCGACGCCCGTGGCGCCGACCAGCTCGGCGTCGCCGCCGTGCAGCAGCACGAAGCAGCGGTTGCCTCGATCCGCGTCGTCCCGATAGTACCAGCGAAAGGTGCGTTCGAGCTCGACGGGCTTGCTGCGCGTTTGTTTCCACAGCTCGATGACGTGCGCCTCGACCGCCTCGGGAAGGACCTGTCGCGCGGCGTACGCCGTGTTCATGCAGGCGCTCGTGCAGCCGCCGGACCCTGAGCGGCGTCGGCGCCGTCCTGCAGCATCAACGGCGGGGCGTGCAGATAGTGCGCGGAGCGGCGCTTGGCCTCGATGTCGCGGTACGCGTTCTTCACGAGCTCGGGCGCGAGCCCCATGCGCGTCGCGGTCAGCGCCGGCGGGACGCCGTGGTCGTGAGCCCAGAGCGCCTGGTCCATCTGCTGGTAGGGCAGCGCGAAGAAGAACTCGTCCTGGCCCTGCGGAAGCGTGTACGTGTCCGTCGTGGGGGTGCTGTCGCAAACCGCACGCGGGAGGCCGAGCCAGCGCGCGAGCGCATACACCTCTGTCTTGTACAAGTGCGCGATCGGCTTGAGATCCGCCGATCCGTCGCCATTTTTCACGAAGAAGCCCTGGTCATACTCGAGCCGGTTCGGAGTGCCGATGACCGCGTAGTTCAGGCGATCCGCGTGGAAGTACTCGATGCTCTTGCGGACGCGTTGCTTGTAGTTCGTGGCCGCGACGATCGACAGGTATTGCCCGAGCAAAAGCCGCGCCTCGTGGACCTGGCCGCTGGGATCTTTGGCTACCAGCTTGAAGTGATTGAAGCGCCCGGACAGGCCGCCCATGATCACGACCTTCTGCTTCCAGCCCGCGCCGTATCCGGGAATGAGCTCGGCGATCGCGCTGTCGCGCGTCGCGTAACACTCGAGCGCTTCGAGGGTGGTCGTTATGTCCTGCACGCGGTAGCCGACGCCGAGTTGCTCCGAAACGGCTCGTCCGAGCTCGAGGCTCTGTGCGCTCGACTCGCGTTCGGGCATGAGCACACCGAACACCCGTTCGGCTCCCAGAGCGGCGACGCACAGCGCGGCACACACGGAGCTATCCACGCCGCCCGAGATGCCCACGACCGCCCCGCGCCGGCGTAAGTCGCCGCTCAGCCGTGAACGGATGAATCGAGAGATGCGCTCGACCTCGGCGGCGGGATCGAAGTTGCTGAAAGGATCGTGCTGCATGGCAGGGTCCACCGGTTCTTGCAACTCCGGGCGCGGGGCTTCAGGAGGCCTGGCGAAGCGGGCGGCGCAGCGCTTTGCCAGAAGCCGTTCTCGGCAATGCGGTCACGATTTCCACGCGCCGCGGCAGTTTGTGCGCGCACAGGCGCGAGCGACAGTGACGCTGGACGTCCTCGGCGGACATTCCCGAACCCTGCCGCAGCTGAATACGCGCGGAAATGACCTCGCCCATGATGTCGTCCGGCGTGCCGGTGACGACGGCGTCCTCGACGTCGTCGAGCTCGCAGAGCACTTCCTCGATCTCGTGTGGATTGACCCGATGCGACCCGGTCTTGATGATATCCGTGCGGCGGCCTTGTAGATGCAGGAAGCCCTCTTCGTCGAGGAAACCGAGATCCCCAGTCTTGAGCCAGCCGCTTCTCACGACCGCTTGCGTCGCCTCGGGATCCTTGTAGTAGCCGAGCATCACGTTCGGTCCGCGCGCGTAGAGCTCGCCGACGTCACCTGGTGCCAGGCGCTCCCCGCCGGAGCCGCGGATTTCGAGCTCGACGCCGGGGACAGCGCGGCCCACGGAGTCGATACGGCCTTCGAACATCTCCGCCGGCAAGCAGGTCAAGCGCGCCGTCGCTTCCGTCTGCCCGTACATGACGTGGAGGCCCACGTGCGGCAAGAGCGCGTGCAGCTTTGCTAGCTCCAGCGGCCGACACACGCCGCCCGCTAGCGTGATGCGCTGCAGACTGGACAGATCGGTCGAGCCGAGGTTTCCGCTGCGGAACAGCAGCGGCAGCATCGATGGCACGAGCGGCAGACTGGTCACTCTTTGCTCGGAGATGCGCGCGAGTAGACGCGCCGGGTACACGCTCCGTTCTTCCAGCAATAGCGTGGCTCCGACGGCCAGATGCGTGTGCAGCACTGAAGCGCCGTACGCATAAAAGAAGGGCAGGCTGACCAAGCAGCGTTCGTCGCTCGAGATCTGCAGTGCCTGCACGATGCTCTCGACGTTGGCGACGAGGTTCCTGTGACTCAGCATCACGGCCTTCGGCTCGGCCGTCGTCCCCGACGTGTAAACCAGCGCCGCCAGTGAGTCGAGACGTGTGCCGCTGCGCACCAGCGTGCTCGCGGCCTTGGGCGTGAGCGTCACGGCGCTCGTGCCGAGCCGGAAGATCGCTGGCGAGCGCTCGCCGCACGCCAAAAGCAGCGGGATGCCGGGGCACGCCGAGAGCCAGCTTTCGAACTCGCGGTTCTCGGAGCGCGTGACGAGCAAGCGAGCGCCGGAATGGTTCACCGAGCGCGAAAGCTCCGCCGCCTTCGCGGCCGGATTGAGCGCCACGGGCACACAATGCGCGGCGAGCGCGGCGTAGTAGGCGATCACGTAGGCGCTGGAATTCTCGAGCGCAATCGCGATGCGATCGCCCGGCCTGAGGCCGAGACCGGCGTAGCTGCGCGCCAGATCGGCCACACGGTGCCAGAGCTCCGCATACGTGATGTCGCCCGTTTCCACGAGCGCGACCTTCGAAGGATGGCGGGACGCCCGCTCGCAGAGCAGCAGCGGCAACCCGAGCAGGTCACGCGGCGTGGGCGTCGACATGTTTCTTATTTTCCACGAAAAGGGCGATTTTCTCGACGGAGTCGAGGTTCTCGGGCAAGAGCTCGTCGTCCGACACCGTGATGCCGAAGTGCTGCTCGAGGAACGACACGAGCTCGAGCACTCCCGTCGAGTCCAAAATGCCCTGCTCGAGCAACGAGGCGTCGCGCTTCAGGGCAGTCAGGTCGGCCGTGAAGAGAAAGCTCTTGGTCAAGTAAGAGTGAATATCGAGTTCAAGCTGCGACACGGGGTCTCCTGAAGATGGGTGGATAGAGGCAAGTCGAAGCGGCCCGCGCTGGGACGCTCTCGACGCCGGCTATGAATCGATGATGCAAGTATTGCGTGCTGAGCACTGCGCTGAGCGCCATGCTGTCGGCTTCACTCAGAAGCAATTGCGGTGCCGTCTTGTGCAGTAGCCAACCCACCTTGTCGGAGTCGAAGTAGCCGTACGCCTGCAGCAGCGCGGGGGAGAGCAACGCGCGCAAGAGATCCGTGTGTCCGCCGCTCGTCTGCAGTGGATTCAGGTGGGGCGCTCGATAGGGCTGCTTGGTTCGCCGCCGGATGGCGGGTGGCACAATGTGCGCGACGGCACGCTTGAGCACGAATTTTTCGCGCAATCCAGCCATCAAGAGGCGCGGCTCGATTTGCGTCGACAGCGCGATCAGGTCCGGGTCGAGAAACGGGTAGCGGCCCTCGACCGAGTTGGCCATGAGCATGCGCTCCCCCTGCGAGGAAAGCAGGTAGCCGGGAAGCAGCAGTGTGGCTTCCAGGTACTGCGCGCGGTTCAGCGGGTCCCACTCTGAGAACTCGGGTGGCAAGCTCTCCAGGAGCTCGTCATGCGCTACGGCGCCGAGCTCCGCTCCCACCTCGCTCGAGAGCAGCGTCTTGACGCGCGCCGTCGCGGCCATGCGTGTCAGGTGTGAGAACAGGGGCGCGTCCGGGTCGGCGAGGCCGTTTCCGAAAAATCCCCGAGCGAAGGCCGCGGCTTTGGCCGGCGAGCGCGCCAGATACGGATACAGCCGCTCGAACAGGCGCGGGCGCGCGCGCGAATCCGGCGCGCGGCTCCAGAAGCGACGGATCTTGAGCTCCTTGAACAGGTCGTAGCCTGCGAAAAATTCGTCCGCGCCCTCACCGGTCAGCACGACGCGGTAGCCCGCGTCATGCACGCTGCCGGAGAGCTGCAACATGGGCAGCGGGGCGGAGCGCACCAGTGGTGCCTCGGCGTGCCACACTGCGCTCTCGAATAGCGGCCACAGATCCGCGCTCCGGCACGTGACCGAGTCGTGCTCGGTTCCGAGCGCTCGCACGACTTGCTCCTGGTAAATCCGTTCATCGAGCAGCTCGTCTTCGAACGCCAGTGAGAACGTGCGCAGCGGCGCGCCGGCTTCGAGCGCGAGGGCCGCGATGATCGACGAATCGAGGCCGCCCGACACGTACGCGGCGACCGGCACGTCCGCTCGCAGGCGGAGCCGCGTCGCGTTCGACAACGTCCCGCGGATCGCGTCGATGGCAGCGCGTTCGTCGCGCACCGGGTGCTCGCCGCGGCGCGGATAGCGGAGCTGCCAGTAACGGCTGCGCTCCACTCGGCCGTCCGCGATGACCAGGCGCGTTCCCGGTTCCAGCTGCTGGACGCCCTCGAATGGCGTCCGGGGCGCGATGGGGGCCCAAAAGGTGAGTATCTGATCGAGAGCGCGCACGTCCAGGCGCGCTGGCCGTGAAGCGCCGTGGAGCAGCCCTTTTACTTCCGAGGCGAAATACAGGCGCGCGCCGTCGGTCGTATAGAACAGCGGCGCGATGCCCACGGGATCGCGGTACAGCGAGAGCCGGCGGCGTCGCGCGTCCCAGAGCGCGAACGCGAACTGGCCGTTCAAGCGCGTGACGAAGTCGTCTCCGTACTGCTCGTAGGCGTGGACCAGAACCTCGGTATCCGTGCGCGTGCGAAAGGCATGGCCTTTCGCTTCGAGCTCACGCCGGAGCTCGATGTGGTTGAAAATTTCGCCGTTGTAGACGACCCACACGTCTTCGGACTCGTTCGAGATGGGCTGCGCGCCGTGCGAAAGGTCAACGATCGACAGCCGCGCGTGGGCGAGACCGACTCCGTCATCCAGCAGGTAGCCGAACTGATCCGGGCCGCGGTGCCGGAGCGCCACGATCATGCGCTCCAGGTCTTCGGCGGCCGGTGTCGCGGCGGCCTTGAGGTTGATGATTCCCGCTATGCCGCACACGGCTTACCTTTCGAGGCCATACCCGCAGCGCGCCATATGCACGCCGCGTGCCCTGCTGGCGTTGCCGGGATATGCAAGGGGAACCAGTGCTGAATCGTCGTCAGGGCCGCGTCTCACTGGCGCCGCTACAGGTCGCAAAGCTTGCGCCTGAGCGCAGCTCCTGCGAGGGTCTGCCGGCTGGCTCCGGGCCGAGAACGGCTGCGTCCCCTTGCGCCGGTGGCCCGTCGAATAACCGCTGTGCAGGCTGAAGAAATTCAGTGCCAGCGCCTTTCGCACGACGCTCGAGCGCTTACGACCTGTGGCGCTCCTGCGCACGAGCTTGGCTGACCGCGCGAATAGGCCCGTCTCGTTGGGCGGGTAGAGCTTGTTACACGCGCACACACATTCCTACACTGCTCGAGTTCGTTCGATTTGAAGTGCGGGGCAGGCAAGGAGACTAGAGATGAGCAAGCGCAGCTGGTTGAGAGCGTTGAGCAAGACGGCGCGGGAACTTCCGCCGAGCCCCCCGATTCATCTCGGCAACCGCAGCAACGGAGAGTGTTTTCACGAAGCAACTCCGAAGGAGCAGCTCGCGCACAAGCTCATCCTGGAGCGCGCCGAAGTGGGTGCGCGGCGCCTCGGCATCGATCGCCGTGAGTTTCTCGCGAGCGGTGTCGGGCTCGCGACCTCTCTGTCCGTGCTCAACGTCGTGAACGGCTGCGGTCCCACGCCTCCCCAGGGCACCGGCGGTGCTGGCGGCAGCGGCGGCTACTACGACGCGGGCCCGAACCCGCTCGACAGCGGCGCCGTGTGCCAACACTTCATCGATCCCAGCAAAGAGTTCATCTTCGATATCCAGACCCATCACGTCAATCGCGGGAACTCTCCCAACTACCAGCAATTCTTGACGGGGCTCCCGCAGTACGCCGGCTACTGCGCGCCGCGCGGCATCGACCCCGTGAGCTGTTTCAGCCGCAACGAGTACATCCGGCTCATGTTCCTCGAGAGCGACACCACCGTGGCGGTGCTCTCCGGTTTGCCCGCCATCGAGAGCCAGAATCCGGTCACGAATCCCGAGATCGCAGAGACGCGGGACATCATCAACCTGATGGCGGACGGCACGCAGCGGCTCGTGAACCACTCCATGGTGCTGCCGAACAACGGCGATCTGCAGGCCGTCTTGAACGGCATGCAGCAGATCAAGGAGACGCTCGGGGTCGGCGCCTGGAAGTGCTACCCGGCGTGGGATCCCAGGAATACGGTCGCGAGCGCGCTGAACGGTTACTACTTCGACACGCCGATGGGGCGCGCCGTGATCGAGAAGGGGCGCAGCCTGGGCGTGAAGACCTTCTGCATCCACAAGGGCTTGCCGATCCCCGGCTTCTCCGCCGAGTACAACGACCCGCGCGACATCGGCGTGGTTGCCAGGGAGTACCCCGACGTCAAGTTCATCATCTATCACTCGGGCTACGGTAACAACGGCGGCTTCTTCCTGGGCGAAGGCGCGTACGCCGAAGGATCGCTGGTCGGCACCAACAGCCTGATCACGTCCATGCTCCAGAACGGTCTGGGCCCGAACAGCAACGTGTACGCCGAGCTCGGCACCACGTGGCAGATGATCAAGAACAACACCACGCTCGCCGCGCACGTCATCGGAAAGCTTCTGCGCTACGTCGGTGAAAACAACGTGGTCTGGGGCACCGACTCGATCTGGTACGGCTCCCCGCAAGAGCAGATTCAGGCGTTCCTCCAGTTCAACTACACGCAGCAGTTCGCGTCCCAGTACGGCTACCCGCTGCTCACCATGGACATCAAGCGCAAGGTGCTCGGGCTCAACGCCGCGAGCGCCTACGGCATCGACCCGACGAAGGTCCGCTGCGCGATCGATCGCTCGGAGCTCGCGCAGTACAAGCGGGAGCTGGACGAGGAGTATGGCCGCTACCGCTGGGCGCTGAACCGCCCGATGCTCGGCAGCCGCCGCGAGTACACCGAGCTGCTCCGCGACAAGATCCGCAAGGGAGAGCCCGCGTAAAACGCGCTCTCGCTCACTCGACGACTAGCGTCGCTTCTACCCACTCCACGCCGCCGCGGTTGTCGTGCACCACGGCCCAGAGCCTGTGTTTGCCCGGCGTTCGCGGCGTGAAAAATTCGGCCCCGGTGTCGCCCAGTCGACCTTCGTTGACGTCGTAGAGCAGGCGCGCTTCCTGTTCGAACTTGCCGCCGGTGGCGTAGTAGTTGACCCACACCTGCTCGCGACCGCGATCGCTGCTCGGGTCGGACTCCTGACTCTCGGGCGGCACGGACACATCGACGTCGACCTTTGGGCAATCATCCGACGAGTCTTCCGTACACCGCAGGACGGAGAACGTTCGGCATCCGGCGGCGCCGCCATCCGGGTCAGCGCCGGCGTCGGCACCGCCCGAACCGGATTTCGCCGGGCAATCGAGGTCCGCCCGTTCGAGCGTCTGCCCGTTGAACGTCAGGCGCTCGATGATGGGATTCTGGTTCACGCGCTCCTGGAACGCATAGACTCGCGCGAACGCGAACACGAAGTGCTCGCTGCCGAGCTGAGTGCCGTCACTCGCGAAGCAGCCGAACGGCGGGCTCTGCGGGCTCGGCCGAATGCGCAGCCCGAGATAGCGGACGTGATCGCCGTCGCAGGCCATCGCGAACGCGAATACGGATCCGAACGGCACGCTGCCTTCCACGGGCGGGTGGCTCGTGATGATGTCCGCGGGCAGCCGGAACTCGAGGGCGTCATCGACGAGGAATTTGTCGTTGCTGCGCGCGGGATGCAGCTCTTCACCGGGTTGAAACGTGGCGGCGAAGCCGGGGTAACAGGCGTAGTACAGATCGCCGAGCGGGTTCTGGCACGGCGTCTTCAGCCAATAGTACTTGAGCGACGAGGCGCCGTCCGCGCCGCCTTCGCCCTCCGCCCCCTCGAGCGGCTCAATGCTGCCGTCGTCCGCCAAAAGCCGGAGACGGATGTCGTCCCCCGGCTGTGCGTAAGGCTTGTTCGCCTGGGCAGCCAGGATGCGCACGCTCGAGATTCGACTGACCGGCGCGAAGTCGTCTTCGGTGCAGCCGCTCGAGCACAGCGCCGCGCACGCCAGGGCCATCCATCGTGACTTCATCAGAACTCTCCGCGAAGGCCGAGGTTCGGCAAAATGGGCAGCCCGCTCACGTTGGACGACTTCGTGTAATTGTAGTTGTAGACGACGGCTTCGGTGTTCTGTCGATTGAGAACATTTAGCACGTCCAGGTAGGCCGTGAGCTTCCAGGCGGCGAACGTCCACTCTTTGTCCACCCGCACGTCGAATTGGTTGAAGGACGGCATGCGCGTGCTGTACGGCGGGAACGTCGGTGCCTCGAGGGGCGTCCCGGTGGTCGCGTCGTAGGCGCCCGTGGTCAGCGGGGTGAAGAGGTTGCCCGAGACGTAGCGGAACCGTCCGCCGACCTTCCAGCCGCGTCCGAGCTTGTAACTTCCGAGCACGGTCAAAATGTGCGTTTGGTCCCACTGCGAGAGGTGCAGCGGGTAATCCTCGAACTCACGAATTTCGCTGCGCGACAGCGTGTACGCGAGCCACCCGAAGAAACGGTCGTCCTCCTTGTAACGGAGCAACCACTCCACGCCGAAGGCGCGGCCTTCGCCGGTGTTGCCGGAGCCCTGGACGACCAGATTGCTGAGGTCCTTGTAGAAGACGTCGGTAGAGAGCTCGACCTGGCGGGTGAACTCCTGCTCGAACCCGACGCTGTAGTGGATCGAGTCGTTCGATTTCAGGTTCGTTTGTCCGAACACCGGATCGGCTTCGAATGGATCGGGCGCCTGTCGAAACAAGCCCACGCCACCCTTGACCGTGGTGCGCGGAAAACCCGACGTCAGGTCTTGGCGAGCGTTGATGCGCGGCGAAAAGTCCCACTCTTCGGTGGTGCTCGCGTAGTCGAGCCGAATTCCGGGTACGATGCGCGTGCCGCGCGCCGGGAGAATCTCGAACTCCGTGTACACACCCGGCGCGAAGTAGTCGTCGGACTGGACCGTTTCCACCGGTACGTCGCCAGGACCACCGCCTGGCTCGCCCGGGCGCGGTATGCGCCGGAAACGGAACGTGAAGTCGTAAGGCCCGTAGTTGAGGTCGATGCCGACGTTCGCCTTCAAGCCGCGCATGATGCCATGCGACAACTCGCTCCTGAGCGCCATGGGCGTCAAAGTCAGGTTGCCGTAGTCACTGCCGAAGCCGATATCGAACGAGTCCTGCCCGATGGAGGCGATGCTGCGGAGCTCCGTGCGCTGGTCGAAGCGATTCTTGTAAACCGCCTGCGCGCGCCAGAAGTTGGTACGGAACCGGAACTCGCCTCCGAACTGCGGCTGGCTCTGCGTGGGGCTCTGATTCAGGATTTCGAGCGCGTCGTCCGACCCGAAAAACAGCAGGCGGAACGACGAGCTCGGGCTGAAGTGGCGGTGCACCATCAGCTGGTAGTCGTAGTAGCGCGGCGCAGCCGTGACCCCGAAGCCGGCTTCTTTCAGCACGGGCCCGAGCCAGGTGTCGATCCAGGAGCGCCGGCCCGCTGCCAGGAACGTCCAGCCGGTGTTGAAGATCGGACCTTCGAGCATCAAGCGCGCGTCGATCAGGTCGATCTGCGCGAGACCGTGGAAGCGGCGGTCCTGTTTCGGCGCGCGCAGGCCGACGTCGACCAAGCCGCCCAGGCCGCTTCCGTAAAAGACGCTGTAGTTGCCTGGGAAAAAGTCGAGCTTCTCGATCAACTCCGTGGGCACCACCGAGCTCAATCCGCCGAAGTGATAGATCAGCGGCACCCACGTCCCGTCCACGACGATGCTCGAGTCGTCCGGCGCGGATCCGCGCACGATCAAGAGGCCGGAGAAAGGCGGCGGTCGCGCAACGCCCGGTAGATTTTGGATGGAGCGCAGCGCGTCCCCGAAGCTGCCAGGCATGGTCGTCATTTCCTGCCGGCTCAAAGTACGGCGTGTGACCTCGCGCGGCGGCCGCTCCCCTTCGACCAGAATCTCCATGGCGGACCCGGGTGCCTCTTCCGGTGTCGCTTCGTCGCGCGGTGCCACCGCGGTCTCCGGCGCGAGGCGCACGATGAGCCTCGTTTCCTCACCGGGAGCGAGCTGCTCTTCGAGCGAGGCCCCCTGGTATCCCGCCAGTTGAATAGTGAGCTGCACGGCTCCGGGTGGCAGATCCGTCACCCGCCAGGTGCCGTCTCGGGCGCTGGTCACGGTCCGTTGCGAGCCGTCGGACGCTCGCACCGTGATGCGCGCGTTGGCCAGCGGCGCGTCGCTCTGCGAACCATGGCGCGCGATACGGCCGACCAATACCGGCGCGGGCGGCGTGAATACGAACGGAAATTTGATGCGCACCGCGACCGGCGTGTCGCCGCGTCGGGCGGGCTCGAACTTGAGCTTCTGCGCCGCGGCGACGGCGGCCTCGTCGAACCCGTGCCCCTGCGGCGCCTCCGGGACGGCACGGCTCACGTTGCCTCGAGCATCGATCTCGAGGAGCAGCACGACGGTGACATCCTGTCGGATGCGCTCCTTCAATGCCTGCTCGGGATACTGCGCGCCCGAGTTCACCAAAATGCGAGGGGGCGTCACAGCCGCTTTGGCAGCCTGCTCTTGAGCCGGTTCCGGCGCCTGGGCGCCGGCGGTGAAGGCTGCCAGCAGGGGAATGATCGCAAGGCAGCCCGCGAGCCAATGCGGTAGGGCAGGGCGAAGCATTTGGCCAACTCGGATATTCGGAAAGACCCGAGATGGGAAGCGCGCTCTGGCAAAACTCGCAGATCTACGGGGGAGGGGCTGACCCGGGCCCCAGCCCTTGCAGGCCGATCTGCAGCAGCTGCTCGCGTGACAGCTCTCCCCGCAGGGTAAATGGCACTTCGACGTTCAAGCGCTTGCCGCCCACGCGGGCGCGGCCTTCGAAGGTATAGGGAACCGGCGCGCCGCTCAGCGCGAACGGCGCCAGGGCGGTCAGGTTGCTCCAGGGGATGGTCAGTTGGCTCGTTACGGGCGCGGCCCCCTGCGCCGGGATGTCGGTACCGGGCCGTGCCGTGCCGCGGCCGATCTCGGCGCCGCCGGCGACGGACAGAGTGCCCTCCACGGACTCGACGAGGAGAGGAAACGAGTTCGGGTTGTGAACGTCGAGCTCGACCGCGAGCTGCACACCCGTGGGCGCTGTCGCCGTCACTCGCGCGGAGCGGGCGGTGACCTGTGGCGGCTCTGGTTTGGAGCAGCCGGCCAAGCTCAGGCAGGAGAGCAGCAGGACCGCAGCTTGGACCCTCATGCGGTCAACTTAAGCACATCGAATAGCGCGCGGGGCCCTGGTGAACGACGACGCGTACGCGTCAGCTGTTTCTTCGGCTGGCTCTCCCAAGACCGATTTATTGGAGGGTGGACTGAAAGATGTGGAACGCCGGATTATTCTGGATGACTGGCTTGTAGCTGGCGTCGCCGCGCACGTGGATCGCGAGCCAGGCCAGCGCGTAACGCCCTGCGATTTGCGGATTGCCGGCGAGCACCGGGTGGTTGGCGAAGGAGTGAGTGGCGCCAGTGAACGAAATCCAGGTTTTCGGCGTCGAGGCGGGGATGGAGTTGTAGAACCTCTGCACCTCGCTGACCGCCACGAGGAGGTCGTTCTCTGCACCGATCAGCAGGCTGGGTACGCGCGTCGCGGGAAAGTCGGGTCCCAGCCTCCAGGGCGTCAGGGCAATCGACGCCTTGATCCCCGGCGGATTTTCGTTGCCGACGATCAGCGAGGCGCCTCCGCCCATGGAGTGGCCCATGACTGCGAAAGCGTCGCCCATGCGCCCGTAGATCGGACTTCCCGCACGAGCGCCCTCCTCCTTGAGTGTCTGAATGGCCGCTTTCAGCGCCTCCGCACGTTGCTCGGGGGGCACGCTCAGGTCATTGGTGTCGATGGTGATCGTGATGTAGCCGTGCGAAGCGAGGAGCTCGCCCCAGTACACCAGCTGGGTCTCCGTGAAGCCCGGTACGACGGCGACGCCGGCCAATGGACCGGGCAGATCCGTCGGGAAGAAGATGCTGGCATTCGAATACGCGGGGCTGTCGCGCCATCCGCCCGTGTAACGGTTGTAGGCGTGCGGTCCGGGAACGGGGATCTCGGGGGCGCTGTTACCCCCGCCGCCCGTGCCGCTCGCGCCGCCCACACCTTGCGGATTGACGGGCCCGCACCCGCCGAACGCAATCGTCCCTGCGATGACGAACCCCGCCATCAGCTTCGCTACTGCGCCCGTCGAAATCATGTTCGCGTCCTCCGCCGTCAAGGAAATGCCGCTAACGCGCTCGCAACCCGCCGAGGGTATTGAACCTACAGTCTCAGCGTGCACACGACAGTGTGGTTTTTACGAGCGTCTAGTGACTGACCGGTCGAACAGGGATGTTCGAACGAACTGTCGAAAACGCGTGCGTATTCGTTCGAGAAGAATCCTGCACACTCGCTGTACGCGGCAGCCGCGTGGGCTCAGCGCGTTAATCGATCACGCGCTTCTCTGAGACTCGCTGCGAGCGCGATCGCCCACTCTCGCTGACCGGCTTCCTCGGCGATCAGATCCTGACGCACTTCGAGCTCGACGTGCAGGTTGCCGCGCTTCTCGCCGTACTCGAGCACGCCCACGTCGGAGTGGTCCGTGACTCGGTAAGGCTGATTATCGCCGACCACGTAGCTCGTTCGCTCCCGCAGCACGTGCAATAGCGCGTGCGCGAGGCGCGCGTCGCGATGGTAGAGCACGCCCATTTGCCAGGAACGCGCGACGCCCAGATAGATCGGCGTAAAGCTGTGTACGGTGACCAGAATGGTTTCGCGTCCGGCGCGTTCGCGCCGCGCGAGCTCCTCGCCTATTCGATCGTGATAGGGCCGATACACAGCGTGCACGCGCTGCTCGGCTTGCTCGCTGGTGAGGTTCTGATTGCCAGGAATGACGGTGCGCTCGCTCTCCGCCGCGATCGAGTCCGGCGCGTCGAGCGGACGGTTGCAGTCGATCACCAGACGCGAGTAGCTCTGAAGCGCGAGGAATGCGCGAAGCTCGTCCGCCAGACGGCGCGCGAGGCCTGCGGCACCGATGTCCCAGGCGATATGCCGTTGCAGATCGGATGCACTGAGCCCGAGGTCGCCCAGGGCGCGCGGGATCCGGCGGCCCGCGTGGTCGCACGTCAGAAAATACGGCGAAGCGTCGTCACCATCGACCACCTCGCACGCAGCGGGTTCATCGGGCGCGAGCAGTACACTGGGAGGTTCGGAGTCCGGCATTCTCTCGCTCGGGAGCCTATACCAGACACGACGCGCCGCGAGCCGCGCCGCCACCGCGTCAGAAATCTACGGCGAGCTTCACCTGACCGAGGCCAACGCCTGCACGCGCGCGGAGCGGAGAACCGAGAGCGTCCGCGCGAGCAGATAGCCTTCTCCCTGAGCGCTTGGCGCTGTCGGCACTGGGCGCGTCATCCGAGCTGGCGGTGAAGTACAACACGGTTCCGAGGACGACACCGGCGGCACCGACGCCCATCGCGATCGTGGAAATGGTGCCAGCGCGCTTCGCCGAATCCAGGCTGTCCTGTTCGCTGCTCGGGCAGACGTTCGCGCTGCATTTCTCGTCCAGATCGTTCTTGTCCTTGAGCGCGATGTACCCGAACCCGGCGCCGACGCCGAGCGCGACGCCGCCGAGCACCCAGCTGACGTACGCTGCGGTTCGGTTCGGTGTGCGATCTCCGGCAGTGTCGAAGCCGACGGACTCCGAGCTGCCCACCGATGGAGGGGCGTCGCCGCTCGGAGTGGCCTCACCCCCGGGGCCCGTCGGACCGGCTTCCGGAGGAGGGGCGACGGGTGCGGACGGATCGCGGATCAGCTCGAGCTCGATGGACTGCTTGCGGCCAGCAGCGATCGTGAACTTGCTGCTGGCCTTGAGGTAGCCGGGAGCGCTGGCTTCGATCACGTGCTCGCCAGGATCCGTAGGCCGGTCGCCGCCCAGCACTGCAGGCGGTACCTGCTGGCCGTCGATCGTCACCACCGGTTCCACGCCGTTCGGCGCCCTGATCGTGATCATGACGGTCGCGATCTGTGGTTTCGCGGTTTCGAGCGCGGCTTGCGCCCGCTCGTAGGCTTTGAGCAGCGCCGCCGAGGGGTTGGCGGGCAGCGGTTCGCGCAGCATCTTCCGCAGTGCTTCGGAGCCTTCGACGACGCGACCCTGGTTGACCAGACACTCACCGAGCTTGCCGAGCACGATCGCCGAGTGATGGAGCTTCTCGGCGCGCTGAAGTTTGTCGATGGCCTGGTCACAGCGCCCCGCGTCGGCCAGCTTCAGCCCATCCACGGCGAAACCGCGGGCCGCGGCGATGTCCGCGCTTTGATCCTGAGCGCTGGCGGTGCCGGCACTGAGCAGGCCCAGGGCCGCGACGCACGCGAGTCGGCACACACTGAAGCTTCGGAACAACGGATTTACCCTCATGAAACCCCTCGAGCTCGGACGAGGATGCCGACGCTAACACCCGCGTTCGCATGCATCAACGCCGCACGCGCGGAGCGCGGCTCAGAATGTAGGCACGTGTGCGACCGCCTGGCCCTGGCGGCACGGGAGCTTGGTCGCTGAGCGAGCGCGTATCCGGTTTCGTATTGACAGCAGAGGTCGAGTTCGAGCCGTGCGCCAAGAAATGCGCGCGTTTCCGGGGGTGACAAATCGATGACGTTTCCGCTCGAGCATGAGTGTGTGCCGTGGAGCAGTATGCTGTGCATCAGTGTGTGCGTGCACGTGCGCTGTGCAGTAACTGCAATACCTGCATTGGCGTCCGTAGCATTGCGATTACCTACGGCGGCGACGTGGGCGCGGGCGAGCGCATCAGAGCGCGCTTGCAATTTAGAACGCGTTCTAGCCCAATTTCGCGGGGTTAAGCAGCTCGTTTCTGCGATGCGTGAAACGAGCTCGCGTTACATTCGAGAAACGTTGCACGAAAACCGCGTGCGTCGTTGCACGTCGTCGGGTCGCGAGTCACACTGACTGACTTCGAGTCTGTTTCTAGTCAGAACTACAGTTGACGACTTGACGTAGCCTCGGAATTGCGACACAGGTGAGTTGAAGAGGGTGTCTGGGCGAATCGTCGGGTGTCGGAGCACACGCTCCGCCAGAGCTTGAACTAGTAGTTATTGTAGCTTCGTGCACCGCATTCTGGGGTGCCGGAGCCGATCACGGGCGAAACGAAAGATGGGCAATGATCGCGTGCAGTCGGCCTGCGCCCAGCCTGCCGCACAGGCGGCAAATGCGGCGCGATTTGGCGGTTGCATCACACAGGCGGCGAAAAACCGCGAGGGAGAGTTCAAATGAAAGCCTTATTAGCCGACGTCGAATCGACTGAAGCTTCAATTTCCGGGACCCACAGAGTTGCGAAAGCAGAAACGACGCTGGACGAAGGCATGAGGGATGCTTTCGCTCAGCTCGACCATGAGCAACTCAGGACGACGTTGATAGACAGCATCGGGCTCGAGCGCGGCGCGATGCGCACCATTCAGGACAGCTTCACGGCTTTCCTCACGAGCAAACACTCATGCGACGTCCGGCGCCGGTTCTTTGCGTCCTGGCAACGCACCAACAACTCGGCCATGTCCGTCGAGGGACTTGCCAACCGCATCACGCTGGAAGCTGAAGCTGTCGCTGCGACGGATCCGTCCCGTGCGCTCCTCATGTTTCGTGGCGGCGGCCGCCTCAACCGCGTGGCGGATGAAGACCTCGGCGTGGGTGGGCAGGTGCTCCACTTCGAGCTCTACTACCGCATGGCGACGGCCCTGGCGGACGGGGACGACCAATGGCAAAGCCGCGAATATTGCCTGGCCTCGGCCGCGGAGTTCAAGACGTGGCTCGACAGCATCCGTCTCCGTGATCCCGTCATATCCGGTCTATACTCGCTGCTCATTCACGAGGGCTACACGCACGCCGAGCTCGAGATGATCGCGCCGCAGTTCACCAACTGGGCCACGGAGGTCATGGGGCTTTCCCCGCGCGACGCACGCCGAGTCCTCGCCTGGATCAGCGTTCACATCGGTGGCACTGAGAAGGCGCACTTCGCGCACTCGTGCGCGTCGCTTTCGCACTACTGTGCTGGAAGTGGTGCGCGCATCGATCTGGATCTCGCCAGCGACGTGTTTCGCACGTACCTGCGCAAGAAGGCGCTGGTCATGGAACAGCTGCACGAGCTCTACTGAGAGCGCCCGGAACTATCTAGCGTGGCGCGGGTCGATCGGGCTGCGCCCGTGAGTCGTTTCCGCCCATCCCTGTTACGGCAAAGCTCGCATGACGGCCGTTAGCGCGCACGACGCGCAAGGTGCCGACATGCGGGCTTGGGCCGTCGGTCTCGCAGGGTTCTGCGCGTTCCTGGACCTGTACGCGACCCAGGGCATCTTGCCCCTGCTCAGCCGCACGCTGAACGTCACCGCGCTCGAAGCCAGCGCTACCGTGAGCGCGACCACCACGGCCGTGGCGCTCGCTGCGCCGTTCATCGGGCCCCTGGCGGACGTGCTCGGGCGCAAGCGCGTGATCGTCACGGCCGCCCTGGGGCTCGCGCTGCCGACGCTGCTGGCGGCATCAGCGTCCACCCTGCACGAGCTCAGCGTGTGGCGCTTCATGCAAGGTCTGTTCATGCCCGCCATCTTCGCGGTGACGATCGCCTACGTCGGCGAGGAGTGCCAGGGCCCGGGGCTCGGCCGCACGATGGCGGCCTACGTCACTGGCAACATCCTGGGCGGAGTCTGTGGCCGCTTCGTGTCGGCCCTGGTCGCCGCGCGGTTCGGTTGGCAGTGGTCGTTCGTGGTACTCGGCTGCCTGAACCTGCTGGCTGGGGGCGCGCTCTGGTGGCTCCTGCCGAGCTCTCGCTACTTCGTGCGCGAGAAGAACATCGCGACCTCGCTCGGCGCCTTGCTCGTGCACCTGAGAAATCCGCGGCTTCTGGCGGGGTACTTGGTCGGATTCAATATCCTATTTTCGATCGTCGGCGTGTTCACGTACGTCAACTTTCAGCTCGCGGCGGAGCCGTTCCGGCTGGGTACGGTTGCCCTCGGTTCGGTATTCTTCGTGTATCTCGCGGGCGCAGTCGTGACGCCCGTCGCCGGCCGCTGGTTGCATCGCCTCGGCTCGCGCGCGGTTCTCGCCCTTGCCATGCTGGTCGCGAGCGGCGGCGTGCTGCTCACGCTGGTGCGCGAGCTGCCCGTCGTGTTGATCGGGCTCGCGCTCTGCGCTGCGGGAATTTTCGTGTGTCAGTCCGCTGCGAACAGCTACGTGGCGAGCAGCGCCGGGCGCGGGCGCTCTTCGGCCGCCGGTCTCTATGTGGCGGTCTACTATCTCGGCGGAACCGTGGGCGCGACGGCGCCGGGCTTCGCGTATCGCAGCGGGGGCTGGACGCTGTGCGTGGCGTTGATCGTCGCCGTCCAGATCCTCACGGCGGCGGTGGCGCTGCTGTTCTGGCGTCCGCCGGCGTGCGCCGCCGCAAGCGGCGGTTAAAAGCCGACGTCTACGTCGTCGTCCTGACGGGCGGACGCTCGGCTGCGCGTGCTCGACCGAGTCTGGACGGCTGGAGCGCTTCGGCGCGCGCTGCGCGAGCTGACTGACCGGCTCTTGCGCGTGGAATCCGTGTTTTGCTCGCTCGCCGCAGGCGCCGTTTTCGTGGTCTGCGGCCCTGGTTCTTCTCGTGCCGGCGAGCCGCTGGGCTCGGCGGGGGCGGGCGTCGGTTCTGCGTTCGCCGCCGCTACGGCGGGCGGAACCTGCGTCTCGTCACCGGCCGCCTGCTGCGCGCCGGGGGCGGACAGTAGCCGCCAGGCCAGCGCAGCCAAGAGTAGCACGCCGGCGCCGGCAATCAGCGCACGGCGTCGCGACGAGCGCGGGCGAAAATTGGGGCCGCCGAGCGCGTCCGGAGTGCTCTCTGGTGCTTCCGCGGCAGGGCTCGCAGTCGGAATGGAGTTCGCTGGATCTTCGGGGAGCGGGACTGGCGCGATGCTCAGAAGCTCCGGAGGCGCGTTCGAGTCCTTGTGCAGCATGAAGCTGCAGCGCTCCGCGGAGAGCCGCGCGCGCCGGGGCGCGAACGGGTAGAGCGCGATCGCCAGCTCCGCGACGTTCTGATAGCGCTCGTCCGGACTCTTTTGGAGGCAGCGATTGACGACGGCAGCCAGGTCTTCGGGAGTGGTAGGCGAGAGCTGTCGCACCGGTGTCGGGTTCTTCTCGAGGATGGCCGCGCTGAGCTGCGTGATGGAGGGCGCGTCGAAGGCGGTGGCTCCAGTCAAAAGCTCGTAGAGCACGCAACCCAGCGACCAGATGTCGCTGCGCGGGTCGACGTCGTCCGTTGCGCGGATCTGCTCGGGAGACATGTACACGGGCGAGCCCATCGGCATCATCGTGCGGATCAGAGGCATGTCCGTCTCGAACGCCGAGCCGGTGAGGGCCACCTTGGACACGCCGAAATCGAGCACCTTGACGATGTCCATCCCCTGCGGGCGCTTCGCCAAGAACAGATTCTCCGGCTTGATGTCGCGATGGATGATGCCGAGCGAATGCGCGGCAGCGAGCGCTTCGCACGTCTGCATCACGTATTCGACAGCGAGCTTGTACGGAAGCGCCCCGCGCCTATCGACGACGGCGCACAGGTCCTCGCCCTCGAGATACTCCATCACGATGAAGGGCGCGCCGTCCGGCAAGCTCCCGACGTCGAAGACGCGCGCCACGTACTCGCTCTTGATGCGCGCGGCTGCGCGCGCCTCACGCGAAAAGCGCGCGACGATCTCCGGATTCTTGAGCGCCTCGGGCCTCAGGAATTTGAGCGCGACCATTTCGCCCAGCTCCAGGTGTCGCGCTGCGAGCACGAAGCCCATGCCACCATCCCCAATGGCTTCGATGATCTCGTACTTGCCGGCGATGACCTTGCGCGGCTGAACAGGGCTGGGAGCCGGACCGGAGGCGTGGGGCGCTATGGAAATCTGACCGCTCTCCGGCGCTGGCGGTCGTGGAGGCAGCTGGGGCTTGCGTCCTGTCTTGCTCTCGGATGCCGCCATGTAAAGACCGTCTTTTCGGCGAACCGGCTAGTGTGCCGACTCGCGTTCCCTCTCACGGACAATACGGCAAATCCGAGCGACTCTTTAGTGAACTCTGGGCGCAAAGGGGGGGCCGCTTATCGGGTAGAGAGGTGAATGAACGTGCAGCTCCTGCGAGCTCTCACCAGGCGCACTTCGTGCGATCGATGCCGCCGGACGGTGATCCCGTGAGCAGATCGTAGGTGAGCCCTGCACTCACATAGGAGCGCGCCGGGTCGTCGGCGACGCACCAAACCTCGAGCGTACCGCCCAGCACCGCGCCATTTTCATTCCAGGCGAAGGGACCGTATGTGCCGTTTACGTTAATCTTCTCACCCGCGATCAGCCTCTGGAAACCTTGCAACACCTGGGTCGGCCCGACGTTGAAGGTATTCGTTCCGCCGGCGAGCTGGCGCAGACCGGTGGCTACGTTCTTGCCTGTCAGCGGCAGGTCTTTGGCGGCGGTGAGCCCGTACGCGATCGCGTAAGCCGCGTCGTAAGAAGAGGCCACGCCCGTGTTCAATGCCTCGCTGGCGTTTTGCGGATAGGCGGTTGCGTAGTCGACGCGGAACTGATCGAACACTGCGCTGGGAGTTATGCCGGTGCCACGCACGCGCTGCCGCAGGCTATCCGGCAGCGGAACGTACAGCGGCGCCCCCTCCACGAGGCCAGGTTTCACGGCGTCCCGCAGCTCGGGGACGCGGCTGGAATCGATTAGCAAGTAGTAGGGCCGCGTGGGCGCGGTTCCGAGGGCACGTTCCAGCGGCAGCATCACGGACGTGACGGCTTCCGCCGTTCCGGCCAGCACGATGATGTCCGGCACGAACGTGGTGCTGAACTCCGTGACGATCGCGCTCGTGTCCGCCGCGAGATTCGCGGGCCGGTACGGCTTGACCTTGACGTTGTTGTCGAGCTGCTGGGCAATCGACATGTTATTCAGGCGCAGCGAGCTGAGCGAGGTGTTCGTGCCGATGCCGAGCGCGTCGTTGCGATACACGATGCCGAGCTTGACCGGCGGGGCCGGCGGCGTGCGTAAAGCGTTGAGCTCTGCTTCGATCAATTTGATTTGACCGACGGGCACCGGATTGGCTGCGCTCACCGTCTTTTCTTCCACCATGAGCGGCGCGCGCTGCACGTCGGACGGCACCATCAGCCAGGTCAAATCGTCGTCCCGCAGCCCGGTGATGCTGTCAGCGAGCGCGGTTGGAGAGAGCACGAGGGTGCCGCCCGGAATCGTCACTTTCTGAGAGACGTCCAGCGTGTCTTGCGATGTATTCGGGCCGACGATGGCCGGCACGTGGAGATCGTTCACGAGGTGGCGTGCCGCCGGCAAAAGTCCGGCGTTCTCGGCGGTTACCCCTGCATCGGCGTTGACGCTGACGTAGGCATTGCAGGACAGCATGACCAAAGGCCGTGCTTGCGCCGCGGTATCGACCTGGGGAATTCCCCCCGCGGCCTGGTTGATCTGGTTGACGGCGAGGATCGCTCCGCGCTGGCGCGCAGTGTTGGTATTCGCTTGCGGTCC
This sequence comes from Polyangiaceae bacterium, assembly GCA_036520475.1. Lineage (GTDB taxonomy): Bacteria > Myxococcota_A > Polyangia > Polyangiales > Polyangiaceae > DATDJP01. Next base: position 48,184 of record DATDJP010000321.1, on the reverse strand, counting down.
GACGGTTTGGTACAACGAGCCGATCAAGATCGCGTTGTCGTCGGTGTAGTCGCCCGTGACGGTCTGACACTCTGCCGTGAAGAGCTCGACGCATTCACAGGTTTGTTTCACGCACATTGCGGGAACGACACCGCCGTCCGGCCGACTGGCGTCCTGCGTGGCCCGCTCGGTGCACGCTCGGTTCGTGCAGCTTGCCGGGCACGGGCCACCGCTGTCGCCACCGTTGCCGGCCGAACCGGCAGAGCCGGCGCCTCCCTCCGATTGCGTGTCGACCTCGAGATCATCCAAACCGAGGAGTGAGTTGCAGGCGGCGATAGCGGTCGCTACGCCAAGCCCGAACGCGATGCATAGCCGCGGGTGCTTCATTGGAAACGAGTGTTCCCCTTTCAGAAATGCGAGCCGTAGCGCGCGCTAAGGAAGCGAGCGCCAACCCCTGACACGAGCGTTCTTGTTGTACAGCAGCTCGACGCGGCAAGTCCACTTGCGGTTTCGTCCGCACAGCACCCACAAGTGACTACACAACCCGCTACACGGCTGTGTAGTTTTTCCAGTTATGCAAGTGGGCACGGGCACGACAGCGGCGCGAATAGGGCCTGCGGGAGCACCGTGTAAGGAACTCACCCAAGCAGTTTTCTCGCGAAGAACATGTTATAACTCGCGTAACGGCGGCACGGTTTGCGTGGTGGCTCCGCGCGAACTTCGAGCACTGCTGGAGGCGCGCGCCGCCGAGAAGTGCCGCAGGTCGAGCGTGGCAAGATTTCTTCTAAAACTTCCGCGGCGTGCGCCGTAGTGACACTTGGAGAAAAGGCAACGGCTTTGGCGAATTCAAATTCACGTGCACAGATGCCTCCGCCCAAACCGAGCGGAACGCGCCGAACGGCGCCGCACAACCCAGTCGGTGCGCTCGGCGAAAGCGGCGCTGCGTCGGGTCCGGCGCCCTCGGCGGCCGGCCTTCGCGAAGGCAGCATCGTCGGCGGCAAGTACGAAGTCTTGGGCCTGCTCGGTGATGGCGGCATGGGCTTCGTGGTCGCGGCGCGGCACCTCGAGCTCGGCGAAGTCGTGGCGCTCAAATTCTTGCGACCGGAAGCGCTGAAGAACCCCGAAGTGGTCGCGCGTTTTGCGCGCGAGGCGCGTGCTTCGGTCAAGATCAAGAGCGAGTACGTGGCGCGCGTCTTCGACGTCGGCACGCTGCCCGACGGCGTGCCGTTCATCGTGATGGAGCACCTCGAAGGTGAGGACCTCTCGGCGGTGCTCGAGAAGCGCGGTGCTCTGCCGGTAAAGGTCGCTGTCGAGTACGTGATGCAGGTGTGCGAAGCGCTCGCGGCCGCTCATGCGCTCGGCATCGTGCACCGCGACATCAAGCCCGAGAACCTGTTCCTCGCGCGCCGCACCCAGGGCATGGACGTGATGAAGGTCCTGGACTTCGGAATTTCGAAGGTGGCGCTGACCGGATCCGCGTTCGATACGAACCTGCCGCTCGTGCGCACGCTGACGCCGATGGGCTCGCCCGTGTACATGTCCCCGGAGCAGATTCGCGCAACGGACGACGTCGACGCGCGCAGCGACATCTGGTCGCTGGGTTGTGTGCTCTATGAGCTGTTGACTGGAGCTACCGCCTTCGACGCGCCCTCCATCACGCAACTGAGCGCGATCATCCTCGAAAAGAACCCGACACCGATGCGGCACCTGGTGCCGGATCTGCCTCCCGAGGTCGAGGCCATCGTGTCGCGCTGCTTGCAAAAAGATGCAGCGGCCCGCTACCAGAGCGTGGCCGAGCTCGCCGTCGCTCTCTATCCGTTTGCGCCGCGGCGCGCGCGTATTTCTGCCGAGCGGTGCAGCTACATGCTTCACGGCAACGCCGTGCCGCCTGCCGAATTCGAGCTGAAGAGCGTGCCCCCTCGCTCGATGGAGGAAGAAGGCTTCTCCACGCTTCCCGCGCCCGAGTCGCTGCGCACCAGTAACCCCGCGATGAGCTCGACGCACGTCGACCTCCAGGCGAAATCTACGCGCTGGAAGCCGCTCGTGTACATCGCGGCCGGGGCCGTGCTGTTCGGCGGCGCCTACGGCGCCTCGCGCTCCATATTCACCGGGCCCGCTCCAGCTCAGGCCGCTGCCACGGTGCACGCCGAGCCGAAGATGGAACCCTCGCCAGCGCAGGCACAACCCGTCGTGAACGCCAATCCCTCGCAGACGGCTGCGGCAGCCACGGCCGAAGCGCAGCCGGGATCGGCGGCTGCTGCAGACGCCGGCCGCGTTCAAGCAACCGGTGGCTCCCGCTCGGCGCCTCGCCGTTCGGTCGGCAGCGCAGCGCGCCGCCCAGCGGCTCCCTCGGTCACCAAACCCGCGCTTCGTCCGCTGGACGAAGTAGACGTCGGCTTCTAGTGCCTCGAGTCCATCGAAGCGCTGGGAATTTCGAGGCCCCTGACGGGGCAAGGGCCTCGAAATTCCTGCGCCATGGGCTCATCTGACTCGAGCACGGACTGTCATGACGTACCTCGATTCGAGTGAATCGAGGTACTAGCGCTCCGTCACGGGTCGGGTCGCGACACTCCCCGCATCAGCGTGTAGCGCTGCGTGCGTGTCGACCGAGCCCGCCTTCTGTGCGCGCTCTCTCTGCTTGGTCTTGTACATGTAGCGCAACATGAACAGAGCGGTGACGGACAGCGCGATCTGCCACGCCAGGACCGCAGCGTCCTCCGTCGGCCGAATGCCCGCGACGAAATTGACGAGCTGCACGGAGAACGACGAGTACTCACGCAGCACGTTCGGGTCGCCGATGGCGCGCAGATCGCGCGCGACCTTCGTCAGGAAACACTCGCCGTAGATCTGATGCGTGCCGACCGAGACGAGGACGAACGTGAGCGCGTACCAGAGATAGGCGCGGCTCAAGCGCGGCCAGCGATGCCAGAGCAAGAGCGGCAAACCGAGACCCCAGAGCAGCATCGCCAGGGTGTGCAGGACGTCTATGCAGATTGCCAGGAACTGAAACATGGCGGCGCGGCCGTGGCTGAAAAGTCGCTCTCGCATGATTAATCCGAAACGACCGGGTCAGCCAGCGCTTCGACCCGAAAAATGCTCAGCGCAGAAAGTTTTGCCCTCGGCAAACGCACGGAAATCGTTGCTGCATGCGAATTGACGTGCCAATCGCTCTGGCGATTTCATGATTGCCCGTTCTTTGTCGCGGATCCTCGCCTGCTCGGTCGCGTGGGTGAGCACGGGGTGCGCCGCTGGGATGCCGGAGCCTGCGGCGCCGCTGACTCCGCCGACGCGCATCTGTACCGAAGCTCAGCCGAGCTCAGGGTGTCGTGCCGCGAGCGTCATCGAGGCCGCGTTGCGCGCGCCGGAGCTCGTGTTGCTCGGCGCGGCCGAGACGCCGCAGGGACGGCAAGGCGCGCGCATCCTCACGCTGGCGCTGCCGGCGGAGTCGGGGAAACTGGTGTTTCGCGCCAAATGGCGCGCTCATTCGACGCTGAGCTCACTCAACGATCCGCGCCGCGAGCTGGGCGCGTACGCCGTGCAGCGGTTGTTCCTCGAGCCACACGAGTACGTCGTGCCGCCGTCCGTGGGCCGCTGCTTCGACCTGGCGGAGTACCAAAGACGCGTAGACCCTGCCGGGCGCGCGACGTTTGCCGGAATCGACTGCGTGTTCGGCGTGCTGTCGTACTGGCTCGAAGACGGCCGCGACCTGGACGCCGCTGAGGACGCGGGCTGGCTTTCGAGCGATCAACGAGCGTTCGATGCAGCCTGGTTTCGTCGCAGCGCGTCCTATCGAGACTCGGCCTCGGATTTGAACGTGCTCACGTTCCTGATCGAGCACGGAGACAGCCATCCCGATCAGTTCATCGTCGGCGGAAGCCCAGAGCTCCCGCGGCTCTACTGCGTCGACAACAGCCTGTCGTTCGGGTCATTTCGAAACCCCACCGTCGACGAAGACTGGTCGCGTTTGCTCGTGCCCAGCATCCGCCTTACCACGGCGCAGCGCTTGCGCCAGCTCACACCTGAACAGCTGTCCTCGCTCGCGGTGATCGAGCAGTACCGCGCTGTTGACGGCTCGCTCGTGCACGGCGCCGCCGGTGCTGCCGTGAATGCGGGTCAGGCACTGCGCTGGGCCGGCAGGGAGCTTCAGGTAGGGCTCACGCGAGCGGAGATCGCGCGTGTGTCGTCTCGACTTCGCGCGCTGACGTCACGAGTAACGACCGGGCGACTCGCAACACATTAGGTGCCTCGGCTCAGATGTGCGTTCCGGATTCCCGCGGCCCGCACATGGGTGAGGGCCGCAGAAATCCTCGGCGCGCACAGATCCAGCCTCGGACCGGGTCTTGTTACTGACGTACGCCAACCCGGAATGGAATTCCGGGCCGTCGTACTAAAGCCGATGGCGGCGCGGCTCGCGTTCCTCGTCGTCGGGGTGTTCCGCGGCCGCGACGCGCACGCGCTCGTGTGGCGCACGCCGCTCGTGGCCGCTGTCGTGGCCCTCGTGTGTATCGACCACTTCCTCACCCTCGGTGTCGATGATCGGGGGCGTTTGCTGGACGCCTCGCAGCGCGCGGTCCAGCGCGAAGCTGGCGCGTCGGCCCGCGTCGGCCACGGCTCGGGCTGCCTTGCGCAGCGCGGGACCGAAGAGCAGCGCGAGCAACGTCAGCAAGACGGGGACGAACACGCGCAGGGTCAGTGACACCGCCGTGCGCGCGACGAAAAGCCCGATCGTGAAGATCAGCACGACCGCGAACGGAAACGGCTCGCGAGCGTGCGAGTGGCGCGCGTGGGCGCTCGGTCGCGCGCGTGATGCTCGCGCCTGGTGCTCCGGCTCTCCGAAGTCGCTGGGCCGCGCTCGCCGACCGGGGCTGCCCTCCGTCACGAGCGGAGCGATACGCTGTGCGCGGCGATCCGGGTCCGGCTCGACCATGGCTGAAAGCACGCGGACCAGCCGCGGATCGACGCGCTTCGGCAGCGCCGCCCTCACGTCGATCGCGAGACCGCGGTGCGGGAGATTTTCGGGCTCGACGCCAGTGAGCATCACCAGGGCGGTGGTCCCGACCGCATACACATCGCTGGCGGGAGATGCGCGTCCCTGGAACTGCTCGGGCGCCATGTAGCCGAACGTGCCGACGACGGTGCTACCGCCGGCGGGCTGCAGCTTGTCGCGCACGGATCCGAAGTCGACGAGCACGAACGAGCCGTCGCGCCGGCGTATGACGTTGCCGGGTTTGATGTCTCGGTGAATGACCGGCGGCGCGCGCGTGTGCAAGTAGTCGAGCACGCTGGCTGCGTCGCGCAAGAAGCGCCAAACGTCTTCGCTGCTCAGCGCGCTCCCGTGCGAGCGCAGCGCTTGCAAGCTCTCCCCGTCGATCTTCTCCATGACGAGGTAGAGCGCGCCCTCTTCCTCGAAGTAATCGAGGTGGCGCGGTAGCAACGGATGATCGAGCGACGCGAGCACGCGCGCTTCTCGCTCGGCGAGCTCGACGTCTTTCCACGACTTGGCGCCGCGGACGACGAAGCGCTTGATCGCTACTTCGCGTCCGAGTTGCTTGTCGACGGCGTGCAGCGTTTCGGCTTGAGAGCCTCGCGCGAGCACGCCGACGATCGCATATCGCCCGGCCTTCAGATCGGTCGGCAGCGCGTCGCCCATCTACGATTGTTTAATCGCAGACGTCGCATGACGCTCGTCTGTCCGACCGGCGCCGGGCAGCGCTCGACGCTCAGAGCGGACGGCGATGTGAGGGGCTGCTCGAAAGCGGCTCCTGAAACGCCACTGCGGCGCGGCAGCTGTCCCGCCAGGCGTCCAGATGACGGGCGAGCGAAGGAGCGCCCTTACCGGTCAACGAGACAGCCAGAGCGGCTACGACCGACGCGACGATAGCGAACACAGCGAAAGACGCCCAGAACCACATACCAATGACGAAGATGGACACGACGGTCCTCCTTTTCGGATACCCGGTGAGCGCCCCGACGGAGGGGTGCAAGCACCGGCTGACCCACGAATCATAGGCATACGGATTCGTATGTCAATCGTGTCGTCGCACTCACATACGGGGACGTATGCGTTAAGGTCCTGAATCGACTCGCAATTAGTCCGCCAAAAAAAATTCGGGCACCTCGAACGTCGGCGTGTGCCCGACGTAAGAGGTGCCCGAATTCGCAGCGCAGCCGGGCCCGCAGGTGCGAGCCCGCTGCGGCCTACCAGCGATCGCGGCCGCCGCCACCACCACGGCGATCACCGCCGCGGCCACCACCGCCACCGCCGCCACCACCGCCGCCGCCGCCACGGTAGCCGCCGCCACCGCCGCCACCGCCGCCACCGCCGCCACGTGGGCTCCGCTCTTCGGCCTCGTTCACGCGAAGCGCGCGACCGTCGAGTAGAGCTCCGTTCATCTGAGCGATGGCGTCTGCTGCTTCCTGGGCTGAGCCCATGGTCACGAACGCAAAACCTCGCGAGCGACCGCTATCGCGGTCCGTCACGACATGCACGTCCGCAACTTCGCCGAAGCTGGCGAAGGCGGCCCTCAGGCTCTCCGATGTGGAATCATAGGAGAGGTTTCCAACGTAAAGACGATTCGACATTCGATGCTCCTCAATCAGTGAAGCCCACCTTGCGTAGCCAGTTCCAGAGCGACTGCGGCGGTCCCGTGATCGAGAAGCTTCGTCGTCAAGTGCGGGTAACGTGTCGTGAGCGAGCCGCTAAGGTAGTCAACCCAGTGGAATTCGCAAGGTACTGCGTAGGCTCGACGTCGCCCGTGTCGAGTATGCCCCCGGGCTCGTGACGCGGTGGCCCTGCCGGCGGCGCCTCCCGGACCTTTCGCGGGGTACGCCGCCGGTAGAGTCGGCCCTCGGATCGGCCCAATCCGGCGCTGGTCGCTCGGCTCAGCGGGCTGGGCCCGCCTGGCTCAGCGCGGCGGGGGATACGAGGGGTGCGACGGGCTGCTCAGCGGCTCGTGAAACGCGGCGCTTGCGTGTTCGACTTGCTCGCGCAGGCGCTCGACTTGGGTACCCAGGGCTTTGCCAAGGTGATTCGAGGCCATGCTCGCGAGTGCAGCGCTCACCGCGCTCGCCAGCAAACCCGAAGCCACCAAAGCCCAAAACGAAACACCGATTTCAAAGTACGTCACGGTGTTTTCCTCCTCTTCCTCAATCGCGTGGCTTTCAGGTCCGGAAAATACCGTCCGTTCGGCCAAACGTGACGGAAGCATATGCATACGATGACGTATGTCAACAGGTTATCTTCGAAGATGGGACAGTCTAGTTCCGATGGTCTTAGTTAACTGAAATAAAATCAAATATTTACAGACTTGTTACGCGACGCGCAAATCGACAAGACCATCAGCGGGCGATCCGGAGCAGCGCGGCGCGGGGGACTTTCGCGGTCATACCGTGCGCGGCCTGTCCAACGTCCCTGAAATCGCAACGGGCGATCGTGCAAACCGCCTCCGAGGATGCGTGGCGACTCGCGGCGCTTGGTAGCTCAAAAGTAACCCAACCTGAACGGGTGAAGCGCTGTGTTTTCACGGTTTGCCCCTGCCAATTCGTTTATAAGTGGCACGAATGGACTGAAAAGTAACACGCGCTTGGTGCGCGCCCTGAGCGCCGACGGATGGAAGGCCCGGTGCCCGACGGAAGCCGCAATACTCATTAACTTCGGGCGCCGTTTGACGTTTGTACGCTTGCGAGTTAGTGAGCGCTCACTCATCCAATGGCCCGGCCCCCCACCATCCGCGACGAAACCATCATCCATGCTGCGCGTGAGGTGTTCCTGGCCCGCGGGATCCGCGCGACCACAGCCGAGGTCGCCGAACGGGCAGGGGTGTCGGAAGGCTCAATTTTCAAGCGTTTCAAGAGCAAGCTCGAGCTGTTCGAGGCCGCCATGGGCTCCCCTGAGGACGATCCCGCGTTTATCCGCGACCTGGCCGGCCGCGTCGGTCGGGGAGACATCCGCGAGAGCCTGTACGAGCTCGGTCGCGAGATTGAGAGCCATTTCCGCCGCGCCGTACCGCTAGTGATGATGTCCTGGTCGAACCGTGGCCCGGACGGGCCCCCGTGCGGGACCAACGGGACGACGCCCCCGCCCATACGCGTGGTCAAAGCGCTGATCGGCTACTTCGAGGCGGAGATGCGCCTCGGCCGGCTGCGCTCGATGGATCCCGAGGTCGCGGCGCGGTCGTTCTTCGGCGCCATCCAAAATTTCGTCGTCTTCGAGGTTCTGTTCGGGCCGCAACCCGACCTTCACCTCGAGCCAGAGCCGTTTCTGCGGGCTCTGGTCCAGCTTGCGTGGACGGGTCTCGCGCCGCAGGAGGCCTCCGGCCGCGACGCGGTCCAACACTCCGGAAACAGGGCACCGTCATAAATGAAGGAAATCGCAATCACTCAGCCGCGTGTCAGCGGGCCACAGCCCCAGGTCGGTATCCTCGCCGCCCTGCTGCTGGCGCTGGCCGCTGTAGCTTGCAAACGGCAAGACGCGCCGACGCGCCCTGAAAAGGCCAGCGACCACGCTGCCGCCGAGAGCAGTCTCAAGGTTCGATTCGCGAAGGTCGAGGTGCGGCGTGTGCCGCCGGTGCTCGAGCTCACCGGCGCGCTCGAGCCCGAGCAACGCAGTGAAGTGGCTGCCCAGACCTCCGGAGTCGTGTCGAACATCCGCGTCGATGTCGGATCAAGGGTCAAAAAGGGAGACGTGCTCGCCGTGCTCGACGCGAGCGAAGCGTCGTTACGGCTTACCGCCGCTCGAGCGACGGCCGAGCAGCAGAAGGCGAGGCTCGGCCTCAAGGACGGCGCCGCCTTCGACGTCGCAGCCGTCGCCGACGTGCGAAGCGCCGAACAGGCGCGGAATCTGAAGGTCAAGGAGGCCGAGCGCGCCCGCACTCTGGCGGCCGATGGCGTGATCAGCGCGGCGGCTCTGGACCAGGCGAACACGGCCGCCGAGCAAGCAGAAGCTCAGCTGGAGGCCGCTCGCAACGGCGCGGAGCAGGCCTGGGCCGGGCTGAGCGCGGCGCGCGCGCAGGCGCGCTTGTCGCAGAAGGCCCTGGGCGACACGCGCGTGCTGGCGCCTTTCGAGGGTGCGGTGGTGGAGCGGCGCATTTCCGTCGGCGAGTTCGCGCAGGTTGGCCAAGTCATAGCGGTCGTCCTGGACGACAACCCGCTGCGCCTGCGCCTGGACGTCCCCGAAGCGGACGTCGGGCAAGTGGTGATCGGCAAGCCCGTGTCCCTGCGCGTCGCGGCGTTTCCCGGACGCGATTTTCGCGCCACGATCGCGCGCGTCGGGGTCAGCGTTCACTCCGCTTCTCGCACTTTGCCGGTGGAGGCGGACGTGCAGAACGCGGACGGTTTGCTGCGGCCGGGCTTCTTCGCCACCGCGCGCGTCGCGCTGGCAGGGCCGGAAACAGAAGCGCTGTTCGTGCCGAAGTCGGCGCTCAGCGTCAGCGGCAACTCGGCGCGTGTATTCGTGCGCACGGGCAACCGAGTCTCGGAGAAGCTGGTCGTCGCGGGCCGGCAAGACGGTGAGCTCGTCGAGGTTCAGGGCGGGCTCGCCGCGACCGATCAGGTCGCCGTCGAGAGCGTGGACAAACTGAGCGACGCACAACCGATCGCGGCACGCTGAGGACCACGACGCCATGCAATGGTTAGCTGCGATCTGCGTCCGTCGTCCGGTGTTCGCGACCGTGATCGTGCTCGTGCTGAGCGTGATCGGCGCCTTTTCCTACGTCGAGCTGGGCGTCGATCGCTTTCCCAAGGTGGACTTCCCGGTCGTGGTGGTGACGACCACGGTGCCGGGCGCCGCACCCGATCAGATTGAGAGCGAGGTCAGCGACAAGATCGAATCCGCCGTCAATACCATCAGCGGCATCGATGAGCTCGTCAGTACGTCCGTCGAAGGGGTGAGCCAGGTCGTCGTCACGTTCGTCCTCGAGAAGGACATCAACGTCGGTGCCGACGAAGTCCGAGAGAAGGTCAGTGGCGTCGTCCGCGAGTTACCGACCGGCATCGATCCGCCGCTCGTCACCAAGGTCGATCCCGACGCCACGCCGATTTTGACGCTGACCATCTCCGGCGCGGACAACGTGCGCAACGTCAGCGAGTTCGCCGACAAGAGCGTGCGGCGCGAGCTGGAATCGCTGTCCGGCGTGGGTCAGGTGACGGTGATCGGCGGCCGAGCGCGCCAGGTCAACGTCTGGGTCGATCCGGACAAGCTGGCCAAATTCGAGCTTTCTCCGCCCGAGCTCGAGCGCGCGCTGCGCGCGCAGAACGTCGAGCTGCCGAGCGGTCGCGTCGAGCAAGGTCAGCGCCAGCTCACCTTGCGCACGCTCGGCCGCGTCCAGAGCGTGGAGCAACTGCGCGACATCATCGTCACGAACCGCAATGGCTACGCCGTCAAGCTGCGCGAAGTGGCGCGCGTCGAGGATGGCATGGCGGAGGCGGAGACAGCCGGGTTTCAGGGCTCACGCGCCACGGTGCTCCTGAACATCCGAAAGCAGAGCGGAACCAATACCGTCGAGGTGGTCGGTGCCATCAAGCAGCGCTTGACCGAAGTCCAAGCGCGCCTGCCGAAAGGCTACGCCATCGATGTCGCGCGTGATCAGAGCGAATTCATCGGGAACTCCATCAACGCCGTGAAGGAGCACCTGGTGCTCGGCGCGCTGCTCGCGTCGCTCGTGGTGTTCCTCTTCTTGCGCAACTGGCGCTCCACCGTGATCGCAGCGGTGGCGATTCCGATCAGCATCGTGAGCACCTTCGGGTTGATGCGTTACGCGGGCTTCACGCTGAACGCGATCACCATGCTCGCATTGACGCTGGCCGTCGGCATCGTGATCGACGACGCGATCGTGGTGCTGGAGAACATCTATCGGCACATCGAGGAGAAAGGGCGCGATCCGCGGGAGGCCGCCGTGGTCGCCACCAAGGAGATCGGGCTCGCGGTGCTCGCCACGACGCTGTCGCTCGTGGCGGTGTTTCTGCCCGTGGCGTTCATGGGGGGCATCGTGGGTCGCTTCATGAACTCGTTCGGCCTGACCATGGCGTTCGCGATCATGGTGTCGCTGCTCGTGAGCTTCGTGCTCACGCCCATGCTCTGTTCGCGCTGGTTCAAAGCGAAGTCAGCGCCCGCGGCGGCACACGGGTCGCACTCGAAGTCATCGCGCTTCTACGGCTCTATCGAGCGCGGTTATATGGCAGCGCTGCGCTGGTCGATGGCGCACCGCTGGGTGATCGTGCTCGCCTGTTTTGCGACGCTGCTCACGATTCCCGTGCTGGGCGCCAAGGCGAACAAGAATTTCTTGCCGGATGAGGACGAGTCGCAGTTCGGCGCTACGGTGCGCGTGCCCGAGGGCACGAGTCTCGAGGCGACGCGTATCGCGGCCACGCGCATCGCTCGCGAGATCGAGGCCATCTCCGGCGTGAAATACGCTGTCACGACGATCGGTGACGACGCGCAGAAGACGCCGAATCTCGCCAACATTTACGTGAAGCTCGTGCCGCCGAAAGAGCGCGCCCTCTCGCAACCCGAGCTCATCATGAAGGCGCGCCAGGTGGTGCGCGCGAAGTACGGCGGGCAGGGCTATCGTGTCGCCGTGGGGCCAGTGCCCATGTTCTCCGGAGGCCCCGGGCAGTACGCCATCATGTACCAGGTCAAGGGCCCCGACCTCGACAAGCTCACGGCGTACTCCGCCGAGCTCCTCAAGAAGCTGAAGAGCCTGCCGGGTGTGGTCGATCCGGACACGTCGCTGATCGTCGGCAAGCCGGAGCTGCGCGTGCGCATCGATCGCAAGAAAGCCGCGGACCTCGGCGTGAGCGTCGCCGACGTGGCCGGGGCGCTTCGCCTCCTGGTCGGCGGTTACGAGGTCGGCACGTACACCGAGACGGGCGAACAGTACGACGTGCACGTGCGGTCGATCTCGGAGGCGCGCGCGGACGTGGCCGGCTTGCGGCGGGTCATGGTGCCTTCTGCGACGCTGGGCGTCGTCACCCTGGACAACGTCGTCAGCTTCGACGAAGGCACCGGTCCTTCGCGCATCGATCGCTACAACCGCAAGAAGACGGTGAACGTGATGGCGAACCTCGAGCAGGGCTTTTCGCAGGGCGCCGTGCTGGACGAGATCGAAAAGACCGTGAAGGAGCTGCGGCTCGAGCCGGGCTACTCGGCCGCGCCCACGGGGCAGTCGAAGGAGTTCGGCCGCGCCGCTCGCAACTTCGGACTCGCGTTCCTGCTGTCGGTGATTTTCATGTATCTGGTGCTGGCTGCGCAGTTCGAGTCCTGGCTGCATCCGATCACGATCCTGTTGTCTTTGCCGCTCACCGTGCCGTTCGCCATCGTGAGCGTGATTCTGTTCCAGCAGTCGCTGAACATCTTCTCGATGCTGGGTATTCTGGTGCTGTTCGGGATCGTGAAGAAGAACTCGATTTTGCAAATCGACCACACCATCAAGCTGCGCGCCGAGGGACACTCGCGCGACGCAGCCATCCTCGAGGCCAACCGCGACCGGCTGCGGCCCATCCTGATGACCACCCTGGCGTTCGTGGCCGGCATGATCCCGCTGGTGATGTCGAGCGGCGCAGGAGCCGGTACGAATCGCGCCACCGGCTTCGTGATCATCGGTGGACAGACGCTCGCGTTGTTTCTGACGTTGCTGGCGACGCCAGTCGCCTACTCGCTCTTCGACGATCTGTCCGTGCGCGTGAACCGCCGGTATCGGCGCGCGGCGCCGAGCGGCGGCGGCGACGCCGAGCCGCTACCCAATCCCGCTGAGTAACGCCGAAGTCGGCGGAGAGCCTCCAGATTCGACACCCCTGCGCGCGCTGGCGCGCGCCGCTGAAGAGCTGTTTGAGAGCCGGGGAAGGTGTATGCTAGAGGACGTTCGCGTTCGACGCTCTGGGCATGCCCCGAGCCGAATGCCAGCAGCTGCCTGCGACCATCGACCGGAAAAGGAGCCTCGCATCTCGTTATGAGCGGCCATTCGAAGTGGGCCACGATCAAGCGCAAGAAGGGTGCGACGGACGCGGCCCGCGGCAAGGTATTCACCAAGCTGATCCGAGAAATCGTCACCGCGGCGCGCATCGGGGGAGGGGACGCGACGGGGAATCCGCGCTTGCGCAAGGCCATCGCCGACGCGAAGGCCGAGCAAATGCCGGCAGACAACATCAAGCGTGCGGTCCAGCGTGGTACCGGCGAAATCGAAGGCGCCTCGTACGACGAGGTGCTCTACGAGGGCACGGGGCCCGGCGGTACCTTGTTCCTGGTCGAGGGCCTGACGGACAACCGAAACCGCACCGTGGCCGAGTTGCGCAAGATCTTCGAGCGGCACAACGGCGTGCTCGGGACCTCGGGTACGGGGCAATGGGCTTTCGACCACCTCGGAACCATCACGCTCGACAAGGCTACCGTCACCGAAGACGCGCTGATGGACGCCGCGGTCTCTGCCGGCGCCGAAGATTATCGGGACGAGGGCGAAGTCTGGACGGTTTACACGCCGACCGATCAGCTCGACAAGGTCGTGACGGCGCTCGAGGCCAGCAAGCTCTCGATCGTGTCGAGCAAGCTCTCGTTCGTACCCAAGAATAAAAAAATTCTGACCGGTCGCGACGCCGAGGTGGCCCTGGGCTTGGCCGAAGCGCTGGACGACCACGACGACGTTCAGAACGTCTTTTCGGATCTGGACATTCCCGAAGACGAGCTGCACCGGATCAGCGCTGCGAGTTAGCGCGCGGTTACATTCCGGGTAGCCGGAACTGAGTGGCCGTAAAGTACGTGAAGGCCACGTGCGAGATAATCACGGGCGGCAGCCGTCCGAGCATCGCGGCCATGAAGCTCCAGACGATGCCGCAGCCGAGCGCGGCCACGAACAAGAGCGGATTCGGTCCGGCCACCGGGTCCCGCAAGGTCAAGATGGTGGGCAGGTGGGCCGCGGCGTAGAGCAGCGCCGCCAGCGGCCAGGCGCGCCGAGTACCGAAGCGCTGGAGCACTTCACCGAGCACCAGCTGCCGCCAGACGATCTCCTCGAAGATGGGTAAGGCGACGATCGCGAGAGTCAGGAGCAGCGAGCGCTGAATGGCCTCCGCGGAGCCGAATTGCAGGTACACGCGCAAGAGCCAGGCGTGCCGGTCGGTGCCCGGCGGTGCGAGCAAGGAGCGCGCGGCCCACGACGACAGCAAGAGCAGCGCGGCGACGATCACACCGATGGAGAGATCGCCCCAGCGCGGCTTCAGCCAGTCCGCGAGCGTCCCTGTGTCCCACATCCGGTGAATCGCGAGGCCCGTGAGGGCTGCGTAGGGCACCACCAAGGCCAGCCACATGGTCGGGCTGCCCGCGAGCGCGGGGCGAAACGCGAACCCCATGGCGGCGGCGATCAGGGCAACGACCAGCGCGACTCGCCGCATCAGGCACTCTTTCGCGTGCGCTGGGCGATCCAGCTCAGCAGCCGGTCCGCGAGCTCGCGCTTCGGCAAGAGCGGCAAGGCTTCGTCCCCGCTGGGCGTGACGAACGTGGCTCGGTTGTCGTCTTTTCCGAACGCATCGCTGGCGTGGTTGGCGACGATCAAGTCGACGCGCTTCGAAGCAAGCTTGCCGCGCGCGTACTCGAGCACGCGCGCCGGCGCGGACGCTTCCACGGCAAAACCCACGAGCAATGGCGCAGGCGCCGTCCGCGCTCGACCCACCTCCGCCAAGATGTCCGGGTTTTGCACGAGCGCGAGCGCGATCTGCTCGTGCTCGCGCTTGAGCTTCGTATCCGACGCCTCTGCCGGTCGAAAGTCGCCGACGGCCGCGCACATCACCAGGACGTCGGCTCCGCGCAGATCTTGCCCGAGCGTTTGCCACAGAGCATCGCGCATGCTGCGCGCGCTGCGTACGTCGATGCGTTGCACGCCCGCGGGGGTGGGCAAAGTGACCGGCCCGGAGATCAGGGTCACCCGAGCGCCGCGCGCGCTGGCGCGTTCGGCGATGGCAAAGCCCATCTTTCCCGAGGAGCGGTTGCCCAGAAAGCGCACCGGATCGATGTCTTCGAGAGTCGGACCGGCGGTGACGACCAGGTGCCGGTCGCGCAAGTCCTGGGGAGCGAGGCGGGCGATGGCGCGCTCCAAAATCGCTTCCGGCTCCAACATTCGCCCGAGTCCGCGCTCTCCGGACGCGACCTCGCCGTCCACCGGACCGAGCAGCTCGGCGCGGCCGTCCGCGAGCAACTGAGCGACGTTACGCTGCGTCGCCGGATGACTCCACATGGCGGGGTGCATCGCAGGGGCCGCGAGCACTGGGCAGCGGGCACAGAGCACCGTCGCGGCGACCAGATCGTCGGCTCTGCCGCTGGTCAGGCGCGCCAGCAGATCGGCCGTCGCCGGCACGAGCAGTAGCAAATCGGAGCGAGCGGCGAGCTCGACGTGCAGCTCTCCGGAGACGCCTTCCGCGAACATGTCGGTGAGCGGCGCGCGCCCGGACAGCCCGGCGAACGTGGCACTGCCCACGAACTGGCTCGCCGCGCGCGTCAGAACCGTGTCCACGTGGGCGCCCTCTTTCAGGAGCAAACGCAGCAGCAGCACGGCCTTGTACGCTGCGATGCTGCCGCTCACGCAGAGCGTGATGCGTGTGCCGGCCAGGCGACCGGGCATCTCAGCGGAATCCGTCGTGGAACCGGGCGGGGTAAGCGACATGAGCCGAACAATCGCGAAGCGCGCAGCAGGTTAGCCGCGGCGCGCCGATTTTACGAGTGTTTTGGCGCTGGTGGCCGACCCGCACGCGGAACGCGTGGCGCCGCGAGTGGGACTGACGAAGCGATTGCCCGGCTCATGGAAGCGCCAGGGACGCGCCGCCCAGGTGCCGGCGTAGTCGACGCCGATCCGAGGTGAGCGCGCGACCTTGGCCCGGGGCGCGTCCAGCAAGAAGAGCACGCTCTCACTGCACAGATCGACACCGTAGTCGCCGCGCGTGATCGCACACGCCTGGCAGAGCTTGCCCGGGCCGTTGGTGAGCTCGACGCGCTCCGGTGCCATTTTACGGCGCGCTGCCATCAGCGATATACCGGATAGCGGCTCGAGCGCGCGGATCAACACGGCTTCGGGATCACCGACGCTGCCCGTCACCAGGTTGAAGTTGTAGTGCATGCCGTAGACGAAGAATACGTAGGCATGCCCGGCGCGCCCGAACATGACTTCGGTGCGCGCCGTGCGGCGTCCGCCAAAGCTGTGTGCTGCGCGGTCTTGGGGGCCGCGATACGCCTCCGCCTCGACGATGCGGCCGCGGACTTCTCCTTCGAGCGTGCGGCGCACCAGGATCTTGCCAATGCAGTCACGGGCGACGTCGAGTACGGGCCGCTCGTAGAAATCCAGGCGCAAGATCACGCGCTGAACCAGCTCCCGAGCTGGTAGACGAGAAAGCTCGCTATCCATGCCAGGGCTGTCATGTACACGAACATGAAGATCGGCCAGCGCCAGGTATGGGTCTCGCGCCGCACCACGGCCAGCGTGCTCATGCACTGACAGGCGAGTGCAAAAAACACGAGCAGTGACAGGCCGGTGAGCGCCGTGTACTTCGGGCGCCCCTCGGCGGACTTCTCGTTTCGGAGCCGCTCGCGCAGCGGGATGGCCTCGTCGTCCACCTCGCCGATGCCGTAGACCAGGCCGAGCGTCGAGACGAACACCTCACGCGCCGCGAAGGCGCCGATGATCCCGACGCCGATTTTCCAATCGAAGCCGAGCGGCGCCAGAGCGGGCTCGATGGCCTTGCCGAGCCGGCCGGCGTAGCTGTTCTCGAGCTGGCTTTGCGCCGCGCCGTTCTCGGCTGCCGCCTGTGCCGTCGCAGTCGCGGCGGCGCCGGCTTCGGCGCTCGCGGGCGCGCGTGGAAAGGACAGGAGACCCCAGAGGACGATCGTGCACACCAGGATCACGGTGCCTGCCTCGCGCACGAACACCCAGGATCGTTCCTTCATCATACGCAGCGTCGTGCGCAGACTCGGGAGCCGGTACGGTGGAAGCTCCAAGATCAACGGGACGCGCCGGCCACGCACCAAAGTGCGGCCGAGTATGGCAGCGGTCAGCAAGGTGAGCGCGATCGCGAGCACGTACATCGCGACCATCAGCAGCCCTTGTACCGGCAGCCAGCCGAACAGCAGGGCAGGCGGAATCAGTGCGGCGATGATCAACGTGTAGACCGGCAACCGCGCCGAACAGGTCATCAGCGGGATCACCAGCATCGTGAGCAAGCGATCGCGTTTCCGCTCCATGGTGCGCGTCGCCAGGATCGCCGGCACCGCACAGGCGAACCCCGACAGCATCGGCACGAATGCGCGCCCGTGCAGCCCGAGCCCCTTCATGATGCGGTCCATCAAGTACGCGACGCGCGCCATGTAGCCCGAGTCTTCCAGGAGCCCGATGAAGAAGAACAGCAGCAGGATCTGCGGCAGAAACACGATCACGTTGCCGACGCCGCCCAGCACTCCCTCGACGAGCACGTCGCGCAGGATGCCCTCTGGCAGCCGCGTGACGGCGCTGCTCTGCAGGAAGGCGATCGCATCCTCGATCAGGCCGATCGCCGGGTCTGACCACGAAAACAGAGCCTGAAAGATCAGACACATCACCACGATGAACAGCGCGAACCCGAAGATCGGGTGCAAGAGCACGCGATCGAGCCGTTCCGAGAGCGCGCGCTTGGGCGGGTGAGGCTCAGCCTCTCTGTAGAGCTCGTGGGCGCGTGCATCCAAGAAGGCGTAGCGCGCCGCGATGATCTCCTGATCCAGGTCCCGGCCGCTCGCTTCTAGCAGCTCGAGGCAGCGCGCTCGGAGCTCTGGATCGAGGTGTTCGAGCTCGTCGTCGGGCGCCACGCTGGTCAGCGCCCAGCGCGCCAGCGCTCGATCGCGCTCCACGTCGCCGCGCCAATCGCTCGGCAGCAGCTCGGCGATGCGATCCACGTCCGGGCGCAGCGCGTCCGGGTAGGGCACGCGCACGGCGCTGCGGGGCGGCTGGCCGAGCGCTCGCACGATCGTCTCGGTGAGCTCTGGAACGCCCTGGCCCCGGCGCGCGTCGAGCGCGACGCAGGGCACGCCGAACAGCCGTGACAGCGCCTCGGTGTGCGGCGGGTTGTGCGCCACTTCGTCGATCATGTTCAGCGCGATCACGAGCGGTACGCCGAGCTCCGCGAGCTGCACGACCAGGTAAAGGTTTCGGATCAGCTGCCCGGCGTCCACGACCACGACACAAAGATCCGGCTTCCGATTGCCCGAAAGGCCGAGCGCGGCGTGCAGCGCGATCTGCTCTTCGCCAGAGCGTGCGCTGAGCGAATACGTCCCCGGGATGTCCAGCAGCTCGACTTTGGGCGATGCGCCGGCGCTGCTGCCGCGCTTGCGTAGACGGCCAGAGCGGCACTCGACCGTGACACCCGAGTAGTTGCCGACGCGCGCGTTCTCGCCCGTCAGCTGGTTGAACAGCGTGGTCTTGCCGACGTTGGGATTGCCGACGAGCACGACCAGCGATCCCGCCTCGGCCAGCGGCTGCGCGACGGGGACGAGCGGCGCGGGTGCCTCGCTACTGGGTTCGATCTGCACGCCCCGCGTGTCCTAGGTTGGCCCGGCCGCGCCCATGGCGCGTGCATCCAGCTCGGGCTCGAGAGATCGAGCTTCAGGCAACGCCGGCAGCGTGGCTTCGGCCTGCACGAGGATTGCGCCGGCCTCGCTGCGACGAATCGAGAGGCTCGCGCCGCGCACCAGCAGCTCGAGCGGATCGCCCAGCGGCGCGATGCCCATGACTTGAATCCGCGTCCCCGGCACCAGCCCGAGCTCCATCAAGCGGCGGCGGAACGAGCGCTCACCCCCGACCTGCTGAATCGTTGCGGACTGACCGACGGCGACCTGCGCGAGCTTCATCTGAATGTAACGTTAGCGTAACTGAAAACGGTTTTCAATTTCAGCCGGCGAGCAGCCGGAAGTGTGAGGGCTTTCTTCGGCAAATACCAGCGTCAAGCGTGCTGAGCACGCAGCTCGCGGACCTGGATCACGCTGCGCGCGAGCGCCGTCGCGTCCATCGAGTCCGGCAGCACCCGCAGGACGCCGGTCAGGGCGCGCAACATCTCCATGGCCGACCCGAAGCGCCGCCGCGGCTCGCGCTCGAGCGCACGGTGCACCGTCGTGGTCAGCCCCATCGGCACGCTGGCGCGCATATAGCTGAGAAGGGGAATCGTCCCTTCCCGGAGCAGGCGCACGACCTCGACGTCGGTCGGTGCGTCGAACAGGCGGCGCATGGCGAGCGCTTCCCACATCACCACTCCGAGCGAAAACAAGTCGCTCTGGACGCTCGGCGCTTCGCCGAGCACGAGCTCCGGAGCAAGGTAGGACAGCTTGCCCTTGACCACGTTGGGCCGCGTCATGCGACCGCGGTCCATGGCGCGCGCCATGCCGAAGTCAGCCAATTTCACGACCCCCGCCTCGTCGATCAGGACATTCGGCGGCGTCACGTCGCGGTGCATGATAGGCGCCGGCTTGCCCTGATCGTCGCGGCGCGCGTGCGCCGCTTCCAGCGCGCGCAGCACCTCCACGCCAATCGCGGCTACGAGCGGCCACGGTGTTTCGCGCTCCGGTAACTTGAAGGCCTGCATCCACTCGCCGAAGTGCAGACCCTCGACCCACTCGGTGACGAGGTAGTGATCGCCTCCCTCGTCGACGCCGAAATCATGAATCTGCACGATGTTCGGGTGGCGGAGCGCAGAGCCGACGCGCGCCTCCTCGACGAACATCGCCGTCACTTCCGGGTAACCTTTGAATGCCGGATCGATGCGCTTGACGGCGACGGGGCGGCGAAAGCCGGCGGCGCCGTGCGTGAGGGCGCGCCAGACGAGCGCCATGCCGCCGCGACCAATCGGCTCGACGAGCTCGTATTTCCCGCCGAGCAGCCGCCCGGGCTGGTCGCCCGCGATGGCGCCGTGAGTCATGGAGGTCATGGATTGGGACGTCGGCCTTTCGCCCGAAAGGCCCGCTCCACTTTATCGCGAAGTTGGCGTGGAGGCTCATGATTGTTCGCGGTTTTGGGCGCTCGCGTGTAGGCGGTTCGCCTCCTCCGACGCGCCGGGCTAGTTTTCTGGCAGAGTTCATGTTGCCGCTCCGCTTGCTCATCTATGACCGCACTTGCAGAGGGACGGGTCTGCCAGGGCTCTCGACTGCGTGGGCCGCTGGCGCTCGTCTGTATCGGGCGCGCGGTCTGCTCGACGCGCACTACGCGGCAGCGAGCTGGGGCGACGCGCTGCGCTTCCTCGCGACGGAGCAGCCCGAGCGAGCTTTGGGCGAAGTGCAGTTCTGGGGTCACGGCAAGTGGGGTGACGCGCGCATCGCGAATGAAGTGCTCGACGAGCGGGCGCTGCTCCAGAGCCACGCGCTGTGCCCCGAGCTCTCGCGCGTGCGGGCACGCCTCGCCCCCGGCGCGCTGTGGTGGTTTCGCACTTGCGAGACCTTCGGCGCGGAGCGCGGCCTGCGGTTTGCGACGGCCTGGACGGATTTTTTCGGCGCGAGAGCGGCGGGCCACACGTACATCATCGGCCTCTGGCAGAGCGGCTTGCATGTGCTCGACCCCGGCGCGACGCCGGATTGGTCACCCGACGAAGGGCTCGCGCGGGGGACGGCGCGCGCGCCCGAGCAGGCGCTCTGGTCGAGACCCAGTGAGCCGAATACAATCACGTGTCTGCAGGGCGTATTGCCGGACGCCTCGGAACTTCGCAGCAGACGCGAAGCGGAGCCGCGCCCGGTGCGCTAATCTGCCGGGCGCTACAGGAGAAACGCATGAATGACGTAGTCGGTGAACGCCGCGCTCAGTTTCGCCAGATGGTGGACGGCACCCAGGAAGACTGGATGATCATCGGCGAAAGCGCGCTCAACTTCTACAAGACCTTGCCGGACCGCGTGCTCGCTCACTTGCGCCTCCTGCAGGGTGACTTCGGCGGGTTCGCGATCGATCGGCTCGAGCACAGCTTGCAGACGGCGACACGCGCGCATCGCGACGGGCGCGACGACGAGTACGTGGTGTGCGCGCTGCTTCACGACATCGGCGACACGCTCGGCTCGTTCAACCATTCGGACATCGCGGCTGCGATTCTGAAGCCGTTCGTCTCCGACCAGAACCTGTGGATGGTCGAGAAACACGCCGTCTTTCAGGGCTACTACTTCTTCGAGTACCTGGGGCTCGACAAGAATCTCCGCGAACGTCACCGCGGGCACGAATGGTTCGATTACACCGCCGAGTTCTGTCACGACTACGACCAGAACTCGTTCGACCCGAGCTACGAGTCGATGTCGCTCGAAGCCTTCGAGCCGATGCTGCGCAGTTTGATGCAGGTGCCGCGCAAGTCGATTTACATGCGCGACAGGCGGCTGAACGCCGCACGATAGTCCGCGAAACTCCGTTACGGAGCGAACACCGCGCGCACGCAGCCCTCCCGCTTGTGCTTGAACATTTCGTAGCCGCGCGGCGCCTCCTCGAGCGAGAAGCGCTCGCATGGTCGTTCTCCGCCTCAATGCCCTCGGCCGCTGCTCCGGCCAGTGGGATTTTTCTCGGTGGTGGGGATCTCCCCGGTTTCAGCCAGGCTCTTGAAACGGCGCAGCGTCGCCGTCGCGGCGACTTTCGGGATCGCGTGCAGGAGGTTGGCCGCCGCGCGTGCGAGGCCCGTGGGAGGCTCGAAACGCAGATACAGCTTCACGACGGTTCCCCAGTCTCGTTGCACCGGGCCGAGGGTCAGGCTGCCTTCGGTTTGCAGGGGGCTGCCCATGGCGGATTGCCATCGGAGGAACTCACCCGGTCGCTCCTCGACGAAGGTAGTGTCCCAGGTGAACGTTTTGCCGAGCGGCGCCTCGAGCGTCCAAGTCAGGTGCGCGCCTTCTCCCGTGACATCGATGAACGAGCCCATGATCGTGCGCACGTGGCGCGGGTCGCGGAAGTACGCGTACAGCACGTCTGGCGGCTGACGGATGGTGATGGAGCGCTCGACCTCGATGGGGTCGTTCGTCAGCGACCGTTTCGAGCTCAGCAGCTTCTTGCCTCGTCTCAGCGCTTGAGAAATGGGGCGCGGATGCACCGCAGTCGAAGTGGTCATGGGACTCCTTGCGCGCGACGGGGACGCGGCGGCGTTCCTCGTCAAGCAAAGCGCGGGCCGCGCGGCAATGTGGGATTTTCTCGGCGAAGTGCCGGGTGCAGCTCGGCCCCGTCGTGGTGCGTGACACACACGACTGACCCGCTGCCGCCATTCGCCGCGTTGCCAAGTGATACAGCTCGTGGGCGCGTGGCGGGCCGTGTAAGACTGCGCTCAGTGACGGCAAGTCCGCGCGGCCGCTCTTCGGTTCGAAGTCAGGGCGCTGAGCTCGACCCACTCGGTTGGTTCGAGGTCGTGAGCGTCAGGGGATAGGTTGAAGGATTCTCGACTGAGTCGTCGGGTGGCGAACGCCATGAGACGAGCAGCTGCAAGGTTCCCGACCCGCTTCGGGGGCCGCTGGGTCCGACGTTGAGCTTCACTTCGACTTGGGCTCTCACTTCGGTCGCATCCACCGGCCACAGAGCGCTCTGGGGCGCCAAGTAGCCCTCGGTTTTGGTCGTGACTTCCACGCACTCAGGGCAGTCTGCTTGCGGCCCGAGGAGCACAGACGTGTAAGCGGGCACCTGCAGTGGCTGCAGGACGTCGTCTTCGGCGAGGTTGACCCGCGAGGGCAAGCTATAGCTATGGGCGTTCGGCGCCGGGCTGGTCGGATTCGCCACAGGCACGCAGGCGCGGTCCGACATCAAAGACGTTTGCAAGCGCAGCTCGACGGGCTGGCCCTCAACCTGCGCTCCGAACGAGCTGCGCTCCAGGGCATCGAGCACTCGCGCTGCGGGCAACGGAAGCTGAAGCGCCTCGAGCAGGGGTTCCGCTGCGCATTCCTGCGGACAGGACGTGGGAAAGGCGCCTGTCATTCCGTCTCCGACTCCAGGCTGCACCCCGACGTTGATGAAGCCCGCAACGCGCGGGCCGTCATTCTCTCGACTGATCCAAGCCCACAGCCCGTCTGGCGTGTCATGGGATAGCGATGCTGTTCCGCTGCCGACGTGCGTGCTCAGGCGCAGAGTGCGCGTTTCATTCACGCGCGCGTCCGCGGTCCGCACGTGCGCCGTCACTTCGAGACTGACCTCCGCAGGTTCAGCACCAGAACCGCAAGTCTTGAGCTCTGCGTTACCGCGCTCATGCACGTCGATTTCCAGCTGCGTGGCGCTCTCCCGGAGGCGCGGGCAATCGTGCGGCGCACCGCGCGTGAGCCAGAACAGCGGTACCCGGTAGCTGCCCATGAACCCGCCGAGTAGCGCGCGCGGCGGAGCACCGTATGGCGTCGCCTCGTCCGCATCCCAGGGGACGATCTGGCAGCCGGTACCCTCCGACGGCTGCCCCGTCTGACCCCCGGTACATCCCGACAAGATCGCGATGCAGAGCACGACCACCCACCGCGACGTCATGGCGTCAGCCTGACCAATTTCGTCGTTCGAGACAAGGTGCAATTCGCTCATTTCTGCGCGTGTCGCGCACCGATATGTGCGAAACATGTAACATGCGCCATGGAGAACTCGCTTCCGAGCTCATTCGCTGTCTGCGCGGCAAGCGTTCCCAAGCGCAGCTGAGCCGGCGTCTGGGTTATCGCAGCAACATCGTTCAGCGTTGGGAAACGCAGCGCTGCTGGCCCACGGCGGCGGAGTTTCTGGCGCTGTTCGAGCGCTCCGGGCGCAGCGCCGCAGCGTCGTATCGCGCGTTCTTGGGAGCAGAGCCGACGTTTCTCGCCGGCAACGCTGCCGCGTCCAGACAGGGCGTGGCGGCCTTTCTCTCGCACGTGCGCGGCGGCACCGCGATCGTCGAGCTGGCAGCGTCCACGGGCTTCAGTCGCTTCTCGATCGGGCGTTGGCTGAAAGCCGAAGCGGAGCCGAGGTTGCCGGAATTTCTCACGCTCATCGATGCCACCTCGTTGCGGCTGCTCGACTACGTTGCGACGCTCGTAGACCCTGCGAAGCTCGCGAGTGCCAGCGAGTCGTGGCAGAGCCTCGAGTCGGCGCGTAGTGCCGCGTACGACAAGCCCTGGTCACACGTCGTACTGCGAGCGCTGGAGTTGCCAGAGCGACCGACGGCGACCAAGACCACTCGCTGGCTCGCCGCACGCTTCGGCTTGTCGGAACAAGCTGCAACGGAAGCGCTCGAGCTTCTCGCAGCGTCCGGTCAGATCGAACGCCGCCAGGGCAAGTGGCGCGTGCGGGACGTTCAGGCCGTAGACACGCGCGCGGACCCGAAGCGTTCGCGCCAAGTACGCGCCTATTGGCTGCGCGTCGCGCACGCGCGTCTGGAAGCCGGCATCGAGGGAGTCTATGGCTTCAACTTGATGGCGGTGTCGGCGCGCGACGTGCCGCGCCTGCGCGAGCTCCATGCCAGCTACTATCGCGAGATGCAGGCGCTCGTGGCGGCCTCCGAACCCGCCGAGCGGGTTGTCTTGTTCTGCACCCAGCTGCTAGGGCTCGAGGTCGAAACTGACGTCGCGGCTACGCCGGGCGCGCTGTGGCCGGCGGTAAAGTAGCGAAGCCGGACCAACCTGCCGCGGACAAGGTGGATCGCGAAACGATCCTGCTGCGCAAGGTGTTCTACACTCGAGCGCGACGGACGCCCCCCTCTTGGTAGCCCCTCCCGGACTCGAACCGGGAAGCCCTTTCGGGCGAGGGATTTTAAATCCCCTGCGTCTGCCATTCCGCCAAGGGGCCGTATCACGAGTGACCCCGCTCGGCCGCGGGGCGCGCTTGCATATCAGTTCTTTGGCGACGCGGCGTCACGGCGACGCAAACGGCCGCTTTTTTGCCATTGTGCGGATTGGGGTCGGCGGACCCGGTCTCTCGCGCAAACTGGTCGCGCGCGTTGCCACCGTGTCGCGCAGAGCCGGAAAAAGCGGCCTGGACGCGGTGCGGCCGGCGCGCGCAAAAAGCGCGCTTTTGCGGAGAGGGTCCGCCGTGCTTAGGCCTGTTGCATAGCTTATGCACTCGAGACGAATCGGAGAGGTACCGCGAGACGGGGTTCAAGTGACCCGGTGGCGCAAGGCGCGGGCCAGGCTCGCTGCTTTGGCGCTTTTGGCGAGCGGAGTTTGCGTGGCGGCGGGCGCGCGCGCGGAGGACACGCCGGTAGCTGCCGACGAGCCGGCCAATCGCACGACGAGACGGCGCATCGAGCTGCCGGTGAAGGCCGAGCTCAAGATGGTGCGCGAAGCTGCCAAGCGGAAACAGCCCCTGGTGCTGGGCAGCGGCATCAACGGCGTGTTCTTGCGCGAGGCGTTCACGCGCTCGACTTACACGGCGACGGATACGGCGTTCAGCGCGACGATGGCGGCAAACTCGCTCGTGTACGCAAACTACATGGATCTGGGGCAGACGCTGGTGCGAAGTGATCGCTCGCAGCTGAGCGCGCACATGGGGGGCGGCAGTACGGGGTTCGACGGCAGGTTGCTCGCGGAGTCGGCGGTCGGAGTGCGCTGGCCGCTGGCCGGTGCGCACGGACCTTTGCTACGGCTGGGCGCGCGCGGGTGGCTGCAGGGAAACGACGACTTCTATTCGTCTTTGGTCGAGCTTCCGAGCCTGCACGCCGGCTACCACATCTTCAAACGCGGGCTCTTGCTCGAAGTAGCGGCGCGCGGCGGCGTGGCGCTGATCGGGCGCTTTCGTGCGGGGGACGCCGCGGCGCGACGTTTGGGCGAGTCTTTGGTGTGGGGTGGCCACGCGACATTTCATATCGAGCGCACGCTCCTGAGCGCCGAGTGGTCACGCATCGAGGTGCAGAGCGGACCCGTGGACGTCGCGCGGGTCACGCTGTGTGGGGCGGCGGATTGGCTGCTCTTGTGCGGGGAGGTCCAGCACCACGCCGAGCGGCTCGATCCGGAAGTCGGTAGAGGCGCAGCGCTGGAACAGCGGGCGCTGGTGGGAGGCTTCAGTCTGGGCGTGGGACAGAACGTGGAGCCGCGCATCGCCGTGGCCCGCTGACCGGCGGCCGGGCCCTGGACAGTTCGGCCCTTCGGGTCCTATACGTGCGCGATGCAAGGTCGAGTGCTGATCGTCGCGGGATCGGATTCCGGAGGCGGCGCTGGCATTCAGGCGGACGTCAAGACCGTGACCATGTTGGGCGGGTACGCCGCGACCGCCATCACGGCGCTCACGGCGCAGAACACGCTGGGCGTGTTCGACGTGTTTCCGGTGGACCCGGGCTTCGTCGCGGCGCAGATGGAGTGTGTGCTCACTGACATCGGTGCGGACGCGATCAAGACCGGCATGCTGTTTTCGTCGGCGGTCATCCAGTCCGTGGCTCGCGTGTGTGCGCAGTGGGCGACCAGCATCCCGATCGTGATTGACCCCGTGATGGTCGCCAAAGGGGGTCACGAGCTGTTGCTCGCGGACGCGCGTTCCGCGCTCGTTCAGGACCTCTTACCGCTGGCGGCTTTGGTGACACCCAACGTGCCCGAAGCGGAGGTGCTGAGCGGCCTCCGCATCGTGGATCGCGAAGGCATGTCACGCGCTGCGGATCACATACTGGCGCAAGGCCCCGGCGCGGTGCTGGTCAAGGGTGGCCACATGGAAGGCGAGCGCGTCTTCGATTTGCTGCGCACGGCCGACGGCGCCGAGTACTGGTTCGAAAGTGAACGGTTGCGCACGCGTGCTACCCACGGGACGGGCTGCACGCTGGCTTCGGCGATCGCTGCGGGTATCGCAGAGGGACTGACACTGCAGCATTCCGTCGAGCGCGCGCGCCGGTTCGTGCAGGACGCAATGCGCGCGGCGCCCGGGTTCGGGCAGGGACATAGCCCGCTCAATCACGCCTTTGCCGTGGCGACCCCCGAGGCTCTCGGCTGACATGCTGCCGCTCATTCCCGACGAGCCCGACGTACCGAGCGACCAGCGCGGTGAAGCCGAGCTCGGCGTGCGCTTCGAAGACATCTGTCAGGACGGCCGTTTACGTATCGATGGCGTGTGGCCGCCCATGGGCCGCATCCTGTGGAACGACGCGCGCATGGGGCGGGTGTGGAGTGGGCTCGGCAAACACGGCATTCGCAACGTGCTGGCACGCCTCGTCATCCACGCCGAAGAGGTGCCGATTTCGCCGCGGCGGCGCGCGCTCAGCCGGGTCGTGTATCAACTCGCTCACACGGTCGGCGATCGCGGCGAGGTGAACCGCATCTTGCTGCGGAACTGGCTCTGCACGGAGGCGGTGCCGGGGGGGAGTCCGGCTCACGCCACGGAGCGGCGTTTGATCGCGCGCGCCCACGGCTTGCACGTGTTCACGCGTCCGAACGCGCCGCCAGGGCAGCATCGCATTTTGTCGCTGGCGGGTACGGAGTTGCCCGAGGTTCCGGAGACGCGGATCTCCATGCCTCAGCCGGCGGACCTGTTGCTTGCGCCGCCCGGGGCCACGTTTCTGGATCCCGTACCGCGGCCGGATACCGCTCCGCTGATGTTCGGGCTATCGCACACCGACCTGAACCAACACGTGAACTTCCTGGCGTACCCGCGCTGCATCGAGGACGCCGCGCTTCGTCGTTTCGCCGAGCTCGAGCCTGGACGACGGCTCTTGGCGCGGAGCCTCGAGATTTCCTACTCCAAGCCGTGTTTCGCGGGGGACAGCATGCGCGTCGTTTTGCAAGCGTTCGAGCTCGGCAGCGTCCGCGGCGTGTGCGCGGTATTCGTGCCGGATCGGGTTTTTCCGAATGACGCGAATTGGGAGGCGCTCGGCCGCGCCCACTGCAGCGCGCGTCTCTGGATGATCTGAGTTGCCAGACCAGGCGCGCGTGTCAGGCCGCGGGCGTCGTGACTCTCTCGTTTCCTTTCGTCTCCGTCTCGTCCAGAAGAAAGCGGCGTAGGGCTCGGGTCGTCGCTTCGGGCGCTTCGATGTGGAACTCGTGACCCGCGCCCGGCAGCACCTCGAGCTGGGAGCCGGCCACTGCGCGCTGTAGAAAGCGCGAGCACTCGGGCGAAATCAAGCGATCGGCGTCGCCCGTTACGATCAAGGTCGGGTGGCGGATCCGACTCAGGCGCTGCCTGCTGTCGTGGGCCAACGCGGCGGCAACTTGTCCAAACACGCCCAGGCGCCGCGGCGGATCCTCGAGCGCCGTGCGTTGCCAGGCTTCCAGCACCTCGGGTCGCGTCTTCATGAACTTCGAGGAGAGAATGAATGGCGCGATGTGCGCCATGGCAGCGTCGGGCGACAGCGCGCCCGCGACGGCGAAGGCCGCCAGCGCCGAAAGACTCATGGGCACGCCGGCGCGACGACTCGCGCGTGTACAACCGAGAACCAGGCGCCGCACGCGCGCCGGCGCGAGCAGCGTCAACTCCTGCGCGATCATGCCGCCGAGTGACATGCCGAAGACGTGCGCGCTTTCGACGCGGGCGGCGTCGAGGACGGCCAGCGCGTCCTCGGCCATTTGCCGGGTCGTGTACGGCGGAAGGGGCGTGCCGCTCTTGCCGACGCCGCGATTGTCGAGCGTGACGAGCCGGAAGTGAGGTGAGAGCGCGTCGCAAAAATCGCCCCAATGCGCAGCCGGGCGCGTCAGGCCTTGAATCAAGAGCAGCGGCGGCGCGGCCTCGTTGCCAGATAGCAAGTAGTGGAGCTGGACGCGGCCATTCCAGGCGTACATCGCGGCCATTATAGCCGAGTCGGGCTCATCTCAAGCGAGCGCTCGATCGAGCGCGCCCAGGCCGTGGCGCATGCCGCGGTGGAGGCGCTGGTTCAGCGGTGACGTGCTCCACACGCCGCCCGGGGGATGCAGCCACTCCAGGATGGCAGGACCGACCCCCGCCTTGGGCGTGCGCACCGCGCGCAGGATCCCCTTGCCGTGGTGCTCGGCCATCTGTTGCACGATCTCGTCCTGCATGCGCGTCACGCGCAGCGCCATTGTTCGCTGGTCGAGGTCCAGAGTTTCGAAGTCCTCGGCGAGCGTGATGCCGCCCGCCGTCAAGAGCAGCACACATTCCGTCTGAAAACGCGCGGTTCGCGCGGCTT
Source organism: Polyangiaceae bacterium (assembly GCA_036520475.1). Classification (GTDB taxonomy): domain Bacteria; phylum Myxococcota_A; class Polyangia; order Polyangiales; family Polyangiaceae; genus DATDJP01. The sequence continues at coordinate 19,216 of DATDJP010000321.1, read as the reverse complement.
CGCGGCGGCTCATGCCGCGGATCAACCGGGGCAGGTACATGACGCCCAGACCGACGTGCCGCGACTCGTCGCGTTCGAAGTACGGCAAGAGCTCGCTCAGGATCGGACACAGACCGCTCTCGGCGATGCGGCGGAACATCACGACCGCGTTGGTTTCGAACAGCAGCTGCATGCCGATGAGCTTCGTCGCCAGCGTGGGCGCGTCGAGCACCTTGTTCAGCAATCGTCGCGGGAGTCCGCCGATGGTCGCGCTTGGCCCGAGCGCCGTCACATAGTCACACAGCACGTAGAAGTGCCGCGCTTCGTCGAACGTCTGTGCAGTGGCCGCCATCTTGGCGTCCACGTCGCCGATTTCGAGCGCGAGATCAGCCGAGATGTTCCAGGCCGCGAGCTCGCCCCACATCAAGACGGTCAAAATGCGCGAGAGGGCGTCGCGCGTCTCGGCCGGCATGTGCGCGCCCGGTCTGCCGTGGCGCGCGAGCAGCTCGCCGAGCACCGCTTTGCCATCCCAGCTGTGCTTCTGAGTGAGGTGATAGAGCCGTTCGAGACGCTTGGTCTTCTCTTGTGCGTCCTGTGCTCCGCGAGCCTGCAGGATCTCGTAGGGAGGAAACGGGGCTCGCTTGGTCATGAATGCTCCTGTTGGAAGAGACCGCACATCTCGAGCAGCGCCGCTTCGCGCGCGATCGCGTCGAAGTCGATGGGCCGCTCTTCGTCCACGTGCATGAGCAAGACTTTCTCGTAGCCGCCGAGCAGAAAGCGCGCGACGAAGCGCGGGTCGATCGCGCGAATCACGCCCGCGTCTCGCGCGGCGCTGAGGTCCATTTCCATCGCCCGAAGCACGCTGTCGTCGATGCGCCGCAGGATGGCGTCCACCATGCCGTCCGTACCGCGCCCGGCTCGCAGCAGCAGCCGCACCGCGCGCGGATCGCCGAACGCGGCGCGCAGCACCGTGGCGATGCGCTCGTACGTGAACGCCACCGCCTGCTCGCGCGTCGGTCGAAATCCAGCGGGCAAGCGCAGGGGGTCGCGCTGTTTCATCACGGTGACGATGCGGTCGGCGAGGCCCTCCGCCAAAGCGACGAGCAGGTCGCGCTTGTCCTCGAAGTACTGGTACAGGGTGGCCCGGCCAATCCCGGCGCGCGCGCACACGTCGGCGATGCTGGTGGCATGGTAGCCGGCTTCGGAAAAGGCATCGAGCGCGCAGTCGAGGATCTGCGCCTTACGCTCGTCGGCAGACTTGTACGTGCGACGCTGAACCGGAACTGACATGTCAGTTCTCATTCAGGCGTTATGGATCTCGACCGCCCAATCGTCAAGCGCCTTGGTCGTAACATAGCGATATCAGTGATAAAGCTGCACGTCTGCTAGCTTCATGCGCGCTTCGTTGATGAGCGAGCTGTTCGGAAAGCGCCGGATGAACGCGCGTAGCGTGTTTTTGGCGTCGTTCCATGCCTGGATGTCGAGCTGACACTGCGCGAGCAGCAGGGTGGCTTCGTCCATCACTTCCTTGTCGGCCGAGGCTTCGGACAGCTGCATGAGCATGGGAATCGCCTCGCGCTGCCGGCCGAGTGAGCGCAGCGCCATCGACAGCTGCAGCGTCGCCTGCGGGCTATGTGCAGTGTCTCCTTTGTAGCGCAGCGACTCACGCAGCACCTGCTGTGCCTCGTGCCAGCGCCCGGTGCGGATGTGATCGAGCCCCGTCTGGTAGGCGATCAGGGAGAGCTCGTTCTTGGCACGCTCCACGGCGCTTTCGAACACGGCGCGCTCGGTGCGCGTGAGCGGGAGCTTGGCCACTTCCGGATAGGACTCGACGACCTCGCGCCGCTTGTCTTGCGTGATCAGATCGTGAAATTCGCTCGCTTTGCGGCTGGCGCGCAGCGTCGCTTCCTCGCGAGTTTGCGCCGTTTTCAGGTCTTTTTCGAGCTCTTCCAGGCGTTCGCGCGTGCTCTTGTTCTCCGCGCGCACCGTCTCCAGTTTCGCGTCCCAGGCGAATTTCAGGAGCACGAACAGGATCGCGATCGTGACGACGTAGGCGGTGGCGCTGTTGACGAGAAAGCGGCGCTCGTAACCTTGCTGACGTTTGGCGATGCTCTTCAGATCGGCGGCCAGCGCGTTGACGAGATTGTTCGTTTTGATCGTCAGCGAACGGCTTTCGACAATCTCCCGCTTGATTTCCTCGAGCTCGTACTCGTTCATCCGCGACTCGTCCCGCGGCCGCGCGAGGGCGCCGGCCGCGCGCGACTTTGGCACGAGCGGATCGCGATCGGGAGGGGGAGGCGGCGCTCGTGGCGAAAAAAGGCCGAGGGCACAGGCGAAAAGCAGCTGCGGTGCCGCGCTCACGCTGCGCCGGCCGTGAATATCAGTTGAAGGCGCTGCGATCTGTCGCTAGCACTACGCGCCGGACTCGGGGCGAAGGCCCTGCGGAACCCACGCGGTCCGGCCCGTCACGACCACCGAGCCGCGTGCCGGTCTTCCGGCGGACGCCGGCGCGAATCGAGAGAAATTCATGGACACGAGCGACATCCGTAAAGGCGTGAAGATGATGTACGAAGGTCAGCCGTACATCGTGGTGGACTTCCAGTTCGTGAAGCCCGGCAAGGGACAAGCCTTCACGCGCACCAAGATGAAGAACCTGCTGACCGGTGGCACCCTCGAGCGCAACATTCGCTCTGGCGAAAAGTTCGAGCCAGCGGACGTCGAAGACCGGTCGCTTCAGTACATCTATCCGGAAGGCGACATGTTCGTGTTCATGAACTCCATCTCCGGCGAGCAGGTGAGCGTCCACAAGGACGTCGTGGCGCAGGACTCGGAGCTGCTGATCGACGGCATCGAGATCGTGGTCACGATCTACAAGGGCAACCCCGTCAGCATCACCCTGCCGCCGCACATCGTCGTGCAGATCACCGAGACCGAGCCGGGCGTGAAGGGCGACACGGCCACCAACGTCAGCAAGCCGGCCAAGATCTCGACTGGCGCCACCGTCGCCGTACCGCTCTTCATCAATGAAGGCGAGTGGATCAAGGTGGACACGCGCAACCGGAGCTATCTGGAGCGCGCCAAGGCGCCCTGAGGCCGGGTCTACTGCGCGGCGCGCAGCAAACGCGCGCGCTCATCGACGATGCAGGCCGCGCGCTGTCCGTCGTTCGCGACCACGCAGTCGCTCGCGCCCGTGTTCGACCAGCTCGTGTCTTGAACGCGCCAGAGCTCGGCGCGGTCGCTGTGTGTAATGAGCACACCGAGAGCGGTCGCCACCGCGATGCGGTGCCCGTCGGGTGAGCGCGCGGAGCCGTATACCTCGGGTCCCCGTGCTCCGCCGTCGCCGATGACGTTGCCAGCGACGACGCCGTTCGGAAGCGCACCGCGGAAATCGAACACCGCTGGCGCCGGCACGCGCGGCACGCTGCCGCCTTTGCACGTGCCCGGCCGAGGCGAGAGGATCGAAGTGAAGCGTGGCGCGTCGCCTGCGCCGCTCAGATTCAGCAGCACCTCGGATCGGTCGCACGCGTACGTCAGGCCCGTCCAGCGTGTGCCGTCCTCACGGCTGACGTCGAGGGGCCAACCGGGAACCGAGCCGCCGAGATCTTCCGACGAGCTGCCATCGGGCGACACACGCACTACGCCGTGCGCGCTCTGGACGAGTAAGTGTCCGGAAGGCTCGAAGCGGAGCGGGCTGTAACGCACCACCGCGACGCGCGGCACCGGGCGTGGCTCGAGGACAGCTGCGCTCGCGATGTCGATGCTGGATACCGCCTTGCCCAGATCCTTCTCGAGCGCCTTGCGCTGCGCGGCGCTGATTTTTCCGTGGTACCAGCCGTCGCGCGTGAACACGCCGAGCGCTTCGATGAAGCTCTTCCGGGTCAGCGCGGAGCTGAGCTCGGCGAGGGCGAGCCGGTCGACGAAACTCTGCAAGTTGCCGCAGGGCAGGGGCGCGCCGTCCTCGTCGAAGACGCGCGCCGTGCCCCCTTCTGCACACAGGCTCGCGTAGAGCCGCCGCAGGTTACCGACCATGGCGGCGGTCGTGCGGCTCGTGGTCTTGCCGCGCGCGCGCGTGGCTTCCATGCTGGCCGCCGCAGCGAGTGAACGCGACGGCTCACCCGTGTCCCGCGATGGGCCTGCTGCGCGATCGAGCCACAGCAGGCGCGCGGTCGCTGGCTTTGCGCTGCCAGGCGCCTGCACCGACACGGAAACGCTCACGTCGTCGCGCCCATCCGCGTCGCTGTCGCGCGAGTCTATTTCGAGGTTCATCACTTCGTTGGGAGCCGCCTCGGCCACGCGCAACGTGAGCACGAGCGGGCGCGAGGAAAATGGCCGGAGCACCGAGACGGCGCGCACTGCCGAGCGGCTGACGAGCCGCGTCTCGCACCGCGCCGCCACGTCCAGCGTCAGAGTCTGCTGCCCTGTTTGCGTCAAATTGCTGCTCAAAGTGCAGCCGGGGCCCGTAGGCACGAACGCAGGCACCGGGAGCAGCGCGCGCGGCGCACCTTGGGCCGGGAAGTACCAGAGCTCGCCTGGCGGGACGCTCGGCTCCGGAAACTCTGGTACGAGCCAGGCCGCGACGTCCTCCTGCCCATCTCCGTCGAAGTCGGCGCGCACGGCGCGTTCGAACCACTTGCCGGGCGGTGCTTGGAGCGTGCGAGCTCCGAGCTGCCAGCGCGCAGCGTTCGGCGGCGCGAGCTCGGCCTTGCGGCCCTCGAAGCTCCCCGCCGGCGCTGCAGCCGACGCCGCAGGCGTGGCGCTGGCGCTGCTCGTCGTCGTGGCGCGCGGTGCCGCGCTCTCGATCGCGAACGGCGTGTACGGCTTCTTGCTGCCGCACGCGTCGCATCCGGATAGCGCGAACGTCACGGCGAGCAGCGCGGCTTCGCGCGCCGCACAGCCAGCGCCGCTGCTGTACCGCATGAGCTTCATCGCCACGCGGCTCAGTGGCCCGTGAAGGACGCCGAGCGTTTGGCCAGGAATGCGCTCGTGCCTTCTTTTTGATCGTCACTGCCGAACAGGCCGCTGAAGGCGCTCGCTTCGAGCTCGTTGCCCGAAATCAGATCGCATTCGTAGCCCCGCACCATCACGCGTTTACTCGCGGCCACGGCGAGCGGACCCTTGGCGGCGATCTTGTCTGCCACTTCACGCACGCGCGGCATGAGCTCCGCATGCGGCACGACCGCGTTGACCAGGTTGATGGCGAGCGCGCGCTCCGCGTTGATCACGTCACCGGTGTAGATGAGCTCGCGCGCCAGGCCGAGGCCCACGCGCCGCGCCAGCCGCTGCGTGCCGCCGAAGCCCGGCATCAATCCCAGGTTGACCTCGGGCTGCCCGAACTTGGCGCGCTCGGAGGCGTAGATGAAGTCGCACGCCAGGGCTAGCTCGCAACCGCCGCCCAGCGCGAAGCCGTTGACGGCGGCGATCACCGGGAAGCTCGCTTCTTCGATCACCGCGTTCAGACGATGTCCGGCGTCGCTGAACGATTTCGCCTCGGCGACGGTCATGGCGCTCATCTCCGCGATGTCTGCGCCGGCGACGAAGGCCTTGTCCCCGCTGCCGGTCAAAATCGCGGCGCGCGGCCGCGCCTTGGTCTTGACGTTCGCCAGCTCCAGAAACACCTGAAGGAGCTCGCGTAGCACGGTGCTGTTCAGCGCGTTCAGCTTGTCGGGCCGATTCAGCGTGACGACGACGACCTGCTCGCTGCGTTCGACGAGAAGCGTTTCCAGAGCTTGCATGCGCGCCTTATAGCGCGATAGCGCGCGCTCGGCGTAAAAGAGGTAGAACTCGGCGCGTGTCCCGCTTCCATGTGCTGTGCGCGCTGATGCTGGCATTGGCGACGGCGTCCTGCGGCGCGACGCCGACGGTGCAACAGCGCGCCGCGCTCCTCGTCGAGAAGGGGCAAACCAGCGAAGCTGCACGTCTCTTGCAGGAGCACGTCGCCGCTCATCCCGACGCGATTGCGGAACAGCGTCTGTTGATTCGCGTGCTGGGCGCTCTGGGCGACCTCGGTCGTGCCCGCCGCGCGGCCGAGCAGCTCGCCGCTCGGATTGGGAGCACGCGCCCCGAACCCTGGCTCGAGCTCGGACACGCATACGAGCTCTCGCATGCCTACGACGAAGCGCTCGCGTTCTATGACCGAGCGGCGAGCGTCGCCCCGCGCGATCCCGCGGGGCCGCGCACGGCGGGCTTACGCGCTGCGCGCTGGGGTGAGGTGGAGGTCGCCGCGCCGCGACTCGAGGAGGCGCTGCGCCGCGATCCGCGCGACGCGAAGGTCTGGCACGCGCTCGGACTCGTCCGTGTGAAGCTGGGCGACACGGACGGAGCTCGCGCGGCCTACACGTCGGGCCTGAAGGCGGACCCCGCTGCGCTCGAGAACCGCGTCGGCCTGGCGAGCTTGGCTGTGCTGCTCGGCGACGCACGCGGCGCGCTCACCGAGTACGAGCAGCTTTCGGCGGCCCGGCCCTCCTTGGCGGACGCTCACTTGGGCCGTTCCTGGGCGCTCATCCAGCTCGGCCGTTATGCCGAGGCTGAACGGGTGCTCGCGTTGGCGGCGGACCTGGGCGCGGACCGGGCCGTCTTGCAAACTCAGCGCCGACTTCTGGCGCGCCTCCGTCGCCCCAGGGAATCCAATTGAGATTCGCTGCCTTACGGGGCTTGTAACCCCTGGGTACGCGGCGTAATCTCGGCACCCCCCCGCCTTGGGCTTCCCTGCCCGAGTCGGTTTTGACGGGTGGAGAATGGATTCTCAGACGATCCGCACGGCGCTCGGAAAACTGCAAGCTGACCCCGATTCCCAGGAGGCGTGGAGCGCCCTACGGGACGCGGTCCTGAGTCCTGCCCAGGACCTGGAGGAAAAAGAGCTCTTGCGCCTGCTGGACGCAGCGCGCCAGCGCCACCGGGAGCGGGGCGAATGGGACGCGGTGGCAGCTTTGCTACGGGTCGAAACGCAGCTCGCTGCGGGTTCTTCGCATGAGCCGGAGCTCGTTGCGGAGCTTGCCCGTGTCATGAGCGAGGAGCTATTCGAAGAGGAGGCGGCTCGGGACGCCTACGCGCGCTTTCTGGAGCTCCAGCCGGACGACGCCCGCATCAGCGCTGCCTTGCAGGAGACGGAAGGCAAACGCCAACGCTGGCAGGAGCTGGCGACCACGTACCTGACGGAGGCGGAGCAGGCACCGGACGAGGTCTACAAGAGCTCGATGCTGATGCGCGCCACCGAGATGGAGGTGCGCTTCGCTGGAACCGAGGCCGATCTGGACGCGATGGCGCAGCGGCTCGAACAAGCCGTGCGCCTCGATCCGACGAACGAACGCGCCGGTCGCATGCTCGAACGGCTTTATCGTAAGGCCGGACGTTGGGAGGAAGTGGGGCGTGTGCTCGAGCGACTCTCGGATCGCAGCGAGAATACGCTTTCGCGCGTGGGGGCCGGCGTGCGCCTGGCGCGCACGTACATGCACAAGCTCGAGGACAAGGAACGCGCCGCGCGCGCGTACGACCGGGTGCTCCGCGATGATCCCGATCACGCCGAAGCGCGGAGCTTCCTCGTCGATTTTTACTCGAGCGAGGAGCGCTGGGACGAGCTCGTGGCCCTGTACGAGCGCGAGCTTCGCAGCGAAGATCTGAACGACTCCGACCGCCTGGGCGAAATGTTGCAGATCGCCATGCTGCACTGGAAAAAGCGCGGTAACGCGGCCGATGCGGAGTCCTGGTTCGAGCGCATCCGCAAGATCGACCCGGCGCACGAAGGCACGCTCACCTTTTACAGGGAGTATTGCACAGGCCTCCATGACGACGCGCGTCTGATGGAGGTGCTGCAGGGCGCGCAGCGCTCGCTCAAGGACGGAGCGAAGCAAAAAGCCAAGCTGGGGAGCGAGATCGCGCGCCTCGCCGAGGGCCAGGAGAACGCCCAAAAAGCCATCGAGCAGTACAAGTCCGTGTTGCGTCAGGACCCCGATAACGCGGACGCGCGCGCGGCGTTGAAGCGCCTGTACAAGCAGACGCAAGGTTTCAACGCGCTGGTCGAGCTGCTCCGTCAAGAGCTCGAGCGCACGCCCCAAGACGCTTACGAAGCGCGCCTCTCGATCTTGCGCGAGGTCGCGACGGTGTACCGGCAGTACATCAAGAGCGACACGGCGTTGGTGTCCGTCTTGAACCAGATCGTTCAGCTCGATGAAAAGATCGACGAGCAGGACATAGGCGAGCTGCGTGAGCTCTGCGCGCTGTACGAAAAGCTCAGCCGCTGGCGAGACCTGCTGACGAACCAGCTGAAGCTGGCCGAGGTGAGCAGCGATCTCGAAGAGAAGAAGACGCTCTACCGCTCGGCGGCGCGCCGCTGGCTCGAGCAATTTTCGAACGTGCAGAACGCCGCGGACGCTTACGCGTTGCTGCTCGGCGTCGCTCCGGGCGACACGGAAGCGCGCGAGCGTCTCGAGGAGCTGTACCGCAAGCGTCGCGCCTGGCCGGCACTGTACGAGCTGTTCGAGAAGGAGCTCCGGAGCGCCGAGGGACCGGCGCGCATCGCGCTCATGCGCGAAATGGCGCAGCTCGCCGCCGAGCGCCTGAACCGAGCTCCAGACGCGGTGCGTCTGTACAAGGAGATCCTGCAGCTCGATCCGGGCCGCGTCGAAGTGCTCGACGCGCTCGAGAAACATGCGGAGCGCGCCAAGGACTGGCCGAACCTGGCGGAGGCGCTCGAGCTGCGCAGCGAGCTCGCGTCCGATCCGGCTCAGAAGCTCGGCGTGCTGCAGAAGCTCGGCTCCGTGTACGCCGATCACCTCGGCGATCAGATCAGCGCTGCGCGCACGTGGCAGCGCGTGCTGGTCATGCAACCCGGACACACGCGCGCGCTGCGCGTGCTGCGGGATTCCTACTTGCAGAGCGGGGACTACGACGGTCTCACCGAGCTGTACGCCACGCACAACGACTGGGAAGGCCTCGCCGAAGTGTTCACGACGGCGGCCGATCGCGCCAAGGATCCCGGAGCGAAGGTCGAGCTCAGCTACCGGGCGGCGAGCGTGTTCGTCGATCGCCTGGAGCAGCCCGAGCGCGCTTTCCGTTCCTACGAGCGCGTGCTCGCGGCGGACGCGAAGGACGCGCGCGCCGCACGCGCCCTGATCCCGATCTACGAAAAAGACGAGAAGTGGACGCGCTTGCCGGCGCTCTACGAGGTGCTCTACGAGAGCGCTGAGTCCGAGGCCGAGAAGCTCGAGCTCTTGACTAAGTTGGTCGAGGTCACGGGTCACCGGCTCTCGGACCGCAGGGCCGCCGCGGCCTATGCGCGCAAGGCCTATGACCTGGTGCCGGGAAGCGAGACGGCGCTCGAGCTCCTCGAGACCGCGACCCGCGCAGCGGGGACGTGGGAGCCGTTCGTGCAAGCGTTGGAAGCGCGTCTGACGACGCTCCGGCGGGCGCCGGCACAGCCCGCGGCGGCAGCCGCACCTGCGACCGGGAAAAAGGGCAAGCGCAAGAAGAAGGCCGCACAGGAAGCCGTGCAAGATGAGGCGTCCGCCCCGGAATCGGACGAGAACAACGATGGCGAGCGCCGGCACCTCGAGCTGAAGCTTGCGCGCGTCTATGCCGAAGAGCTCGGGCGCACGGAGGACGCGATCGCCCATTACAAGCGCTGGCTCGAGCGTGATCCCGGCGACTTCGACGCGGCCCAGGCGCTGGAATCGATCTTGCGCCGTGAAGATCGTCGCGACGACTTGCGCTGGCTGCTCGAGCTGCGCGTCGACAACGCGCCCGGACAGCCGGAACGCGTCCGCATGTTGAGCGAGTGGGCGATGCTCGAGGAGGACGTCTTCGACGCGCCGGAACGCGCAGCGCAATTGTACCAGCGCGTGCTCGAGGTCGACTCCAGCGACGAGGACGCGTTGTCCGCCTTGCCGCGCCTCTTGCTCGGGGCCGGCGACGCCGAGGGCGCGGGTCGCGTGATCGAGCAACACCGTGACCAGCTCGACGGCGAGGAGCGCGCCGAGCGCGAGATCGAGCTCGCGGAGCTGTATCTGTCGCGGCTGGAACGATCGCGCGACGCGCTCCAGTCGGCCATCAACGCCCTGGCCGTGAAGAGGCAGGATCCGCGCGCGATGGGCGTCCTGGAACGCCTGCTCGAACATCCGCAGCTGCGCGGCCAAGCCGCGCGCACGCTGGCCGAGCAATATGCGTCGAGCGGTGAGGCGCGCCGCGAAGCGCAAGCGCTGACGGTGATGCTCGAGCAGACGAACGAGCGCGACCAGCGCCGCGAGCTGTATGCGAGGCTCGCGGATGTACACGAGCAGAAGCTCGGGGCGTCCGGGACGGCGCTCGAGGTGATGTTGCGCGCGCTTTCCGAATATCCCGATGAGCTGCTGTTCTGGGATCGCGCCGAAGCGCTGGCCAGCGCCGCGGGGCGGCCTACGGACCTCGCCGAAACCTTTCGCGATGCCCTCCGCCAAGAGCTCCCCAAGACGCTCGAGGCCGAGCTCTGCGAACGCGCCGCGCGGCTGCACGAGGATCGCCTGGGCGATCCGCTCGGAGCGGCTCCGTACCTCGAGCGCGTGCTCGCCCTCGATCCGGGTAACGAACGCGCCTTCCTGCGGCTCAAAGACATCCTGACGGCCGCCGAGCGCTGGGGCGAGCTCGAGGCCCTCTACGACCGCGCCAGTAACGCCACGGACGACGCCGATCGGCGCATCGAGATGCTGGTCGAGGTCGCGCTGATCTGTGAAGAGATCATCGAAGATCCGGAGAAGGCGACACGCTACTACGAGCGCATTCTGAAGAGCGACCCGCTGCACGACGCTGCGGTGCGCGCTCTCGATCGCCTGTACGCCGCCCAGGGACGGCACCGGGACCTCGCGCATTTGCTCGAGCGCCGCGTGGCGATCAGCGAAGGCGGTGAGCTGCTCGATCTCAAGCTGCGCCTGGCGCGGATTCAGCTGGAGCGCTTGCTCGAGCCGGACCAGGCCATCTCTCACGTCGAGGACGTGCTGAACGAGCGCCAGAACGACTACCAGGCGCGCGAGCTCGCCGAGCGCTTGCTGGACATCGGCAGCCTGCGTGTGCGCGCCGCGTGCATGCTCGAAGGGGTGTACGAGGGGCGCAACGAGATCCGCGACTTGGTGCGCGTGCTCTCGATCCGCCTCGAGGACCTCGGCGCGTCGCAACGTGCGCCGGAGGAAATGGAGGGCGAGCGCAAGGAACTGCTCCGGCGCATCGCCACGCTGCGCGACGAGCGGCTCCACGAGGACGAGGGCGCGCTCGACGCGCTCGCCGAGCTCGTCCCGCTCGAGCCGTTCGACGCCGATGCTCGCAACCGCCTGGTCGCGATCGGACGGCGCACGGGCGCGCATCAGCGCGTCGCCGAGGTGCTGGCCCGTGCCGCCGAGCGAGCCGACACACCCGGGCTGAAGGCCGAGATTTTGATGCTCCTGGCGGGCGGTTTCGAGGAACACCTGCGCGACTCCGAGAAGGCGGAGCACACGTACCGCCGCGTGCTGCTGCTCGACGAGACTGACGCCGAGCTGGCATTGCCGGCTGCACGTTCGCTCGAGCGCATCTACGTGCAGTCCGGGCAGCACCACAAACTGGCGGATATCCTGCGCGTACAGGTGCGACTCGAGCAGGAGGGCGACGCCCGACGCGAGCTGCTCGGACGGCTCGGCGAGCTCTGCCAAAATGTGCTGCAAGACCCGCAAGGCGCGATCGTGGCGTGGCGGGCGCGCGCGGACGAAAATCCGGGCGATCAGCGGGCGCTCGCCGCGCTCGACGAGCTCTACGAGGGGGCCGAGCGCTGGCGTGATCTGGTCACCGTCATCGACAAGCGCAGAGAGCTCGTCACCGACGTCGACACGCGACGCACGTTGATGGTGCGCTCCGCGCAGATCCTGTCGACGCGGCTCGGCACGTCCTCAGAGGCGATCGAGGCCTGGCGCGCGGTGCAGGGCGAGTACGGCCCTGACGAGCAGGTGCTCTCGGCGCTCGAGCAGCTCTACTTGGCCGCGGAACGCTGGGACGAGCTCGGCGAGACGTACGAGCGGCACCTCGAGATCGCAAGCAGCGACGCGCAGCGCCTCGAGCTGCTCGCCAAGAACGGCGATCTCAAGCGCCAGTACCTGGACGACGTACCAGGGGCGCTCGAGGTGTACCGGAGCGCGCTGACGCTCGACGCCGCTCATGCGCCGAGCCGCTCGGCGCTGGAGAGCTTGCTGGGCTCGGAAGACAAGCCATCCCGCCGCGAAGCAGCGGAAATTCTGCACCCGATTTACGAGACCGAGAACGACTACGAACGGCTGCTCAGGGTGATCGAGATCGAGGTCGCGACCGCGGATGATCCGCCGCACCAGCTCGCGGGGCTCGAGAAGGCGATGCGCGTCGCGGAGCATTCGCTGCACGACCCGGGTCGCGCCTTCATGTACGTGGAGCGCGCGGTGCGCGTCGCGCTCGGGCACACCGAGATCGCGTCGTGGCTCGAGCACGAAGAGCGGCTCGCCGCGGCCACTGGTCGGCAAGCGGACTACGTGCAGCTGCTCTGCGACATCGCCCCCGACATTTTCGACGGCGAGGTGCAGCTCGCCGTCACGCTGAAGATCGCCGATCTGGCGCGGCATCAGCTCGCCGACCGCGAGCTCGCACGCAGCTACTATCAGAAAGCGCTCGAGCTCCGCGCGGACGATCGCCGGGCGCTGAGCGCGCTCGAATCGCTCTACGAGGAGTCCGGCGACGCGCAGAGTCTGCTCGACGTGCTCGAGCGCCGCGTCGAGTCGGCGGAGGACGAAGCGGAGAAGAAGCAGCTGATGTTCCGCCGCGCGCGGCTGCTGGCGGAGGTGCTGAACGATTCGGCGCGGGCGATCCCGGCGTACGAAGGCATCCTCGACCTCGATCTGGACCCCGCGGCAATCGAGGCGCTGACCCGTCTGTATCCGAGCGAGCAGCGTTGGCCCGAATTGATCGAGCTCTACCAGACTCAGCTCGAGCACAGGGTGGGCAACGCCGCCGATCTGCACGTCAACATCGCGCGCATCGCCGCGCTGCATTTGCAGGACGTACCGCGCGCATTCGACGAGCTGCACCAGGCGCTCGACCTGCAGAAGCAGCACGAGGGCGCGATCGCGGAGCTCGAACGGCTGCTGGCCGACGCGCCTGAGGCGGAGCACCGCGCGCGCGCCGCTTCGCTGCTCGAACCCGTCTACCTGCAGCGCGCCGATTTCGGCAAGGTGATGACCGCGATGCGCGCGCGCCTGGAGTTCACGGGTGATCCAGAGGAGCGCCGCGAGCTCTTGTCGCGGCTGGCGAAGCTCTACGAAGAGCAGAAGGAAGACTACGTCGCCGCGCTCGAAACGGTGGCCAAGTTGTTTCACGACGACCCCGGCAACGAGACCACCACGAGCGAGCTCGAGCGGCTGGCAAAGGTCTCGGGAAGCGAGGCGCGGCTCGCGGAAATCTACGCTACCGAGCTCGACGAGTTTCATGGCGACGACCCGGTGAGCGCGCGCCTCTCGCGGCGCGCCGGCGAGCTGTTCGCCGCGCTGGGCGAGTCCGAGCGCGCGCTCGGCTTCTACCGTCGCGCGCTCGCGTTCGAGCCGGAGAGCAAGGCGCTGTTCGAGGCGACTGACGCGCTGCTCGCGAAGATGGCGCGCCCGGGCGAACGGGTCGAGCTACATCGCGAAGCGCTGGATCATCGCTTCGACCCCAAGGATCGCCTGGATCTGCTGCACACGATCGCCGCGCTACAGCGACGAGAGCTCGGACAACCGGACGCCGCCATCGAGACTTACCGTGCGGCCCTGGAGGTGTCGGAAACGGACACTCGCGCGCTCGACGCGCTGACGGAGCTCTATCGCGAGAAGTCCCAGTGGCACGACCTGTCGGAGCTCTACTTGCGCCGCGCCGAAGAGAGCACGAACCAAGAGCGGGCGGCCGAGTACCGGCTGGCGCTCGCGCGCCTGCAGCGGCAGGAGCTCTCGGACATCGATCGCGCCCTCGATCAACTCGAGGAAATCGTGCGCTTTGCCCCCGAGCACGCGGAGGCCATCGCGGAGCTCGAGTCGCTGCGCGAGGACCCGACCGTCAAGCAGCGCGTCGTGGAGATTTTGCGGCCGCTGTACGAGTCCGCCGACGACTGGCGGCACCTGATCAAGCTCAACGAGGACCGCTTCACGCTGGCCGAGAGCAACGCCGACAAGGTGACGGTTTTGTCCGAAACAGCGCACCTCTGGGAGCGCCGTGGCGGCAACCTCGACCGCGCGCGTCGCGCGCTCGCCGTGGCGTTCAAGCTCGACCCGGACGATGCGCAGGTGCGCGCCGAATACGAGCGGCTGGCCGGCGCGACGCGCGCATGGGACCAGCTGGCAGAGACCTACGAAGAGGCACTGGCGGAGACGCCCGATCTGATCTCCAAGCGCGACATCCTGGCAGTGCTCGCGAACGTCCACGACGAGAAACGAGACGATCCCCGGCGCGCTCTCGGCGCTTACGACCGGCTGCGTGAGGCGGACGAGACCGAGCTCGGACCGCTCGACAAGATGGAGCAGCTGGCGACGTTGCTCAGCGACTGGCCGATCTTGGTGCGCGCGCTGACGGCCAAGACCGAGCTCGTGGAGGACGACGCTGAACGCGCGAGCCTCTGGCGGCGCATCGGCGAGGCGAAACGCGACATGCTCGATGATCGCGACGGCGCGGTCGCTGCGTACGAGCAGGCATTCGAGCTCGAGGCGGACAGCGCCTTCACCGTCGATTGCCTGATCGACCTGTATGAGACGGAGAAGAACCCGAATCGTCTCGTGGAGCTCTACGAGCGGCGGGTGGAGCTGTCGGACGAAGACGACGCCGACCTGAAGTACACGCTCTTGATGAGCGCGGCGCGCAGCTATGAAACCGATCTCGTCGATCGCACTCGCGCCATCGAACGCCTGAACGACGTACTGGCGCTCCGTCCCGGCGATCCCGAGGCGCTGCGCGCGCGGGGTCGCTTGTACCGCGATGAAGAGATGTGGCCAGAGCTGCTCGAAAACTCGAGGCTCGAGGCGGAGCAGGCGGAGAGCGGGCGGCCCAGAGCGGCCATCGAGCAGCAAATGGGTCGGATCTTGGCGGAGAAGCTCGGTCGCTACGAGGACGCCCTGGAGGCGTACCAGCGCGCTTTGAAGGATGCGCCGGATGACGCAGACACCGTGGCTGCCGTCGAGGAGATCGGGACCGACCACGACGATCTGAAGGTTCAGGTCGCGGAGATCCTGGTGCCCGTGCTGCGCGACACCAAGCGCCACGACGAGCTGGTCAAGGTGCTGGAGATGCGCCTCGGGGTCGAAAGTGAGCCGCAGCAGCGTGCGGAGACGCTCGAGAGCATCGCGCAGGTGCTGGAACGCGAGCTCGGCCGCCCCCACGAAGCACAGCGCGCGCTGCTCCGGGCGCTCGTGGAGCAACCGGAATCCGAAGAGCTGCACCGGGAGAACGAACGATTGGCGGAGCTGGCGGACGGCTGGGCGCTGTACGCGGACGCTCTGGCCGAGCGCGCGGCGTCCACCTTCGATCCCGAGATCGCGAAGGCGCTTTACGTACGCGTGGGCAAGGTCGCCGAAGAGAAGCTGCGGGACGAGCGGCGCGCGGTCGATGCATACGGCCGCGCCATCGAGCAGGTCGGCGATCAGCCGGAGCTCTTGGCAGCGCTCGATCGTTTGTATACGCGCATCGGCGACGCGCAGGCGCTCAGCGAAGTGCTCGAACGCCGGGTCGCGGTCGAGGAGGGCGACGCGGCGCAGGCGGAGCTCTATTACCGGCTGGCAACGGTGCAGATCCGCGACTTTGCCGAGCCTGCGCGCGGCCTCGGTTCTTTGCGCATGGCCATCGAACGCGCGCCGGATCACGAGGGGGCTGCGGCGGAGCTCGAGAAGCTCACCGAACACCGGGATCTGTTCGAAGAGGCCGCTGACGTGCTCGAATCGGTGTATCGCTCGCGTAGTCGCGCCGACAAGCTGCCCGGCCTCTACGAAAAGCGCGTGGCGTTCGCCGACGGCGCCGACGAGCGCGTAGACACGCGCCTCCGGCTGGCCCGAGTGCTCGAGGAGGATTGTGCGGAACCGGCGGCGGCGCAGCGCGCCGTCGAGCAAGCCCTGGGGGACGATCCCGCGGCCGATCGGGTGCGGGAGGAGCTGGAGCGGCTCGCAGCCATCACGGGGGATTGGCAAGGGGCGGCCCGCGCCATGGTCGCCGCGGTCGAGCAGCGCGCAGAGCTTCCGCCGCAGGTCGCCAGCGAGCTCCTCATGCACGTTTCACAATGGCTGGCGGAGCGCGCCTCCGACAGCGCCGGCGCGGAGCAGGCCTTGCGCAAAGCGCTGGAGATCGACCCACAAAACGATGCGGTTCTGGAGCGGCTGGAAGAGTTGCAACGCGCGGCTGGCCGGGATGCGGACTTGAGCGTCACGCTCCGGACACGCGGCAGGCTCCAGCAAGATCCGCATGCTCGTGAAGAGCTGTTTCGGCGAGCTCGGGACCTGGCCCTGCGCCAAGCTGGTCCGGACGCGGGTGAACCCGTGCTGCGCGAGCTGCTCGAGCTCGACGAAACCAACTTGTGGGCGCTCGCGGAGCTCACGGAAATCCGAGAGAACGCTGGCGACTACGCCGAAACCTTCCAGCTCGTGGCCCGCCGCGCCGAGCTCGGGGCGGACGGTACGGCCGTGCGCCAGCTGCGCAAGAAAGCCGCGCAGATCGCGCGCGACCGACTCGCGCAACCGGCCAGGGCGAGCGAGCTGTACGAGCACCTGTTCGAGGACGATCCGAACGACGCGGAGTCGGCGCGCGCACTGCGAGAGCTCTACGAAGAACGGCAGAGCTTCGACAAGCTCGGCCGGCTGCTGGAGCGGTTGGTCGACCTGGCGGAATCTCCCGAGGAGCGCACGTCGCTGCGCATCGAGCTGGCGCGCCTGAACGACCAGCGCTTCGAGTCGTCGGCGACGGCCATCGAGCTGCTCCGTGCGGCGCTGGACGAGCAGCCTGGCCACGCCGAGGCCGTGGTCGCGCTGAGCGAGCTGTACGAACGCACCGGCCGCGACGAGGAGCTCGCCGAGCTGCTCGACGAGCAGATTGCGCTGGCGCGCGAGAAGAACGACGTGGACTCGGAGCTTCGCCTGCAGGTGCGGCTCGGGGACATCTACGAATCACGCCTCTCCGATCGCGCCAAGGCCATTGAAACGTATCAAGGCGTGCTCGACCGGGATCCGCAGCAGCGCTCGGCGCTCGAGGCGCTGGCGCGCTTGTTCGAAGCCGACAACAAGCCGGCGGAAGCCGCCAAGGTGCTAGAGCGCCTGCTGGAGGGGAGCGAGGGCGCGCGCACGGTGGAGCTCTCGACGGCGCTGGCGGACACCTATTCGCAACTCGGTGATAACGAGAAGGCCGCGCGCGCGCTCGAGCGCGGCCTCGTCGCCGACGAGCGGAACGCGGCGCTACGCGAGCGACTGGCCGAACTCTACACGGCGGCCGGGAGCTGGGAGCACCTCGCGAACTTGATAGCGCGCGACGCGGAACTTTCGGAGAACGACGAGGTCAAGGCGCGGCTGCTCCGGCAAGCCGCGAAGATCCACGCGGAGAAGCGCCAAAGCTTCGGGCAGGCCGCCGAGCTCCTGGAGCGCGCCAGTCAAATCAAGCCGGACGATCGCGAGCTCTTGCTGGAGCTGTGCGACGCGTACAGCGCCTCTGGCCGCGGCTCCGCGGCAGCCGCGGTGCTCGAGCGCATCGTGCAGAGTTATGCTGGCAGGCGCAGCAAGGAGCTCGGAGAAATCCACCGCCGGCTGGCGGACGCCTACCTCGCCGAGAGCGACGTGACGCGAGCCCTCGAAGAGCTCGACAGAGCGTTCAAGATCGAGCCCAGCAACGTGCACGTGCTGAAGAAGATCAGCGACGTTGCCATGACCGCAGGCGACTACAAGAAGGCGCAGCTCGTCCTCCGCGCGCTCATGATGCAAAAGCTCGACCAGGGCAGCCCGATCACGAGGGCCGAGGTCTTCATGCGCATCGCCGAGGTGCACGAGAAGCTCGGCGAGCGCGAGAAGGCCATCCAGATGCTGGAGCGCTCGCTGCAGGCCGACGACAAGTTGTCGGCGGCACGCGAACGATTGGCCGTGCTGCGGGCCGGCTGAGATCGTGCTTCGGCTGCTGCTCGGCTTCGCTCTCGGGCTCATCGTTCGGTTGTTACGTCTCACCTGGCGCGTCGAAGTGCGCGCTGCCCCGGGCCTCGACACTCCGGAGCGCCAGCGCGTCGTCTACGTGTTCTGGCACGGCGCTCAGCTCGGCCTGACGGCCTTGCCGTTGCGCGCGCCCACGTCCGTGCTGGTGAGTCGGTCGAAGGATGGCACGCTCCAGCATGGCGCGATGCGCGCGCTCGGGCTGCACGTCGTGCGTGGATCGTCGTCGAACGGGGCGGCGTCGGGTTTGAAAGGCCTGGTGCGCCGCATGCGCGATGGTCACGATACGGCCTTCGCCGTCGATGGTCCGCGCGGCCCGTGCGGCTCGGCCAAACCCGGCGCCATGAGCGCCGCGCGCCTCGTGGCTGGGGTGTGCGTGCCACTCGGCTGCGCCGTCGAGCGCGCCTACGTCGTGCCCGGCACCTGGGACGAGTTTCGCATCCCGCTCCCGTTCTCGCGCGTGATCATCTGGCTCGGATCATCCCTATCACCGGAACCGCACGCCGAGCTGGCTTTCGGCCTGGGAGCGGCTATTGACGAGGCCGAACGGCGCGCCGCCCTGGCATTGCTGGGAGCGACGGGCGACGTGGAGGAGCGCGCATGTCCACCTGGGTGATGATCGACGGCCGAATTTTCAGCGAGCAGACGGCGTGCGTCAGCGTTTTCGACCGCGGCTTTCTGTACGGCGACTCCGTGTTCGAGACGCTGCGCACCTACGGGGGCCAGCCGTTCGCGCTCGATGAGCACCTGAAGCGTCTGGCCTGGAGCGCCAGTCGCGTTCACATCGCGCTGCCTCGTAGCGAAACAGAGCTCGCGGCCGAGATAGAGCGCCTGCTCGCCCACGCCCAGAACCCCGAGAGCATGATTCGCGTGATGCTGACCCGCGGCACAGGCCCGCTCGGCCTCGACGTGCAGCCCGACGTGCCCGCCACGCGCGTCTTGATCGTGGTGCCGCTCAGTCCTCCCGCGCCGGAGGCGTACACGGGCGGTGTGCGCGTGATCACCTATCGCACGCAGCGCCTCGCGGATGCCACGGACGCCGCAGGCGCCAAGATCGGCAACTACCTGATCGCGGTGCTCGCGATGCGCGA
>DATDJP010000320.1:0-5878 GCA_036520475.1 Polyangiaceae bacterium | reverse complement strand
ACTGCCCCGCGCTCGCGTCGTCCACTCAAACTACGTCGCGTAGCGAACCCGTTGCTTGACGAACCGGATGCGGGAAATCCGCACGTCCGGGTCTGTGGGAGCCCCGGGGGAGCAATCCTCCGGGGCCACCCGGCCTAGAATGGCAACGCGCAAAGGCGCTCTTCCCAGCGAGCTATCTGCCACGACGCTACGACGCGAAGTTTGTGTCCAAGCAGGCTCATCGAATCGTCGTGGGCCCGCGCCACGGCGGCCGGCGTGGTCCACGTCCGCACTCGCGCTCCCGCGTAGCGAAAGAAGAGCGGAATGGTGAGCGTCGTGAAACGCTCGCGCCGGGAGGTGGTAGGGTCGGAGCAGGCGCGGAGTGTTCGAAGCCATCCCATTTCATGCGGCGCGGTGTCGAGCGCTGGCGGCGTTGCTCGCGCTGCTCTGCGCCTCGAGTGGCTGCTCACACAGCGTGCGCGTTCGTCACGAGGTCCCGCTCGCAGCGCCGGAGGCTCGAACCTGCGCGGAGCGCTGCTTCGAGACACGCCCGCGCGGGACACGTGCCGCCTGCCTCCGTCGCTGCCCCGGAGCGCGCGAGCTGGAAGACGCCAGCTGCGCGCGCGTGGACAAGAAGCGCGTGGCGTGCGCCGAAGAGCGGCGACAACAGGCCGGTGTGTCGCCGCTGCTCGCGATCTTGGGTGCAACGCTCGTGATGAACGTGCTCGTCGTGTTCACGATCCTCGTAGACTGATCGATTTTCGCCATTGGCTGTGACGGGAGCGGGGCGGCCGTGAAGCCCTGAGGTCGTCGCGAGTCACCCGCGCGCGTTTGCAACGGGCCTCAGCGATGGAGCAGCCTGCGCATGGCGACGCGCTGCTCCGGCAGCGGAAGCCAGCGGCGTTGGTCGTCCAGATGATGGCGCACGTCGGCTCCGCACTCCGACTCGGGCACGAGCTCGAAACCCTCGCGCGTGTAAAACGGCACATTCCACGGCAAGTGCCCGTAGGTCGTCAGCCACAACGCGCTGTGTCCGGCGTTCTCCGCCCAGGCGATCGCGTGGTGCAACAGAAACCGGCCCGCGCCGCGGCGCATCGCGCTCCGGCGGACGGAGAGTTGATCCAGGTATGCCGCTTCGTCGAGCTCGTCGAGCGCGGCAAGGCCGACACGCACTTCTTCGCCGTTCACGGCGAAGAACAGCCGGCCGAGCTCGGCGGAGCGGCGCCAGCGCGCTTGCTCGGCTTGAGAAAAGGGATGCGACGCGCCGAGCACCAGCTCGAGCCCCGTTTCGGCGTAGAGCGCCGTCGCCTCGTCGTCGATGCGCACGATCTCGTCGAAGTCGTCCACTCGGGCGACTTCGATGGTGTATCCGCTCTGTTCACTCGCTCCGTTCATGGTGGCGGTTCAGTCTGACGCCGTGGTTTCACCCGAAGCAGGCCGGGTAAGACAGGGTGCAAGCGACTTCTGTTTCCCGGGCGCCATCTTGCGCCCCGTGCACGTCGCACCGTTCGAGTGAGCCTTCGCGCTCGCGTGCTTCGTCGACGGCGCCCTCACAGAACGCACGACATTCGGCCGGTGACAGTACTCGGTCGTCGCCGAGCGCCGCGGCGAGCGCGTCTGGTTCGACGCCCGCATAGGAAACTTCATAGGATCGAGGATCGCCTTCACACATCGGGTGCGGCCCCCAACACCCCCGCAGCCCCGACGCGAGACACAACGTCAGGTGTGCTAGGCGGAGCATGCGATCTTCTTACCGCCGTACGCGCGCGGACACCAGCCGGTCATTCGTCGGCGATCAAGGGCACCTGCTCGAACGCGCTGTTCGCGGGATTGAAGTCGACGCTCTGCCAAGCATGCAGCGCACGTTCGCACGTCGGCGTCGCACTCGCTCGTGGAGAGTGCATCGCCACCCCCGGCGGCCGTTAAAGCCTCGTACTTTGTCCGCCGGCGGCCTTGTTGCGCGCACGGATTGCTCGTTACCGTCCGCGCATGAAAAGGCACTCTGCGCTGTGCTTGCTCGCACCGCTGCTGCTCACTGCATGTGAAGAATTCACCATTACCGTGCTGTATCCCGCTCCGGGAGAAACCGTGCGCAGCGTGCCAGTCCCCGTGACGTATGCCGTCCTCACGAACCTGCCGCTCCGCTACGAATGCCAACTCGACACGCAGCCGCCGAGCACGTGCGACGTCTACCCGTTCAGCGCGCGGTTCGTGCCTGGGGCTCCCGGTACCGGCACGGCCATCCTCGTGGTCGAGGGCCTCACGGAAGGCCCTCACGCCGTTTCTTTGACGGGAATCAGCGCAACCAGTCGCAGCACTGCGACCGCGCAGTTCACGGTCGACACGCGGGCTCCCACCATCGCGGACAACATTGATTCCGCAGCAGCGAGCACCACCTTCAACCGGATCGGACTCTAGCTTTACCGCGCCGTTTACCCCTGTGCGCCGCTTACCCCTGTGCGCCGCTTACCCCTGTGCGCCGAGCGCTTGCAAGATCGAACGAAAACCGGGGTGGCCCATTTGTGCGCCTTGCGGCGACATCCACGCTTCGTACGCTCCGCTCGCTCCGCCCGCTCCGCGAACCTGCACGAACTCGAGCTGCATTGCCGGGTTGAACGGATTCTTCGGCACGGCGCCCAGGTTCTCTCCCGGCAGGGCGTGCGCCGCGTCCAGCGCCTGCGCACCCGAAGGAAAGCTCGCCACTTGCTTGTAGTTTCCGCGGTCCCCGAGCTCGCTGTACTCGCGTGACACCAGCACGCGGCCCTTCGACGTGAGCCCCACCTGCACGAGCGGCACGTACGTGGACACGCCCACCACCGCCGCAGCCGCACTGTTCAGCGCTGCACCGGCAACCTGTCGCGCCGCGCTCTTGGCGCCCTGAAACTCGAGACCGCTCCACGCGCCGATCACGCGCTCGCCGTCCTCGAGCTCGAAGTACCCAGAGTAGTGATCATGAAAGCGCTGCGCCGCTTCCTCGGGATTCATGTTCGCGACTTGACGCTTCATCCAGTACGAATATGCGAACGCTGCACCGATGAGCACGACCGGCAGAAAATAATAGATTTGCATCGTCGACCCGACCTTTGTGAGGGACCCACCCCGTCGTTACAACGAGCTACATCAAGCGCCGGCTCACCGTCAATACACGCGCTCCGCAAAACGCTCCTGAGACCAAAACATCATGACGCGACACAGTTGTAGGGAAGTATCCGTCGCGCGTCTCCGTATCCGACCCGCGGCGCAGGTGTCTTACCCACGAGCTGAGCTGCTCCCCCGGCAGGTTGCGACGCATTACGACCGGGCGTGCTCGCTTTCGCTGCGCGCGCCCGGGGCCCTCTTGCGCGTGCTCGCCCGGCGTCACCGCGTACCCAGCGCGTCACACCGGGCTCCGCGCGCGCGAGGGTCCCAGCACTTGTGCGTGTCGATGTCCGTACTCACGACGCGCGTCTCCGTGCGATTACCCGAGGGTCCGCAGTAGCGCAGCGTCTCGGTCGTGCGCGTGCCCGTTTCCGTGCGCACGTTTTAGTGTTGAGCGCCCCGACGGAGAACGAGGAGGCGCGTTGCGCCGAGTGGCATGCAACGCGCCGGCAAGTATTCCGCGACCCGTATCGGTGTACTAAGCTCGAGCCATGTTCGTCATTGAATTGACCTACAAAGCCGCGCTCACGGAGATCGACGCGCACATGCGCGCGCACGTCGCTTTCCTCGACAAGTACTACGCGTCCGGACACTTCCTCGTTTCCGGCCGCAAAATCCCCAGGGACGGCGGCATCATCCTGGCAGCGGGAAAGAGTCGCGAAGAAGTCGAAGCCATCATCCAAGAAGATCCGTTCCATGCCCACGGTCTCGCCGACTTTCGCATCATCGAATTTCGCGCCAGTCAAAAGGCGGACGACATGCCGAAGCGCATCGGCTGACGCGCGCAGTTGGAGTGAGAGTAGACTCGCCGCTCGTGACCCACGAGCTTCGGACCCTGATCGCTTTACTGTTCGTGGTTGCCTGCGAGCCGGCTGCGCGCGGCAGCCATTCCCACGTGGTGGCGCGTGCGCCGGTGCGGCAGCAGCGTGTGGCCAAGCCACTGCGGAGTGAGCGGCCTCCCGAGCCCACTGAAGCACGCAGCCCGTTCCAGCTGGTCGCTGCGGGGACGTTCTCGCTCCATGCCCTGCGTGACGGTGTTTGGATGAGCGCCGCCGAAGACGGACTGGCGTTCGCCGAGCTGCGCGGGGCGCGCTTCGTACGAGACGAGCGGCTCGCACAAGGCGCGCAGCGCTGTGCGGCGTGGCAGCAGCTCGCGTTGACGGAGACGCAGGAAGGCGAGCTCTGGCTGTTCGACGACCTTCACCCGTGGTCGGTGTGTCCGCCGCCCGCGCGCCTGTTCCGTCGTACCAGGTCGGGTATATGGAAGCTTCAAGGCATGATCCGCGCGCACTGGATCGACATGGGGCCCTGGGCCGGAAAGTCCACGCTGATCGCTGAAGTGCCGCTGCGTGCTGGTCCGCCCTGGGGCTACACGCTGCGCACCGTGGGTGGCGCGCGCGCTCCGATCCCGAAACAGTGGTCGCGTGCGCCGAAGTCGGGTGAATGCTGGACGGAGCTCGAGTTTCCGCTTGCGCTCTTTTCGAACACTGGGGGTGAGGCGCTGGTCGTCGCGGTCTCCCGCTGCAAGCCGGCTCGCGACGAGTCTGGCCCAGACGACGAGTCCCGCGGTAGCGACGGAGACCGCGGAAGCGACGGAGACCCAGCGCACGATATCGATTTCGCCGTCGCAGAGCGCTTCAACAAGGACGGCACGAGCGCGCGCGTGGCGCTGCCGGTCGCCCTTCCGTCGAACGCCGCCGTAGTCGGTCGCGGGCCGCACGCGGTCTGGACCATCGGGACGGACGCCGAGGACCGGACGGCACTCGTGAGCGGAAGCGGTCGCGGCTTCGAAATCACCGACTACCTGCCACGAGGGACGACGGTGCTCGACGCCGATGCCGAAGGCAACGTCTGGACCCTTCAGGATGGAGTGCTCGCACGCCGCAGCCCGCAGGGCGCCTGGCAGCGCGTCCCGTTGCCGGCGGGGGCCGGTACGGTGGTGTCTTTGCATGCCAGCTCCGCCGCGGACGTGTGGCTCGTGCTCGATAGCGGCGTTTACCGCACGCTCACCACAGAGCCGTTCGTCGCTGCCCCCCGCGAATGCAACGACGAAGAAGCCACGCGTTTCGAGGCCGCTCTGAGCGTGCCCGCGCCGGGGTCAGAGCGCAGCGCGAAGCCCGGACGTCAAGCCGCGTGCGCTCGCTGACGATCGCGGATCTCGATGTGAAATTGCTGGTAAGGCTCCTGAAAGAAACCGAAAAAGCCGGATTTGGCAGGTGAGGCAATGATGAAACTGTACGGATTCGCGCCGACGCGTGTCATTCGCGCCGTGTGGACGCTCCAGGAGCTCGGCATCGATTACGAGTTCATCAACGTGGATCTCACGAAGGGACAGCACAGAGATCCAGAGTTTCTGCGCGTGAATCCGGCGGGCAAGCTGCCTGCGCTCGTGGACGATGACTTCGTGCTGACAGAGTCCGTGGCCATCGTGCTGTATCTCGCCGAGAAATACCCGGAAAAGGGGCTTCTTCCCGCTGATCTCCGGGGACGCGCGCAGGCTTTCCGGTGGCTCTTGTTCGCGGCCACGGAGCTGGAACAGCCGCTCTGGCGCATGGCGCGGCACGAGTCACTGTATCCGGAAGAAGAACGCATCCCGGGGGACGTGCCGCTGGCGCGCCGCGATTTCACGGACATGGCCGCCGTGCTCGAGGAGCACATGAAAGGTCGAGAGTACGTCGCTGGAAACAGCGTATCTGTCGCGGATTTCGTGATGGCATACACGCTCGATTGGGCGAACGAAGTGCAGCTGCTCGAGCCGTTT
>DATDJP010000319.1:0-8403 GCA_036520475.1 Polyangiaceae bacterium | reverse complement strand
ACTGCCCCGCGCTCGCGTCGTCCACTCAAACTACGTCGCGTAGCGAACCCGTTGCTTGACGAACCGGATGCGGGAAATCCGCACGTCCGGGTCTGTGGGAGCCCCGGGGGAGCAATCCTCCGGGGCCACCCGGCCTAGAATTGCACTTGGCAGCAGCGGATGCTGCGCGCGGCCGCGGGTGCGCTAACTCAGATCCCTCTCGATTGCGCTTCGCGGGCGCGGATATTTCGGCTTCGCATGAGCTCATCAGCCCGCGTGCGCCGCTGGCGATTCACCGATTCACTTGAACGTCTGACGGATGATGCCTTCGAGTCTTCGGTCGCGCAGGGCCAGGGCCGCCCAGAACAGGACCGCGACGTAGATCGGGAAGAGCGTGTGCGTGAACAGCGGATGCTCGACGCGCACGTGTGTCGCGATCGCGCCGCCCATGTAGCCGGTCAACAGGAGCGCGCCGAAGAAGGCCGTGCGCGGATACAGATAGAGCACCGTGGAGACGAGCAGGGCCCAGCCAATCGGCGCCATGGTGCCGAGCGGATAGCCGAGCTCTGCGCTGCCCTGGACGACCGGCGCGATTTCGGCGATCTTCGCGAGTGCATCGACGACCAGGAACAGACCGGCGATGCCGGTGAGCACGCGACCCGTCCAGCGACGCGCGCGTGATAGCTCGGGGGTGGTGGCCGGAGCGGCCTCCGGGGCAGCGGCGGTGAGCGAGGCGTTCTGGTTCAATACGGCGGATTCCATGGCGTTTCTCCTGCGAGCAGGCGGCCGGTGCTGCCGGCCGTTGGTTGTTGTTTGCAGAGACGACGCTCGAGACGACGCCAGTTCGACAACGCGCTGTGATTTTTTTCCGGCCCCGGGCCTTGGGGGCTCCGCCACGCACCGGCTGCGACGTCACATCTTCTGCACGGCACGGAAGCGCGGGCACTTCACTTCGTGGTCGTTGGCGAGGCCGACGGCCTGCATGCAAGCGTACACGATGGTGGGGCCGCAGAACTTGAAGCCCCGCTTCTTCATGTCCTTGGAGATCTTTTCGGACAGCGCGGTCTTGGCCTTAGCGTGACGCCAAGTGTCAAGGCGTGACACGATGGGTTTGCCATCGACGAAGTCCCAGAGGTAGTCCGCGAAGTCCAGATCCTGCTCTCGCATGTCGAGGTAGACACGCGCGTTGCCGATCATGGCCTTGATTTTGGTCGGGCTGCGGATGATGAGCGGGTTCTTCAGCGCCTTCGCCACGCGCGCGGCGTTCCAGCGCGCGATCTTCTCGGGGCTGAACCTCTCGAACTCCTTGCGCATGTCAGCGCGCTTGCGGAGCACGGTGATCCAGGAAAGTCCTGCCTGAAAGGCGTCGAGCTGAAACTTCTCCCAGAGCGCCCTCGAGTCCCGTAATGGAACGCCCCACTCCTCGTCGTGATAGCGACGGTACAAGGCGTCGGTCAGCGGGGCCCAGCCACACGGAACCTCACTCATCCGGCACTTGTAACATGCGCGCAGGGAGGCGCGGGTGGCGAAGGATGGCCGCGGTATCCTTGGCCCAGCCGCTCGGCGCAGGTAAAACGAACGCTGAGGAGGTCGACGCGCGCCATGACTGTGCAGGACGTCCCGCCACGAACAGTCCGTCTCGTGGCGAGCGCTGTCTGCCGCTATGCAGACGGAAGCGTGCAACGCCTGTGGGCGACGCGCCTCTCGCTTTCGGACGCCTGGATCCTGGCGGTCGAACCGCCGCGCGTGGGCGAGGTGATCGAGCTCGCGCTGCATCCACTCGGGCTCACGCCTTTGCCGCCGATGCAAGCGCGCGTCATGAAGGCGCAGATCGATTTTGCGGCAGCGGAGAAGAACGGCTTCGAGGTCGCGTTCGTCGACATCGATGACAAGACAGTGGACCTGCTCGTGAGCGCCGTCATCGGCATCGACGAAATGCGGGCCAAGGCTCCGGCGTTCGCCGAGCGACGCGGCGCGCTGCGTGTAAAAACGAACATCGCCACGCTCGCACGAGCGTCGAGCGGAGCTCACGACGGGATGGTCGCGGACCTCAGCCTGACGGGAGCGTTGCTCAGCCTCGCTCGTGACGTGCCGGAAGCTTCGACGGCGCGCGGTGCTGCGCTGACGCTCGCCATGGCAATGGACGATGCCGGTGAGCCGCTCGAGGTTCAGGGCCGCATCGCGTGGTCGACCTTGGCACCCGCGCAGCGCCTCGTGGGCATCCAGTTCGAGAACTTGAACGCCGCCGCACGCATGCGAATTCAGGAGACGATCCTTCAGGCGCTGGCGCGGGGCGACGCGCACAAGGCGTGACCCGCGCCGGCACCGGAACGCCGCCCTTGACGGCGTGGCGCTCTGACATTAACCCATCAGGGTGAATGACGGCGAGCATCTCCGACTCCACGCTCGACGCGGTCTTGCTCGCGCTCGCGGACCCGACGCGCAGAGCCATTCTCGCGCGGCTGTCGCGCGGTCAAGCGCGCGTGACGGAGCTCGCCGAGCCGTTCTCCATCTCACTGAACTCCGTGTCCAAGCACATCCGCGTGCTCGAGCGTGCCCGGTTGATCCGGCGGCAGGTGAGAGGGAGGGAGCATTTGCTCTCTCTCGATCCGAAACCGCTCGACCAGGCTGCCGAATGGCTCGACGGCCAGCGCGCGCTCTGGACGCGCCGCCTCTTGGCGCTGGATGAGCTGCTCCAGGAGGAAGACCGAACCGCCGGAAGATCCGGAAAGGGCCGACGATGAAAGACAGGGATATCGTGGCCGTTCGCGTCCAGCATCGCTTCTCTGCTTCTGCCGAACGCGTCTACGACGCCTGGCTCGACCCGGAGAAAGCTTCGAAGTTCTCCTTCGCGACGGCCACGGCCGCCCGGCGACTGACTTCTCAAGGCGTCAGCACGAGCTTGCCGGTCGTGCGACGCGTGGCCAGGGCTTCGAGCGCCTCGGCGCAGCGTTCGAGGGGGTACGCGCTGGGCTGCTCCGGTACTGCCACGCCCTGTTCGATCAACGGCAGCAGCTCCGCCAAATCGCGCTGAAGCAGGTCTGGACGATTCGTGGCCATGTTCGCCACGTGGTAGCCGATGACCTCGACGGGGCGGAAGATGAGCGACGTGTTCGTGACGTTCGCCTCCTGAGCGCTGGCGGAGCCGAACACCACGATGCGCCCGAATGGGACGACGGCCTCGAAGTTCTTGTCGAAGGTCTGGCCGCCGACCATCTCGAGGATCAAGTCGACACCGCGGCCGCTGGTGAGGCGTTTGACCTCGGCCACGAAATCTTGCTTCGTGTAGTCGATGAGCTCGTCCGCGCCGTGTTGGCGCGCGATCTCGAGCTTGGCGGCGGACGAGGCAGTGGCGAA
Source organism: Polyangiaceae bacterium (assembly GCA_036520475.1). Lineage (GTDB taxonomy): Bacteria > Myxococcota_A > Polyangia > Polyangiales > Polyangiaceae > DATDJP01. The sequence continues at coordinate 5,067 of DATDJP010000319.1, read as the reverse complement.
AACGCGCGCGCCGTAGTGTTTGGCCAGGTGCACGGCGGCCGTGCCCACGCCGCCCGCCGCAGCGTGGACGAGTACGGATTCACCCGCCTGTAAGCGCCCGCACACTCGCAAACAGCCGTGCGCAGTGAGCCACTGGATCGGAAACGCCGCAGCCTGGTCGAAGCTCCAGCTCGCCGGGATGGGCAGCAGATTGGTAGCGGGCCAGCTCACGTACTCGGCGAACGCACCCGCACCGAAGCCCATGACCCGCGCGCCGACCGGCAGGCTCACGCCCTGGCCGATCGAGACGACTTCACCCGCCGCTTCGAGCCCGGCGACGTATGGCGGCTTGGGCCCACCGACGTACAGACCCCGGGTTTGCATGACGTCGGCGTAGTTGATGCCTGCCGCATGCACCCGCACCAGTGCCTCGCCCGCGCGCGGCTCGGGCTGCGGACTTTCAGCGAGTTTTGCCGCCTCTGGTCCCTGCAACGCTTCGACTCGAACGACACGCATGATCTGCCTCCGGATGTTCGGCGATCCAAGCTACCAAATCTGGTGCTCGCGACTCACTCGATCTTCAGGTTGTCGAACGCCACTTTGCCGGTGGCTCCGGCGGCGTTCACGCCGTCGCCCAAGCTGATCGAGATCCGGCTGATGCTCTCCGGTGGCTTGTCGTCGAGCGTCATCCAGCGACCGCCTTCGTAGACCTGGTGCTGGAAGTCTTCGAGCGCAAGCTGGTGGGTTTTCCACTGTGAGCTCGCCGGCACCGGAGCCGAGATCCAACGCTCGCTACGACTGGCCCCGAGCTCGACACGCGCCGCGGGCAGGTCGCCTTTCACATCCAGCACGAGACGGTCGTAGCGGCCGAGGTCATTCGGGACCGCGCTGCTCTGAAGATTCGTGCGAAACGCGCTGCCGGGCTCGAGCGCGAACCGTTCGACCTCGACGACCGCGACCTTGCCGCGGCCGGGCGCGTCTTCGAAGCGAAGCGCCGTCTTGGTGCCGGGGTTGACGTCGAGCGACCAGGCACCCGATTGATCGAAGCTGCTCACCCATGGCGCCGGCGCTGGCGGATTGAGCACGCGCACCGCACCCGCTGCGAGCCCAACTGCAGCCACGAGCGACGCCGCCGCGAGCAGCACGGAGCGGCGCGCTTTCTTGCGGCGAGCGGCCGCTTGCTCCAGGTCCTGCTCGGCCTTCGTCAGATACGCGGGATCGAGCCCGACGTCCTGCACCGCCACGCGCAGTCTCTCGGCCTCGAGCGCCTCCTCCTCTTGCGCTTCCTCCTCCGCTTGCAGCTCGAAGGCACGCCTGAGGACGCGGTCTTGTTCGCTCATGCCGGCGGCGCTCCCGACCGGGCAGTGAATTGGGCAGTCACCTCGCTAGCTTGGGCGCTCGCCTCAGGGGGTCAAGGAGCATCTGCTCAGACACGTTGCCACTGACGTTTCGCCCAGGTATTGCACTTCGCCAGTCGCACCTTACGTCTAGGCGCCGTGAATGAAGCAAACCTGTCCCGTGCAGGAGGCAAATCGCGATTGGCCGGTCGCTTGCGGCCCTTGCTTCAGCGCGCGTCGTGGCAGCTGACGCGGATCGCCGGCACTCCGTCCTCTCGAAGCTTCAGCATCGCGCGCTGCCGCCCGGTGCCGGCGCCCTTCGAGCCCAGCGACGTCGTAGCTGGGGACCCACGCGCGCGATCGGTGAACATGATCGCTTCGATGGACGGGCAGTTCGACTGCGGAGTGTGGGAGTGCTCGCCCGGTCGATTTCGCATCCGGTACCGCTCGGACGAGCTGGTGCACATCCTGGAGGGAAACGTCACCGTACACGTCGGCTCGAGCACGCACTCACTCTCCGCAGGGGACGTGGCCTACTTCCCGGCGGGGACGGACGCGGAATGGCACGTGATTGCGCACGTGAAGAAACTCTGGGTGTATCGAACACCGCGTCCACGCCGCCTCGCGCGCGTGGCGCGTCCCGTGTTGCGAGCGCTGTCGCGAGCCGGCTTCTGAGCCGCCCCGACTACTTCTTGGGGCAACGCATCGATCCGCGCAGGGCGACAGTGCCGAATGTGGGCGAGACGCCCGGACCGTCGACCCGACCGACGAGCGCTCCGTCGGAACGTCAACGTCGCAGTTCCCGGCAAGCCGCAGCCCGCGAGCGTGACCAGGACACCTGTGACTGCGGCGACCAAACCGCGCGCACGAATCAGCTGCGCCATGGGGCGGCGATACTCCCACGTATCGCCGCGGCCAGGCTACGGCTCCTCGAGAGCTTTCGGCATTGACGCACCACCCGTCGTACGGGGATGAAGAGCTGACCATGCTTCGTTCGTGTAAGTTTGCAGCGCTGGTGGCCTTGTCGACGCTCGGTGCTTGCGGTGGCGATGACGACGACGCAGACGTTTCGCCGTTGCCCGCGGCGACCATTGCGGCGCGTGAGCGCTTCTTCGGCGCGGAGAACGTGAACGAGGACGGCGCCGTCCTCCGTGACCGGATCATCGTCACGTGGTTCGGCGTCTCGAGTCTCGCCGTGTCGATAGGCGGGCATGTCGCGCTGCTCGATACGTACATCAACAATGGCGGCTGTCCCCCAGCCAGCGGCGTTGCGCCGTACGTCGCCACGACCTACGAGGAGCTCGGCGCGCTGCTCCCGGAAGCCGTCTTCATCGGGCACGATCACTTCGATCATCAGTGTCAAACCGGTCCGCTGCTCCGAGACACGGGAGCGCGCTTGGTGGGGCTGCCCGTGCACTGTGAAAAGATCCGGACCGATGCGGGAGTCTCTATCGACTGTCTGGAAACGCTGGCGGCGGACTCGCCGTTGGGAGCTTCCGCCGAGATCGAGCCGTTCGGCAAAGACGTCCAGGTCACGGTGGTGCGCAACCTGCACAGCGGGCCCGACGCGCAGCCGCCGTGCAACTCCGGCGGCTGCGAGGCCCTTCTTTTTCGATTCGCGGTCGGGCAGTTCTCGTTCGTCTGGAACGACTCGAACGGCCCGATTCGCGCTCACGCGCCGGAGCTGCTGGCCACTCTGCGCGGTTTGCCACCCAGCGACGTCGAGCTCGGCGCGATCATTGGCAACGGCTTCATCGCCCAGGGCATGCGTGATCCGGTCGACTACGCCGAGGCGCTTCGGGTCAAGGAGATCTACCCGCTGCATCACGACCTGTTCGGCGCCGGCACGTCCAGTGGCTTTCGAGCGGCCTATGAGCAGGCGTTCGCCGATCGCGCCATCCAAGCGCACTGGCTTCAAGATCCCGACGACTATCTGCAGCCGATTGTCTTCGGCGAAGGCGCTATTCGGGACTAGCGACTCTGCGCGTCATGGCACCACCCCGTCATCCGCACCTTGTTGTCGAACGACAAGAAGCCGTGGCTCGTGCTGTATCGTGTCTCGACCGCGACCAGCTCTCCGCGCGGGCATTGCGAAAGCAGGTTCCGGTGCGCTTCGTCCACGAAGTCGGTATTGTCGGTGACGTAGAGCACGACGTGCTGCTCCGCTTCTGCGACGATCCGACGCACGGGTGCGCCGCGCGGGATGTCGTGCGCAGAGACACTGACCTGATGAACGCTGTGTGTGCAACCCGCAAGTAGCGCCACGACCAGACAGCCGAGCAACCGCGTCATGGCGCCGTTCCCTGCGCCTCTGCTGTTTCGTAGACGCAGTAGCCCGAGACGCGCACGTGCCGCTCCTGAACGAGCACGTACCAGGTCGTCTCGTGCTTGGTGAACACACCAGCGACCTTGCCTTTGGGACACTGCGCCCTCAATTGATCCGTGAGCCCGTTGACGAAGTCGTTGTCGAAATGCAAACCCAAAAATGCCGTGTTCACGGCGGACGCCGCGACCGGCCGCCGCCGCTCGCTCGGTACACCATTGACACTAACGGATTGCAGCGACGTGCAGCCCGCGGCAGCCACCGCGCAGGTCAAGACGAGACGATGCATGAAGGTCGAGCTTTTCATCGTACGCAATATCCTTTTATGGTGACGATCTCTCCACTCACCACGGGGTAGTCGGCGGACTCGCGCACCACGGAAATGCCCGTCAGCCGTCCCGTGGGGCAGCGCGTGAGCACTTTCGCGAGCACGCCGTCAGCCCAGTCATCGTTGAAGGTGGCGTCACCGGTCGAGTATCCGACCTGGAAGAGCGCAAGGATGTCTTGCGCATCGCTGACGCGCTGTCGATCGGCGTGGGTCGCGCTGGTGTGTCGGGCGATGTCGAGCGCCTCCTGCGCGTCGAAGCCCGTCTCGTCGACTCGGACCGTGAACGGCTCGAGTCGTCCCTCGAAGGAATCGATATCCCCGAGCTGATAGTGATGCATGTGCGCGCACGCTGTTCCCAGCAGGGCGATAGAGAGCAGCGGCGCGCGCACGGTAAAGTGCGCCGTCCAAGTCATGCTCCGTGCTACGGACTCGCCGCGCGCCGTCTCCCTCTAAGTTTACGATTTTGCTATGTAAACGCGGGTAGACGCCGGCAGCGAGGAGAGCGGTTCACAGTCGCGCGCGAGCGCTGGAGAGCGCTGGAGAGCGCTGGAGAGCGGGGCGTAGCAGTAATCGGCCTGGGGCGTCCGCTGTGCACCGACTTCGATCACTCGCTTCGGCGTGAGCTCGCCGATCAAGCCGCCTGGCTGAGAGCGGAGAACACGGAAAAGCGCTGAAACGTAAGCGGACTTCGGGCAGAGTGGGCGCATGCCGGAGGACGTGAGCCATGCCAGGTGAAACTTCTCGTCGTTGCCGCACCTGCCATGGCCAGGGCGTGGTGCCCGCGGAGATGGGCCCGATGGACTGCCCCGACTGTGGCGGTAGCGGAGTGCTACCGGGACGTGACGTGCTCGTCGAGTGGCGGATCGCGGAAATCGAACGCGTTCATGCCGGCTCTTCGGACGAAATCGCGCCCCACATGCGCTGGCTGGCGTTCGAGCTGCGCCGTGCGCGTCAGGCACTGCTCAAGGTGATGACCTTGACCGAGGAGCTGGACGCGGATCAAGCAGTGGTGCAGCGCATGCGCTTCATCGTCAACGAGACGCTCGGCTTGTATGAGCCGGCAGAGGTCGACGCGCGTCCGCCGTCCGAGTGACGGAGGC
>DATDJP010000318.1:0-17143 GCA_036520475.1 Polyangiaceae bacterium | reverse complement strand
GGTCGAGCCTCGAGCAGCAGCGGGTCAACCGGTTCCATCGCGGAGCACAGTCGTCGTGGTAACAAGCAAAGAGATGCACGTGTTCATGGCATCCAGCGCACGCCGGTGAAGACCTGATCGGTACCGTCGTATATGCCACCTACCGTGGTGTTGGGATCCGCAAACGTCGCACCGCGTCTGCCTTCGACGATGATCGCGCCAAACTCGATCCACAAATTTGCTGCGAGAGCGTACTCGAGCCGCGGCGAGAAGATGACCGACGGACCGACGAGGCCCAGAGCAGCCGCGTCCACGCTGAACTTGCCGCCTCCGGGAGTAAAACGGAGGCCCGCTCCGGCGCCCGCCAGCCAGCGGCCGTCTTCGAAACCGCCCCAGCGAGCGCTCGAATCGCTCGGATCATCCAGCACGCGCCGATAGAACATTTCCGCCGCCGTTTGGATATCGGCTTCGACCCACTCAGCGCGCAGTCCGAAGTGAGTGACATCTGCCTGTTCGATTTGCAAACCCGGATCACCGCGCACGCCCGGCGTCGGGGGCGGCTCCGCGGGCTTCTGCGCGTACGCCGTTAGATCCTTCAGGTACGTGGCCTCGAAGCCGAGCTGCACCGGCCCAATGCCCGTCGCTGCATCTACAGAAAGGATGTAGTAGCGGTTGTACCGGAGCTCGAAGGGCAACTTCCTCGACTCCGCTTCTTCCTCCTCCGTCAACTCCTGCTCGGCGAGCCTTCGAAAGAGAAGTTCTAGTCGCTGCGGTTTCACCTCGACCGCGGGCGTGTGCTCCCGAGCAATGCCGACGGTGAGCGCGACCTCCAGCGCGCCTGACCGACCCGTGAGGCGCAGCGCCGCCTGCTGCTTGGTGAGATCCGGCTCCGGACTGAGCGCTGAGTAGGCACTCTCCGACAGGTTCGCCAGCGTCTCCCGTCCGATCGCGTCCGCGAGGTCCCTGCCCGCGGGATCCTGATCCAGGAGCGACAAAATCGAGTAGTCGCTCCCGTACACGGAAACCAGGTGAGGCGTGAAGAATGGCACGTAGAACGCCTGCAACGTCAGCCAGCTAGTCAGGTCGAAATCGAGCCGCAGCGCCAGCTGCGCGATCTCGGACGCACCGGGCATCGTAGCCGGCCCGTCACGCAAATCCGACACGCCGAGGAAATTCACACCGGTGAAAAAGTCGAAGCGCCCGAGCGAGATGGTTTGATAGCCGAGCCTCAAATGAACGCCGTCCGCAACGGTAGCATCGGCGTAACCCGCAGTAGGAGCGACATCCAGCTCGAAGCTCTCCGCGCGTTCATCTCCGGGAGGATCACTGCGCATGCGCATGAAGCGGTAGCGCCCGCGCAGCCCGACCGCGAAGCGCAGTTTCTCACTGCGCCTGAAATTGATGTCCAGGTTCGCGATCTGCGTGCCCTCAATCACGCGTTCGCGGTCGTTCTCCGTCTCCCAGTTCGTGTCCAGACCCAGGCGCGTGTGCAGCTCGAGCTGAAACGTCGTGCGGAGATCCGCGTCGCTTTCCTTCGTGACTTCTTTCCCTGCGAGCTCCGGATCCTCGATCACCGTCGCGCCGTCGTCGCCGCCTCCTTCACTTTCAGCGCCACCGGAAGGCGCGGTTTCAGTGACGGTTGCTTCCGGATCGGGCGGTGGTGGCGGTAGCTCGCTGCGCAATGGAGCCGCGTCAATTTCCGGATCGCGGATGCGCTGCTCCATCTGGAGGAAGTCATCGTCCTCCGTAGTTTCAGCGGCTACGTTCGGCGCTGGTGCCGCAGGTTGTGGTGCCGTGTCAGGTGGCGGCGCAGAAGGCTGCTGCTGCGCGGCGCGTTCGCGCGCGAGCGGTACGCCGCGCAGCTCGGGATCTTCGATGCGATCTTCGTCTTCCTGCGCTGCGGCAGAAGCGGACGTGCACGCGAACACGCCGATCACGCCGATCACGCGCAGGACGGACTTCAGCTTCACAAGGACCAACTCTCAGCCGTACCAGCGCGCATTCTTGTCAGCTTTTGGTGCAACGATCGTGGCTCAAACTTGGAAAGCTCGCGGCTCAAACTTGGAATTGGGTGGCGTGTCTAGATGCGGACGCCGCATTTTTGTAGGGATACAGCATGTATTGGCGTCGCTTGACATTTCTGAATTGCCGATGCGCACAATTCTGGCCTATTGACCGACCCGCGGAATGCTCCGCGTTTTTGCGCGATCAACGACATCGAGACAGGGGCGATCGGTCAGCATGCTCGAACGCAATTCGAGAACCGTCGTCGCGCATGTTTCACGCACATGTACCAAGCACGTCCAAAAACTTACCCATTGAGACATGAACGATCAAGTCCGCGTAAGAGCGCACAAGTTGCTAGCGTTGCGCGCAGCATCGAGCGACACTGGCCGTATGAGTGCCGCTGTTCGTTCCACCTTCGCACAACAAACGCCAGGGGAGGTCTCGCACGCACATTTGACCAGTGACGTGCGCAGCCTTTTCCCACATCGCATTGAAGATCTCCCATTAATTCGGCTTCAAGATCACTTCATTGAGGCTTGGGCGAAGATGGCGACGTCCTTCGCCATGGACCGAACGCTAGGGCGTGTACACGCAATAATTTATATTTCTATTGAACCGATCGATGTCGATGGAATCGCGATGCGCCTCGCGCTCAGTCGCGAGTACAGCGAGACGCTCGTGAAGGAGCTCTTGTCGTGGGGTTTGATTCGCGCAGTCGATGACGGCAGCGGCGTCGCACGTTACTCAGCCGAGCAGGATCCCTGGTCCTGGTTCTTGCGTACCGTTCGCGAGCGTCATCAGCGTGAGTTTCTCCCGCTCCAGAGGAGCGTGCGTCAGGTGCTCGAGCAGGCTCAAGCGCTGGCACAATCGGCGCCGGCGCTGCGCAGTACCCTGGAGCGCGTGGAGCGCTTCTCGCGCTTCATCGACGAGGTGATGCGTTTCATCGACGCCTTCGTGAACCTCGGCGCCAAGCCGATGGCCGCGGTCCTCAAGACAGTCGCCAAGCTGATGCCGCGCAGCCGCTCATTCTGAGCGGTCCGCGTCCGGTGTCCGAACCTCGGTGGGTGAGACGCCCGCTATGTCATTTTCGAGTCAGGGATGTTCGAGAGCAGTTGGTGTAAACGCAGTGTCCGGCAAAGCGGCGCGTCGCTCGGCAGATTCAATGACGAGCAGCGTGGCGTGACCGGTTTCGTGCGTCTGCATTCGGGCTTCTTTGACGAACGGCTTCCCGTCCTGCATCTGGACGCGACGCGCGTAGAGCGTCTTGGCGAGCCGTCCCTGAAGGTCGTAAAAGCGCGTGCGCAGCGGCAAGTAGTCGCTCTTTCGAACCCAGGTTTCGACGCGCGAATACGCGCCGCGCAGCGCTGCCTTGGGCTTCGACTCGACGACGTAGACCGGATCGGTTCCGATCTTGTCGTCGGGAAGGCGCCGGTGCGTCGCGTGCTGCGGCTCGACCCGGCGCAGGTCGGAGTAGGTGAAATCACTGCTCAGGAACGGCTGCCGGCGATCGCGCCCGGTGATGCGGCGCGTGCGGTCCAGACGCGGCAGATAAATGTACTGCTCCGGCGGTCCGTTCTTCTTGTCGAGCACGAGAAACGCGGTGCCCGCCACGTCCGCCGGATTGCGCACGCGCACCACGCTCTGAACGAGCCCGTTCTTGGTGCGCGCCAGGATCTCGAGGTCGCGCTCGCGCTGGATACCGTCCTTGCTCACCAGCACCATCGTCACGCGAAAGCGGCCGGCCTCCGCATCGAAGATGCCCGTCTTGAGGATACGCGCGGCGATCTGCTCCCCGGTCAGCGTATCGGCCGCATGGGCCGGCGCAGCCACCCACAGCGTCAGAAGCAACACAAACAGAACCCGGATTCGTCCTGTCATCTCGTACGCACTTTTAGCATGCGCTCCGCGTCAGATTTCGGCAAACGACTCCCCCCGCGCCTTGACCGTTGCCACGGCAACCCCGACCCGCAGCTGGCTCCGAGGAGCATTCGATGACGATCAGTTCTTTGAAGACGACGACTTCCAGTTCCTACGCGCACCCCCCAATGAATGATCCGAACGACGCGGTAGAGTCCTCCCGGGTTCATGATGCCAGCACGCTGTTCCGTGATGCCCCGGAGAGCTCCGCTCCGCCGAGCGGACAGCGCCACGTTCAGCCCACGGATTGGCCGGGGCCGGGTCCGATCGATCTGAAGGTTCACGACCTGCCGCATGCGTCGTCGACGACCGAGTGGTGGTACGCGAACAGCCACATCAAAGCTCAGGACGGCCGGCGCTTTTCGGTGTGGGTGGCGTTCTTTCGCCAGCTCCGCGGCCAAAATCCCAAGACTCTCGCGTACGAGTACGTGCACTCCGTCACCTGGGGCATCTCGTGTCTCGACGAACAGAAGTACATCTTCTACTCCGGCGTCGATCCCTGTGCTCCCGCTGAAGGCCTGAAGCGCGTGCGGCGCGGTCTCGGCGCCAAGGACGACAAGCTGAACCGAGCGCTGTGCGAAATCCTCGAGCGCGGCACCGTCCCCAGACCCGATCGCATCCTGCCGGGCCGCGTGTTCGTGGCTCTCGACAAGCTGGAGCTGGAGTACGGCGACGCGACCTTCAAGAAGCTCGACGACGGCAGCTACCAGCTCAAGCTGAGCGACGGCACGAGCTCGTGCGAGCTCTCGTTCAAGCCCAAGAAGCCGGCCACGCGACACGGCACGGACGGCGTGGTGAAGGGCTCCGACAACGAGGACATGTTCTACTACTTCATCCCGCGCTGCGAGGTGACGGGCAAGCTCACCGTCGGGGGGCGCGAGCTAGCCGTCAGCGAAGCGACGGGGTGGTACGATCACGAGTTCGGCGTCGGTGACATCCAGCAGATCCTGGAGGACGACCGCGACGCGCCGATGACCGAAGAAATGAAGGTCGCGCGGCGCAAGAAGAAGGTACACGACACGGTCGCGTGGAACTGGCTCTCCTGCCAGCTCGACAACGGCACCGACATCAGCGTGTACCCGGAGTTCTACGTCGAGCGGAACAAGAGCGCCGGGGATTGGGCGATCGTCGTTGACCGCGACGGCAACCGCTCGTCTCACACGGACGTCACGCTCGAGCCCATCGATTTCTGGCAGAGCAACCAGACCTTCTTCGAGTATCCCATCGCCTGGCGCGTCTCGGTGCCGAGCGCAGGCATCCAGTTCACCGTGCGCGCGGCGTTCGAGGACCAGGAGTTCATCACGCTCATCACACGTGCCTCGTTCTGGGAAGGGCGCGTGGAGGTCGATGGCACCCTGCGCGGCAAGCCGGTGCGCGGCCCCGGCTTCGTGGAGCGCAACGGCTATGGCCTGGTCGAGGATCTCGACGACTACTTCGATAACGTGGGCAAGGTCGTGCGCGGCGCGGTGGCGCGCGCCATCCCCTTGAAGCTCGACGTCGAGACGGCCGCCGGCATCGTGGGCTCCGCGGAGCGCCCGCACTATCTGGACGGCATCGACCTGGATCAGCTGGCGCGCACGTTCATCGCGCCGATCCGCGAGATCACCGATCGCGGTGGCAAGGGCTGGCGCTCGTACGCGCTCATCACGTGCTGCGACGTGGTCGGCGGCGACTCACGCACGCTCGTGGACTGGCTCGCCATGCCCGAGCTCATGCACGTGGGCTCCTTGATCGTCGACGACGTCGAAGACAAGTCCGTCGTGCGGCGCGGCAAGCCCACGGCGCACATGATCTACGGCGAAGCGCAGGCCATCAATTCGGGCACGGCGGCCTACTTCATCATGCAGAAGCTGCTCGCCAAGACCACGTTCCTGTCGGCGGCGGATCGCCTGCGCGTGTACGACCTGTACTTCGAAGGCATGCGCGCCGGTCACGCCGGCCAGGCCATCGATCTCGACGGCTTCGACGCCGAGATGCCCGCTTACGTCGAGTCCGGTAAGGGTCACGAGCTCGAACGCCGCGTGCTGGCCGTTCACCGGCTCAAGACGGCCGCGCCCGCGGGCACGCTGGCCCGCATGGGCGCCATCGCCGGCGGCGGGAAGGACCAGCAAGTGGAAGGCCTGGGTCGCTTCTTCGAGGCGCTCGGCATGGCGTTCCAGATCGTCGACGACGTGCTCAACCTGCGCGGCTTCAAGGCGGACTTGAAGAGCAAAGGCGAAGACGTGACTCACGGCAAGATCACCTTGCCGGTCGCGAAGGCCATGTCCCGGCTCGATCTCGCCGAGCGCCGCTGGCTGTACGCCACGCTGCGCTCCAAGCCCGAGGATCTCAAGGTCGTGGCGCAGGTGATCGCCAAGCTGGAAGAGTGCGGCGCCGTCGAGGAGTGCAAGGTACAGGCCGACAAACTGATCGACGACGCCTGGCACGAGCTCGAGCCGCTGGTAGAAGACACGTTGGCGAAGATGATGCTCAGAGCATTTGGTTGGTTCGTCTTGGAACGACATTATTGATGCGACCGCCGAACTACAAAAGAGGTGCACAGTGAAGACCGATACCAATCCAGGCGTGAGCGCGATGTCCATCTACGTGCCCAGGTTGCGCGTTCCCCTCGAGGCGTGGAGCCAGTGGACCGGCAATCCGTGGGACAAGATCCGCAGCGTCGTGGGACGGAGCTTCCGGTATCCAGCGCGCCACGAGAACGTCTACACGATGGCGGCGAACGCGGTGCTGCGGCTAATTCGCAACAATGACATCGATCCGGGGTCAATCGGCTTTTTGGCCCTTGGCACCGAGAGCAGCAAGGACAACTCGGCGGGCGCCGTGATCGTGCGCGGCATGGTCGACCGCGCCCTCGATCAGTTTGGATTACCGCGATTGTCTCGGAATCTGGAGGTTCCCGAGTTTAAGCATGCTTGTCTGGGCGGCGTGTACGCACTCAAGGGTGCTCTGCGCTACGCGAGCTGCGACGCGCGCGGCAAGAACGCGATCGTCGTGTGCTCGGACATCGCGGAGTACGAGCGCGGTTCGAGCGGTGAACAGACGCAGGGCGCCGGAGCGGTCGCCTTGCTGGTCAACGAACACCCCGAGCTGTTCTCGATCGATCTCACGCACACGGGCAGCGCGTCCGACTACCGCGGACCGGATTTCAGAAAGCCATTCGCGCGGCACTTCGTCGAAGGCTACACGTCCGGCGTCAGCCGCATGCACGACTTCCCCGTGTTCAGCGGCAAGTACTCGACGTTCGCGTACCTCGACGAGGCCGGGCAGGCCGTGGACGAGATGCTACGGCGTCTGGACGTGCACGGGCGCGATTTCGTGCGCGACGTGAAGGCCATGTTCTTCCATCGCCCGTATCACCTGATGCCGGTGCAGGGGCTCGCGTTCCTGTACGTGCGCGCGCTCGCCAAGTCGCGGAACGCCGGAGAGCTCAACGCTCTGTGCGAAGAGATCGGCGTAAACGCCGACGCCGTGCGTGCCGAAGCGCAGTCCAAGCCGGATCTGTTCGAAACGGTGATGGACGGGAACAAGAACCCGCCCGAACCGTACCCGGCCACGACGCAGCTGGCCGCGCACGTGCGCAAGTCGGCGGTGTTCAAGGAGCTCATCCAGAACAAGATGAGCCTGGGCACCGACCGCGCCATGGACCTCGGCAACCTGTACACGGCGGCCCTCCCGGGCTGGCTCGCGGCAGGCTTCGAGGAAGCGGCCGAGACCAACCTCGATCTCGAAAACCAGACGATCCTGGCGGTTGGATACGGCAGCGGCGACGCCGCAGAATCGATCCCGCTGCAGGTGGTCCCGGGCTGGAGCGCCCCGGCGCGCCGGATCGGCTTCCGCGAAGCGCTCGCGGATCCCGTCGATCTGACGAAAGAGCAGTACGAAGCCCTGCACGACGGCCGCGACATCAAGGGGCTGAACTACAAACCCAAGGACGAGTTCATCATTGCGCGCGTTGGCGAGGTCCACGAGCCCGCGTTCCAGGACCTGGGCATCGAGTACTACGAGTACGTGGCGTGAGCCTTCGAGCGGCGCGGCCCGCGCGCTCCGCCCTGTGCGGGAGCATGGGTCGCGCCGTAAACGTCACACGCCCCTTGAAGCGGATCATCCGCAGTTGATTTGTCACGGCGCGACGCGAAATCGCGCTTGAGTCGCCCGACGCACGACCATGCAACGTCCACGAATTCAAAACACGCCTTCAGTACGTATACGTCCCTTGTGCGATGCTGTGCACGTCCACCTCCCTCGGGTATACGCGAGTGATGCGCGACGGAGGCGTGGTGTCGAGTAGCATTATGCCGGAACGAATCGAAGCCGGCGGGTCGTCTACCTCGGGCGTCGCGGCGGGCTTCCGCATCGTCTGGGGCGTCGTCTCGTATCGCATCCTGAACCTCGAGATGGCCAATCTGGCCGCGGCAGGCTCAATCGCCGTGTCGCTTCACTTGCACTGGCTCGACATCGGGGTCCGAACGCTGTTCGCGTTCATGCTCAACGTGCTGGTGTATCTGAACAACGACTACATCGACGTCGCGGTCGATCTGCAGTCGTCGGACAAGGACACCCAGAAGGCGCGCTTTCTGCACCAGCACATCCGTGCCGGCTTCTGGGCGCAGATCGCGCTGCTGCTCGGCCTCGCGCTGATGGCCGTCGTGTACGACATCGGGCTGCTCGTGCCGCTGATCGCGGGCGGCGGGGTGTGCTGGTGGTACTCCTGGCAGCTCAAGCGCTGCCCGTACCTCGACATCGTGGCCATGATGATCTGGGGCATCACCATGCCGCTCGTCGGCTCGCCGCTGCTCAGCGTGCTGGGCTGGGGCATGGCGCTTCAGCTCGGTTTGTTCTCTGGTGTGTTCGAGAGCATTCAGGTCGTGCGCGACGCAGACGAGGACGCGAAGGAAGGCGTCCGGACGACGGCGGTGGTGCTCGGCAAGGGCCGCACCTTGCTGCTCGCGAAGGCGATCATGGTCATCGTCAGCGTCTATGCTGCGCTCGTTCTCCACCCGATCGCCGCGCTGATCACGCTGGTGGCGCTGGTCGTGCCGTTCATACCCGACAACGTCGAGAAGTACTGGACGCGGGTGAAGCTCGTGTACGGCATCGCCTGGCTGTTCATCTGCGCCTGGGTGTTCTTCAAGGGGCAGAGCTCCGGGCTGCTCTGGGCCATCGAGCGCACGGCCAGTCTGGGCTGAGGCAACCGCGCGTCGCGACCTCAGCGCTCCCCTGCAGCGCCGCTACCGACGGGCCTGCCAGCGTGACATCGGGCGCCCGAGCCGGGGCAAGGCTTGGATCCAGCGTGCCATGGCCGTGATCGTCGAAAAGCGTCTGTGTCGCTCGTCGCTGGTGCGCGGAGCCCTCACTTTGGGATACCGCCCAATGCACTCGAGATGACAAAGAGCTGAGCAAAACGCCTATATAGAGCCCGATGGACGGAGTCCGCACTCCCGCCCGGGAGCTCTCAGCCGCCCAGGCCACGGGCGCGAAGGCGCAAGCCGCCGACGCGAAGCACGCGGCGTTCATCAGGCTGTTCGAGCGACCGAGGCTCGCCCTGGAGCTCGCGCTGATCGCGGTCCTGCTGTCGGCGCCCGCGCTCTTCATCGGCTTTCACCTCGACGATTACGTCGGCCTCTACATTTACTCCGACCTGCCGGGCGCCAAACACCTGTTCGAGCTGTACTCGGGCGGCTACGCGCTGACCAACGGCAACCCCGCCGACACGCACTGGCAGATCGAAGAGGGCTGGGCGCCGTGGTGGACGAATCCGGAGCTGCTGCTGCGTCTGTACCGCCCCATCGGCGTGCTCAGCCATCAGCTCGACTTCAAGCTGTGGCCGAACAGCGCGTTCGTGATGCACGCGCACAATCTGGCGTGGCTCGCCGTGATCGTGCTCGCCGCCACGCGCATGTACCGCGGCGCTTTGGGCACCCTGGTCGGAGGCATCGCCGCGGCGCTGTTCGCCTTCGATCACACCCATGGTTTCGCGGTCGGCTACATCGTCAACCGTCACGCGCTGATCTCGGCCGCGCTCAGCATCCTGTGTCTCGATCAGCACATCCGCTACCGCGCGCATGGCGTGCGCTCCGGGATGTTTCTCGGGCCCCTCCTGTACGTCCTTTCGCTCTTGACGAGCGAGTCGAGCCTGGCGGTGGCGGGCTACCTGTTCGCGTACGCCGCGCTGGGCGATCGGGGTGCGCTCTGGAAGCGCGCGCTCAGCTTCCTGCCCTACCTGGTGATCACGGTCGTGTGGCGCGGGCTGTACAACGCCGCGGGTTATGGCGCCGTCGGCTCGGGCCTGTACCTGGATCCAGGCCGCGAGCCCGTGCGCTTTCTGCTAGCTCTGCTCGAGCGCGGGCCGATTCTGGTGCTCGGGCAATTCTGGATCCCGCCCGCGGAAGCTTACGTGCTCGTGGGCCCCACGGCGGCTCGCGTCATGTTGGTCGGCGCCGTGCTGTTCACCGTGATCTTCTTTGCCGCGTGTATCCCGCTGTTCCAGCGCAACCGCCTGGCGCGCTTCTGGGCTCTCGGCTTCGTCGTGTCACTCGTCCCCGCGGCCACGACGTATCCGCACAATCGGCAGTTGTTCATGGCCAGCATCGGCGGCATGGCGCTGCTCGCGCAGTTCTGGCACTTGTACGCGGTCGAGCTGCGCGGCGCGGTCTTGACCCGGCGCCTGTGGTTTTCCGGCGTGGTGAGCGCGCTCGTGTTCGGTGCGCACTTGCTGATCTCGCCGCTTGGACTGCCCGTGACGACCTGCTCGGTGGCGTTCGCGGGCAGCGTTCACGGCGGCATGACCAGCGTGGGTGAGGAGATCGTCGGCAAGACCGCGGTGTTCATGACCGCGCCCGATTATTTCGCCGTCAAGCTCGTGCAGCTCGGGCGTCGCATCGAGCAGCGCGCGTTGCCGCGACGCTGGCGCGCCCTGTCGTTCGGTCCCGGACGCATCACCGTCTCGCGCACCGATCCGCACACCCTGGTGCTCCACTACGAAGACGGCGTCCTGAACGCCCACTTTTTGGAGCTGTACCGCGACCGACGCCTGGCGATGAAACCCGGCGAGCGCATCGAGCTCGAGGGCATGTCCATCGAAGTACTGAACGTCACGCGCGACGGACGCGCCGAGCGCGCGCGATTTCGCTTCGACGCGCCGCTCGATGATCCGAGCTACGTCTTTTACGAGTGGCGCGACGATCGCTACGCGCGTTTCACGCTACCGGAAGTCGGCCAGGCCACCATTCTGCACGGCGCCGACGTGAGCCTCGGATTGAAATGAGCTGGCGCGCGCTGCTCGCGAACCCGCGCACGCGAGTGTTCGCCGTCGTCCTGGGCAGCGCGCTGGCCTTGACCTCCGTGGGCAGCCGCCTCGCGCTCGACGACTACGTGCTCGGCTTGGCCGCGCGCGCGACGCCCGAAGTTGCCGGCTTCGCACAGGAAAACTTCGACCTCTTCACGTTCACGACCGGCCACCCCAAGGACAACCTCGAGCTCATCGAGCAGGGCTTTCTCCTGCCGTGGTGGACCGACCCGGCGCTGAAAATCGCGTTTTTCCGGCCGCTGACCTCGCTCACGCACCGGCTCGATTTCGCGCTCTGGCCGGACTCGCCGCGCGTCATGTACGCGCACAGCCTGGGCTGGTTCGCGCTCCTGCTCGCGCTCGTGGCGGTGCTCTACAAGCGCCTCGAAATAGATCCGAAGCTCGCGACGCTGGCGCTCGTCTTGTACGCGCTCGACGACGCGCACGGCGCGGCGCTGTCCTGGCTGTCCAACCGCAACGCGCTGCTCGCCACGATCTTCGGTGTGCTCGCGCTCATTCTGCACGACCGCGCTCGCAAGAGCCGGAATTGGCCGCTCGCGGCTGCGGCGGCCGCGTGCATCGGGCTGGGCCTCCTCGCCGGAGAGTTCACCCTGGGAGCGCTGGCCTACCTGCTCGCGTATGCGCTGTTCCTCGAGCAAGGCACGCTCGCGCGTCGCTTGTCGTCACTGTGGCCGTACGGCGCGGTGCTCGTGTGCTGGCGGATCGGCTATCAGAGCTTCGACTATGGCGCGCGCGGCTCCGGCGCCTACGTCGATCCGTCGGCCGACCCACTCACGTTCCTGTCGGTGCTGCCGGCCAAGCTGGCCGTGCTCTACAACGGCGCGCTCGCTGCCCCTGCGGCCGAAACGGCATTTTTCGGCCCCGTGTGGCACCGTCCCTTCATCGTCGCGTGGGCCGCGTGCGTGTGCGTCGTCGCCGGCGTGCTGTTCTGGCCCGCGCTGCGCCGTGATCCGCGCGCGCGTTTCTGGCTGTGCGGGGCGCTCTTGGCGGCCGTGCCCGTGAGCGCGTCGTTCCCCAGCGATCGGCTGCTGTTTTTCGTCGGCCTGGGCCTCATGGCGCTGTTGGCCCGCGTCTTTTGCAGTGAGCTCGAGGAGCGCGGGGGCGGAGGGCTGAGTGCTCTCCGGCGAGCGGCCGTGATCGGCTTCGCGGGGCTGCATTTGCTCGCGGCACCCCTGCTCTTGCCGCTTCGCGCCGGTCAGATGCAATTGATCGGCAGCTTGCTCCAGCAAGCGAACGCGAGCATCCCGCGCTCGTCCGGCGTGGAGCGCCGGAGCGTCGTGCTCCTCGGCCCGCCCGCGGACATTTTTGCGAGCTATGTTCAACCCGCACGCGCCTGGGAGGGTGAGTCGCGCCCCGCGCATCTCTACTGGCTGGCGAGCGCGAGCTCCGCGATCGACGTGCAGCGCAGTGCGCCCAACCAGCTCCGGGTGCGCCCGGCAGAGGGATTCTTGTTCGCGCCGCTCGAGCAGCACTACCGGGGTGCCGTGCGCTCGCTGCCCGCCGGGACGGAGATCGTCCTGTCGCGCATGACGGCTCGCGTCATGACCAGCACGTCCGACGGCCGGCCTCACGAGGTCGAGTTCACGTTTCGCGAGCCGCTCGAATCGAGCTCGTACCTTTTCATGCGCTGGGAAGCCGGGCGCTACGTACCCTTCACCCTCCCGGTCGAAGGCCGGACCACGCTGCCCGCGCAAGACTTCGGACAAGTTTTGCTGGAGCATGCGCTCTCCAAGTAAGGACGTCATCGATGAGTGACAGGTCGTGCAACATCTGCAACGCGGGCGGTCCCGAGATCGTCGCCGAGGAGGCAGAGATTCGTTCGAACGTGCGTGCGTTTGCCCACGAGCGCTTCGGCGTGTGGCGCTGCAAGCGCTGCGACAGCCTGCACGCGCGCGACGAGGCAGATTTGCCGTTTTACTACGCGCGCTATCCCTTCCACGACATCCCGGACAACTTCGCCAACCGCGTGCTCAGCTACCACCTGCTCGGACGGCTGAAACGCGCTGGTCTGAAGCCGGAGCACCGCGTGCTCGACTACGGCTGCGGCGGAGGTAATTTCGTCAAGTTCCTGCGCGCCCGGGGCTATGACCACGTGGTCGGCTTCGACGAGTATTCGCAGGAGTTCGGCGACAAGAGCGTGCTCGCCCACACGTACGACTGCGTGCTCTCCCAGGACGTGATCGAGCACGTCGATTCGCCGCACGAGTTGCTCCGCGAATTCGAACGCCTGGTCGCACCAGGGGGCATTATCGCAGTCGGGACGCCGAACGCTTCAGCGATCAGCTTGAGCGACTCGGAGCGCACCGTACACGCGCTTCACCTGCCCTATCACCGGCACATCTTGTCGAAGCAGGCGCTGCTCGCCGTGGCCGAGCCGCACGGCTGGCAGCTCGTGGAGTACTACCCGACGCAGTACGCGAACACGCCGGCCCCGTTTCTGAACTCGATGTTCTATCTCTATTACATGCGCCTCATGGACAACTCGCTCGACGCGATCGTGGAGGCATCGAAGGTGCCGCGAGTCGCGCCGCTCTTGCTGCGGCTGCCGCTCACGCTGTTCTGGGGCTTGTTCGGCTATTTTTTTGCGCCGGAGACCGACGTGATGGCGATCTTCAAACGGCCAGGGGCTGCGCCGGCTTTGAACGCCGGGCAGCCTCCACGCGCGAACCGTCCGGAGGCCCAGCCGCGTCCATAGACAGACGCGCGCGTGACCATGCGTTGATCCCACGTGATGCGCTTGGTGGCGTGATAAAAGTACCCAAGCGGGTTATCCAGACGCGTGCTTCGGCACAGGACCTCCCACGGAAGCTGCCCGTGATGGCGACCGCTTGCGCGCAGTACCGAGCGCCTCGTTACTGGGACGCGGCTCGGTCGCTGCGCACGCCACGAGCACAGCGCTAGCACAATCGTGAACACCCAGAATGACTCGGCACATGTCGCCTCCCTGGATCTAGCCCCCCCCAACTCTGCAACAAGCGTGCACGCCAGCACGCGCCGCCATCTCTGTGCGCCTGCGCGACGAAAAGTGCACGCCTCTTTCTGCTCGTCAGCCGCACGATGCGCCCACCGAACGTCCACGAGCCGGACGATTTCGTCCGGTGTCCGCTTTCGGGCGACTCACGGGCGCGCTCAGCTCCGTCCAAACTCGCGCCGCGCAGCGCGTGCGGTCGGAGATCATGCGCGGCACGCTTGCTGCACATGCAGCCGCCCGGAGGCACTTTATGGTTCACTTTCGTAAATATAGATATTTGTCCTTTCTCCTTGCTTTGCCCGTGCTCGGGTGCGGCAGCGCTCCTGAAGTACAAACCGAAGGCACCGTCGATTCGACGCAGCAAGAAGTGCTGGTCGGCTCACAACTGGATTGTCCGCTGGGCGCAGAGCACATCTGCGTAGTTCGCAACATGCCCTATCTGTTGCAAACCGACGATCGCGTGGACGTCGACGTCTGGGACATGCGCGGCGTCGGATGTTACGACACGTCGATCACGACAGTGCTCACGACCGCGCTCGCAAACAAGACGACTGCGCGGGCGCTGCGCGACCGAACGCTGCTTTGGAACAACATTCAAGCCGGGAACAACGGCGGTAATCCGCCGCTGACTTCCACGAAGCAATACGAACAGCTCACGCAGCAATATCGCTGGGCGAAAGCGGGCCAGGCCGGTCAGAACGTGCAGCCTTTTTACTTCCACGAGATGCTCAAAGACTTCTACGAAGGCACCACGAGCACGGTCAACCGCTACCCGGCCAACTGCAACCCCGATATTTACGGAAGCTGCCACTTCAATACCAGCGTCCTTCAGAACGACCTGGTGGGCGCCGCGTTTCGCGATTTCACCGACCGAACGTCGCACGTGACGAACGACTACGTAAAAGGCTTGATGACATCCGGCTTCGCCACGATGATTGCGTTCTCGCGCTACGTGCCGACGGCCACGTTCGACCCGAGCCTGGGCGGCTTTCGCGTCTCCTTTACATGGAGCAGCATGCACAAGGTCCCGGTTGCGGCCTTTGGGGGCTCGGGAACGTACTCGCTGCGCATCCACGACGTGGGGAACAACGTCCCGTACAACGTCGAGGTGGGCACGGACATGAACCTGTTCGGCACGATCGCGGGCGTGAGCGTCGCTAACATCAAGAAATTCGATTTCCCGAACGGGAAGTCCAAACAGACATACGTCCGGTACGATCCGTCCGTGGCTCCGACGAGCGAAGTGTACTTCGTCGATCATGTAGACGCCCTTTCGCTCGGGTTGCCCACTGCTGGTCCGATGCGCGAAGTCTCGAATCAGAGCTGGGCAAGCGGCTCGACCACGGTCATGCCCTTCGTGCAGAATCAGGCGCCGCACTTGCTCGTTTACAACTCGGCGACCGGCGCTGTTCGTTTCGACAAGATCGGCGCCAATGCGCAAGGCGTGGAAAACAAGTGGAGCTTCAACGGCTGGGCCGGCGGGTTCTCGCATTTCACGCCGTATTACATCAACGGCAATCCGTACTTCGTCGTGTACAACAAGACGACGGGCGAGGTGCACTACGATCAGTTTCCGAGCGATCTCCAGGGACCGATCATCCATCACACCAAGTTTTGGCCCGCCGGTTTCACGAGCATCACACCGTTTGTCTCGAACGGCGTGAACATGCTGCTCCTCTACAACAAGACGAGCGGAGCGGTTCGCTTCGAGGCCCTGAATTCGACTGGAACCAACTCGTCGACGACATTCAGCCACACCTGGGGGAGCGGCTTCACGGACTTCGCAGCCTACGACATCGCTGGCGAAGCATATCTGACGGCGTACAACTCGAGCACGGGGCTCGTTCACTACGACAAGGTGCTCGGAAACGGCGTGCAAGTGCTGTCGCAGGGTAACATCGGCACTGGGCGCTCGCTGCACACGCTCGCGTACGGCGGACCACCGCAGCTGATCGCGTATGCGGCGGGCGGCTCCGGCATCGGTGAGGTCTTGCGTCTCGAGATGGACGGCACCGTCGCGGCCAAGACGTGGGGCAGAACGTTGTTCGCCTCCGGCACCAGTGTCGTACCGTTCGTTCAGAACAAGAAGAGCTACGTGCTCGTATTCAACAAGGCGAACGGTGCGGCCAGGACTTATGAGCTGACGCTGTTCTAGTCAGCTGCGTACACGCCTCCGGACGCGCCTTGGTGCGCGTCCGGAGCGCCGGGTCCAGGGGGGGACTTTGCTCGATAACACGGTGCGCGACGCAGCACTGGTCGAAACGACGGCGTTCGCGAATAGCATTTGTAGGTTTTGTGCAGCCGGGCCGGGGCGTCAGTTTAACTGGCGGCCGGCCCTTGCCTGCTTGGCTCGTGTGCTACGTTTCCGCCCGCGACTGATGAAGGTGGGTGAGAGCACGGAGCGTCTCGACGAGACGGATCGCAACACAAACCGCTCCTTCATGGTCCTGCGCGGCATTCTACCCGGAGACACGACGAACGTGCCGCTCAGCGGCTCGCGGATTGTCCTGGGCCGCGGTTCGGAGGCGACTGTTCAGCTCGAATGGCGCGGCATCTCCCGCCGCCACACTGAAATCTACCGCCAAGGCCCGGTTCACGCCCTGCGCGATCTCGACAGCACCAACGGCACGTTCGTCAACGGTGAGCGCGTCCAGCACTGTGCGGCGGCAGCGGGAACGTTGCTGCGGATCGGCGATTGGCTCGGCCTGTTCGAGGACTTTCCGAGCACCGACGCGCCTCGGCGCTTCGGGGATCTTGGCTCCGGAATATTCGGCGGTGACACGCTCTACGGGGCGCTGGAACCCCTACTCCGTTCCGCGCGCGCCAAGCTGCCGGTGGTCCTCGTGGGCGAAACGGGGACCGGCAAAGAGCGTTTTGCCCGGGCCCTTCACGACGCCAGCGGCCAAAAAGGACCTTTTCATGCCATCAACTGCGCCGCGCTCGCGGATCAGCTCGCGGACGCG
>DATDJP010000317.1:0-19165 GCA_036520475.1 Polyangiaceae bacterium | reverse complement strand
TGGTTCAGCAAAACGACGAGACGCCTGCCGAGCTCGCGTTACGTGCCACCCGCCGCGCCATGCTCCTCGTCAGGGCCGGCGAGCGGCTCGAAGCCGGTGTGATCGTGGCGAGCGATGCAATAAACGACGAAGTATTTCTGTGCCGCTGTCAGATTGCTCGGGCCATGATTCGCGCGATGAGCGGCGCCTTGGCCCCGCGACTCATTTTCGTAGCTCCGAGCACGATCTCGGAAGCAGGGCGACATGAGCTATTCAGCATCGCCGGGACCTTGTCCACGCAGCTTCACGGCACACCGATCGTAGTTTCGGTTCGCTTCGCGGACCCGCGAGAAAGAAGCGGGCTCCACCCCGTCATCAAATCGCAGCCGCAAGCCGCGAACGTCCCGATCGATTTGACCGCTACCGCAGAGGTGGCGTGAAATCGCCCGGGTGACCTGCCGCTCGCGAGTCCTTTCGACGCTTTGACGCTTTGGCGCCCGGTCGCGACAAAAAACCTTTGCTGCCTCCGCGGCTTTGCGGACAAACCAAGCTGACGCCCGGCGAGAACACCGTGCTCAGGGGAATGTTTGGCCGACCGAGGAGCGCAAGAACCACACCTGATCCAGGGCAGCGCCACATCCGCTGACGGCGCGGGCGCCAGGCGTTTCCGTGCGCTGCTCGCCGTGCCGGCGCGCCCCGTGGCGTACGCGCGCGCCTACTTTCAGGGTAGCGACCCCACGTTCTGGGTGGCGTTTACGCCTGCGCTGATCGTGGCGGCGCTGTTGTTCGTGCGCAGCCCGGTATCCAACTACATCTTCGACGAGCAAGAGGCGCTGCTAGCGAACCCTTACGTCAACGGTGAAGGGCTTCTGTACTGGGAGGCGTTCAAGCGCGACTTCTGGGGACTCCCGCCCGAACGCAGCATTGGTTCCTACCGCCCGATACCCAACCTGGTGTGGCGGGCGCTCTGGCAGATCAGCGAGGCGCCCTGGCTGCATCACTGGATCAACGTCGTGGTGCACGCGGCCAACGCGGCGGTCGTGTGTGGCGTGTCGCTGCGCTGGACGCGCCAGCGGGGCCTGTCGTGGCTCGCCGGAGCGTGTTTTCTGACGAGCGCGGTGCTCACTGAGGCGGTCTCGGGCGTCGTCGGCATCGCGGATGTACTTGGCGGTCTCGGCGTGCTGCTCGGGCTGGCTGCGCTGGCTTTGCGGTCGTGGCTGATGCCGCTCGGCGTGTTTGCAGGCATCACGTTCGGACTCTTCTCGAAGGAGAGCGCGATCGTGGCGTTGCCGCTTTTGGCCTGGGCGGCGCTGGTCGGCGCGCCCGTGTTGCATGCGCGACCGTTGCGGTTGCTACGCGCCTTCCTCGCGCTCAGCGCGTCGCTCGCCGCGCTCGTGTTCTACACGTACGTGCGAAGGCACTTCTTTCCGGTAGACCTGCCCGTAGAAGTGAGCGCCGCGCCCAGTGGCCAGGCGCTTCCTGAACGGTTGTTTTTCGAATTCCTGCGCTGGTTCCAGCAGCCCCGGCTGCCGCACGATCCCATCAACAATCCGCTGGCCGACGCGGACTTTGCGCACCGTGTCGCGGGAGGTCTTCGTGTCTATCTGCGCGGCCTGGTCCAGGTGTTGTTTCCGTGGTCGTTGAGCGGGGACTACTCCTACCCGCAGGAGCCCGTGCCCGATCGCCTGTTTTCGCCCGCCAGCATCGGCGGTGCGCTTGCGTTCGTGGCGCCCCTGCTGATCGCCGCCGGCTTTTGGCTGCGAGGTGTGTGGCTCGAACGCCAGCTGCGTCGTCAGGCCGCGGCGTGGGCCGGCGGCTCCTCCGTGGACGCAGCCGAGAAGCTCGCAGCCTTCGGCGCTGACCGTGAACGTTTGGCACGTCTGCTCGTGCTCGCCGTCGGGCTGTTCTGGGTGCCCGTGGCCTATTTCCCGCATTCCAACATTCCGCTCGTGCTGCCGACA
This sequence comes from Polyangiaceae bacterium, assembly GCA_036520475.1. Lineage (GTDB taxonomy): Bacteria > Myxococcota_A > Polyangia > Polyangiales > Polyangiaceae > DATDJP01. Next base: position 17,225 of record DATDJP010000317.1, on the reverse strand, counting down.
GTGCGAGCGGAGCGCTTCTGGTACTTGCCCGTGATTGGAGCCGGGCTGGTCCTGGCAGTGTGCTTCGCGCGGCTGCCGGTTTGGCTGCCGACGAAGTGGCGCAAAACGGCGATGTGGCTCGGCGTCGTGTTTTTCGGCTTCCAGGCCATGCGCGCCCGAAGCCACGCGTTCGACTACAGTAGTGATCTGCATTTTTGGGAAGCGACGCGTCGCGCCGCTCCGGAGAGCGCCAAGGCGCACCTGAACTATTCCGTCATGGTCGGTGCCCGCGGCCGACTGGATGAGCGGCTCGAGATCAGCAAGCGCGCGCTCGAGCTAGCTCCGCGGTGGCCGATGGCTCATGTCTATCTCGCTGACACGCTGTGCCGGCTGAAGCGACCGGCGCAGGCATGGCCCCACTACGAGCGCGGTTTTGCCTTGGCGCCGAACGACCCCAACTTGATCGCGCTCGGCCTTCAATGTTTGTGGGACGAAAAGGCGGTTTTGCCGCGGCGGGACGAGCTTCTGGCGCTCGCCGAGGCGCACCGCGGCAGCTGGCTCGCCTACCTGGCGTCTGACATCGTGCATCACGGCGCAAAGCATGGCGGCGTGGAAAAGAAGTATCGCCCGCGCGGGTACGATGAAGGTCCAAAGCCCGGTCCGTGAGGCGCGCTGCGTCACGCTTGCGTCTGCCGCGTGGCGCCGGCTGACAGCGCTCCTCGAGTAGTGTTAGGAGCCTTACTATATGTGGGGTGGCTGCGAGACGGCGTCGCTCCCAACATCTGAACCTAGAGCCGATGTTCACGAGGATCCTAGAAGCTGCTCTGGCCAGAATTGGCGATGGCGTGCTCGTGATCAACCCGGTGGGAACCCCACTATTCGCCAACGACACCGCGCATCGGCTGCTCGGCCGGGATCCCAAGGCGTGCGGGCTCTGGCCCGAAGGGCTGCTCGGTGCACATTCTGAAGACGGCCAGCGCGCGCTTTCGATCGAAGAGCTCCCGACGTGGCAGGCGCTACGTGGCGAGCCGGTGCACGACGCGCCCGTCCTGCTACGGAACGCGCAGCTGCCCGAGGGGGCTCATTTGCTCGTGAGCGCGGTCCCGGTGTTGGACGATGGTTGCGCGGTAGAAGCCGTGGTGCTGGTGGTTCGGGACGTCACCTCTGGGCGCCGCACGGAGGAAGAGCTCACCAAGACGCACGTGTTTTTGCATTCCATCGTCGAAAATCTGCCGGCGATGATTTTCGTGAAGGAAGCCGACTCGCTACGATTCGAGCTGTTCAACCGGGCCGGCGAGGAGCTGCTCGGTATTGCTCGCAGTGAGCTGCTCGGTAAGAGCGATTTCGACTTGTTCCCGGCGGATCAGGCGCGCTTCTTTCAGGCCCGCGATCGCCAGGCTCTGAACTCCGGCGGGATGGTGGACATCACGGAAGAGCCGATCCAGACGGCCGAGGGCGAACGCTGGTTGCACACGAAGAAGATCCCCATCCGGGACGCCGGTGGGACTCCCCGTTATCTACTGGGCATTTCGGAAGACATCACCGATCGCCGGCGTGCAGCGGAGCAACTGCTGCGTGCCAAGGAGGAGCTCGAGCAACGCGTAGCCGAGCGCACCGCCGAGCTCACACAAAAAAATATCGAGCTGGAGCGACAGATCGCGGATCGCGAGCGAGCCGAAAGGACGCTGGGGCAGACGGAGCAGAAGCTGATTCATGCTCAGAAAATGGAGGCGATCGGGCGCCTGGCAGGCGGGGTCGCGCACGACTTAAACAACATGCTCTCGGCGATTCTCGGGCACGTCGGGCTGGCTCTGAACGACGTGCCCGCGGGCGGTGCGCTGCGCGAAGATCTCGAGCAAATCAAGGGAGCAGCCGAACGCGCCACGGTACTCACCCAGCAGCTCCTGGCCTACGGTCGCCGGCAGACGATGCAGCCGCGCATCGTGGACTTGAACGCCGTCATCCTCGAAACCGAGCGCATGCTTCGGCGCGTGATCGGAGAAGACGTGGAGCTCGTCGTGGAGCTCGAGTCCGAGCTCTGGCATGTCGAGCTCGATCCGCTGAAAATCGAGCAGGCGCTGCTGAACCTGGCGGCCAACGCGCGCGACGCCATGCCAGGTGGCGGCACACTGCGCATCGAAACGCGCCGCGTGCGTCTGTCAGCGAATCAGCCAGAGGGTAACCCCGGCGCTCTGCAGGGTGACTACGTGCTCTTGGCGGTCAGCGACAGCGGCGTCGGGATGGACGAACAAACGCAGGCCAACGTGTTCGAGCCCTTTTTCACGACCAAGACCGGCCAGCGCGGCACGGGCCTCGGCCTCGCCACCGTATACGGCGTCGTCGTACAGAGCGGCGGTCACATCACCCTGTCGAGCGAGCCGGGTCGAGGGACGACGTTCTGCCTGTATTTTCCCGCGCAGCCGGGACAGCGCGCCACGCTGGCACCGGTACCCGCTGAGCTCGAGCCAGGAGCGCTCGCCACGATCCTGCTGGTGGAGGACGAGAGTCTCGTGCGGCGCGCGGCGTTCGCCATTCTGCGCCGGGCCGGCTACTCGACCCTGCAGGCGGCAAACGGTCCGAGCGCGCTGGCCGTTGCGGCTGCTCATCCGGGCACCATCGAATTGCTGCTCACGGACGTGATCATGCCTGGAATGAGCGGTCGCGAGCTGGCGTCGCGGCTCCACGCCGCTCGCCCCACGACGCGCGTGCTCTACATGTCGGGTTACACGGCCAACGTGATCGGTCCAGAGGGCGTGCTGCCAACGGACACGGCATTCATTCAGAAGCCGTTCACGCCGGAAGCGCTGCTGAGCAGGGTCAGGGAAGTGCTCTCGGCGCAGGCGTCACTCGCTGCGGAACAGCCACAATAAGCCGAGCGAGCTGAGCGCGAGCACGACCAGGGCCAGCGCTGCCACTAGCAAGTCCGTCGTGAAAACACCGCGGCCGCGCCCGTTCGTTCGCTCGCGCTGCGGTACCGCTACGACGGGTGCCTGCCGGCTCACGGTGGCGGACGGACTCTCGGCCTCGGGCGAGGCTGCCGTCACGTTCGGAGGGTCGATGGACTCGTCGTCCGCCATGCGTTCGTCGGCTGAATGCTCCAGCTCCTGAAGCGCATCGAGGATGGGGTCTCGGTAAGTGAGCCGCGTGCTCCCGAGGCCGAGCAGCGCGCTCTTCGGCCAAACTCGCGGAGTCTTGCTGTCGAGTGAGGCGTCGGCCAGCGTGCTGCCGTTCTTGGAGCCGAGATCGCGCACGTACAGCTGTTCGCCGCGGCGCGTCACCTCCACGTGGCGGCGTGACGTGTCCGAATCGTTCAAGCTCAGGTCACACTCTGCGCCGCGGCCTATCACGTAAGCGTGCTCGAACTCGCGGACTTTCAGCGAGCGGCCGGCATCGGGACCCTCCGTGACGCACAGCTCGGCGGCCACGTTCTCTCCTTGAGCCGCCAGCGCTTCGGCCACGAGCATGAGCGCGATCTCTTTGGTAGCAAGCTGCGGATTCTGCGTGATGGCCGCCTGCTCGATGCGCACCTCGAGCCAGATGCGTCCCACACGGATCAGATCGCCGCTCTTGAGGACGCGAGGCGCTTGTGGGGAGAGGCGCACCGGGCCCACGAACGTGCCGTTCGTGCTGCCTTCGTCGAGCACGATGTAGTCGGTGCCGCGCTGGCGAATCGAGGCGTGCCGGTGGCTCACGCTGGGATCCGGCAGTCTTACTTCGCAGCCGTCGCCGCGGCCGATCACGATCCGAGGCGCGTCGAAGCTGACCTGGGGTGGTGAGCTCGTGTCCCCTGAGCGCACCACGATGGTGAGCGCCATATGCCCAGCATGATGGTCGCGCTCCGCACTTCTGTCCACTTTGCGGGTCTTGGCGGGCGGGCTTCGCCCCGCCAGAAACTTGGCCGCTTTTGTCCAAGGGCCGTAGTCCCGTGAGCTCGGAGCGAGGCGCACCTCGCGCTCTCCTCACCAGCGTCGCTTGGAGGAACCATGACCGAAACCGAGGAACGCCGAGCTCAGGGGGCGAAGCGCGTGCATCTTTCGACGCTGGTCGAGATCTGCGGCAACGAGCCCGGTATACCGGCATTCGAAGCCGAAGCTCTGGACGTCAGCGGCCGGGGCATGCACATGCGCACGGCGTACCTGCCCGAGCTGGGAGCGCCGCTGGTGTGCCGGTTCGAAGATGGCGGACGCGAGATCCTAGTGGAGGGCGTCGTGGCGTGGCGCCGCGAAGGCGGCCGCGGCGGAGAGTTCGGACTTCAATTCACGGCTCTCGACAGCGGCAGCGTCGATGCGTTGACCGAGCTGTGCGGCGCCGCGCAAGCGGCGGCCGAGAGCGCCCAGTGCGCGCCGGGTGACGCCGGCAATGACGCGGGAGCCCGCGTCCGTCTGCACATCGAAGGGCTCGGCTCGCCCATGAAGGCGCGCGTGCGCAACGGCGGTGAGCGTCAGATTCAGGTGGGCTCGAACCTCGAATTCTTGAAGGTGGGCCGCCGGCTGGAGATCGAGGACGTCGAGGGCGGAGACAAACGCAACGCGCGCATCGAAGGCGTGAGCGTCGCCATCGATCCGCAGACTCGGATCCCGCAGCTCGTCGTGGTCTTGCGCTACGACGATGCTCCCGAGACGACTCCAGAACCGAGCGTCATCGATGCACACGTCATCTCGAGCGTCGCGCCGCCCGCGCAGGCCATGGACGCTCCGTCCGCGGCGTACAGCCGCTCGGAGCAGAGTCGTCCAGAAGCCGCGCGCAGGCGGGAGCCGGTACCGGCGTCGCACGAGGAGCTCGACGACGAAGACGAGCAGCTGCGGGGCAAGCTCGGTCACCTGGCCACGCGAGCCGGTGCTGCGATGCAGCAGACGACGTCGCGTTTGATGCAGCTGGGAGCGGACGCCGGCGCCGGTTTGACGCGGCTCGTGCGCGACGCGCGGGCCCTCAGGTCCCGTGAGCATGCGCACGAAGACAAGCCGCGTCGCACCACGCACATCCCCCCCGCTCCGAGCGCCGACGGACGCCGCTTGCGCCCTCAGTCCGGCGCACGGCCGGAGGATGCTGCCGTCCACACCGCTCTGCCCCTGAAGCGTCGGCGCATCAAGCAGCTGGCCTCAGCGGGTGCCGCGATCGGGCTCTTGGCGACGGTGAGCGTGATCGCGATGCAGGGCGGGGCTCCGCCGCCCGGCGCGGAGCCGGCCCGCGCTCCGGCCGCCGCGGCCGTGGAATCTCCCGCCGAGCCAGCTGCGGCCCTGGCGAACAAGGCGCCTGCCGCCGCAAAAAATGCACCTGGTAACGGCATTTCCGCGGACGTGCCGCTGTTCGGACCGACGCCGATGGCGACCATGGAACCGGCTCCGCTGGGGCCGGCGCCAGAGGCCGTTGCGCTCGCGGTAGAGCCGCGCCAGGCGGCGGATGCGCCGAGCGCGGGCGCCGCCGAGGTCGGTCGTGACGAGACGTTTGCGGACGAGCCCGTGCGCGAACGGAGAGCGAATCCCAGCGAGGTGGAGCCCTGGGGACGCGGCAGAATGCGCACACCCACGGTGCATCGCCTGCGTCTGGACGCTCCCGGCGCTGCGCTGCAGGGTGCCATCACGCCGACGGGCTTTGCCGTCGTCGTACCCGAGCGCAAGTTCATGGAGTCGGCGCTGGGCATCAAGGAGCGCGACAAACGCATCGCGCGCGTGCAGACCAAAAATCTCGGATCCGGCGCACAGATTACATTTCAATTCAGAAACGGCGTGCCCGGGTACCGCGTGCGGTTGCGCAAAGACTACGTCGAGTTTTTGATCAGTGCCGAAGAAAAGTCCGCGACGCAGGCCAGCGAGTCCGCGTCGGGTGGCACCCGCAAATCGAGCAAGGGCAAAGAGGCGGCGCGGGCGGACTCCAAGAAGGAAAGCACGTCGCGCAGCAGGCGGAACGACGACTGACGCAGCGCGCCCTGGCGGGACCCCCGTTCGGATCGTAAATTAGGAGCGTGCGCTGGCTCGGCACCGTCGCCATCCTGTGCGGGCTCGTCGCCTCCGGCTGTGGTTCCGGGAGCGCGATGAAGCCGCCGGAGACGCGCGCACCGGCGCGCGCGCGGGCCGAGCCCGGGCCCGTCAGCTTGTACCTCGAGCCCGAACAGACGCTTTCCGCGCAGTTCAACGCTCGTGACCTGCGCTTCATCGGCATGGACGACGGGCCGGTGCCCGATTTCCAGCTTCGTACCGAGCAGGGTCGCCCGCTGAGCTCGCGGCAACTGGTCGGAGAGCAGGCGTTCGTGGTGGTGTTTTTCGCGACGTGGTGCGCCGTCTGCGACTTGAAGCTGCCGCTGCTACGCCGTGCGGTCGAACAGACCGCGCCGGTGAACGTGATCGGCGTTGCTGTCGATGACCCTCAGACCTGGCCGCGCGTCGCTCCGTACTTGAAGCGGCACGGGCTCACCACCATGCCGCTGGTTCGTGCTCAGCGGTATCCGGCGTTCGCGATCTCCTACAATCCGTTCAGCACGGTGCCGCTCGTGGTCGTCGTGGGGCAAAACGGCGGGCTCGTGGACTACCAGATCGGTTACGCGCCGAACGACGAGCAGCGCCTGCAAGCTGCAGTGCGGCTGGCCAAACGCATCGGTCCGCTCAAAGCGCAACCCTGAGCCATGCCGGGGCGCTTCGCGGCGAATTTCGTGCTAGGAGCACCGACCCCGCACCATGCAAGTCCTGGGCATCGAAACCTCATGCGACGAGACCGCGGCGGCGGTGGTGAGCGACGACGGCCGCGTCGCGAGCGATCTCGTGCACAGCCAAGTCTCGGTCCATGCACCCTACGGCGGTGTCGTGCCGGAGCTCGCCTCGCGCGACCACTTGCGCAACGTGCGGCCGGTGATCCACGCCGCGCTCGAGCAGGCGGGCCTGCGCCTGGCCGACCTCGACGGCATCGCAGTCACATGCCGGCCCGGGCTGTCGGGCGCCCTGCTCGTCGGAGTGCAGGCGGCGCGCGGTCTGGCGTGGGCGTCGGGTAAGCCGATCGTCGGCGTTGATCACCTCGTCGGACACCTGCTCGCGGCGTTCCTACAGTTTCCGAACAAACCCGAGACGCCGCGCCCGCGCTACCCGTTCGTTGCGCTCCTCGCGTCGGGTGGGCACACGGCGCTCTATCGCGTCGATGGCGCACAGATCGATCAAGTTCATGAGCTCGGCGCCACGCGTGACGACGCGGCGGGTGAAGCCTTCGACAAGGTCGCCAAGCTGCTCGGCCTCGGTTATCCCGGCGGCCCCGTGGTCGATCGGCTCGCCAAGGAGGGCAATCCGGAGCGCATCGTGTTCGCGCAGCCGATGCGCCGGCGCTCGTCCCTCGAGTTCAGCTTTTCCGGGCTCAAGAGCGACGTGGCACGCTGGGTCCGCGAACACGGGCAACCCGGCGACGATCAGACGTTGCGTGACGTTTGCGCTGCCTTTCAGCGCTGCGTCGTCGACACGCTGGTGCGCAAGTCGATTCGTGCCGCACAGAGCGAGGGAGTCTCCGACCTGGTGCTCGCGGGCGGTGTCGCTGCCAATCGCGAGCTACGCGAGCGGGCGACCGACGCAGGCGCCGCGGCCGGCATTCGCGTGGTCGTACCCGGTCTGCGTGCTTGCACGGACAACGCAGCGATGATCGCCTACGCGGGCACGGTGCGCCTGCTCCGCGGCGAGGACGACCGCGGTGTGATCGAGGTGAGCCCGCGCACCGCGCTGCGCCGCCTGACGCGCAAGGGCCGTGGCCTGCGCGCGGATTGACTGCGTCAAAACCCGCAGTTACCGCGCTGCTGCCGTAGCTTGAATATGCCGAAGCCGGGGTCTCTCGACGCTTCGCCCTCGGCGCGGGGAGCTCGACCTGGCTTGAGCAGCCGCAGCTCGACGCTGTCGTCCTTCATGAGCGACGCGATCGCCACCATTCCGTCCTGGCAGGTGGACTCGACGTAGGCGACGAAGTTGTGCTCACGCCCGCTGCCGAACTCGAGCAGGAGCAGGTCGTCGTGCGCGACCTGCCCGACGGCGCGCAGCTCGGCGTCCTGAAATAGAGGCAGCGGTGCGCACAGGCCGCGCACGGCGTCGTCCGTGGAAATCAACCCCGGGACTGAGTCGAGCCGGGAGGTGTCGAGCGTCATGCGCATGTACAGGCGCGGCGGGATGTTCGCGGGCAGGAGGCCGCCGCGCACGAACCCTGCCGGCACCATCGAGCCGCAGTAGGCGGTCCCGGGTGCCGTGTCGAAGCGCTCCAGGCTGCGGCAACCGCAAAACAGGCCGAGGAGCACGAGCGCGAGCAGTAGCTTGGGCAAGTAGCGCGATACTACTACTCGCATCGCTCTGCTGCACCGTGGATCGCCCGGGCGCTCACTTGCCATTCAGGGCCGCGCGTGCGGCCTCTCGTACGCGCGGCTCAGGGTCGGCCTTCGCCACCCGCTCGAGCGCGCCTTTGGCGCGTGGTTCGGCGCTGGGCCGGAGGGCGCGCACTGCGGCTTCTCGGACGAGCGCATACTCGTCCGAGAGCGCTGCGCGCGTCAGAGCTGCCAGCGTCCGCGCGTTGCGCGTGCTGCCGTCGAAGCCCGCCAGGACTTCGGCCGCGGCCACGCGCACGGGCCAGAGCGTGCTCGAGCCGAGCAGACGCGTGACGGTCTCGAGCGCCGCCGCATCACGACGACGCCCGAGCGCCGCCAGCGCCGCGTGTTGCACGCCTTCGGCCGGATCCTGGAGCGAGGCGAGCACGCGCTCTTGCGCGCTCCGCTCGGAACGTGTCGCCAGAAAGCGGATGGCCAGCACCCGCACCTCGCTCGCGGGATGACTCGCGAGCGCGATGAACGGCGGTGTGACGGCCTCGGCGATGGATTCGGCGGCGCGTTCCGCCTTGCTGCGCTGCGCGGCAGCGACTGCGCTCAAATCACGAGTCAAGGGCGCGAAGGCCGGCTTGCCGGAGCGAGCGAGCAAGTGATCGGCCACGACGCGCGCGCGCTCCGGAGAGCTCTGGACGGCGATGGCGCTGGCGGCGGCGAGTGCGCCGGAGAGCTCCACGAGAGCGCGCGCGTGCTCCTCGGCGCTGTAGCCCGACGGGGAGAGCTTTTGGAACAGCGTGCGCACGTCGACGCGATCCTCCGTGATGTCGAGCGCCGTCTCTGGCACGCGATACTGCCGCGTCGCGAACACCAGCGCGGCAGCGCGTGCCGAAGCGCGCAGCTCGACGTCCGTGCTGACGAGCGTGTCCGCGATCAGCCGCGGCGCGGCGTCGCTCGCGAGCCGTGCCAGCGCCAAGATCGCCGAGGCGCGCAGGGTCGGGTCGCTCGACTCCGCGAGCTCCACGAGCACGCCTTCGTGCTGACGATCCTGGAGCGCACCGAGGGCGAAGGCGGCGGCCGCTCGCGGCAAGGGGCCGTGAGAAAGTGAGCGCGCGACCTGGGACAGCTCTTTGGAGGCGCTCCGGTCGCGCAAGAGTCCGAGGCCAATGGCGCCCAGTGCGCGCAGGGTAGGCGACTCGGCGTGCAGCATACGACCGAGCAGCGGCCGCGCCGCCGGCTGCTGCAGGCGCGCCACCGCGAAGGCGGCCGCGACGCGCGTCGGGTCGGACTCGTCCGCGGCGTTTCCCACGCGCGGCACCACCAGCTCGCCGAGCTTCGCGAGCAGCGCCGCGTCGGCCAGCGCGCCCACGGCGAGCATCGCGCGCACACGCAGCTCGGGTTCTGCGTCGCCAGTGGCATACGCGAGCAGCGAAGGGCCTGCGCTCTTGTTGCGGATGTGCTGGAGCAGCTCGATCGCGATGCGCTGCTGCGTGTCGCGGTCGTCGCCCAGCGCGTCGAGCAGCGGCTTGACGGCGCGCTCGCCGATCTGCTCGAGCTTGCTGCGCGCCGCCGCGGCTGCTTTGGCGTCTGCGCTCTTGGTCTGATGGACGAGCGAGAAGGTCAAAGCGCCGTAGATTTCGACGAGCAAGCGCCGGTAGAGGGGCTTCGTCGGATTGCCGAGCGCCAGCGGCAAGAGCTCGCGTTCGAGTGACTCGAGCGTGCCGCGCCCGACGTTCACCTGCATGCTCAGTCGCGCCGCTTGCAACACCAGCTCCTCGTCGGGGGAGGAGCGCACCGCGCGCCGCAGCAGTCGATCCGCCTCATCGAGCTCGCCGCGGCTGATCAAGAGCTCCGCGAGCTCGAGGTAGACTGGAAACAAGCGGTCATTTTTGCGCAGGGCGTTACGGAACGACTGAATCGCTCGCTCGCTGTCCTGACGCTGGCGGTACATCTCGCCGAGCTTCTTGTGGCCGGCGGCGTCGTCAGGGCTGAGCTCGACGGCCTTGGCGGCGTAGACCAGCGCCTCGTCGTCGCGGTACAGCTCCGCCGCGTGCTCGGCCATGCGCTGGTAGTGCTCGCGCGCGCGCTTTGGTTCGGCGCGCACCAGCTGCTCGAGTACGGCGATCGCATCGCGCAGCTTGCGGCGTTGAACGAGCACGCGTTCGAGCTGCGCCAGGCTCGTGACGTCGCCTTTGGCGCGCGCGACGATGAAGCGCAGCGTGGTTTCGGCGTCCGCGGGGCGGCGCAAGCGCATCTGGGCTTCGGCGAGCAGCCGTCCCGCTTCCAGATCCGCCGGCGAGCCGCGCAAGCGGCGCTCGAGCGGCGGCATGCGCTGCGCGAGCTGGCCACTCAGGCTCCAGAGCGTGACGATGTGCTGCCGCGCCTCGCGCGCCTGCGTGGGGTTGTCCACGGACTCTTTGGCGATCTGGTCCCAGATGCGGCGCGCGTCCTCGTACTGACGCAGGCGCGCGTCGCGGCTCTCCGCCGAGGCGCCGGTGCGTTCCAGCGCCAGCGCGTACGCCTTGCGATACTTGGCCTTCGTGGGGCCGAGCTTGACCGCCTCACGCAGCGCTTCGAGCGCTTCCTTCGCCATGTCGTGCTCGAGGTAAGCCTCGCCGAGCGTGTATTCGGCGAGGGCGCGATCAGGCACGACGGTGCGGATGCGCTGCCAGGTTTGGACGGCTTTCTTTTTGTCGCCGTCTTGCCAGTGACGGTCCCCGAGCTCCACCAGGTGACGCGGATCCTGCGCGCCGCTCTGCGCGAGCCGCTGCAACACCGCGCGCGCGCGCGTCTTTTCCAGGGCGCGCTCGTAGAAGTCGACGAGCGCCGCCAGGGTCTCTTCGTCGTTGCCGGAGCGCGCCTCGAGCTTGCGCAGCTCGTTCAGAGCCGTTGCGCGGTCCCCGCGCTGAATCAGGGCTTCCGCCAGCTGAAACACGAAATCCGGATTGCTCGGCGCTGCGCGGATCAGCGCCTGGTACTCCGCGATTGCCTGATCCAGCTCGCCCTGGAGCTGCAAGAGCTGGACGATCTTGAGCCGCGTCTCCAGATCTTTGCCGTCCCTGACCAGCGCCTTTCGGTACGTTTCGAGCGCGCGCTGTACTTGTCCCGTCTCTTCGTACAGCCCCGCGAGGACGCGCAGCCGGTCGGGGTCGAGCGCAGCTTGTTTTTCGAGGTTCGCGATCAGCGCGCGCAGCTTGTTGTCGGTGCGGTGAACCTCGACCACGAGCTCCAGCACCTCGCGGCGTACCCCCGCCTGGCCACCCGCGGCGCGCAGGGCCTGCTCGAGGTACTTCAGCGCCTCGTCGCGCTTGCCCAGCTTGGCCAGCGCGCTCCCGAGATCACGAAGCGCCGGCGCGAGCACGCGATTGTCACCGGTCGCGGCTTTCAGCACCTCGCGGTACTCGGCGACGGCGCGCTCGTACTCGCTACGTAGCATGAGCTCGCGGCCGAGCTCGGCGCGCACGAAAAAGGAGCCCTTCGCGCGTTGCACCAGCTGCCGGTGGAAGTTCTTGGCGGCGCCGTAGTCCTTCATGTCGAGCGCGAGCTGGAGCAGCGTGCGCAGCGTCTGTTCCTTGTCGGCCTCTGCGGAGAGCAGCGGCAACGCCTGCTCGAAACGCTGGCGTGCTCGGGCTTTGTCGCCACGGTCCGTATACAGCTGTGCGAGCGCGAGGACGGCCACGGAGCGCGTCGGCTGTTCCTTGATGGCGTGTTCGTAGCTCTGGACGGCCTGCTCGTAGCGTCCCTCCAATTTGTAGAGCCCGGCGAGCGCGACCTCTGCGTTGTATCGCCCGCTGCCGCCGTCGCGGACGCGTCGCTCGAAGTCCGCGATCAGTGCGTCGAGCTTTCCGTCGCGGTCGCGGTAGAGTTGCGCGAGCCGGCCGAGTGGGAACGGTGCGCCCGGCTGCGACAGTACGATGCCCGCGTAGCGTGCGATCAGCGCGTCACTCGACGGTCCATCGCCGGCGCTAGCAGAGGAAGTGGTCGGCTTCGCGACCGCGCGTGGCGCGCTCGCGCCGGCCGGTTTGGGGCGGGTCGCTGCCGAACCTGGGCGGGCTTTCTTGCGGCCTTGCGGATTGAACTGTGCGTGCGCGGTGTCCGGCAGGGCCGACGCGGCGCCCAAAGCCAGCAAGAGCACCCAGATCGGGGCCGTGGGTTTCACGCCTCTAGACTACGCGGGAGGGGACGGCCCGGCCAGTTTGAGCGGCGTTTCCGCGGCCTCGCGCCAGCGTTTCGCGTGGCAGCGCGGCTCGGGCCCCGCTCGCTTCGTGACATCTTCAAACTGATTGCGGCGCGCCCCAGCCGATGATCTACCTTGGAGCCGAGCCATGAGGAAAAAGACGCTGACCGTCGGCCTGGTTCAGATGGCGACCGCGCCCGACAAGTCGCGCAACGTGGAGAAGGCCATCGCGGGTATCCGTGATGCAGCGCAGCGCGGAGCGCAGGTGATCTGTCTGCAGGAGCTGTTTGCGTCCCCGTACTTCTGTCAGGTGGAAGATGCCGCGCTCTTCGATCTTGCAGAGCCCATCCCCGGCCCCACCACGAACGCCATCGCCGAAGCGGCGAAAGCGAGCGGCGTGGTCGTCATCACGCCCGTGTTCGAGAAGCGCGCGGCCGGCGTGTATCACAACAGCTCGGTCGTGCTCGGTACGCAGGGTGAAAACCTCGGCGTCTACCGCAAGATGCACATTCCCGACGATCCGCTCTTCTACGAAAAGTTCTATTTCACGCCCGGCGACCTCGGCTTCGTGAGCATCGAGACGCCGTTCGCCAACGTCGGAACGCTGATTTGCTGGGACCAGTGGTACCCGGAAGCCGCGCGCCTGACCGCCCTGCGCGGCGCCGAGGTGCTCTTTTATCCGACCGCGATTGCCTGGCACCCGTCGGAGAAAGCGGAGTTCGGCGAGTCGCAGCTGTCGGCGTGGCAGACCATTCAGCGCGCGCACGCGATCGCGAATGGCGTCTTCGTCGTCGCGGTGAACCGCGTGGGTCACGAGGGCGCTGCGGATGGAGGATTGCAGTTCTGGGGCCATTCGTTCGTGTGCGATCCGTTCGGCGTGATGCTCGCCGAGGCCGGGGAGAGCGAGGAAGTGCTCGTGGTCGAGTGCGACCTTTCGCGCCAGGAGCAGGTGCGTCGCGGCTGGCCGTTCTTGCGCGATCGTCGCATCGACGCGTACGGCGGCCTGACGTCCCGGCTCCTCGATCGGGACCCGCGCTGATGCCGCCGCGCGTAGCTCGCGTGCCATCGGCGACCGGTAACGTACGCAAGCTCACGAGCGCGCGGCCGCTGACGCCGGCGCGCCTCGGATTTTACATGCCCGCGGAGTGGTCGGAGCACGCGGCCACGTGGCTCGCCTGGCCGCACGAGCAGAGCGACTGGCCAGGGAAATTTCAGGCGATTCCCTGGGTGTTCGCGGAGATGGCGCGGCACCTTCAAGAAGCCGAGCGGCTGCGGATCCTGGTCGGCTCCGAGCTCGACCAACGGCGTGCAGAGCGCTGTTTGACGCGCGCCGGAGTGAGCGCATCGAACGTCGAGTTTTTCGAGATCCCGACCGATCGTTCCTGGACGCGCGACTTTTTGCCGCTGTTCGTGGTGCGCCGCGAGCGCGGCCGGGTGAAGGAAGCCGCGACCGTGAAGTGGCGCTTCAACGGCTGGGCGCGCTACCCGAACCACGAGCGCGACGAGGCCGCCGGCGTGCAGGTGGCGGAGCACGCCGGGTTTCGTACGTTCCTGGCGGAAGCCACGCTCGCGGGCAAACGGCAGCGCGTCGTGCTCGAGGGCGGCGCCATCGACGTGGATGGCGAGGGCACGCTGCTCGCGACGCGGCAGTGCCTGCTGACGGGGCCGCAAGCGCGCAACCGCGAGCTCGGGTCGGCTGGGATCGAGCGCGTCGTTCGCGACTACCTGGGCGTCGAAAAGATGATCTGGCTGCCGGACGGCATTGCCGGTGACGACACCTCCGGCCACATCGACGACTTCGCGCGCTTCGTCGCGCCGGGTCGAGTCGTCCTGTGTCAGGAGAAACGTCGCGAAGATCCCAATCACGCCGTGCTCTGCGCGGCCGAGGAGCAACTGCGTGCGGCGCGGGACGCGCGTGGCCGGCGCCTCGAAGTCATCGCGTTGCCCATGCCGGCGCCGGTCTACTTCGACGGGCAGCGCTTACCGGCCAGCTACGCGAACTTCTACGTCGGCAACGCCACCGTGCTGGTGCCGACCTTCAACGACCCGCACGATCGCCTCGCGCTCGGCATCCTTTCGGAGCTGTTTCCTAGCCGCAAGGTCGTGGGCATCCACGCCCTCGATCTGGTGCTCGGGCTCGGCACGATTCACTGCAGCACCCAGCAGGAGCCTGCCGCGCCGCTCCCCGACGCCCACATCGCCGAGCGGCGTGCCCGCGCTCGCCGAAAAGCGCGGCGCGCTGCGTAACGGTCACTGAAACGTCGGCGCGGGGCATGCGCGCTGCGGCAAGTTGAAAAATCAGCGCCGCTGAGGCAGGGTCGAACGCAAATGCCGAGGCTCGCGAAGCTCGTCCGTCGGAGTGCGCTCGTGGTGAGCGCGATGCTCGCGGTGCACGCCGGCACGGCGCGCGCCGGGGACGCGAGCGGCGCGCGCGCCAAGACCTTCATCGCGCCGAAGCCGCCCGCCTGGACACAGGTGCAAAAGACGGCCAAGGAGCGCGGAGTCAACCCGTGCAACACGAAGGATCCCGGTTTCGGCGTGTACGACCGCTGGACCCGCGGCATTACCGTCGGACAAGCCGTCTTGCCCCAGCGAGGCGGCGTGACGCCGAGCGGCAAGTTCGACGTGATGATTCACTTCCACGGTCACGAGGCCGTGCGAAAAGAATGGGTCCACGTGATGGACGGCGCCGTGCTGGTCGGCATCACCCTGGGCACCGGCTCGGGTCCGTACAGCTCGACCTTCAACTCGCCCGACGCGTTCAAACGCCTGCTGCAGAGCGTCGAGCAAGCGATCGCAAAAAAGACGGGCAAGAGCGGAGCCGCGGCGCGCCACGTCGGCTTGAGCGCGTGGAGCGCTGGCTACGGCGCGGTCCAGGAGATCCTGAACCAGCCCGCCAATCGCCGGCGCATCGACAGCGTCGTCCTCCTCGACGGCCTGCATTGCGGGTACAACGGGCGCGCTCTGAACGCCGTGCAGGTGCGGCCCTTCATCGAGTTCGCGCGCGAGGCCGCGGCCGGCGATCGCTTCATGTTCGTGAGTCATTCGTCGATCATCCCGCCCGGATACGCCTCGACGACGGAGACGGCCAACCTGCTCGTTCACGAAGTCGGAGGCCGGCCGCACCGCTCGCGCCAGCGGCCGGGAGACCCCATGGGCCTGTCGCTGATCTCCCGCTATTCGCGGGGAAACTTTCACGTGCGGGGCTATTCGGGCAACGACAAGATGGACCACTGCGCGCACATCGGGCTCTTGAGAGACGTGCTCAAAGTGCACGTCAAGCCGCGCTGGAGGTCGCCGCGCGCCCGCACTCGCCCGGCCCAGAGCACGTTTGCGAATGCCAGCGAACGCCGGTAGCGCGCCTCGCCTCGCCTCGCCTCGCCTCGCCTCGAGTGCGACTGTAGGTTTCCAGTGTGCTTCGACCCGCACACATGAGTGCACTTCGGATCATAAACTGCGCGAACAGCCTCCACTTACCTCGGTTGGAAAAGGGACTGCACGCCTTGCGGTTCCGCACAGATAGCAGCAACGTAAACCGAGAGCCGCGTCGGTGGCCGAGAGCCGCGTCGGTGGCGGGGCGCCAAGCACCGCAACGACACATGGATGCAGACCGTGCAGGTAGTGCAAAATGAGAACAGCTCAGGTCAGCATGTTGAACGAGCGTCGCAATATCGTGCCATCGGAGCTCAAGACCGATCCCCTGGCGGCGCAGCCGGGCACGTCGGGGCGCCGGACAGCGGGGGTTAACGGCTTGTCGCTGGACGCGGAAACTGGCGGAGTCGGAACCAACGACGTGACGGAGACCGTGCGATTTGGCGCGCTGATCGGCAGCTCGCCGCAGATGCGCGAGCTGTTCGGCGTGCTCGAGCGAATCGCCGCGAAGCTCTTGAGCCTGCTCATCCAGGGCGAAACGGGCACCGGCAAGGAAGAAGTGGCGCGCGCCGTGCACGACGCGAGCCCGCGCGCTGCCGGCCCGTTCATCGTGCTCGACTCGACCACCATTCCGCCGACCCTGGCCGAGTCGGTGCTGTTCGGTCACGAGCGCGGTGCCTTCACGAGCGCAGACAGCCGCCACATCGGCGCCTTCGAGCGCGCGGACGGCGGCACCATCTTCATCGACGAAGTTGGCGAGCTGCCGCTGATTTTGCAGACCAAGCTGCTGCGCGTCCTCGAACGGCGTGAGCTCACGCGTGTCGGCGGCAAGGAGCTGATCCCGGTCGACGTGCGCGTCATCAGCGCGACTCACCGTGATTTACGGATCGAGGTGGAGAAGGGCCGCTTCAGAGAGGATCTCTATTTCCGGCTGGCCCAGGTGCGAGTGGTTTTGCCGCCGCTGCGCGCGCGCGCCGGGGATATTCTGAGTCTCGCGAACCACTTCTTGCGGGAATCCGCGGTCGCCGCGACCGAGGGCCGCGCCTTGCGCTTCGATGACGACGCCGAAGCGGAGCTGTTGCGTCGGACCTTCCCGGGGAACGTCCGCGAGCTCCGTAATCTGGTCGAGCGCGCGGCCGCGTTCAGCGAAAACGGCATTATCCGCTGTGCCGACCTGCGCGGCGAAGGCTACGAATACAGCGGCACCGCGGCGCTGGTGGCGCCGGTGGAAGCGCAGTACTCGAGCAACCCCGCGCCGCCGATCGACGTCGAGGAACCCTTCGTCTCCGCCAAGCAGCGCGCGGTGGATCGTTTCGAGCGCGAGTACCTCGACACGCTGATGCGCCGGACGCGCGGCAACATCTCCCAGGCCGCGAGGGAAGCCGGTCTGGCGCGCCACTACCTGCGCGAGCTACTGCGCAAGCACGG
>DATDJP010000316.1:0-28591 GCA_036520475.1 Polyangiaceae bacterium | reverse complement strand
CCTTCGGCGCCAGCGCGAAGAGGGTCAGGTGCGCTCCCCCGGCCTCCAGACTCTCGACAGGACCGGTAGACTCGGGTTTGTTGTCGTCGATGCGCGCGACGTTCGCCCCCGGTGGCGATGGAGGGCAAAAGAGCGATCCCGGCACGCGTCAAGCGGCGCTCCGCGCGGCGCCCGTCGTCCGGCGGCGCGAGTAAGCCCCGCGAGCCGCATTGCCCGTAGCGACCATTGCGACAACAAAGTGCGTCCGATCCACTAACGCGGAAACGCCTCGGGATACATGGTTCTCACGAAACCGAGCGGGTTTTTGACGTGCTCGTGACGAAGATACGATTCACTCTGGATGCAGAGCTCGTGACCCTGCTCTCCAGCAATGAAAACTCCGAGTGCGTAACGCGCGCGCGCCGCATCACCCAGGTAGCCGAGCTTCTCGTACTCATCCGCGCTTTGCCGGAGCTGAGCGACGCCCGATCGGCGGTCCCCCTGGATCAGCGCAACGCGCGCACGATAACGGAGTACGCTCGGCGCGCTCGCG
Source organism: Polyangiaceae bacterium (assembly GCA_036520475.1). Classification (GTDB taxonomy): domain Bacteria; phylum Myxococcota_A; class Polyangia; order Polyangiales; family Polyangiaceae; genus DATDJP01. The sequence continues at coordinate 28,059 of DATDJP010000316.1, read as the reverse complement.
GGTAGCTCGAGCTTCTCGAGTGCCTTCAGATCCGCGGCCACTAGCTGTTCCAGATTGCGGCACGAGCCAGCTGCAAACGACGCGCTCAGTCTGAGGTTGATTCTGTAGCTGTGCGCCAACAACGCCACATGCGCCATGCGCCGTACAGCAGCGTTCAGGTAACGGGGCCACTGCGCCTCGAACTGGCGGAGCGCCCATTCGTAATGGCCAGTGGCGCAGCCCGCCTGCGCAACCGCGGAGATGTAAAAAGCGTTCAACAAGCCGAAGCGCCGCCGCGGCACGCGTCGGCCTTGCTCCTCGAGTCTCGCCAGCGAGACATCGGGCACGCCGCGCACGTCATCGGCGAGCGTCTCGGAGAGAGCCAGCTGTAACGACGCGCTCTGATTGTCCGTTGCACGAGCCTCGTTCAGAACCCGTTCGGCCTCCTCGAGAAAACGCCGATACGCCCCGAGCTGGTACAGCGCGGCGACCCGAAGACCCATGGCGCCCATTCGCAAGTAGTAGCCACGCTCGTCCTGCGGCAGGAGGCGATAGAGCCGCTCGACTTCGCCGAAAGGCTCGATGGCTGCGGCGGCTCGGCCGAGCATCCAATTGATCCAGCCGCGCGTCATGTGCAGAGAGACCTGCACGTCCGGTGAGCTCGATGTTGCTCCGAGTCGCATGGCCCGCTCGAACAACTCGTTGGCGCGACTCGACGCTCGACGCGAACCGTCCGTCGCAGCCACCGAAGCAGCATCACAGAGCGCAAGGCTCAGGCGCGTGGGTTCGCCGGCTTCGAGCGCCCAGCGCAATGCGCGCGCTTGAACGAGCGCCGTCTTCAGCGTATCCGTAGCGACGAAATCGGTGCGTAAGCAATGGAACAGGTCGAACTGCTCGAGCAATTTGCGCGAAGCTTCGCGCTCGTCCCGAAGCTTTCTATCGAGGCCGCCCCAGCGTGCGCGCAAGCGTTCCCAGACGATCGCGGCCATGACGCCCCGATCCGTGCGGGGTACCGGAAGCGAACGCTTCTCGAGCACGTGCAGGAGCAGATCCTCGCCCTCTTCGAAGCGGCCGCTGCGGAGCAAATGCGACGCCGCGAGCCGCATCAATGGCAGCATATCTTGGTCGGATGCGTGCTTGACTGCCTCGAGGTAAGCATCAGCGGCGTCGCCGCCTCGGCCGCAGCCCACGAGCGCCGCGCCCAGGTTACGCCAGAGTGCCGCATAGTTCTCGGCCCCCGGCATCAACTTCAAGCACTGGGCATACAACTCGGCTGCACGTGCGAACGCCAGAGCGGCCATCGCGCGTTCGGCAGCAGCGAGCCCGTACGTCAGCGCTTCGCCCCGCGCACCGGCGCCAAGCGCGTGAGCGTGCAACCAATCGGGCTCGCAGCCAGGTTCCAGCCTCAGCACGGACAGCAGCGCCGCGTGGACGGTCTGCAGCTGACGCCCATTCAGCCGCGCGAGCACGGCGTCACGGATGCGATCGTGATAGACGTCCAGCCGCCTTTCGTCGGCCACGTTGCGAGTGCGCACCAACTTGAGGTTGCCGAGCTCGTGGATCACGTCGCTGCCGGCCCGTTCGACGCGCGCGGCGCGCAACGCCAATGTCGGCGGCATCGGCCGCCCGGCGACGCTCAGCACCTGAATCAAACGGCGCGCTTCGTTCGTCAGGCTCGCGTTCGTCCGCTCCACCACGTGCTCGAGCGAGACCGCGCGCAACGGGGTTCGGCCCCGCGTGAGCTCCGCGCTCGCCAAGGCCGCGAGCTGAAGCGCGACGAAAGGGCTGCCCTGAGCTTCACGAACCAGTTGCTCGACGACTTGCGGTTGCTCGTGGCCGGTATCGCCGAGCGCCTCATGACACAGCGCACGGACAGCGTCAGGCGCTAGTGCAGTCAATTGCACTGTCTGTAGCCTGGCTGCCGCGGGCTTCGTTTGCAGCAGGTGGCGCAGGCAGAGGCTCGTGTTGATTTCGTCGCTCCGATAACTGAAGAGCACCAAGATGCCCAGATCGGGTAGCTGTTCGAGCCAATTCTTCAAGATACTGGCGCTATCGAGATCACCCCACTGGAGGTCGTCTATCCAGAGCACGACCGGGCGCCGAGACGCGAGTCGCTCGAAGATATCGCTGAACGCCGCCTCCGCGCGAGACCTGCTGTTCAGCGCGTCGGGAGACAGCTTGCTACCAGGCAGCAGGTGTCGGACGGCTTTGATACGCTCGAGCACCGGAAAAAGCTGCGCGAGCACGGCCACGTCGGTGGGCAACAGGTGCCCGACCTCCACGTCCGTCATACGCGACAAATCCCGCACCAGAGCGTCCATGACGCTGTCGAGCGCCTTGAACGGCATCGCCTCACGCTCGTAGCAGCGGCTACGCAGAACCAGGGCTCCCGGCGCGCCTCGCATCCCGACGCGGGCCTCGATCGTGTCGAGGAAGTGCTCGACGAGCGCGGACTTCCCCGCCCCGGACACGCCTTGCACGTGCAGCACCAGCGTGCGACCGGCTTCGGCCTGCTCGAGCGCGTGTGTGAGCCGCATCAGCTCGAGCTCGCGCCCGAAGATACGAGAGCCCGTTTGGCCTTGGCTTCTGCGGTGCGGCTCCGGGGGCAACAGAGAGGTAATGCCGCTCAGGGTTCGTTCCGGAGCGAGCCGCGCCAGGACTTCGGCCCCACGGGGACGTTGGTCCGGATCCCGAGCCAATAGCCCCGAGCACAGACGACTGAGCTCCAGAGAAATGCCCGGTACGAACTCGTGCGGAGCGGATGGCTCCCGCTCGCGTTTGCGCATGATGAGCTCGAGAGGATGATCGCCCTCGAACGGCAGCCTGCCCGTCAATGCCTCGTAGAGCATCGCCCCGAATGCGTACCAATCCGAGGCCTCGCTGAGCGAGTTGTCGAACGCCTGCTCCGGGGCCATGTACGCGGGCGTGCCGCAAAGCGCGCCTTCGTCCGTGACCTGCGCGTCGTTCTCGTGTACCGCGCGGGCCAGGCCGAAATCCAGGACTACGACGCGCTCGTCACCAACGATGACGTTGCTGGGCTTGAGATCGCGATGCAGTATGCCAGCGTGGTGCAGCGCACGCACGCCGCAAGCGACTTGATAGAAGACCGGGACAATGCGCTCGTACGGATCCCCGATTGACGGAGAGGTAGACGTGTGCCGGCCACGCACGGTGAGCGTGGCCATTTCGGGCAGTACGTGCCTGAGGTCGCGCCCCTCGACGTACTCCATCGCCAAAAACCAGCCGTCATCGTCCTGGCCGAGGTCGTAGACCTTGACCAAATTTGGATGGCGGATGTCCGCGACGGTTCGGAACTCGCGCTTCAAGCGCAGTACGCCCTCCGGGCTCACGCCGATCAGCCGCTTGAGCGCGACATATTCCCCGGTGTCGCAGTCCTTGGCGAGGTAGACCTGACCCATCCCGCCACGGCCGAGCAGATGGACGCGTTCGTACCGATCGCGCTTGCGAGATCCCTCTCCGAAACGTCCTCCCCGTCCTGCCATCAGCTCGTGCTCCCCCGAGCAACCCACCACCGCGAGCCGCTACAACTACCACCTAATCAGCGGCGCGTCTCAGGGCGGCGTCGCCTTGCCGACACATTTCATGAGGAGCACTAAATGTCGTGTCGCACAAGATCCCACACGGTACCTGCCGTTATTGAATGCAAGCAGGGCACAGCACGAATGCTTCAATGCAAGGGCATACACGCCCAGTCGAACGAGCTGAAGTTTTGACTATGGCAGCGTCGATGCTCGAGCGCGCGCCGTCGTCGAACTTGTTGAACGCTCACCGGCGCGCACGAGCCGATCGTGCGCGCCTTCGCCTCGCCGGCAGGGCTGCCTCGCCGACCGCTACTCTTTGATCTCGGGCTCAACGAGCTGCGTCAGTAGCGTCAACGACTCTTGCCACCCGAGATAGCAAGCCTCGACGGGGATCACGTTCGGTATGCCCTCTTGCACGATGCTCAGCTCCGTGCCGACGGACACCTTTTTCAGGGAAACCGTCGTCTGCATCTGACCGGGTAAATTCGGGTCGTCGAATTTGTCGGTGTGGCGAATGCGCTGGTTGGGCACGAGTTCGAGGAACTCGCCACCAAACGAGTGGCTGTGCCCCGTAGTGAGGTTCGTGAAAGACATCTTGTACGTGCCGCCGACCTCGGCCTTGAGGTGGTGGACCTTGCCGGTGAAGCCGTGCGGCGGCAGCCATTTCGCCATCGCATCGGCGTCGAGGAACGCGCGGTAGATCCTCTCGGCTGGTGCACGAAGTACCCGGTGAAGCTTGACGGTGTTCTCGGTCATGGTGCTTTTCTCCTCGCTGTGCATGTGGCGGTCGCGATGATCTGCGTTCGCCGCGTGCTTGTACGATCCCGACAAGCGAGGGGCGGTCAGATCGACAGGGCGCGTCTTTTTTCCCAGCGGCGCGCGAGCAAGTGAGACTTCCGCAGTGTTTTTCGGACTCTACAGCGGAAGCGCTGGCCCTGCACACTGCCCGCGTGGAGCGGGCGGGCCGCGGCGCAGCCAACGATGGTGCCCCCGCGGACGCAACCCATGTTTGCTACCATCAACGCCGAGCAGTAACGGGACAACCCGCGATGCGTCAGTAGCCGTCGCGAACGAGCGATCGTCGACAGCGGTATCGACTCTGAATCGCGACGGCAGCGCCGGACGAGTCCCAAGTAAAGATGCGCTTGTTCAGATCGGGCAGAGCACAGTTGCCTGCGATCGTGCCGTCGTCGGCGATACCGCGGGCCTCGCAAGACTGGTAGCCCGTCGGAATCGGCAAGAGCACCACGCTTCCGTCGTCGCGAAACTCGGCGGCCTGCCTCGGCGCGCCGTAAACGCCGACAATGCGGCCGTTGTCACTAACGGCGGTTGCCAAACCTTGCGACCGCAGAGACGCTCCGGTTCCGAGCTCCGTGACAACGGGAACGGGAACGGGCGCACCGCACGCAGTGAGTGCGGCGACGGTGCCCACAAGGCAAGTCAGCGTCTTCATAGTTTCCTCCCAATGCGTAACCACCCCGATACGCACACTTGCCGGCAACACAACCACCGCCGAGGACGCACGTCCACGGTTTTTCGGCCTCGCGACGCGGCAGCTTGCTGAGGCTCAAGACGAACGCGTGCAGGGGAGAGCCTGACGTTCTATCGAACCTGGCATTCCGCAATCCTTGGCGGACGCCTGCGACGGTAGAGCAGCGCCAGCGCGCCGAGTGCGCCCAACGACAATCCCAGCTCGGAGCTCGCGCGCCCTCCGGCGACTCCGCAGTTGCAGCCTTCGTCGTGACGCTTGCCCGCGCGACCCGAGCCGGCGTCGGACCCAGCATCGATGCCGGCGTCGGGTCCAGCCTCCGGCTGCGGCTCTGGAAGTGGCTCGGAAGCTACGTCTGGCGCTGCGTCCGGTGCAGCCGCTTCTGCCTCTGGAGCCGCGTCCGGTGCAGCCGCTTCTGCCTCTGGAGCCGCGTCCGGCACGCCGGCTTCGGCGTCCGGGCCTGCGTCGGGACACGCGAGCACGATGTTGCTCGGACAGGCTTGTCCGGCCACTCCCGTGCACCTCTCCGCGGGATCGCACGCGTTGATCGATGGGCGACACAAGCTCGCGGCCGCCGTGACGTTGTCCGTGGGACACGCGGCTGCCGTGCCGGTGCAGAGCTCTGCAGGATCGCACTCATCTCCGGAGCCAGCGCGGCAGACCTGAGTGCTCGGCGCGAAACGTGCCGTACAATTCGTGCTCAGCCCATCGCACGTGTCCGCCACGTCGCAGGCGCCGTTTGCGGAGAGACACACCACGCCCGCTGTCGCGATGCGGCTCGGGCAGCCGCTCGTCGCGCTGGTACCCGGCCCGGTTCCGTTGCAGATGTCTGCGACATCGCAGGCGCCACTGGTCGTCGCGTCGCACACCACGGCCGCCGCCGTGTTGAAGTAACCGCACGTCCCGTTCGGCGCGGCGAACGACGTACCCGGGCGGTAGCGATTCGCGCCCGCGCAGGCCTGGCACGGACCCGCCGCGTTGCACACTTCGTTGCAGCACACGCCGTCCGCGCACACGTTCGACAAGCACGCGTCCTCGGGTCCTGTGACACCCGGAGTTCCCACGCCGCCCGCGGCGAGCGGTCCCGCCGGGCAAGGACTACCGTTCGGTAGTGCCAGCGCCGGACGGACGGTGGCACCCGCGCTATCGTCGACGATGCCGACCAGGAACTGCCCGGGGGCACCGGACGCAATGCTGCTCGGATACTCGTCTGTCGTCGTAATCACGTGCCGGGGGCTGAGCGGAAGCAGCCCCGGCCCCAGCCACTGTGCATACAGGTTGTCCGTGCACCCTTCGCCACACGTGTCGACGGACCACGCGAGCATGTAGCTCGAGCCGTCTATCGCCGCCGCGAGCTCTACCGGGTAAATGTCGCCGTCCGAGGACCACGCGAGCGGATTGTCTACGGCAGACGGTGCCGTCGTGATGCGGTTGCCGTAGATCGCGTCGTTTGCGCCTCGCGTGTCGATCCACGCTACCAGGTAGGCGTTCCCCAGGACGGCGTCCGCCGCGTAGCCAACACTCGGCTTCCACTCGCTGCCTGCACCGTGCGACACGGTGATATCGGTCGCCGCCGGCACGGGTACGCCTGCGTTGATCGCCGTAAAATTCCCGTAGATATTGTCGAGACCAGCATCCTCCCACGCCACGAGGAACTGACTGCCGTTGCTGGCCACGTTGGGATTCGTCTGAGTCGTCGCCGTGCTCCCATCGTGCGAGATGGACACGTTCGCAGACGGCGCGAGCACATCGCCGGCTCCCACCGTCACGAAGCTACCGTAAATTTCTCGAAGCTGCGTTGCCGCCTCGCGCGCGTCCGACCACACCACCAGAAAACCGCCCGCTCCTGCCGCAACGCTCACTTGATACTTGCTGGCGGCGCCTTCGTCCGAAATCGCGCGCTGAGGCCCGAGCGGCGCCGCCGACGGCGCTTGCGACACGGTCGCGCCCGCGATGCTGTTGCTGCCTTGCCAAACGACCAGGTAGCGGTTGCCTCGAAACGCAACGTGCCCGTTCGAGCCGGTGCCGATCGGAAAGGGTGCGGCATCCAGCGGCGTGGCCGCGCCTGTCGCCGAGTCGATACGAAAGTGCATGCCGTGCACCGAGTAAGAGCAGGCGGCGGTACACGAATAATTGGTATAAACCGCAAGATACCCGCCCGAACCGTCGCCTGCGACGTCCACGCCGACCGCGTCGTTGGTGGCGCCGTCCGCTTCTCTGCCGGGACCGATCCACGGATCGAGTACAGCCGGATAGCGCGAGCTCGACAATACTTGGCCCGGAACGCTCAGCACGAGCTGACCTTGCTCGGCACGCACCGGCAGCTTCGTGCGGCGGCCGTCAGCATCCACCCACGTCGCATGCGAGTACCGGAGCGTCGGCGCGCCCGGTGCCGTGAGCTCTATCCCCCGTTCCGTCACGTTGCCCGGCGTTCGTCCCGAAACGGCGACGCGCAGCACCAGATCCCCCTCACCCTGCGGTTCACGCTCGAAAGTCCAAGACTGCTCGATCCTGCGCGCGCTATTGCGAACGCGCTCGATCATCCCGGCGCGGCGGATCTCGACGCTCGCGCGCGCTGCCGCATCGACGCGCTCCGGCGAGACGTCGATCGGCGTTGCTCCGCGCAGCGCGGAAACAGTCTCCAGATTCGCGGGAACCTTCGGCACGAACACTCCCGGCGACTGCTTCGCCAGAGGCGGCACGAGCGGCGCAACCGACACCCGGCCGCGCGCGTCGACGCTCGAGCGCACACCTGCGTTGCCGGCGACGAGCTCTCCGTTGAAACGGCGAAACGCAAAGCGGCGCTCTACCAGCACCGGTTCGATGCCGGCGACTTTCCCGACCACTCCGCCGCGGGCCCTGGACCGATCGACTTCTCGAGGCGCAGGCTGCACGGCGGGCGCCGCCTTGGACGACTCGCTGAGCGTGCGCTCGGAATCACGCGCATCCGCGCACCCGACCATCACAAGAGTGATCAACAGCCGAGCACCAACCTGCCATGCTCTACTCTCGGCGTACGCGGCCATGCTGCCTCCGCACGCGAGAGTCGCACGCTCGTGCCGCGCTCTACAATACGTTCCTTGCCGGCGCCGGATGGTGCGTCAACGCTCGCTGTATCGCGCCGTGAAGAAGGAGGAGGGTCGAACGCGGTGCGAAGCACAAAATCGGCCGCGCTTGACGGCGCTTTAGCACCAGTACCTCACGCCTGCGCGTGAGCACACAGGCTCGCGGATCTTCGACGACTGACGCTACTCGCACGCCGCTCAGCGGAACACGCTCCCGCACCACGTGCGCGCCGTGTCGCGGCCTTTCCTTCAGAGGGATCCTGCAACGACGATTTCGCGCACACGGCGGACAGTCGAAAGCATAGCAAAATGCGCAACTAGCGCAGAACCGCGTCCGAAGAGTGCGCCATGCACTCGAAACTCTTGCTCCGACGTGTCTCGCTGGTTCCGTCTCTCGCACGCATTCCCACTGCCCGACGGGCTCGTTGAGGCGAAGCGCATGGGAGTCACTATCGCTTATCGCGGACAACTCGACGATCGCGCTTCGCTGCCGAAGCTGACCGCCGACATCCAAGGCGCATGTCGTGAGCTCGGGTGGTCATGCAAGGACGTGGAGACGCTCGTCAGGGAAGGAACGGACGGCTGCGCCGGTCTCAGTGGTGTCAGCCTGCAGACCCATCCGCGCTGCGAATGGTTGCACCTCCACTTCGACGCGGACGGGCATCTGACGAATCACTTCTACTGGGCACTTCTCTCCGACAGCGACTACGCCGCGAGAGTGTCCGCGATGCTGAGTGAAAACCAGCGTGCCCTCCGCCAGCTCATGGGCGGTGAGCGTGCAGAACGGCAAAAAGAGCACTCGGGCGGCACGCTTGTGGATGTCGTCGAGGTCGACCCAAGCTCACTCGACCTGGCCCAAGGCGTTCGCTACAACTGGGTCAAGACGCAGTATGCCGGCAGCGCCGCGCACGTCGGAGTCTGCGGAGTCTTGAGGCACCTCAAAGAGCGCTACGCATCCGGTCTGATCGTCGATGACGATTCCGGCTACTTCGAACACCGTAATCTAGCAAACCTCGAGCGCGCCTTGGCCGAGGTCGAGGTCTTGGTTCACCGCGTCACGCGCGAGGTCCGGAGTATTCCGTCAGGCTCCGTTCAAACGCCGAGGGATCTCATCGAGCGGTTGAAGCGCGCGCTCGTACGGCCCAAGGACGACCTCCATTGAGCGCGACTGCTCATCGCCGACCTTCGCAAACTACCGCCCGCAGCTCCTGACCACGCCTGAGCTGGTCTCGCGGGGGGCAAAAACGTTTGCAGTTCCCGAGTGCCTCGCAGAGACGGAAGCTCCTGTGCATGAAAAAGATGGGGCGACGGAGCGTGCACTGGGTTCTCGTGGCCGGTCTCTTGCTTGGCTGTGATCCGCCTAAAACAGCGGCGGGAGGGCGGCAGAGTTGCACGCTCCTCGGCACGGGCGACGTGCGCTGTTGGGGTTACGGCCAATACGGAGTGCTCGGTTACGGCAACACCACCAACATCGGTGACAACGAAACGCCCGCCTCGGCGCGGACCGTAGCGGTAGGCGGCACTGTCACTCAGCTGGTGCCCGGCTACTATCACACGTGCGCCCTGCTCGAAGGCGGCAGGGTCCGCTGCTGGGGCCGGGGAGAGTTCGGCATGCTCGGTTACGGCAACACCCGCAACATTGGCGACGACGAGACTCCGGCCAGCGCGGGGGACGTCAACGTCGGCGGGACGGTCAAGCAGCTGGCCGCCGGCTACTACCACACGTGCGCGCTTCTGAACTCGGGCTTCGTCCGCTGCTGGGGACAGGGCCAGTTCGGGCAGCACGGCTACGGACACGTCCGGAACATCGGCGACGACGAAACGCCGGCCAGCGCGGGCAACGTGAGTCTCGGCGGCAGGGCAATCCAAATTGAGGCCGGCGGGTTCCATACCTGCGCGATCTTGGAGAGCGGAGCCGTGCGCTGCTGGGGCGCGGGTCATTCGGGCCAGCTCGGCTACGCTGTTCCAGGCCTTGTCGCGGTAGGAGACACCGAACTGCCCTCGGCAATGCTACCCGTAAACGTCGGCGGAGAAGTCGATCAAATTTCACTGGGCGAGATGCACACGTGCGCGCTCTTGACGAGCGGCAAGCTGCGTTGTTGGGGCTACGGCGAGTACGGCCAGCTCGGTTACGGCAATCGCAACACCATCGGCGACAACGAAGCTCCCGCGACGGCGGGCGACATCCGTGTCGGCGAAAATGTGGTGTACGTGTCCGCGGGCGGCCAGTTCACGTGCGTAATCACGAGCTCACTCGCGGTGCGCTGCTGGGGCGAGAATCTGTTCGGCCAACTCGGCTACGGCGATCGCAGAAACCGTGGCGATGACGAGCTGCCGTCCTCGTACGGCGCCGTCAATCTGGGCGGTCGTGTCACCTCGCTTTCGGCGGGCTACTCGCACTCCTGCGTTCGCACCGAAGACGGCGAGGTGCGCTGTTGGGGCTCCGGCGGCGGGGGAAAGCTCGGCTACGCACGCACCGCCGACATCGGCGATGACGAGCTGCCGGTGACTGCGGGCGTCGTCGCGGTCGAGTAGCGAGCGCCCTGTTGCAGCCTGTTACAGCCCGGACGCGTGGATGAGTGTTTTGACTTGCCATGATTTGTCTCGCATGGGTGGATAGAGCTCGCCATTGAAACGCGCGCCCTGAACGAGCCAGATCGCAACATGGCCGTCCTTGTGTCGCCACAAAATGTCATCGCGTCCGTCGTGGTCGAAGTCGCCGGCACCTTGGACTGCCCAATCCCAGTTCCCCGGGCCGAACTCGTTCCGATAGCGGATGGAATCCGCGCCTTTCACGCCGGAGAACCACGACCAGAGGATGCCGTCGGCGCTACGCCACAAGATATCTGCCTTCGAGTTGCCATCGAAGTCGCCGATGGCGGCGAGCTGAGTATTGGTCGCGACACTCCCCGGTGAGTTTTCCCCGATGCGGGTGCCGCCGGACATGAACCAGATGCTGACGCGCCCCTGAGAGTCTTGCCACAGAATGTCGGCGCGGCGGTCGCCGTTGAAGTCGGCGGCGGCCTTGACCGTCCACCAGCTTTCGACGGGCGTCGGCTGATTGTTCCATCCCGCGCCGGTCGCGATTCAGGGCTCGCGGCGCGAAGGCTGCGCACCGCGCCCGGCATTCCGCAATCCTTGGCGGACGCCTGCGACGGCAGAGCAGCGCTAGCGCGCCGAATACGCCCAGCGACAATCCCATCTCGGAGCTCGCGCGCCCTCCGGCGACGTCGCAGTTGCAGCCTTCATCGTGACGCTTACGCGCGCGACCCGAGCCGTCGCACGGGACAGCTCTTGCCCTCGATCATGCTGGGAAGGCCGCCCTCGCATGCGCGAAATCGAACGGCCGGAGGCACTCGCCGCGGCCCCGCCTGCCGGCATGTAACGGGCACGGCAGGCGGCGGCCGCGACGCTCTACGGCGTCCAGACTGTTACGGGGCGAAAGGTGCGGCCTGTACGGTGCATGCGGTGTAGCCGGTACCGCTTGGCTGCGCGCTGCAGCCCGCAGCGCACGCTCCTCGCTGCAGCGAGAAAAGCGCGTGCACTGGGCGCGCATTGCCCGCGCCGAGCCGGGCACCGCCGTAGCTCTGTCCCATGCGCTCTACGAGCACGGCGTACCGTGTCTCCCGCATTCCCGCCTGACGGATCGCGCGACGCCGACTTCCTGCATCACCTGCGCTTGAAGGGACTCATCGATCGTGCCGCGCGCGCTCTCCCCGTTCGCCGCGGCTCTCGCTGATCTGAAAGCCGCGCTCGCGGCGCTTCGTGTGGACTGGTACGTCTTCGGTGCGCAAGCAGCGCTGATCCATGGCGCAGCGAGGGTCACGGCGGACGTCGACGTCACTCTCCGACTCGGCAGGGTCACCCCTGTTCGCCTGGCCACGGCGCTGAAGCGGCACGGTTTCACGGCGGGTACAAACGGTTCTCGCCCGCATCCGCACGCCCGATCAGGCGCTCGTCGAGATCCGCGCGCCGGTCGACGGCTTTCTTCACTACATCCACGTCGCCGAAGGGGAAACGGTGAGCGTGGGAACGCTGCTGCACTCGATTCGCACCGGCGAGTTCGACCGTATTCAGCTCGTCGTCGGCGATACCCCCTTCGAGAGCAAGGACTGGCGCACCGACTACGCCCCTTGGGTCTCGGGCCGTCACATCGCTCCACAAGCCGCAGGACGGGCGCCTGGTTCCGGTGAAACCGTTCGCGCGGGTCAACGGATTGGGAGCATCGGTGACGAAGCAAGAGATCGTGATCGAGGCCGGTCCGCACGTCTGGATCATCAATGGTGGGGACCAGCGACCCAACGCGACGCCGGACTACAACCGTTTGCTGCGTTTTGATCGCCGAGCCAAAGACCTGAACACGACCCCGCACGACGACCGCTTCTGCGTCTTTCACGTGCCGTTCGAGGGCGCGAACGTGATGGGAATCGCCTGGGACGAGGCTCTGCATCGCATCTGGTACGTCGAGTCTCGCCGTCCGAAGAGCGCCACGCCCGTGCTCGCATGGTTCAATCCGGACGAGCTAGAGTGCGAAAACTTCCTCGACTACTCCGTACCCGGCGCGGTGGCCGCGGCGTCGACACGATACTGCACGTCCGCGTCCCAGACGCACTGCATCCATACCGTGCCGCTGATGGACTGGCAGGACGCGAACGAGCGGCTGAGCTGGGCTGCCCACGTGACGGTCGATGCGCAGGCCGTCTGGGTTGCTGGCTTCTTCAGCGGAGCCATGAGCTGCGCTGTCTCGCCCCGATGCGCCACGCTGCCGGATTGAGCGATCGGGTCGAGCGGAATACGCACATCGGCTTCTCGGAGCTGACTCACTGCGGCGTGAATGACGAGTTGGGAGGACCAAGCCGTGGGCGCCGCTCGCAGCTGGTTGACACGCATTCTGAACAATGTTCAGTTCCAATCTGAACATTGTTCAAACCGGGGAGCCTCTCATGCTTCAGTCAAGTCGACATTTCGCCTTTGGATTCGCATTCTTAGCCGGCGTGTCTTCGCCGGAAGGGTGCTCGGGCCCGCCAGGCTGCTCGGGCGAGGACAGTGGGGAGCCGCCGATTCACGGCCCGTGGGAGTCGGGGGCGAAGCTGGCAGCGGAGCCCCAGGCGCCGGGTGATCCCGCACGCGGACGTCAAGTTCTGCTCAACGGCTCGTACATGAGCTGCGGCATTCCGATGAAGCTCTGGGACAACGGGCTCTCGGGCCCAATCGTGCGCAGTGCGCTCGGGGCGGATGGTGAGCTCGGCGTTCCCGGGCGCGAGGGTCGCAACGCGGAGCTGCCGCACACTTTGAATGCGTTCACCACGACAGACGGCGCGAGCGTCGTCAATCAAAACTGCTTGATGTGCCACTCGGGCAAGGTAGATGGCGAGCTCGTCATCGGCCTCGGCAACGCGACGGCGGATTTTACGAGCGGGCTCACGCACGGCACGTCGATCCCCCCCATGACGGATGACCTGTTGAACTTGTTCGGGCTCGACGCCGCCGAAAGATCGAACCTCGACAAGCTGCTGCGTGTCACGCGTAAGTTCGGGCCGGAGACGGTAATGCGCACCGTGGGGCAGAATCCAGCGGAGGCGTTCACCGGTATTCTTCTCGCACACCACGATCCGCAGACGCTCGCGTGGAGCGAGGAGCCGCTCCGCACGCTGGTGATTCGAGACGCCGAGGGCCAGCCGATTCCGGACCCTCGGCTCACCTCCGACCCGCCGCCCTGGTGGCGCGCCAAGAAGAAGAACGCGCTTTTTTACAATGGCATGGCGCGCGGCGACCACCGCGCCACCATGGCGCTCGCGTCTTCGGTGTGCGTCGACAGCGTGGCGGAAGCAGAGCGCGTAGACGATCTCTTCAGGGACATGCACGCGTACATCGGAACGATCACCGCGCCGGTATACAAGCGCAGCATCGATCGAGCGCTCGCCAAAACCGGCAAGAACATCTTCACGCGAACGTGCGCCGGCTGCCACGGCACCTACGCCGACGACCCCCAGGCAGACGCACAAGACACCTATCCCAATCTGCTGATTCCGCTCGACGTGATCGGAACCGATCCCGTCGTGGCCAACATGGGCGTCGTGCACGCGCCGGAGTTCGTGGACTGGTACAACGGCTCGTTCTACGGACAAATCACGCGTGCCGCGCCGAACGACCCGTTCCCGGGTTACATGCCCCCCCCGCTGGACGGCATCTGGGCGACCGCGCCGTACCTGCACAACGGCTCCGTGCCGACCGTCGAGCTCGTGCTCAACAGCAAGGCGCGCCCGGCCGCGTGGAAGCGCGTAAATCTGGAAGACACACACTATGACGAAGACGCGCTCGGCTGGCCTTGGACTCCGGCGTCCTCTCAGGCGGACGCGCCCGCCGAAGAGCAAAAGTTCATTTACGACACTCGGTACTGGAGCCAGAGTAACGCCGGCCACACCTTCGGAGACGCGCTCACAGACAGCGAACGGCGCGCCGTCATCGAGTATCTGAAGACACTATGATTCACGCGCGTGACTGCCGCGTCGAGTAGCGCGGAATTTGCCGTCTCAATCGGCGAGCGGCGATGACGCTCGATAGTACGCAGTCCGTCCGATCAGCATGCGCCCGTAGCCGACGCGGCGCGCATCGCTGAACCCGCTTTCGTTCATCAGCGTGAGGACACGATGCTCGACGTTGTCTTTCATGAGCTCGTTCGGCGGGACGAACCGCTTCAATAGCCGGTGCGGCTGGGCATTCGGAACGAAATCGAGCAGCTCCAAGCGGCCGCCCGGTTTGAGTACCCGGCGGACTTCGCGCAGCATCTGGGCTTTGTCCGCGAGCTCGAGGTGATGGAACATCAAGCTCGAGAACACGCGATCGAAGCTAACATCCGCATACGGCAGGCGACCGGCAAAGCCCTCGTCGAACTGAATCGACAGGCCGGCACGTGCGGCTTTTCTCCTCGCGCGATCGAGCGCTCTCGCATCCGGATCGAGCCCGACCACGTCCACTCGAGGGTGCAGGCGCTTCAGCAGCAAAACCAGGCTGCCCGTTCCGCAGCCCACCTCGAGGGCGCGCTGGCCGGCCGCCATCGCCGCCCCTTCAGCCAGCCTCCGTCTGGAGCGCTCGGCGCCGATCAGCCGCGTCAATGGATCGTAGAAGGGCAGCAGCCAGTCGCGGCCAGCGGCGGGAACGAAGGTCTTGTGCGAGTGCATCGTGAACGATTCCTTTCCAGGAGCAATCACTGTACCCGAGGGCTCGGGCGCTTGGGGGCCTACCGGCGCTGACGGTCGTCCCGCGAATTCATTACACCCCGAGTTCTTTGGGGGTCGGCCGCGAAACGGAAACGCCCGATCACCGTACGGATTCGGGAGGTGACGGGACGCGGCGGGGGGCTCCGCGCTGCGGGCGCATCGAAGTCTATCGTCGCAATGAGCACGGTCGGTTCGAACTGTTCCAAGCCGGCCCAGACCAGTACATCGAGCTCACCTCTGTCGGTGTCACACTCGACTCGAGCTCCATCTACGAAAATCCTCTCGCGACCGGACAAGCGTCGCCCCATTCTGCTCCCTACTCGCGATGCGGTGATCGACGAGCTCAACGAGATCATCGTGGTTCCTGCGAGGCGAACGATCCGTGGGACTGCTACCGAGGTCGTTCTAACGACCGACGACGGAATGCCAACGGCGTGAAAGACGGACAGCTACGCGCGCTGCGCCGTCGTCGGGACCATCGAGACTAACCAGCGTACCAGGGCGCGCCGATCCTTCGTCGAGGTTGGGTGGGCGAGCAGGCCTTCGATCACGAACATGGCGACCCGCGCCGCGTGCTCGAGGTCTGCCGAGGGTACCCCGTGGCTCTGCAGCTGCGCGAGCAGCGCGGCCTCCCCCATGCGATGGAAGTTGGTGTGCCAGGTGCGCAGCGATTCGCTGAGGGCTAGGCGCGCGTGCACGGTGGCGATCAGGTTCTCCACGCCCTCCAGCACGCCGAGCAGCCAAACGACCTGCGCCTCCAGCGTGCCCCGACGCCGCGCGGCGAACTCACGCGCGCCCTCGGCGACGATCTGGTCGAGCACCGCGATCAGAAGGGCATCCTTGTCGGCGAAGTACCAATAGAGGGTGTTCGGCGCGACGCCGGCCTCTTCGGCGATGCGGTTGACAGAGACGTCGTAGCCGAATTCTACGAACATCCTTCGCGCAACGGCGCGAATGTGGAGCTCTTTTTCGTCTCGAGCGAGGTCGGTCTTGGTCCTGGCCATCGTTTCTCTTGAATGCCATTCAACTGTCGTTTAGAGAATAGTCGCATTCGAGTTGAGCGGCATTCAAGAGGTACGGCCCACCATGTTGAGCACCGAACAGCAGGTTGAGTTCTCGTCCCACGGCACCACGTGTCGGGGTCTGTTCGTGCGACCTGTATCCGACCATCCGGCTCCCTTGATCGTGTTGGCGCACGGGCTGGGCGGGGTCTACGAGATGCGTCTCGACGCCTACGCGCGCCGCTTCGCCGAGGCGGGCTACGCAGCGCTCACGTTCGACTATCGCTACTTCGGGCGCAGCGACGGTCATCCTCGGCACCTGCTCGTGCGAGAACAGCAGCAGGAGGACATCGAGGCCGCCATCGCGTTCGGCAAGACGCTGCCGGGAGTCGATGGCTCGAAGGTCGTGCTCTGGGGCACGTCGCTGGCAGGAGGACACGTAATTGACGTCGCCAGCCGTCGCAGCGATCTCGCCGCCAGCATCATTCAGGCACCGTTCACTGACGGGCTCGCATCCGCAAGCGCCACGTCGTTCGTGAGCAAGATCGGCATCGGCATCCTTTGGGTCGCCAACGTCATGGCAAGCCTGTTGGGACGGCCGCCCGTGTTGGTCCCGCTCACCGGGCCGCCATGGTGGCCTGCCATGATGAGCAAGCCCGACGTGGTTGAAGGAGTGTTCGCGCTGCTTCCCCACGGTTCTCGCCTATCGGGCCGACTCTCCCGCGTGCATCGCAGGCGCGGCACGAAGCTGGGACCTCACGTGGCCATGTCGGAGGAGGCGGAGCCATTCGAAATCGGGCGCTTCGTAGGGTCGATCATCTTGTCCTCGGGCACGGTGCTCATCAACGGCGTGAGCGCCAACTTCGGGCTCGACATCGTGTTCTGGCGACCCGGCAAGAACCTCGCACAAGTCCGAAGCCCGATGTTGGTGTGCGCGTGCGAAGGCGACTCCGTGGCGCCCCCTGGTCCTACGCTGACCTACGCACGTCGGTCGGATCGCTGCGACCTCATGGTCTATCCGTACGGGCACTTCGACATCTATGTGGACGAGCCCTTCGAGGTGGTGATCAAGGACCAGCTAGCTTTCCTGGCTCGCGTCGTGCCTACGGCGATTCCATCTCGAGCCCAAGCACCCGTGCCATCTACGCCCCGTACTCCGGACCCCCTTTGAGGAAGTCGTTGCCAATCCTCACGCGATTTTGCGAGCACGAGAAAAAAGCCTACGCCGCAATCGGCTTCACCACCTCCCCAATACGCGCTCCCGACACGAGCTCTCCGAAGCGTCCCCGAGCTCGCGGCTGCGCGCAAGCACCTTGCGCCAGGCGGTGAGGCGTTCGGCTTCGGGGATGCGGGCGAAGTCATGGCGGTCGGGGATTTTGCCGTACGGGAGGGAGGCGACGAACTCGGGGCTCGGCGCGATGAGGATGGTGCGAGAGAGGCCGCGGGTGCGGCGCCACGTGAGGGCTTTGTCGAAGAAGCCGGGCACGAGGTGCGAGTAGAAATACGGGTAGAGGGCGAGGCCGTCTTTGGGATCGATTTCGGAACCGAAGTGGTAGTCGGCGACGCCGCCGTCACGATAGATGCCGGGTGGCGCGCCGGCGGGGTCGCGCACGACGCTCATCACGAACGGAATGGCGCCGGTGGCGAGCAATGCATGGCGTTCGCGATGGCCGGGTGCTCGTGGGCCATCTCGCGCACGACGCTCACGCACCGCCGCACCCGCGCGCGCCGCAGCTCGGCAGTTACCGCCGCCGTCAACCCGAGCAGACCGTCCTCTACCAGACCATCGCCAGCTACTTTCCAGCTTTCCGCGAGCGCGCCGAGGAGGCGGGAGGGTTGCCGAAGTTCATCGTCGAGGAGTTCGATGAGTACCTCCGCTGCGGCATCCTCGAGCGCGGCTGTCTCCACCTCGCGTGCCAAAGCTGCGGCCATTCCGAGCTCGTCGCTCTGAGCTGCAAGAAGCGCGGCTTCTGCCCCTCGTTCAGCGGACGCCGCATGGCCGACACGGCCGTCCACCTCGAGCAGCACGTCCTGCCCGCCGTCCCTCGCACGGACGGTGCCCTCCGACTCAACGTCCACTTCCACGTACGTCCACCTTGGCAAGGTGGCACTCGTACTCGCATGTGGCGAGCTGCTCGAACCGGCGGAAGACGCCGAGCCGGAGATTCGCCCTGTGCGTGCAAATCGAAACGAAGGCCCTTCTGTAGATGTCGCCGAATAGAGCCCCGCTTTGGAGCACGGCTCGGAGACGGCCTTCCCCATGGCGCGCGCAGGCGAAGCCGAGCACGACATCAGGGGAAGGCAGGAGGAGCGCAGCCGGAGGCGAGCACCGCACCGTTGGGGCAGCCCCGCACACGTCACCGCCCGGCGCGAGTGCAATCGACCTCGACGCTCGACTGCAAGCGCGTTACGCGCTCGCTGCAAACGCATGACGCCCGACGAAGAGGCAATTGCCGCATGGCACGTCATCGAATCGGAGCTCCGGCGTCTGGCGTCGGACCAGGCGGATCCCCGCTGGTGCGTCACCTCGGGGCGAGGCTGCGGGTCGGTACGTCGGAGTCGCAGAGCGTACGCGTCAAGAACTCGTCGTCGGGGATGGGCGGCGGCTCCGTCGACGCGCGCCCGAGAACTTTGCGTGTGACGAGGGAGGTACGAACCTGAGACAGCTCCGCCAGGCGCTTGTACTTCGCGATCAGGATCGGGGTGCCGGTGTTCACGAACCAGCGTTCGACTTCCGAAAGGCTGCGTTCGTAGGCGGCGACGTCGCCGCTCGCGTAGGCAATGCGAGCCCGGGCGTCGTGAAGCAGGCCCTGCACGAGCGGGTGATCGCAATCGGCGAAGCGCTTCAGCAAGCTGTCCAGACGCAAAAGGCCGGCGGCGAAGTCGCCGAGACCCGCGTCGGCGATCGCCAGCTGAATGTCGAGGCCGAGAAAGTGAGCAACGTACTCGCGATCGGCGTCGGTCAGGTGCTCGAGGGCGCTTTCGCACACGCGTTTGGCTTCTGAATACTCGCCGATCTCGTTGTAGCCGCGCGCCAAGAAGGCTCGCATGGCGCCCCAGGCGATGTAGCTGCGCGGCACGTCCCCGCGGTAGAGCCGTTCGACCGCCTGCGCATACTTAGGGTCGCCGCGCGCGCGCATCAGGCTGTGCTTGGCGAGCACGGCGTAGCGCTTCATGGACGGGACGCTCTGGCTGAGAATTTCCAGATGTTGCGCCACGCGCGTCGAGGCCACCACGTCGGAGAGCAGCGTGTGAACGAGGATCAGCGCCGGTGCTTCCCAGATCTCGACCTGCCAGAGCGAGCCCAGGTGCGCGGCGCGCAGCTCGAGCTCGTCGCGATGAGCGGCGGCTTTGGCGTACTCGCCTCGGTTCATGTAGTAGAGGAAACGCAGCTGGCTCGCCATCGTCTGATGGAGCTTGAAGTCCATCTTCTCGAGCGCGTCGGCGCTTTCGAGCACCGTCTCACCGTGCGCGCGAAAGATCCCGATGGACGCGCGCGCGAGGTGACTGGCCGCCACGTAGATCTTTCGACCTTGCTCGGGCAGGCTCGGATAGTAACGAGGATCCTGAAAGCGCCGCAGGAGCTTGTCGAAGGTGTCGTAAACCTCGGCCTCGTTGTCACGGCAAATTTCCCCGAGCGCTCGGCAAAACTCGTAGATGCCTGCGGGGGTCAGGCGCTCTGGCAGCACCGAGAACGGTTCGAGTGTGGCAGCAGCCCGCGCGGCCCGCTCGCCATCGAGGGTAAGCGCGGCCGTGGCGACGCAGGTGGTGACGCTGCCGAGAAGATGAATCAGCACATCGGCGAACGAGTAGTGCCGCTCTGCGCGCGGCACGAAGCGGAAGCGAAGCGCGGCCAACGAGAGCGCGACGATCAGGCTGAGCCAGCGGCCCATGAAGCGCCGCAGCCGGCGCGCCAGATGCAAGCCGGAGACGAACTCGAGCGCATCCAGAGCCTGATCGCCATAGCGCTCGGCGAAGGCGCGGTCTTCGTAGTATC
The DNA here is from genome assembly GCA_036520475.1 of Polyangiaceae bacterium. Lineage (GTDB taxonomy): Bacteria > Myxococcota_A > Polyangia > Polyangiales > Polyangiaceae > DATDJP01. The sequence goes on along the minus strand of DATDJP010000316.1, from coordinate 7,766 downwards.
CCGCCTGCGCCAGCGACGCGAGCAACGGCAAGCGTTCGTAGACCGAGAGCCGGTGCTTGCCGTAAACATCGAGCGCCGCCGCCAGCGCGTGCCCGGCCTTGTGCAAATTGGCGAGCATGACGCGAATGGCCACGGGATCGGCCGCGACGCGCGCGATCACGTCGGCGCCATGCCGCTCGTCGCCGCCCTGGATCAGGTGCCAGCCGGCTTGCACCTTGAGCGCGGCGTCGTCTTCTCGCGCCAGCTCGGTGAACGCCTTGCCCAGGCGTAGATGGCTCTGCGCAAGCCGCTCCGAATCGATGCCGGCGAGCAGCACCTGCGCGAGGGCCAGACTGCTGAAGCGGTAGCCGTCGCGGTCGGCAAACACGACGTCGTTGCGCGCGAGCTCGTCCAGAAGCCCGAACAGCTCTCGCGAGTCCTTGGTCTGGGCGATCAGCCGGCACAGCTCGAGCGTCGGGCGTTCTTTTTGCAGGCTGAGGCATTCTGCGAGCGTGCGCGCCGCTTCACTCAGCAAGCCCACTCTCAGAGACAAGACGTCTTCCAGCGCTGCGGGCAGCTCCGCGTCCGGTTTGTCGAAGGGGATTGTCCAGATGCCGCCGGTAAAGCGCAGCACCTGGCGCGCCATGAGCTGCCTCACGATCTCGATGGCGTGCAGCGGGCTACCCGCGCTGCGGCTCTGCAGCCACTCCGCGAACCGCTTCACGTTCGGAGCATCCCCGAACAAGGAGCGGGTGAGCTCGAGCATCTCCTCGGCCGTCAGAGGAGGAAGCTCGAGCGACGTGGAGTGCGCGCGCAGCGCAACCAGACCCAGAGCGCTGGGCTCGAGCGCGTTCGTGCGTTCCGTGACCACCACGAGCAGCGGATGCGTGGCGGCGAGCTTTGCCAGAGCCGCAAGCAGCGCGACGCTCTCGTTGTCTGCTTGCTCTACGTTGTCGACGAGTACCGCCAGCGGCCGTACGCGACTGATTTCCGCAAACCAACCCTCGAGATTCGCTTCGCTCGGCACGCTCTCGGCTGAGCTCGGCGCAGACACGCCGGGACCCTCGAGTAGTTTCTCAATCTCGGATCCTAGCGTCTGGAGCGGTTGCCGGAAGCGTGCGGCTCGCTGCCGCGCATCTTGAGGCAGCGCCTCGAGCAAGCGCGACACGAGGGCGCGAGTGGTGCCCTGCTGAGAACGATCAATGCCCGCGTCGACGCGCAGCACGGCGGCGCCACCGAGCTGGGTGCGCACCGCGACTTCCTGGAGCAGGCGGGTGCGGCCCGCCCCGGGAGGCGCCGCGATCCGCACTGCGCCGCCTTTACCGTTCGCCGCGGCTTTTGCCGTCGCCTGGATCTGAGACAGCTGGCGCGCTCGTCCAGCGAAGCGCGGGTTTACCAGAAAACTCTGAGCCAGACGCTGGGCCTCGGTGGCATCTTCTTCGGGCAGCTCCGCGATGACGTTCAAGCGAGCGATGACCTCGGCGGCGCTGCCGGGCCGCGCGAACGGATCCAGGCTCAGCAGCGACAACACGAGACCGTCGAGCTCGCGCGGAATGTCAGGGACCAGCACCGACGGCGCGGGCGGCGGCTGGTCCCAAACTTCGTAGAGCTGGCCGAGCGAGCGCGCTGGGTAGGCGTGTTGGCCGGTGAGGGTCCAATACGCGAGCGCGCCGAGCGCGTAGAGGTCCGCACGCTGGTCCAGCGGCGCGTTGTCCAGCGCCTCGGGCGGCACACCCGGCGGGGTACCAACGACGGTTTCGGCCACGCCGAATGGCATGAGCGCGCCAAAGTCCAGGAGCTTGCAATGCCCGTCCGCCGTCCTGCGCACGTTGCTGGCGCTCAAATCGCGGTGCAGCAGGCGGCGCGCATGCAGCAGGGCAAGACACGTGGCCACGTCACGCATGTACAGGCAAGCCTGACGAAACGGCACAGGTGCTCCGCGCCGGAGGTCCTCACCGGGAATGAGCTCCATGGCGTAGTACGCACCAATGTCGTCCACCCCATAGTCGAATACGCGAATGATGCGCGGATGATCCAGGCTCGCCAGCACCTGGTATTCGCGCTCGAACGACTCGATCACCAGCCCACCGTGGACCTTACCGGCCGACGGTCGCTTCAGTGCGAGCTCGTTACCCGTGGTCGCATCGAGCACCCGATACACGGTGCCCATGCCGCCAGAGGCGATCTTCTCGCGCACGACGTAACGCGTGGAAGCCTGCACGCGCTCGGCGTGGGGCTTTCCGGTGGAGACGCTGCGCGCGGCGGCCATACACGAACGCTAAGGTACGTACTTGAACTCTCAAATGTACATCAAGCGTTCTTCTCGCGCAGCGAGTCCACGTCATCCGGAAAGCGATTTCACGGCGACCTCTGCGCACAGATACGCCTTCGCGCATGACACGCATTCGTGAGCGCCCATGTTATAGCGACAGGTATGCAAAAGTGAGGGGTTGTGAGCCGGCAGAAAAGTCTGGCCGGCCCGCGCACGGCTCAGCGCCGCGAACTTCTGCAGGAAGCGCGCACTTTCCCGCGCCGCGCTCCGTGTGGGATGCTCGATTCTCCGGCGTTCCAAGATGACCAACGACTCGAAGCCGCCCAAAGCGCGCCTGATCGACCGACTGCGCGAGCTCCTTCGCCAGGAGCACGCCGCTGCCGAGCGACTCGCGCGGGGGACCGCGGAGGCCGCCAATCATCCGGAAGCACGACCCGAGAATGACAAGGACACGAGAAAAATCGAGCTCTCGTATCTCGCAGCGGGCCAGGCCGCGCGCGCACAGGAGCTCGAGGCGGCGCTCGGGCGCGTTACTGCCCTGCAGTGTCGGAGCTACACGGATCGCGAACCGTTCGAAGTCGGCGCCCTCGTGACCCTCGACTACGGGGACAAGGAGCGTCGCGTGCTGCTCTGTCCCGCGGGGGGCGGGTTGAAGCTCTCGGACGGTCAGGGGGAGGTCAGCGTCGTCACTCCGCAGTCTCCGCTCGGGCGCGAGTTGCTCGGCAAACGCGTGGGGGACTCGCTCGAGCTCAAGGTGGAGGGCCGGCTCCGCGACATCGAGATCGTCGGCGTCGAGTGAAGACCGCTAACTGGCTTCGGCGGGGATAGCTACCAGGAGTCCGGCTTCTTGCACGGCTTTTATGGCCAGCCGCCGTTCGTTGCCGTCGTCGAAAGCGATCACAATCATGCGATTGTCCTCGCCTTCGTAACTCAGCACGCTCCCGAAGCCCCAGGTCTTGTGCGACGCGCGAAGCGGGCAGAAACGGCAAGGCAGCGGGCGCGCTCGCCCGAGCTCTGCCTCCGCGATGGCGTCGGGCTGATCTATCTGCAGCGCGATCGTCAGCAAGCCGCATGCCACGCACGGGAGCGCGGTGACGCGGTGACTGGTCGTGAGTGGAGTGATTGAAGGCGACCTCACGAACGCCTTCAATGCGCGTCGTGGCGCCTACGCCTTGACGCTCTGCTCCCCTGCAGTGACGACGTCCGTGGCGCCGTCTTTCTGCAGGATCTGCTTGGCGCGCGAGCGAGCGTCGCATCGTCGGCATGTGACGGACGCAATTGGCCACGCTCGATTGAGCGCGCGAGCTCGGTGGTGCTCAGCGATGAAGAGCGCGTACAGACGCGCGGACCCAGCGGACTGTCACTGTTCGGGGAAGTTCCAGCCTCCGACCGGGGCCACCAGGCGGTCGGCTTCCGCCGGGCCCCAGCTTCCGGGCTCGTAGTCATAGAGCGGACTCGGACCGTGGATCACGGGCTCGACGATCGTCCACGCGGCTTCCACCACGTCTTGTCGTGCAAAGAGCGTGGTGTCACCCGCCATGGCGTCGCCGAGCAAGCGTTCGTAGTCGCCCATGCGATCGGCCGATTCCCGCGCCGTTTGTTCGACGACGGACAACTCCACGGGCTGGCCCGTCATGCCTTCACCCGGGCGTTTGGCGCGCGCGCCGAGCGCGATCGCGACCTGCGGGCTCAGGCGGAAGCGCACGTAGTTGCCCAGGTGCTGCGCAGGCTCGTCGAACACGGTTTGCGGTGGATGCCGGAGCTCCACCGTCACCTCCGTGCACGTCACCTTCAGCGATTTGCCGGCGCGAACGTAGAAAGGCACGCCGGCCCAGCGCCAGGAGTCGATGTACAGGCAGAGCGCTGCGTACGTTCCCATGTAAGAGCTCGGAGAGACACCGGGTTCGTCCCGGTAACCGCGAAATTGCCCGCGCACCATGCGCTCGCTGTCCATGGGACGCACCATGCGCAGGACCTTGGCCTGTTCGTCATGGATCGCTTCGGCCTCCGGACTCGACGGTGCCTCCATGGCCAAGTAGCTCACGACCTGGAGTAAGTGATTCTGGATCACGTCGCGAATCACGCCGGTCTCTTCGTAGAACTTGCCCCGGCCCTTCACGCCGAAGCTCTCCGCCATGGTGATCTGTACGTTCTCGACGTAGTTCCGATTCCAGATGGGTTCGAGGAACGCGTTCGCGAAGCGAAAGTAGAGAATATTCTGAACGGCTTCCTTTCCGAGGAAGTGATCGATGCGGAAAATGCATTGTTCTGGGAACACCGCGCGCAAGATCTGGTTCAAGGCGCGCGCCGAGCCGAGGTCGCGACCAAACGGCTTTTCGACGACGACGCGGGCGTCGCGCGCTACCCCAGCCCGCTCGAGTTGCTCGATGACCACGGGGAACATGCTCGGTGGGATGGCCAGATAGTGTGTCGGCCGCGTGACGCGTTCGGCGTCGAGAATGGCGCGCAGCTCGCTGAACGTTCGGGGGTCCGAGTAGTCTCCGTCCACGTAGCGCAGCCTATCGGTCAGGATGGTGAAGGCCGAGGCATCGACACCCCCGCCGTGCTCCGTGACGCTGGCGCGCGCGCGTTCGATCAGATCTTCGCGCTTGAAGCCGCTCTTGGCGACCCCCACCACGGGAAAGGTCAGGCGGCCGCGGCGCGCCATGGCCTGGAGCGCCGGAAAGATCTTTTTGTAGGCGAGGTCCCCGGTGGCGCCGAAGAAGACCAATGCGTCTGACTTGGGTGGGCTCGCCATCGCACGAGATCTTACGCCGTCGAACGGGTCCGCATGCGCACTTTGTCTGGCACGAACCAGGTAGAAGTCGTAGAGGGCTGGCAGCAGAATATGCAAGATTCGCCCGTTCAGAGAGCCCTCCTGCTGGCCGTCGAGCTGCCGGAGACGCGCGAGGAGTTCCGGCCCAGCCTGGCGGAGCTCCGGCGGCTAGTGAAAACGCTGGGGTACGAGGTCGTGGGCCAGATCACTCAGTCGCGCTCGAGCCTCGCGGCAGCGGCCGTGGTCGGAGAAGGCAAACTGAAAGAGCTCGTCGAGCTCACGACCGGCGCGCCCCCGGTTGAAGACGAGAAGAGCGAACGCGAGCGCGCTCGAGAGAAAGAGGAAATCGAGCCACTCGTGGAGCTCGTGGCCGTCGATCACGAGCTCTCGCCGAGCCAGCTGCGGAACCTGGAGCGCGCGACCGGCACCGACGTGCTCGACCGCACCGGCGTGATCATCGAGATCTTTCACCGGCACGCCAAGAGCCGCGAGGCGCGCCTGCAAGTCGAGCTGGCGCGGCTTCGTTACGCGGCGCCGCGGCTCAGAGAGTCACCACGTGGCAAGCAGCGCCAGCAAGGGCGCGGCGCGGGCGAGTCCCAGCTCGAGCTGGATCGACGCAAGATCCGCGACCGCATCGCGGAGCTCCGCGAACAGCTGGAGGCGGTGCAACGCGAGCAAGCCGTGCGCCGCGCCCAGCGCAGCAGCGAGCGACGCGTAGCGCTCGTCGGCTACACGAACGCCGGCAAGTCGTCGCTGATGCGCGGCCTGACCGCCAGCGACGTGTACGTCGAGAACAAGCTGTTCGCGACGCTCGACACGACGGTGCGCGCGCTGGCTCCGGCCGTGGGCCCGCGCATCCTGGTGAGCGATACAGTCGGCTTCATCCGCAAGTTGCCCCACGACCTGGTGGCGAGCTTCAAATCGACGCTGGACGAAGCGCTGAACGCTTCGTTGCTGCTGCACGTCGTGGACGCATCGGACCCCGCCTGGCAGAGCCAGCTCGAGGTCACGCGCGAGGTCCTCGCCGAGATCGGCGCGTCGGCTGTGCCGAGCCGCATCGTCATGAACAAGCTGGACCTCGTCACGCCAGAGGAGCGCGAGCAGCTGCAGGCCGCGTTTCCGGACGCGTGGTTCATCTCGGCGCACGCGCCGCTGGACGTGGCGCAGGTGCGCGACGACATCCGCCAGTTCTTCGAAGCCGCGTACATCGAGGCCGAGCTCCTGGTTCCCTACGCAGCCCAGCGCCTCGTATCGGAGCTGCACGAGCTCGGACGCGTGCTCGAAGAGCGCTACGAGGAGCAAGGTGTGGCCGTGCGGGTGCGCGCGTTGCCGGAGGATATCCGGCGCGTTCAGAGCCGTCTCTCTCAAACCTGAGCGGCGTCAGTTTTTTGCCAGGAGCGCCCCGCGGCAGCGCACGCTCGACCGAATTCAGGCGAGTGCGCTGACGAATCGGACGATGGCGTCGTTCACGAGGTCCGGGTGCGTCACCGGGCCCATGTGCCCGAGCTTCTCGAACTCGACGACCTCGACGTTCGGGAATGTGCGCGTCAGAAGACGCGCGACTGCGAGACCGGGAGCGGGTGAGCGCGTGCCCGTCATGTACAGCACGGGCGTGTCGAGGGCCGCGAACACCTCGAGCGGAGTCGGCTCCTCGAGCAACGCGCGGCCCCACCCCCGCACGTTGACGATGGAGGCGAGGATGGGCGGCCGCCGAGCCTCGGGCATCTTTGCGAAGCTGCCCGGACCCATCCAGAAGTCGATGAAGCACTCCGCCGCTGCTGCGGGACGTCCAGCATCGAGCTCCGCGCCCGCTCTCTGCACGGTGTCGCGGATGCCCTCCACATCGTTCGGCGGTGGAGTCGCCCGATCCACCAAAGCGAACAGGGTCGGCTCGTACAGCACCAGCGCGCGCACGCGACCTGGGCGCTGCGCCGCAGCGACGAGCGCGACCGCGCCACCGTACGAGTGACCGATGAGTACGAACGGCTCTCCCGCCGCGTTGAATACGGGTTCCAGGAGCGCGGCTTCGTCCTCGAGACCAAGCGTCTGATCCGGCCACGGCGGGCTCTTACCCGAGCCGTACGAATCCGGTGTGAGCACGTGAAAATGAGGCGCGAGGCGCTCGCTGAGGCCACGCCACTGGCTCGAGCTGCTCGCGTTGGCGTGCAAGCAGACGACGCCCGGTCCCGAGCCGGCCTCGCGCACGAACGGAGGGGGATGCTGCATGGTTCGCGTGAGCCATAGGGGGCCGCCCTATCCCCGTCAACGCACGCGGGTACGCGGGGCGCGGTCGGTGCCAAAACCGGTCTCGCCGCGCCGGGTCACCTGGCCGTCGAGATCCCACGCGAGCGAGCGGTTGACTTTCACGACACCAGACTAGTGTCCGGTCTCCGCAGATCGCGACAGAAATCCCGCGAAGCAACGCTCGAACGCTTGCTCCAGCTCCTCTGCACCTCTGGGCCGTACTACGCGATGAACTTCTTTTCCGTCACGAAGAAAGACGAGCGTAGGCCAGAGCTTGATCCCGAAGGAGCGTCCCAGTGGCTTACCTTTGCCGTCTTCGATGCGCACGTGCTCCACGCCGGGATGGTCGCGCAAGGCCTGGTCGATGTGCGGGCGCGCCGCGTGACAGATGGAGCACCAGCTGGCGCCAAACTCGAGCATCACCGCTCCCGTGGAGCGCTCGATTTCCGTACGGCTGGGTTCGGTCGTCATCCACTCCATCTAAGTCCGCCGCGC
>DATDJP010000315.1:0-18504 GCA_036520475.1 Polyangiaceae bacterium | reverse complement strand
TTCAGCACGCGCCGTGCCATGTATATGCTGCACGGCGCTGGGCAGCTGGGAGCGTGAAAGCACATGCGTAAGCGCCTTATCGCGCGCGGTACGCGTTCGTGATTTCGGCAGTAGTGCCAGATACGGCACTGCCGGTCGTGACACGCTCGACATCCGATCGCTGCGTCTGCCGATGCGCGCGAATCATTCGTACTTGGTGCGCTGCCGACCACCACTCCAGCTCCCCATCTGCATGTTCTTTTCTAGGATGGGGTGTTGTACGCCGCGGCCGCCGCGGCAGCAGACGGCGAGCTCGTGTTCCGAGCAGCTCGTCAGCGCCGGTCATCGACGAACCCGAATGCCGCGTTCATCACGTTTGCATCGAGTATGCGCGCGGCAAGTCTGAGGCGATGGGTTCGATCGTCCTCATCTGGATGACGTCGCTTGATCTCCGCCAACGCGAGGCCATGCGTCAGGATCGTGAGGTCGATACAGCGGCGCACACGCTGCGCTGGCGTCATCTTGCGCAGCCCTTCCTCGATCACAGCCCAGGCTTCCTCTGTCGTGTCCGCGGGACGCAGGCGCATCGGCAACACATCCCACCTACCCGCGTGCCGCGGCACTCGATGACGCAGGCTGCCAAGGCGATGTCGATCGGGCGCCGTGCTCGAGCGGCGCGGAGCCTGCTCTCAGGCCCCGCGCTAGCTCTATCGAGCCGCCTTCAGTCTTCGCCGACTGCTGCCGCGATGTCGATCGGCACCGCGCGGGCGTAGGTCGGCGGCGCGAACGTCTCGGACTTCTCGTCGACCACGACCTGCAGGCGCTTGTACGCCGGGAGGCCCGTGCCAGCCGGGATGAGCCGGCCCATGATGACGTTCTCCTTGATACCGCGGAGGTCGTCCGTCTTGCCGCAGATGGCTGCCTCGGTGAGCACCTTCGTCGTCTCCTGTTTTGTTGCTCCTCCGTATAGTTCGTTGCTTCACGACCCGGCGGCTTCGGCTTCGCCTCCAGGCGCCGGGTGCCCTCAAGGCTGTGCTCGCCCGGCGACAAGAAGTGGCCGCTGCACGACTGCCGGGCTGCGCGCAGCCGAGGGTCACATCCGCGAGGGTGGCGCGGAGCGCTCGCGGTGAAAGCGCCGTACCGTCGTTCGTCAGCCGCGGAAGAAACGCACAGTCCCTCGTGCGCTCGCGACAGAGCGCGGTGCCACAGTCCGTCTTGGCACGTCACCGCGCTCCGAGCGCAGCCTCACTCTGCGGCCCACGCACGCCGCGCGCAGCCGTCGCAGAAACAGCGCTCCGCTCGATCGAACCGTCGGGCCACGGCATCGAAGAGTATGTCTGCTATCGCGGTGGGTATTCTCCGTGCGGCCCAAGATGTGGGCGGGCACGCGCGGTATCGAGAAGTGCGCGACATCAACGGCTGCGCTTGCGTCTCCACACGGCGAGGAGTCGCGCCCGTACCAGGGGGGCCTCCCTACAATTCACTAGCGACTCTTGCGAAGTCGCAGAGCGCATCTCGTTGTTTCCGCACCAGGCTGGCCGGTCATTCCGTACGCACCAGAACGCGTCAGGGCTTCGCGCGGGCGCTCGCCCGCGGCTCGCATGTGTTCAGTTAGCCAGCTCTTCACGAGCTCAAAGCGTCGTAGGAATCGCGATCGCCACAGTTGCGGAGGGTCGCTAGACACGCAGTGCCGCGGGTTGTACGCGAGCAAGCGAGGTTGTACGCGGGACCTCCGACTAGCGGGCCTTTGCGGGTCCGGAGTTCAGGGTAGCGGCACTCCTCGTGCTCGGCCGCCTCCCACGTCCAGCCGCTGCGCGCTTTCCACCTGCTCGCAGCAATGCCCCAGCGCGAGCGCCTGCCAAGACCGTCCGCACGGCGGCGCTCAGCCACTGCGCATCGAAGGGCTGTCCGCGACGGGAGTCGACAATCGCGTGTACGAAGTCCAAGAGTAGCTGCTCATCCGTTCCCGCAGGCAACTCCCGCCGCTCGACTGAGCGCGTGATCATGTACCTCCATTCGGCACTACGCTCGGCGATGGCTTCGCCCACCATTTTTTTGACATCGGGGTTCATCCGTTCGTCCAGCAGTCGTGCCCAGGCTCTTCCCTCGACTTTACGTGCGAACTTCCATCGCCGCGCGAACGCCTCGATGAGATCCTGTTCCAACGCTCCGGTGTCGGGAAGCGGATTACGGCGAAGGGGCATCCGCAGGCGATCGACCACAGCCGCCACGAGCGCCATGCGGTTCGGCCAACGCCGATACACGGTGGTTCGATTCACCCCGGCTCGAAGCGCGACCTCGTCCATCCGAAACTCGGCGTAGCCGGACGACGCGAGCTCCACCAGTGCGGCATCGAGCACGCTGCGAACCACCTCGTTGCTGCGCCCTCCAAGCACTCCTTTGGTACGGCGCGGACGTACGGCCGGACGTGACATCAGGACCCACGCTAGCGTTGCTGCCGTCGAGAGTGCAACTGCTGTCGCCCACGACCACAAGTGTATCGTTGCCGACCTTGAGAGCGCGACTTCGAGTCGCCATTCAGACGCGTCGCAATGACGCGCACGCATGTCGCAATCACGACCGACGATGGCATCTGCCGTCGAGCCGCTGACGCTTGCCACGACGGCCGCTCGCATTCACTTGCCCTGCAGGTAAGCGCGCGCCGTCTGTGCGCCTCCGTCAGCGGTCGACGAGTCCGGCTACCCACGCGTTGGGAATGCGGTAAGCGCGATAAACGAGATTGCCGGGTTTGGCCGTCCCCATCGACGGATCGCCGTAAGGGGGCATGGGTCCGAAGGGCGAAACAAACTCCCAGACCAGCTCGCCCTCCATCGTGACCTCGAAGAGCCGACCGGACAGGGCTTCGGTGATCAGTGTGTTACCGTTGACGAGCCGCTGCGCGCTCGAGGCCAGGTCGCTGCGAAACGGCGCGAAGTTCTCTCCCAGCGGCACGGTGTCTGGATCTGGACGCTCGTAGATCCAAACCACATCGAGTGTGATCGGATCGAACTCGACTACCCGCGAGTACGGCCGAAACTTGTTCGGATGGCTTGGATTGCCGTCCGCGTCGGCACCCCAGCCTCCACCAAACGGAGCTGTGCCTCCGTTGTCGAAGACGAGGATATTGCCTGCTCCGTGCAACGGAAATGGGATCAGGTGCGCATGATGTGGGCCAATCAGCTGGTCAATTTTACCGGAACCGTACGCAAAGGAGGGGCCGACGCGCCACACGATGTCGCCACTCGACCAAACGCCACGCGGATGGGCGTGGCGAGCGATGATGGCGATGAAGTTAGCCTCACGGCTATTGAAGATGATGTTTTCCGGATGAAAGCGCAGGTCGCAATGCGGATGCTTCGGCGAACGGCACCAGCGATTGGGCCCCAGATACGCCGCGTTGTTGATGTGCAACCAGTCGGTCCGGTTCGCAATTTCAGGATTCGCGAGGCCTGCGCGGACGGTCTCGATCGCCCGCTTTGCGACTGCATCGAAGCCATAGCCCAGATCGCCGCCGCGCGCTTCGAAGTGCTCGTGGGCCCGCCACTCGAACAGTACGTTCGTCCCCTCAGCGTCGACCTCGACTTCCACGATCTTGTCGCTGAAGAGCGGGAAGTCGCTGATGTAAGACGTGTCTTCGAAGCGCGGCAAGTCGAGCGCCAGAATTAGCGTCTTGCCGCCGCCGATCTTCGGTCGTTGCGACGGTGCGTAGTACCCGACTGGGTTGCCCTCGCGCTGAACATCGTGATGCTGCCAGGCAACCGGACGGCCTAGCTCGTCCGTATTCAATCCGACGATCTGTCCGCGCGGATCACAGAACCTGGCACCATTACCGCCGATCACTGTAGCGGCGTCGGGGGGCCAGACGACATTGTTGTTCCAGTCGAGCTCAACGAGACAGTCGAGATTGACCACGAACTGCCCTTCGGCGTCTGGAAAGGGCAAGCCGGCGAGCACATGCCCATTCGGCAAGAGCTTGCCGCCAAACCCGACATCCCATGTGTGAACCAGATTTCCGTGTGAATCGATCAGGTAGGCCTTGTTCGGCAGACCGCGCGATTGGTCGATCGCGTTGTCGATGTACGTATACCCAGGTGCCATTTTCCCGGGCTTGCGCATGGTCAAACAGCCGCTCGGGTTCGCGACCGAGCAGTCCGCGAGGAGGTCATTCGCGCTGACCGCTAGCGACTCCGCTACGGAGGTCCCGCTCTCACCGACGCGCGGATCCGCGGAGTCACAGCTGGCCAACGCGACAGACGCGATGGCAACCACATAGGCCCCTGCGCTCATCGGCACGCTGGGAAAGATAGAAGCGCACCGCCGGACTGTTGACACTCCCCCCTTTGACGCCATCGGAGCTCCTTTCAGGATGGCAACGTCGCGTCGCCATCTCCAGGCAGACCATAAGCGACTTCCCGAATCAAGGCAACACTCTGTTGCCAATTCGTGCAGCGCGCCTTAGGCCTTATGTGCTCGGCGGGCGATGTGATTGCAGCACGTCGCCCATGAACGAGTATGCGTACTCGATGGTCTCTCGTGCATGCTCCGGAACTGATGCTGGCGCCAGCGCGCGCCGGAACGACTCGACGCGGACGTCTGGACACGTCACGCGGTCGAGCGCTTGACCCCCGGATGCGCGCGGTCAGTCGCCGGCACGTGACGTCATCACCCCACCCACTCAGACCTGCTCTCGCTCGAGGCGCGCCAGCGCGCGCGTCAGCATCAGCGACCACGCGGCGAGCCCGAGCCCAAAGCTCGCCGCGTCTACGGCGCTCCGGGGCTCGAAATCTCCCACGCGCAGGAGCAGCGCATACGCGACCGCGAGGTTGCCGAGCCCATACAAGACGTTCACGCGCGGCGACGACCTCCCGCGGAAGGGCGGCGAGGCGAATGGAGTCGGAAACGTGCGCCCGAGCACACCGGAAACGAAGTGCGGAACGAAGTTTGCGAAGAACGCGCCGCCGAATAGGTACGCGAGGACATTGGACCAGGGCATGGCAGCTCCGGAAGGCAACTAGTCGTTGCCAAACCAATATCCGGCACGCAGTGAGATGGCAACTCGTACTTGCCATCTTTAACGAGCGTCGCTCCGACGGTCGAGGAGCTCCACCACCTTGACCCGAAGCCGACGAAGCCGCGCGCGGGACTGCTCTGGGCGGAGCATGACAGCGGGGCGCCGGGCTTATACGAGCGGTTTCCGCCGGACATTCGCGTGCCGCGGCCGCCCACCGAGCGTCCGCACTTCTTCGTGACAACGGTACCCCTCGACTGCCAACGCCCGCTCGCCTGCGGCTACGTGCCTGCCGGCGACTATGCGCTCGCGTTCGGGCCGAAGAGACGTCTCGTTCACGTCAACGTGGGGGAGTCGACACCGATCGGCTTTCAGATACGCTCGCGGGAAGTCGATGAGGTTCTCGCTCGTCTCGAGTCGGCGGAAGCGCTCTACGTGCCGGTCGTTGCGCTGGGCGAGCTTCGTTCCGGCTTCCTCGGGGGCAAGCGCCCGGCACAAAACGAGAACCGCCTATCGTGGTTTCTGGCGCGGGCCGGCGTTTTCACATTGGATCTCGATGCACCGGTATCGCATCGTTACGCAGCGCTCCACCGAGCTCTACGCGCGAAGGGCCGACCCATTCCGACGAATGACATGTGGATCGCTGCCATCGCGCTGGAGCACGGACTCGTCCTCTATACGCGCGACGAGCACTTCGATGTCGTACCCGGGTTCGCGCGCCTGTAGCCACACGATCGCTGGACACCGCTCGGGCCGGCGCCCTGAACACGCACCATGCCGTCCGGCGACGGGGCCGTGTAGGTAGATCGCGAGCGGCGCGGAGCCTGCACTCAGGCCCCGCGCCAGCTCTGTCGAGCCGGTTCAGTCTTCGCCGACGGCCGCGGCGATGTCGATCGGCACGGCGCGCGCGTAGGTCGGCGGAGCGAACGTCTCGGACTTCTCGTCGACCACGACCTGCAGGCGCTTGTACGCCGGTAGGCCCGTGCCCGCCGGGATCAGCCGGCCCATGATGACGTTCTCCTTGATACCGCGGAGATCGTCCGTCTTGCCGCAGATGGCCGCCTCGGTGAGCACCTTCGTCGTCTCCTGGAAGGAAGACGCGCTGATGAACGACTCCGTCGAGAGCGACGCCTTGGTGATACCGAGCAGCATTGGCTCGGCGACCGCCGGCTGAGCGCCGCGCTCGATGACGCGCGCGTTCTCGCGTTCGAAGATGTACTTCTCGACCTGCTCGTCGATCAGGAAGTTCGTGTCACCGACCTCCTTGATGCGCACGCGCCGCAGCATCTGGCGAACGATCGCTTCGATGTGCTTGTCGTTGATACCGACGCCCTGCAGGCGGTAGACCTGCTGGATTTCGTTCACGAGCCAGGCCGCGAGCTCCTTCTCGCCTTTGACGCGAAGGATGTCATGCGGGTTCGCCGGGCCGTCCTGCAGTGGATCGCCCGCGCGCACGTGATCGCCCGGCTGCACCTGGATGTGCTTGCCCTTGGGGATCAGGTACTCGCGCGCCTGGTCCGGCTGCTGCTGGCCGTCGATGCCGTACGGCGTGATCACGACCTTGCGCTTGCCCTTGGTGTCCTTGCCGAAGCTGACGATGCCGTCGATCTCGCTGATGATCGCGTGATCTTTCGGCTTTCTGGCCTCGAACAGCTCCGCGACGCGGGGCAGACCGCCGGTGATGTCCTGCACCTTCGTGGTGTCACGTGGGATGCGGGCGATGGGATCGCCGGGAGCGATCTGCTCGCCGTCCTGCGCGACGATGTTGGCGCCGACCGGGAGCAGGTACCGCGCTTCGAGCTCGCTGCCCGGTAGCCTCACCGCCTCGCCCGTCTCGGGGTCCGAGATGGTGATGCGGGGACGCAGATCCGCGGCGCGCGATTCGATGACGATCTTGCGGGACAGACCCGTGACCTCGTCGACCTTCTCGATGACGGTGACGCCTTCGACGAGATCGCCGTACTTCACGATGCCGCCGACCTCGGTGAGGATCGGAGCCGCGAACGGATCCCACTCCGCAACGATCTTGCCCTGCGGCACGCGCTCTCCGTCCTGCGTACGGAGCACCGCGCCGTACACGAGGCGGTGATGCTCACGCTCACGACCGGTGTCGTCCATGATCACGAGCTCGCCGTGGCGATTCATGATCACGACGGTGCCGTCGCGCTTGCGTGCGACCTGCGCATTCCGAATGTGCACCGTGCCTTCGGTGCGCGTCTCGAGCGAGCTCTGCTCGATCTTGCCGCGCGCCGCAGCGCCACCGATGTGGAACGTGCGCATCGTGAGCTGCGTGCCCGGCTCACCGATCGACTGCGCCGCGATGATGCCGACGGCCTCGCCGATGTTGACGCGATAGCCGCGGGCCAGGTCGCGCCCGTAACACATCGCGCACACGCCGCGCCGCGTCTGGCAGGTGAGCACCGAACGAATCACGACCTCTTCGATGCCCGCTTCTTCGATCTTGTCGACCAGCGGCTCGTCGAGCTCGGTGTTGCCCTCGACGATCACCTCACCGGTCAGCGGATCGACGACGTCTTCCAGCACTACGCGGCCGAGGATACGGTCGCCCAGGGGCTGAATGACCTCGCCCGCTTCCTCGAGCTTGGTGACGCGGATGCCGTCGAGCGTGCCGCAATCGAACTCGGCCACGACCGCGTCCTGCGCCACGTCCACCAGACGCCGCGTGAGGTACCCGGAGTTGGCCGTCTTGAGCGCGGTGTCCGCCAAGCCCTTGCGCGCGCCGTGCGTCGAGATGAAGTACTGCAGCACGCTGAGGCCTTCGCGGAAGTTCGCGGTGATCGGCGTCTCGATGATTTCGCCCGAGGGCTTGGCCATCAGACCGCGCATGGCGGCGAGCTGACGCATCTGCTGCGTCGAGCCGCGGGCGCCGGAGTCGGCCATGATGTACACCGGGTTGAAGCTGGATTCTTCACTAGTTTCGCCAGTTTCCGGATCCGTGACGAGCTCGCGCCCGATGCCGCCCATCATCTCTTCCGTGACGCGATCCGCGACGCCCGCCCAGATATCGACGACCTTGTTGTAGCGCTCGCCGTCGGTGATGAGCCCTTCCTGGTACTGGTCGACCACGCGCTCGAGCTCCGCCTGAGCCGCGTCGATGAGCTCCTTCTTCTTGTCCGGGATGACCATGTCATCCATGCAGATCGAGATGCCGGCGCGCGTCGCATAGGTGAAGCCTAGGGTGCGCAGACGGTCTGCGAGAAGGACGGTCTCCTTGTTGCGATGCTTGCGGTAGCAAACGTCGATCAGCGCGGAGAGCGCCTTCTTGTTCAGCACCTTGTTGGCGTAGTCGAACGGGATGCCCGGCGGCAGAACCTCGCTCAGGATCACGCGGCCCACGGTGGTGCCGATGATGCGCGTGCGCGACTCGCCTTCGTCGTCCTTGTCCTCGATGCGCACGTGGACGCCCGAGTGCAGATCCACGACGCCGTTGTCGTACGCCATGCGCACTTCTTCCGGCGAGCTGAAGGTTCCGCGAAGGTAGCCCTGAATCTGGCCACTCTTCTCGTCGTACGTCATCGAGTCTTCGCGGTAGCTGCCGCTCGCGTACCGGCGCAAGCGCGTGGCGTAGTAGAGGCCGAGCACGATGTCCTGCGTCGGGTTGATGATGGGACGACCGCTCGCGGGCGAGAGGATGTTGTTCGTGCTCATCATGAGCACGCGCGCTTCCATCTGCGCCTCGATCGACAGCGGCACGTGCACGGCCATCTGATCGCCGTCGAAGTCCGCGTTGAACGCGGCACACACCAGCGGATGCAGCTGGATGGCCTTGCCCTCGATCAGCACCGGCTCGAACGCCTGAATGCCGAGGCGGTGCAAGGTCGGGGCGCGGTTCAGGAGCACCGGGTGCTCGCTGATCACCTCGTCGAGGATGTCCCACACCTCGGGACGCTCCTTCTCCACCATCTTCTTCGCGCTCTTGATGGTGTTGACGTACCCGCGCTCTTCGAGCTTGTTGTAGATGAACGGCTTGAACAGCTCGAGCGCCATCTTCTTCGGCAGACCGCACTGGTGCAGGCGCAGGGTCGGACCGACGACGATCACCGAACGGCCCGAGTAGTCCACGCGCTTGCCGAGCAAGTTCTGGCGGAAGCGGCCCTGCTTGCCCTTGAGCATGTCGGACAAGCTCTTGAGCGGGCGCTTGTTGGGACCGGTGATGGTCTTGCCGCGACGGCCGTTGTCGAAGAGCGCATCCACCGCCTCTTGGAGCATGCGCCGCTCGTTGCGGATGATGATCTCCGGCGCGTTCAGCTCGAGCAGACGCTTGAGGCGGTTGTTGCGGTTGATGACGCGGCGGTAGAGGTCGTTGAGATCGCTCGTCGCGAAACGGCCGCCGTCCAGCGGCACCAGCGGACGCAGATCCGGCGGCAGCACCGGGATCACCGTCAACATCATCCACTCCGGGCGGTTGCCGCTGCCGCGGAAAGCCTCCACGACCTTGAGGCGCTTGGCGTACTTCTTCCGCTTGGCCTCGCTGGTCGACAAACGCATCTCGTGACGGAGATGTTCGGCCAGCGCGTGCACATCGACGCGCTTCAGCATCTCGAGCACGGCTTCACCACCCATGCCCGCCTCGAAGCGATCGTCTCCGTACTCCTCGAGCAGCTGGGCGTACTTGTCCTCGGTGAGCAGCTCACCGCCCGAAAGCCCGGTGTCTTTCGGATCGATGACGATGTACGCCTCGCAGTACAGGACCTTTTCGAGGTCCTTGAGCGTGATGTCGAGGATATTGCCGATGCGCGACGGCAGGCTCTTCAAGAACCAGATGTGCGCGACCGGCGTCGCCAGGTTGATGTGGCCCAGACGCTCGCGGCGCACCTTGGACTGGATGACTTCGACGCCGCACTTCTCGCAGACGATGCCGCGGTGCTTCATGCGCTTGTACTTGCCGCAGATGCACTCGTAGTCCTTCACCGGGCCAAAGATCTTGGCGCAGAACAGCCCGTCCCGTTCCGGCTTGAACGTACGGTAGTTGATGGTCTCCGGCTTCTTGACCTCGCCGTGCGACCACTCACGGATCTTCTCCGGGCTCGCGAGCGAAATACGCATCGCTGAAAAGGACAGCGGGTCTTTGGGCTTCTCGAAAAACGAGAAAATATCACGCATGAATGGAGCCTCCCGAAGGTTGGAGGAAGATCTGGGCAGAGGGCGTAAAGCGAGCGCCGCGGGCGCGAGCAAAGCTCAGCGCCGGGTGCGGCTGGGCGAGAAGTGCGGGGCGGACGCGCCTCTCGAAACTGACTAATTTGATTCGTGCGATCTTCAAAATCTGGAAACCTTCTGCCGAAGGGCCCCGGTTCCGGAAACCGAGGCTCGTGACGCGGCTGTCCTGACTCAGTCTTCCGCTGCGGTGGCAGCGCTGGGCCCTTCCACCAATTCCACGTTCAGACACAGCGACTGAAGCTCCTTGATGAGCACGTTGAAGCTCTCGGGCAGTCCCGCTTCCAGCGTGTACTCACCCTTGACGATCGACTCGTACATGCGCGTTCGGCCTTGCACGTCGTCGCTCTTGACCGTGAGAAACTCCTGCAGGGCATACGCCGCGCCGTAGGCTTCCATGGCCCAGACTTCCATCTCACCGAGACGCTGACCGCCGAACTGCGCCTTGCCACCCAGGGGCTGCTGCGTGACGAGTGAGTACGGTCCGATCGAGCGCGCGTGGATCTTGTCGTCCACCAAGTGATGCAGCTTCAGCATGTACATGATGCCGACCGTGACATCCTGATCGAAGGGCTCGCCCGTGCGGCCGTCGAACAGGATCGCCTGACCGGACAGCGGCAGTCCCGCGCGTTCGAGCGTGGACTTGATCTCACTCTCCGGCGCGCCGTCGAACACGGGGGAGCCGAAGAACAGACCGCGCTTCAGCTTCGGCGGCAGCGCGAGAATTTCATCGTCCGAATAGGACTTGATGAGCTTCACGAAGTTTTCGTCCGAAGCGTAGGCGATGATCAGCCGCTCGCGGATCTTGTCCGGCCCGTACTTGTGCTCGTACATGTGCTGGAGCTGATTGCCGAGCTCGCGAGCACCCCAACCGAGGTGCGTCTCGAGGATCTGGCCGACGTTCATGCGGCTCGGAACGCCGAGCGGATTCAGAACGATGTCCACGGGCGTGCCGTCCGCCAGGTACGGCATGTCTTCCTCGGGCAGGATGCGGCTGACCACACCCTTGTTCCCGTGACGACCGGCCATCTTGTCGCCGACCTGCAGCTTGCGCTTGATGGCGACGTACACCTTCACCATCTTGATCACGCCGGGCGGCAGCTCGTCGCCACGCGAGAGGCGCTCGATCTTGTCTTTGAAGTGCTCCTCGCGCGCGCGCACCATCTCTTCGAGATCGTGGAGCAGCTGCGTCACCGCCTCCGCCCCAGTCTCGATCGGGATTTCGCCCCAGTACTTGCGCGGCGCCTCGTCGAGCGCGGCGGCGTCGATGGTGGCGCCCTTGTTCAAGAGCACCTTGCCCTTGTCGTCCACCAGCTTGCCGCTCGTGGTCTTGCCGATCAGCACTCCGCGGATCTTGCGGAAGAACGAGTCCCGCAGGATCTTCACTTCTTCGTCGCGGGTACGCTCGAGCTTGGCGCGCTCCTGGTCCTCGATCGCCTTGGCGCGCTCGTCCTTCTCGGTGCCTTTGCGCGAGAAGATGCGGGCGTTGATCACGATACCGCTGACGCCCGGCGGCACCTTCAGCGAGCTGTCGCGCACGTCGCCGGCTTTTTCGCCGAAGATCGCGCGGAGCAGCTTCTCTTCCGGGCTGAGCTGGCTCTCGCCCTTGGGAGTGATCTTGCCGACCAGGATGTCGCCCGGTTTGACCTCGGCGCCGATGCGGACCACTCCGGCGTCATCGAGATCCTTCAGGGCTTCCTCACCGACGTTGGGAATGTCCTTCGTGATCTCTTCTTTGCCGAGCTTGGTGTCGCGCGCGACGCACTCGAACTCCTCGATGTGAATCGAGGTGTAGATGTCGTCCTTGACGGCGCGCTCGCTGACGAGGATCGAGTCCTCGAAGTTGTAGCCCTGCCACGGCATGAACGCGACGAGCACGTTCTGACCGAGCGCGAGCTCTCCCATGTCGCACGCCGGTCCGTCGGCGAGCACGTCACCAGCCTTCACCGTCTCCCCCGGGCGCACCGTGGGCTTCTGGTTGTAGCAAGTGCTCTGGTTCGAGCGCTGGTATTTGGTGAGCTGGTAGATGTCCGGAACCTCGTCGCCCTCGCCCGAGGTGGCGCGCACGACGATGCGCTCGGCGTCCACGCTCTCCACGATGCCTTCGCGGCGCGTCACCACGCACACGCCGGAGTCCATGGCGACGCGGCGTTCCATGCCGGTGCCGACCAGCGGTGCATCCGTGCGCACGAGCGGCACGGCCTGACGCTGCATGTTCGCGCCCATCAGCGCGCGGTTTGCGTCGTCGTGCTCGAGGAACGGCACCAGAGCCGCTGCCACGCTCACCATCTGGTTCGGCGCGACGTCCATGAGCTCGATCTGCTCGGGGACCGCCATGCGGAAGTCTCCGTTCAAACGCGCGCTGACCAGGTTCGTCTGAAAGCGGCCCTTGTCGTTGATGTCCGCCGTGGCCTGGGCGATGTACTTGCCCTCTTCCTCGAGCGCGCTGAACCAGTTCACTTCCGGCTTGACGGTGCCGTGCTCGACGCCGCGGTATGGCGTCTCCACGAAGCCGTACTCATTGACGCGGGCGAACGTCGACAGCGAGGCGATCAGACCGATGTTCGGACCTTCCGGCGTCTCGATCGGGCAGATGCGTCCGTAGTGCGTGGCGTGCACGTCGCGCACCTCGAAGCCTGCACGTTCACGGGTCAGACCACCGGGTCCGAGGGCGGACAAGCGACGCTTGTGCGTGACCTCGCTGAGCGGGTTCGTCTGGTCCATGAACTGCGACAGCTGCGAGCTGCCGAAGTACTCCTTGACCACCGCGCCCACGGGCTTGGCGTTGATCAAGTCGTGCGGCATCAGGGTGTCGATCTCCTGCGACACGCTCATGCGCTCTTTGATGGCGCGCGCCATGCGGACCAGACCGATGCGGTACTGGTTCTCCATGAGCTCGCCGACCGCGCGCACGCGGCGGTTACCGAGGTGGTCGATGTCGTCCACCGAGCCGCGGCCGTTCTTGAGCTCGATCAGGTGGCGGACGGTCTCCAGGATGTCCTGGGGGGTGAGCACCGTCTGATCCAGCGGCGGCTTCTGATCCTCGGGAAGGTCGCGATAGAACTTGTAGTTCAGCTTCAGGCGACCGACCGCGGAGAGGTCGTAGCGCTCGGGGTTGAAGAACAGGTTCTGAAACAGCTGCTTGGCCGTCTCGAGGGTCGGCGGATCACCGGGGCGGAGGCGCCGGTAGATCTCCATGATCGCGTCTTCCGTCGTCTTCACCTTGTCGGCGATCAACGTGTCGCGCAGGTAGGGACCGACGTTGAGGCCGTCGATGAAGAGGACCTTGAACTCGCCGATGCCAGCTTCACGCAAGCGGTCCAGCGTGATCTCGGTCACTTCCTCGTTGCACTCGAGGATGACTTCGCCGGTTTCCTTGTCGATGACGTCGGTGGCGCTGACCTTGCCGACTAGATCCGTGAGCTCGATGGGCAGCCGATCGACGTTGCTCTCGCGGAGCTTCTTGATCGCGGCGCGGGTGAACTTGGTGTTCTTCTTGACGATGACTTCGGTGCCGACCTTGATGTCGCGCGTGGCGCGCTGGCCCGGCAGAAGGTCGTACTCGATGCTCTTGCTGAACTTGCCACCCTTCTCGAGGAAAACCGTCTCCGTCGAGTAGAAGTAGTTGAGCAGCTCCTGGGTGCTGTAACCCAGGGCGCGCAGCAGCACCGTCGCGTGCATCTTCCGGCGGCGGTCGATGCGCACGTAGATGATGTCTTTGTGGTCGAACTCGAAGTCCAGCCAGGAGCCGGAGTACGGGATGACGCGGGCGGAATAGAGCAGCTTGCCGCTCGAGTGCGTCTTGCCCTTGTCGTGGTCGAAGAACACGCCCGGGCTGCGATGCAGCTGGGAGACGACGACGCGCTCCGT
Source organism: Polyangiaceae bacterium (assembly GCA_036520475.1). GTDB lineage: Bacteria > Myxococcota_A > Polyangia > Polyangiales > Polyangiaceae > DATDJP01. Next base: position 4,472 of record DATDJP010000315.1, on the reverse strand, counting down.
GCCGTTGATGATGAACGTGCCCGTCTCGGTCATCAGCGGGATTTCGCCGAAGTAGACTTCCTGCTCTTTGATGTCGCGGACGATGCGCTCGCCACCCTCACGAGTGTCGTACACCATGAGCTGCGTCGTGACCTTGATGGGCGCGGCGTAGGTCATGCCGCGCTGGCGGCACTCGTCGACGTCGTACTTGGGCTTCTCGAGGTTGTACGAGACGTAGACGAGCTCGCTCGTCCCGTCGAAGTCCTTGATCGGGAAGACACTGCGGAAGACCGCCTCCAGGCCGACCTCGCGCCGATCGCGCGGGCCTACGTCGGACTGCAGGAACTTGTCGTAGCTGCTCTTCTGGATGTCGATCAGATTCGGGATATCCACGATCGGCTCGACACAACCGAGATTCGTGCGATGCCTGAAGTTCGACTGGACTTTTGACGCCATCTGCCGTTTTCCTCCGCTTTCCGCGGGACTATCTCTTCAACTCAAAGCTCGAGGCCGCCATGATGGCAGAGCCGAAAGCAGGAGGGCCGGGGGCCCGGAGTAAGCGTGAGAAGAAAGGGGCGCAGGGTGACCGCCCCCCTCCCATCACTTAACTTCGACCTTGGCGCCGGCAGCTTCGAGCTTCTTCTTGATGTCTTCGGCCTCGTCCTTGCCGACACCTTCCTTGATCGGCTTGGGCGCGCCTTCGACCAGATCCTTGGCTTCTTTGAGGCCAAGGGCCGTGATCTCGCGAACTGCCTTGATCACGTTGATCTTGCTGGCACCCGCGTCGGCGAGGATGACGTCGAACTCCGTCTTCTCTTCGACAGCCGCCGCCGCAGCACCGCCGCCCGCTCCAACGCCGGCAACCGCGACCGGTGCAGCGCTGACGCCCCACTTGGTCTCGAGCTCCTTGACGAGATCCGCGATCTGGATGACCGGGAGATTGGAAAGGTAATCGACAACCTGCTCACGAGAAATTTCAGCCATTGCTTTGCTCCTTAAATTGAAATCGTTTTTCGCGCTGCTGAGTCGGTCACGAGAAGCGGCAGCCGCCCGACCGCTTGCAGGACCTGCTCAGACGGGAAGATGAGCGTTAGAACGCTCCGGCAATCGACTCGACGAATCGAACGGTGGGGATCCTCTGGTTGGCCAAGCTGGGCTCAGCCGCCTTCCTGCCGCTGCTTGGCAGCGAGTACTCCGACGAAGTTCCGAGCGGGGGCGTTCAGCAGCATCACCATGTGCTGCGCCGGCGCCATCATCGTGGCGAGCAGCATGGCCCGGGCTTCGTCCTTGTTCGGGAGCGTAGCGAGCTGGTTTTCCACGGCCTTGCCGTCGAGAACCTGACCCTCGAGGAGCCCGGCTTTGACGACCAGCTTCTCGTTCTCCCTGCGGAACTCTTTGCAGACGCGCGCCGCAGCGCTGGGCTCCTCGAAGCTCCACGCGACGCCAGTCATGCCTCGCAGCACGGGTCGCAGCGTTTCCACGAACGGCGCACTGCCGAGGGCCTGGCGCACCAGGGTGTTCTTGACGACCTTGTACTCGACGCCCTTTTCGCGAAAATTCGCGCGAAGCTTCGAGACTTCCTCGACGGTCATGCCCGTGAAATCCACGAACACCGCGGAGGTCATGCGGCTGAAGCGATCTTTGATCTCGTCGATCGCCGTTACTTTTTCGCTGCGGAGCATCAGGCTTCCTCCTCGGTCGAGGTGGCCACGGAGGCGGTATCGATGCGCACGCCCGGGCCCATCGTGCTCGAGAGCGTGATGCTCTTGAGATAAACGCCCTTGGCCGTCGACGGTTTCTTGTGCAAAAGCTCGCCGATCAGCGCCATCGTGTTCTCGCTGAGGTTCTTGCCGTCGAACGACTTGCGGCCGACGCGGCAGTGCACGACACCCGCCTTGTCGACGCGGTACTCGACCTTGCCGGCCTTGGCTTCCGCTACGGCCTTGGCGACGTCCATGGTCACGGTGCCGACCTTGGGGTTGGGCATCAGGCCACGCGGACCGAGCACACGACCGAGCTTGCCGACCTGGCCCATCATGTCGGGGGTCGCGATCACGCGGTCGAAGTCCATCATGCCTTCCTGGACTTTCTGCACGAGCTCGTCCGAGCCCGCGAAGTCAGCGCCAGCGTCGCGGGCTTCCTTTTCCTTCTCGCCCTTGGCAAACACCAGGACGCGCACGCTCTTGCCGGTGCCGTGCGGCAGCACCATGGCGCCGCGCACCATCTGATCGGCGTGCTTCGGGTTGACGCCGAGGCGTACCGCCAGATCGACGCTCTCGTCGAACTTGGCGTACGCCGTGTCCTTCACGAGCGCGACGGCTTCGTCGACGGTGTAACGTTTGTCGCGGTCGACCTTCTCGAGCGCGGCGTTGCGGTTCTTGGGTAACTTTGCCATGTGAAGACCTAACTCAGCCGACGTCCACGCCCATGCTGCGCGCAGTGCCCGCGATGCTGCGGGCAGCTGCTTCCAGCTCGGCGGCGTTCATGTCGGGCATTTTCTCTTTGGCGATGGCTCGAATCTGATCCCAGGTGAGCTTTCCGACCTTGTTCTTGTTCGGCTCTTTCGAGCCGGACCCGGGCTTTCCGGTGGTGGTCAGACCGCAAGCCTTCTTGATCAAGATGCTGGCCGGCGGCGACTTCATCACGAACGTGTAGGAGCGATCCGCGTACACGGTGATCACGACCGGAATGATCGTGTCGCCGAGCGGCGCGCTCTTGCCGTTGAAGTCCTTGCAGAACTGCATGATGTTCACACCATGCTGGCCGAGCGCCGGCCCGACCGGGGGCGAGGGGTTCGCCTTACCCGCCGGGAGCTGGAGCTTGATGAGACCGGTAATCTTCTTCTTTGCAGCTGCCATGTTGATTCCTGTGGCGCGGGACCTAGCGCTTCTCGACGTGTGAGAAGTCGAGCTCGACCGGCGTGGGTCGGCCGAAGATGCTGACCATGACCTTGAGCTTCTGCTTGTCGGGCTTCACCTCTTGCACCGTTCCCGAGAAGTTCGCGAAGGCGCCGACCACGACGCGGACTTCATCGCCCTCCTGGAACTGGTGCCGGGGCTTCGGCTTGACCGCGCCCTCGACGATGCCCTTGCGGAGATCCTCGATGTGGGGAGGCTTGACCTCTTGAGGTCGCTGATTGCCGATGAAACCCGTGACCTTCGGCGTGTCCTTGACGATGTGCCAGGCGTGCTCGCTCATGATCATTTCGACGAACACGTAGCCCGGAAAGCTCGTCTTGGCCTTGACGCGCTGTTTGCCGTCCTTGCCGCTCTCGGTGACAGTCTCGGCGGGGATCAGGATCTCGCCGAACTTGTCCTCCATCTTGTGCTGCCGGATGCGCTCCTGCAGCGCCGATTTGACCTTGTTCTCGTAGCCCGAGTAGGTCGTCACGACGTACCACTTCTTGGTGGTTTCGATTGTTTCGCTCTCAGCCGTCATGCGCCGTACACCAGGTTCGTGACAAAGCCCCAAAACTTGTCGAGCAGCGCGACATACGCGGTGGCAATCATGCTGGCAATCACCACGACGACCGTGCCGTTCGTGACTGTCTCGCGGTTCGGCCAGGTGACCTTGGACAACTCCCCGGCCACCTCGCCCGCCCAACGCCGGATGTGCTCCTTGCGATAGGTTTGGACGACTGTAATGACACCGATTAAAGCGCCTGCCAGTAAGCCAAAGGATTCCCGCTCGGATTCGCCGTAGGAGAGCAGCTGCGGGACGGCCCGCACTGCAGTGGGCCATTCGGCGAATGAGTTCCAGAGCAGTGTGACAACTTTGCCACTGAGATAAGCGACGAGAATGGCCGCGCCGATGAAGGCGGCATGCACGTACTTCGTGGCACCCAGATGAACGGGAGTCGCGTCCGCCTCGGGCGTCGCGTCGGAGCGCTCGTCGCCCGGCACGCCCTCGCCCGGTACCGGCTCGATGGCGCCCATACCGGAAACATCAGAAACGGCATCCGCTTCAGGCTCCTCGCCCGTCGCGTCGCGTTTCTCGTCTTCCTCTAGTTTGGTCGCCATGCGTTTCTTCTTCCGATTCGACTTTGCTGACCCGCCGTCTTCGGGCAGGGGCGGAGAGACTCGAACTCCCGACCCGCGGATTTGGAATCCGCTGCTCTACCGACTGAGCTACGCCCCTGTGGTCGGGCGCGAGATCCGCGCCGTCCCGTTATTCGAATTCGTTTACTTGGACTCGATGTGCACCGTGTGGTGGTTGCAGGTCTTGCAGAACTTCTTGAGACTCAGGGGCTTGACCCCGTCGCGACGAATACGCGTCGTTTTGTAGTTTCTGGCGCTGCATACTGAACAGCTGAGCGCCACGGATACGCGTGTGCTGCGCGACACTCGGCCGGTTTACTCGATGATCTTGGTGACGACGCCGGCGCCGACGGTCTTGCCACCTTCACGGATGGCGAAACGCATCTGCTCTTCCAGTGCCACCGTGGTGATGAGCTCGACCTCGACCGTGATGTTGTCTCCCGGCATCACCATCTT
>DATDJP010000314.1:0-3976 GCA_036520475.1 Polyangiaceae bacterium | reverse complement strand
TATCAGTCGCACTCAGGGGTTCCTTCGGTTCAAGTATTCGCGCGAGCGCTGGTTCGAGCTGAACATGTCGGGGGCACTATCGTACGGCTACTTCCTGCAAGGCCACGGCGGCTCGCTCGGATCCGACGCGGAGAGTTACTCCGTACGCGGCAGCTTGGAACCCCGCCTTCAGGAGCTGTACGTCGGATTCTTCACTCCCGATGTAGACATCCGCGTTGGTCAGCAACGCGTGGCATGGGGTCGCGCAGACACGCAGAGCCCGAACGATATCCTGAATGCGTATGACATGCGCGATCCGCTGACGCCGGAGACGGATCTCGCGCACATTCCCACGCCGCTGATACGAGTGGACTGGTACTTCGGCGACGTAAGCCTGCAAGGCATCGTAGCGCCGGTCTTCGTGCCCGATGTGCTCGACGTGTATGGGTCCAACTGGGCGTTGCTTCAGCCGGACGCTCCGCGAGAGTTGCGCGGCTTTTTCCGCCTGATGTCCTCGATGGTGGACACCTCACAGCACGACGCCTTCAACCGTCTGATCCAACACACCGAGCAGCCCGACCCGGCTGCCGAGAACGTTTCGGCGGGAGGCAAGCTGGCAGCCACGCTGGGCAGCGTCGACGTCGATGTTTACTACTTCTACGGGTTCGACTCGACGCCGCTGCTGAAGCTCGATTCTGCGCTGATCGAGCAGCTGAAGGACGTAAATTTTGCGACTGCCACGGTCGCGAATTTCGACGTCCTGTTCACGTCCTTCCAGCTCGGCTACCCGCTACTGACGATCGAGTACGTGCGCCGCCATCACGTCGGCTTCGACGCGGCAACGGTGCTCGGCCCGCTCGGCCTGCGCCTGGATGCTGCCTACGACACGGCCCGGGTCTTCTTCCGGCGCGATCTGAGCGGCATCGCCAGCCGCACCCTACAGACAGTCGCATCAATCGAATACCAGACCGGTGATCTGCGCAGAGTGTTTTTGATCGAGGGCTCGGTCCTGCAGCTGCTGGACGTCGAGTCGGAGGACCTGCTGCTCGTCGAAGAAACCAGCATTACGGCAGCAGCGCTGGTTCGCTTTCCCGTACTCACGTCGTTCGACGTGGAGCTGCGCGCGATGCTGGGCGTGCTCCCTCGGAGCGTGCTGCTGAGACCACAGCTCGGTCACAGGTTCAGCGAATCGTTCTCCGTATACGCAGGAGGCGTCTGGTTGAGCGGTGCCAATTGGAGCTTGGGCGAATACTTCGGCCGCAACGTGGAGGGGTACCTTGCCGCCAAATACGCTTTTTGACACTGCTGCAATGCGCACCGCAAACCTGGGACCTCGATCTCATCGAAAGTCAGTGCGAAGGGGCACGCTGAAGCGCGCAGCGGAGGAGAGCCATGAGAGTAATTAGTTGGGTCGTTGCAGCGTTCTTCGCTTGCGCCGTCGCTCATGCGGACGTGACCAAACCCCCGGCCGCGGGCGCCACAGCGTCGGAGATCGTCCGTACAATCTTTGAAACCGACCCATGGGGTCTCACTGCCGCGTCCCTGACCGCGCACATGATCTTGACGGACAAGAACGGGAGCAAGAGCAGGCTGGCGTTCAAGACGAAAGCCCGGCGCATCGGCGCAAACCTGCACAAGGTCATCGCGCGTTTCTCGGCGCCGCCCGAGCTGGCAGGCGCTGGATTTCTGTTCGTGCAGAAGCAGGATGGCGACGACGACCGCTTCTTGTTCCTGCCGGAGCTGAAACGAGCGCGCCGCATCTCCGGCAAGCTCCGTTCGACTGCCTTCATGGGCACCGACTACTCGTTCGCAGACGTCGACCGCAGAGACTTGCGCGAGAGCACAGCGACCATGAAGGGCCAGGAGCGCATCGGCAAATGGGAGTGTTACGTGCTCGACGTCGTGCCGCGTCGTGACGACTCGGGATATTCGCACGCCGAGTTCTGGGTCCGCAAAGACAATTACCTCCCGTTGCGCATGAAGATGTACGACCGCGCGCAGAAACTGCTCAAGGTCTTCGAAGCGTCGGAGGTGAAGCGAGTCAGTGGTCGGTGGTTCATATCGAAAGGTCGGATGATCAACAAACAGCGCAACCACACGACCGAGCTGGTGCTCGACGAAATCTCCTTCTCCGAAGAACATCCGGAAGAGGACTTCAGCGTACGAGCGCTCGAGCGGTTGTGATGGGCAATTGCACCGCGGCCGATCCCAGCTGCTATCGATACGGCCGATCGAGCTGACTGCCGAGCCAGAATGGTCCTGCGCTTAATCCAGCTGTCGCTGCGGCATCGCGGGATCTCGATCGCGATTTTGGTGGCCTCGATCCTATTGTCTTTGGCTTCCGCCTCTCGCGTTCGACTCGGGTTTCAGTTTCGCGACGGTTATGCTTATCCTGGAAGTCCGCACTATCCGGCGCTCGAGCGCTACAGCCGGGAGTTTGGTGACCCCGGCGGCTACGTCGTCGTTCTGCTCGAAGCCGACGACGTCTTCCGTAAACAGAATCTCGCCTACATCAAGGATCTCACGAGGGATCTGCAGCCCGAGCCGGCGTTCATTCGGATCAGGAGCCTGGCCACGGTCCCGGTGGTCCGTCTCGATGGCGAAACGGTAGAAAGCGGTCCGCTGCTCGAGGACCTACCCGACAGCCCGGAACGCATCGCGCGGCTTCGAGCGGCGGCGCTCGGCAGCAGGCTGCTTGTGCGCCGCTTGATCTCTCGGGACGGCAAGGCAACGGCGGTGCTCGCCGAGCTGCGAAAACCAGCCGTTCTGGCCAGCACGCAAGAGCAGAAGGAGGCTATCGCGGCGGTCGCGAAAGCCGTGGCGCAGCGGCCGCCTCCACCCGGGCTGTCGGCGCGCATCACCGGCGCGCCGGTCCTCGAAACCACGGCCACGGACATGATGCTCGGGGATCAGCTGGTTTTAATCCCCGCCGTTCTCACGGTGATCCTGCTCACGCTGGTCGTGATCTTCCGTTCGATTCAGGGGGTGCTGCTGTCGCTGGCCCCGCTCGCCGTAACGGTCATCTGGTTTGCCGGCATGCTCGGATTGACGGGGCGGCCGATCGACATTCTGGGTTCGTCTTTTCTCGTCATCTTGCTGACCTACGCCGTAGTCGATCCGATATTCATGCTGACGCGTTATTTGAGCAAAATCGAGCGCGGCTACGATCGCGAAGGAGCGATCCTCGAGTCGCTGTCGGAGCTGATCTTGCCCTGCTTTCTGGCGTCCGTGACGACCGCGCTCGGTTTTGCCGCCTTCGCGGTCGCGACGCTGCCGATGGTACGTTACTTCGGCTACGCAATCGCGGCAGGCGTCATGTTTGCGTTCTTGACGACCATCGCCGTTCTTCCATTGCTGCTGTCGCTCGTGCCGCCGCCGAGGCGGGCGTCCTCGTCCTTTCCTCTGTCTCGAGCATTGCGCAGGGTGTTCGACAAACTGTGGCGCGCGCTGAATGCCCGGCGCCGCATCGTGATCGCCGCCGGGCTTTTCGTGCTGGCGCTCGGCATGGCCTCAGGGGCGTCGCTTCGGATCGACAACCATTACGTCGGTCTGCTGGCCGACGGGCCTGAACGAGACGCGGTGCTCAAGCTCGAAGAGAAGCTGAGCGGTGTCGTACGACTCGTCGTCTACCTGGAAGGCAGCCCAGGCGCCATGCGCCGTCCGGACGTCCTGCGCGCCATTGCCACGGTCGACGCGCTCGCCGAGCAATATCCACTCGTGAACTCATCCATCTCACTGATGGACTTGCTGGCCGAGATGAACGCCGCTTTCAACGCCGACGGCGCGAGCGCACGCGAAGTTGCGGATTATCCGGCGCTGGTTGCACAATATTTGACGTTCGTGGATCCGGCCGAGCGCGCCGACTTCGTGAACGACGATCAGTCACGCAGTCACATCGCCATTTTGATCGAAGATCCCGGCAGCGCGGCCGTACGGCAGCTGCGGGTGAGCTTGCAGCGCGCGATCGATCAGCAGCAGTTCGACAAGCTGGGGATCC
>DATDJP010000313.1:0-2239 GCA_036520475.1 Polyangiaceae bacterium | reverse complement strand
ACTGGCCTGACCCCGTAGTTTCGGTCCGGTGCTTGTGAGAGTTCTATGCGCCCGTGATGGGCGAGCAAGGACATCTGATGAAGCGACGCCGGCATACCCCTGAGCAGGTCATCCGCAAGCTGCGTGAGGCCGACCGCTTGTTGGCTGAGGGCAAGACGACCGTCGAGGTCGCGCGGCACTTGGAAGTCAGCGAGAACACGTATCACCGCTGGCGCAACCAGTTCGGCGGGATGAAGGCCGACGATGCCAAGCGCCTCAAGGAGCTCGAGCGTGAGAACGCGACGCTCAAGCGGATCGTCGCTGACAAGGAGCTTGAGAACGTCGCGTTGAAGGAGATCGCCAAGGGAAACTGGTGAGCCCGGCCCGTCGACGTCGAGCGGTCGCAATGCTGCGTGACCGTCTCGGCGTCAGCGAGCGCCGGGCCTGTCGGTATGTCGGTCAGCACCGCTCCACGCAGCGACGCGAGCCGACCGTCGCCGCCGACGATCAGGCGCTACGCGCAGCGCTGCGAGCGTTCGCCGGGCAGCGGCCGCGGTGGGGCTACCGGCGCGCGCATCACCACCTGCGCCAAGAGGGCTGGGAGATCAACCGCAAGCGCGTGCAGCGCGTCTGGCGCGATGAGGGCCTGCGCGTGGCGCAGGCTCGCCGACGCAAGCGCGCGGTAGGTGACGGACCCGATGGCCGCGAGATCTCCGCGACCGCCGCCGACGAGGTGTGGGCGCTGGACTTCCAAGCCGACCAGACCGCTGAGGGCCGGCCGGTCCGCTTGGTCAACATCATCGATGAGCACACCCGGCAGGCGCTCGTGATGCACGCCGCGCGCTCGATCAGCGCCGACGACGTCGTGACCCAACTCGAGACGCTCGTCGCCAAGCGCGGCCGCGCACCAGCGTTTCTGCGCATGGACAACGGCCCCGAGCTGACCTCCCACGCCCTGCGGGACTGGTGTCGCTTCTCACACGCGGCCACGGTGTTCATCGAGCCGGGCTGTCCGTGGCAGAACCCGTTCGTCGAGTCCTTCCACGCCCGCGTGCGCGACGAACTGCTCAACGGCGAGCAGTTCGCGTGCCTGGCCGAAGCGCGGGTCCTCATCGCCGACTGGCGCGAGGACTACAACACCCGGCGACCGCACTCAGCGCTGGGCATGTTGACCCCGGCCGCGTTCGCCTCACAGACCCAACCGACCGGCACGGACGGCTCACCCGCCACTCCGCTCGCCCTCCGGACTCGCCTCCCGGCCAACGAGCCGTCCGCCAAGCGATCTAGCGTGACGGACACAACGACCACCTGACTCTCACAGTCAGTGGACCGAACAACGGGGTCCCTCCACCACGTCTCACTCGCGCCGCTGCTAGGCGTGATGCTCCATCGAAAGCTTCGACGCGGCCATCGCCCATGGATGCCGGTATGCCTCGAAGCCGGAGATGATCGGCGGCGGGAACGTCGGGTCCGTGAGGGAGCCGATCGCGACCCCGAGGAAGTCGGGCGCGAAGGACAGCTCCCAGTAGACGGTCGAACCGCATTCAGGGCAGAAGTGATAGGTGACGCCTCCGCTGTCACAGGAGCGGAACGTGGCTGGCTTCCCGCTGTCGTCGGGGAACGTCCACGTCGTCGATCGGCCATCGATCGTCACGTGCTCGATCGGAAGTCGCGCCTGCACGCTGAACACGCTGCCTGTCCGCTTCTGGCACTCGTTGCAGTGGCACAGCGATATCCGCTCTGGATCAGGGCCGTCGTACGTGACGGTGAGCTGTCCGCAGTTGCACGAGGCTTCGCGGGTGGGCATGTGGGCTCCAATTCGTGGGGTGCCGGCATGACGATCGTCGAGGTCTGCGTTCAGGCTCGCCTCATCCCTTCGGCATGAAATCCCAGCACCCCACGGAACGTTCACGAGAAAGTGTCGTGGCAGGAGACCGGTCACGTTCTCGGACGGACGGGCGTATGCCGTCCACGGTCTTGGCTTCGGCGTCGCGCTCGAGGTCGGTGAAGCGGCCATCGGGGAGCTGCCCGAGCGTGGAGATGTTGGGCTGCGAGGAGCGGTACAGCAACAGCAGCATGGAGACGCCGATGCCGATGAAGAGCCCCGGCAGCGTGTCGAAGATCAGCACTCCTCCCAGCGCGGCGATCGCCGCAATGAAGGCCGGCCGCGCCGCCACGCCGAAGGTCCGCCGCGCCTGCCGGGTCGGCAGGTCGAACAGCCGGCGCAGAGCAGGAAGGTCGACGAGCTCGATCACCGCCG
>DATDJP010000312.1:0-6174 GCA_036520475.1 Polyangiaceae bacterium | reverse complement strand
TAGATCGGCAGTGCCGGCGGGCGCCGGGCCCAGGTTCAGCGTCGCGTGCTCGTTCAGTCCGTTGAAGTCGATCGCTTCGGAGCTGAGATACACCGAGGGCGAGCTCCAGCTCTCCGCGCCCGTCACGCTACCGTTCAACGTCGCTGTTTCGCCGGGTGCCAGAGCGCCGATGCGCCACACCACGGCCTGCGGTCCAGAGCTCGCAGGTTCGACCGTTCCTCGAGACGGCGTCCACGTGTAGCTCGCGGTATCGATGCTCACCTCGAGCTGTGTCGCAGGCGCCGTCGCGGGTCCGTGGTTCGTCACCTCGTATCGGAACGCCAGGGGCGTGCCTGGTGCTTGTACTCCGCTTGCCCGGAAGCCGCGCAGCTCGAGATCTGCAGCGAAGACCTCGATGGCTGGCACTGGAGCTTGCGGATTGGCCCCCGGGCGTAGCTCCAGGCTGCCGAGGCGCGCCGGGAGGGCGCCGGCGACGCCGATGGCGAACTCGATAGCCATCAACGCGTCACCCGGTGGGAAGCTTCCCAGAAGGCGGGTCTCGCCCAGTGCGGTGGCCGTGACGCCGGGCGCGGGGTTGAATAGCACCTGGATCGGCTGCGTGCTCGTGCCGAGGGCATTCGAGGGGCCGCTGTTGTGCAGCCATACCGACGCAATGGTTACGCGCTGGCCGGTCTGGTCGGTGTCCCGTCTGAAGCGGAGGCTCATGGACATCCCGCTGTCGACGCGCGTCGGAGTGGCCAGCTCGGCGCGGTCGTCGGTGAGCGGGGGCAGCAGATCGGGCGCCAGCACGCGCGCGCTCCAGAGCAGATCTCCCGTCACCTGGCTGCCGACCTGCGCGTTCAGCGTGATGGTCGCGCTGCCTCCCGGCGGGACACCGCCGCTCCAGATGCACAGAACCGGATCGGCCGTGGAGCAGATGGCGCTACCCGACGCGATCGCTCGGGTGATCGTGACTCCAGTGGGCACGTCGATCTGAACTGCGGGCAGCGAGCCCGCGTTGCCGCGATTGACGACCGTCAGTTGCCAGGTCGCTGCCTGTCCGGCCACGGCAAGCGCTGGCGGATTCGTGAACGAGAGCGCAAGATCCGTGGGACCCGTGCCGGGCGCGAGCGCGATCTCGACGGCGCCGATGTCGCAGGCCGGACCTTGCGGGCGGGTCATCCCGCGCGCATCCACCGGGGTCGAACACAGGTTCGTTGGGATTTGATCCTTCAGCACGCTGGCCGCGGCCGGCAAGCGCGTCGGGACGGGGCCGCCGTTGTCCGTGAGCGGCGCGAGCAGAAAATCAGCGCTCTCTTGACGATCCCCGCTGCCGGACAACGCGCAGCTCGTGTCGTTGAACCAGTTGGACCCCGACGCCGCGACGACCAGGCCCGGCTGGCAAATGGGTCGCGGTGCGGCCGCGAGCACCACGGAGCGATACGAAGTCAGGCTAGTAGTTTCGAGACTGGGAGCGTTGAGGTTGTCGGTGATCGTGGCGTGGACGAGCTGAATGCTCGATGCGTACACCGCGGCCCCTTTGGGCGGCGCGACCCACGACACCGGAGGCACCGCGAAGGGCTCACTCGTGCGGTTGCCCACGAGCGTTGCGTTGGTCAACGTGACCCACTCGTCTGCCGCGATCCCGCCGCCACCGCTGACGCCCGGCAGAAAAATGGTGGGTGCACCATCCGCCAGCTGAGTTTGTCCGAGCGCTTCGTTGTCGGCGATGGTCACCGCGCTCCCCAACACCGATCCGGCGCGAATGCCGCCGCCGCTGAAGGTCGCCGGGCAATCGGTGCACACTCGTCCCAAGAATAGGCCGGCACGCCCCTTGTTTCCGATGACCTGACTCGCTGACAACGCAAGGTGCCCGTCGACTCTCACGCCACCGCCGCCCGCCAGGGTGGTGGTCGAGCTGATCTGCCGCGAGTTGACGGTGTTGTGATGAATGTTGGCGCGGGTCAGTGTCGCGCCGCCGCTCACTGCGATGGCGCCGCCACCGCTTCCGCCAGCTGTGTTTTCGGAGGCAGTGACCGCTTCGGCAGTGAGGGTCGCGGCCGCGATGGCTCCTGCGCGCCCGCTGGCCGTGTTCGTGGTGAACGTTGCGTTTACGATCGAGACGGCTTGACCGCTGACGGCGCCACCATGGCCGCCCACCGCCGAGTTGCTCGTGTAACCGCCGCCGTCGATCGTCAGCGCCGCGTCCGATGCGGCGGCTCCACCGCGCGCCAGACCGTCGACGCCGCCGCTGCCCGCCCCCTGTTCCGCCTTGTTTTGCGAAAACTGTGCGGCGCTGAGCTCGAGATCCTTCTGGGTCCAAATCGCGCCGCCCGCGGCGGGCCTTCCGACACCGCCGGAGCAGCCTGCCGAGTAACACGAGTAGTTGTTCTGGCCGCTCGCGGCGCGATTTTGGGTGAATGTGCCGGCGGTTACCGAAGCGCTTCCCGTGGTGGCCAGTGCGCCGCCTTGACCGGTTCCGGGCGGGCAATCCCGACCGAGCGGACAATTCACGGCGCCGGAGCAGGTGCCCAGGAAGCAACCCTCGCCGCCGTGGCCGCCGGAGGCGCTGTTCTCCGCGGCCGTGATCGCTTCCGCCTCCAGCGCGCCGCTGCACGCGATGGCTCCGCCGCTCGCGTCTCCAGCGGCCGGCAGCGGGTCGGTCAAGGCGCTGGCGCTATTGTCCAAGCCCCCGAAGTTGCCGCCATCGGCGACGTTCTTCGTGAGCTGCGCGCCCGTAATGCTGACCGGGATGTCGATGGAAGTACGCTGCGCCAACCCGCCGCCGCGCGCGAGCCCGCCCCCGCCGGCAAAGCGCGGTGCGTGGCCGCCGTTGCCACCGCTAACGCGATTCTCCGTGAGCGAGCCGCCGTTGAACACGATGCCGCCGCCCACGTAGGCCCCGCCGCCTTCCGCTGCGCCGCCTGCCGCGGCTCGGCCATCCGCTTCTGTGGTGGCGGCTCCGGCACCGCCAATTGCCACATTCAAAGAAAGCACCGAGTCGTTCGCGAGCAGAGAGCCTTCGACGAACAGCCCCCCTCCGTACGCTCCGCCCGCGTTCACGGGCGCGCCATTCGCGGGTGCTGCCGTGCCCGCGGCGCCGGTCGCCGTGTTGGCCGTGACGGTTGCGTGGTCCAGCGTCACGTCTCCCTGCGCGCGCACGCCGCCGCCCTGTGCCGGTTCATCCGGATCCGCGCTCGTCACCGAGCCGCCCGTGACCGTAATCCCCTTCAGAGTCAGCAGCGCGTCGCCGTGCCCGTCGAGCACGCGTTCGCCGGCGCACGTCTGGCGAATCGTGACGCCATTGCCCGTCGCGGCGAGCGTCAGCGCTCGTGACAAAGTGAGGTCCAGGTCACCGCGGGCGTTGCGATCTTCCGAGCCGCAGCGCGTGAGCTGGTACGTGCCCGGAGCGAGCTCGATCGTGACCGGTGAACGGCTGCTGTTAGCGCGCGTGATTGCCGCGCGCAGCGAGCCGGAGCTGCCATCCTGCGTGGTCGAGACTTTGATGGTGTCGGCCGGATCGCAGGCGGTGTTCGGTAAGATGAAGCCGAACGCGAGCGCGAGCGCCGCAACTCGCGTTGCAACGTCGCATGCCGAAGTTCGCAACACATTCACCAGTTGCAAGCGCATGTAATCCTCCCGAATACGTTCGCCAAAGCACGACACGTGCCGCGATCGCCGAGCCTGGAGTGCTGCACGATAGTCCGCATTCTCGACTGAGTGGATGCCGCGGTTTGTCACGCTCGTCGCGATCTGCACGACGTGCGCACGGTGCGCGAACGTGCGCGTGCCCTGAGCGAACGGTGCGGTGGCGACGATTTCTTCTCGTCTCTTCTGTATCAGCCCAGAAAGTGCGACGATTTTCTCGTCGCCCGTAGAGTAGGCTCCGGCATCCCGGTTGCTTCTTGCTGCAAACGATCCCAGCCTGGCCGCGTGCGTTGCGTCCCATACTGAGCTCCAGCTCGAATGTCGCGTGAGTCGCCCGCAAGGTTCTGATTTGACATTTATGCAGTGGAGGTTTCCCGATGAAATTAGCCTGGTTCATGGTCCTGACGGTCGCAGGCAGCGCGTGCGGTCCACACGGCTTTCCTCATGGTGGCGGCTCCGGCGGTACACCGTCCGATTCGGGCGTGCCGCCGGTCGACGCCACCGGTAGCGGTGGTCGAGACGCGGGCGGAGGAACTGACGCTTCCGATGCGAGTATGACCGATGCGTCAGAGGCGGGCGCCAGCGACGCTTCGGACGCCGGTGGAAGTGATGCCGCCGACGCTGCCTGGGACGGGATTCCGCGCTGCCAGCCGTACCCATTTCTCACCTTTCCGAGCACGGCGCCGTGCGTATGGAAGCTCATCGAACCCTGCTTGTCGCCGCAAACGGCGTGTCTGCGCGAGGGCAACGAGTACACGGACAGCATCTGCTCTACCGAGTCGAACTGGAACATGACGAGCGTCTACCCGTTCCACGAGATCAAGACGGTCGTCAGTAAAGACGGCGCTGTCTGCTATCGAGCTGAAAGCGCCTTCGGCACGAACATCTTCTTCGGAACGAACTACTACGACGGCACGGGAAAGCTCGTCGCCACCGATAGCGGCCCGCCGAACGGTGGTTCGACCGTGCGCAGGGTTCAATGTACGGACGGCTCGGGTACGTTCGAGTTCCCGCCTAACTGCGCGCCTCCGACTTCCAACCGCTGCACCACGACGACCGCGGGCGACTGCCCGTGAGCTCGCTGTACGCCTCGACGTTACGAACGCTTCACTCTGTTCTCTCGATACTGTGTAGCCTCGCGGCCGCCTCCGTCTTCAGCTGAAACCCATTCGCGCTGTGCCAAGCGCCTACAGCGCACGCAGTTGCGGTCATGGACAAGAAGAAGGCACCGGAGACGAACGTCGCGAGCGTTCGCGCATTTCCGCGACCTCACCCCGCTGGGGGTCGCGGAAAATCGCAATCAACGCGAGTGGCTTCCGGTGTAGACTCCCGCGCGTGACAGCTGAGTCTACTTCTTCGCGCCCTACTCTTTTTGGCAGCGCTGCGCTTTGGCGGATCGGCACGATTGGCGGATTCATTGCGCTTGGAGTGTGGGTGATTTGGTGGGGGTATGCCTTCGCTACCGACGTTCTCGTCGGCGCCAAATACATGCAGCTCCGCCTTCCCATGTTTGGGGCCGACTTCTGGTCGCAGCCTGACCTGGCAGCCCGTGCCTTCGCGCGTGGGGTCGATCCTTACGCATCGCGCGGTCATCTTTTTCACTACCCCCCGCTCGTGATCCGTTTGTTCCTGTGGACGCCGCCATTGACGATTGGGGCCGCGTTACGCATCTGGCTGGTGATCAACATCGGGCTACTGGTGGTCGCCACGCTGATGGCCGTGAGAGTGCGTCGGCGACTGCCCGTCGGTCAGTTGCCGACGAGCCTCGCGCTAGCGCTGGTGCTCTTCAGCTCACCCGTGATCTTCGAGCTCGAACGCGCCAATTTCGACCTGATCACGCTGGCCGCGATCTTGATTGCGGTACCTTTGCTGGCACGCCGCGATCGCGTGAGTGAGGTCCTGGCCGGAGCGGTGTTGGCGGTGGGGCCCTGGGTGAAGATATATCCCGGGCTCATGGGCTTCGGGCTCGTCGCGCTCCGGCGTTGGAAAGCCGTCGCCGGGTTCGTAGTGGGCGGTGTGCTCATCGGCCTGATGTGGCCCGCTGAGACAGTGCGATCCTTCGACGTGCTGGCGCTTGCCATGAAGCGCGTCGAGTTCATCTCTTACATCGACGCGTACTACACCTGGTCGCATTCGATATCCGTTGGTTACCTGAAGATCGCCCAAGCCGCGTTGCCGTCGCCCATCGGTAAAGCATTGATGGCGGTTCCGATGAACGTGATCGGGCTGGCGATCGTCTTGGGGGGCGCCAGCTACGTGAGCTACCAGATCTTCCGCCTGCGCTCCAAGAGCTCGCACGAGCTCGTCTTTCCGCTTCTGCTGTGGCTCAACGCGCTCGGCTCGTGTGTCGGCGTGATCGCCAACGATTACAGTCTCACGTTCCTGCCGCTCGCCGCCATCATCGTGCATAGCTTCAAGGACCCATGGTTCGTCAAGCTAGCGATGCTGGCGCTCGTCATCTGGTGGCAGCCACTGCACCCCCATTTGCCCGGACTGCTGTTTTTGTTGATCAAGCTTCTCGGGATTGCTTCCGTGGGCGTGAGTCTC
>DATDJP010000311.1:0-15667 GCA_036520475.1 Polyangiaceae bacterium | reverse complement strand
ACCGTCCGCGCCGCGCTCGGCCCGGATGGTGCGAACGTGCTTCAAGTCGTACAGCGTCAAGAGCCCGGAATCGGCGACCAGGATGACGTTGCCTCCGCGGCCGCCATCGCCGCCGGCAGGGCCCCCAAAGGGGACGTACTTTTCTCTGCGAAAGGCGATCTTGCCGTTGCCTCCGGCGCCGGCCTCCACCTCGAGCTCGCAGTCATCGATGAACCGCATCTGCGCCGCTCTATAGCCGACCCCTACGTGGCGCGCCGCCCAAGCTCATGACGCTCGGATTTTAACCGCCACGGCGCCAAGGTTCGCCATGTGCGCCAGGGTTCTTGGGCTTGCGACGTAAAGCGTCCGCCGCGCGGGCTGTAACGCGCGGAACCCAAAAAATCCTGGCGGAATCCTGGCGAAACCTTGGCGCGCGTGGCGGTTAATCTGGAGCCGCAGGCTGCGCCGGGTTTAGCCGCGGCCGCCAGAGCGGGGCGGTTTCATGGGCAGAGGGGGGCGATTGGGCCCTGCGGCGGGTTGGGGCGGGCTGCCGCTGAGGGTGTCGTCGATTGCGGTCAGCGCAGCCAACAGGGGCTCGAGTCCGAGCTCGATGGCGGGCACCTGAAACAGCACCGGGATTCGCGCCAGCTTCAGGGTCAGCGCCTTGCCGAGGTCGACTTCGCGCTCGGCGAAGGCTTCGAACGAGGCGTAGCCCTTGGCGTCGTACAGCTTCTCGCTGTGGATCTCCTGGAAGATCTGGCCGATCTGATAGAAATTAGCCGCCAAGTTCTTGCGCAGTGCGCGGATTTTGCCGAGCGCCGTGTGCAGCTCGCCGACGCGCGCTTTGATGCGTTCGGCTTCGTCCGGCGTGCGCAGGGTGGCGCGCGCGCTGCCGGGTCGCGGGGGCTCAGCGTTACGCGCCCGGGCCTCGGCCGCGTGCTTCGCTGCATGGCGCGCTGCCCACGGCGCGGCGCCGCGAGCGCTCGGCCGTTTGCCGGCCGCCGCGGAACTGCCCTTTTTGGCTGCGGGCGAGGCGGGCGGCTGGCTGGTGCGCCGCGATTTCCCCTTCGGCTTGCTTTCTTGTTTCCCCATGCTGGGCCCTGGTTTCAAACGGCCCTCCTCTCGATGGCCCTGGTCGCCGAAACGCTCGGATTACCTAGCAGACCGGCGGAGCACCAACCCTAATAGTATTCCGTTGCAGCGTCCAAATAGCCGCCTTCGCGTGATACACCCCGAGGGCGATGGCGCCCAGTGAGACCGACAAAAAAGCGCAACGCGTCTCCAGTCTGCCCCCGCCGAGCCAGCGCATTGCGGTGGTGGTGAACGGCAACGCGAAGAGCGTCACCGAAGAGGTCATCTCGACCCTCGACCAGATCTTGCTCGGGGGCGACCTGTTCGTGTCCCGGCGTCTCGAAGACGCCCGAGACATTGCCCGTACTTTGCTGAGCCGAGGTTACGGCACCGTGCTGACGGGTGGGGGAGACGGGACGTTCACCGTGATGGTGACGGAGGTCGTACGAGAAGCGCGCCGCCAGAACAAACCACTGCCGCGCTTCGGGCTCCTGAAGCTCGGGACGGGCAACGCGCTCGCCTGGGTGGTCGGGGCGGGGCGCACCAAGGAGCGAGGGCTCGCCGCGGATATCCAGCGGCTCAGTGAGGACGCCGGCAGCCGTTTGGTACGCCTGATCGAGGTCGAGGACTACATCGCCCCCTTCTGCGGTTTCGGCGCGGACGCGGTGGTGCTGAAGGACTACACGGACGTCAAAGCGAAGCTATCCAAGACCGTTTTCAAGCGCGTCGCCCCGGGGCTTCTGAGCTACGCCATCGCGGCGACGACGCGCTCGCTCCCGAGCTATTTTTTCCGCCGCATGCCGCACTGCCGCATCACGAACGAGGGTGGCGACGCCTACCGTATCGGCGGCAAGGGGCGAAAAATGGGCGCGCCCATCCAGAACGGCGAGATCATTTACGAGGGTCCAATCCGGCTCGCGGCGATGTCGACCATCCCCTATTATGGTTTTGGCTTTCGCATGTTCCCATATGCGGAGGAGCGCGCCGATCGCATGCACTTGCGCGTGTCCACCATTTCTCCCATCCCGTTCGTGCGCAATTTCCCGGCGATCTGGCGCGGCGAGTACGCCGATCCGGACATCGTGTTCGACTATCTCGTCGACAAGGTTCTGTTCGAGATGGACCCGCCGACGACCTTTCAGATTGGTGGAGACCCCCGCGGCGAGCGCTCGCGCGTGCACGCCGTGCTCTCTCCGCAGCCGATTCGCATCGTGGACTTCTATGCACCTCCGAGCGCTACGTGAAGGGCGCGCGCAGCCTCCGCCGCCGATGGCAGAGGGCGGCGCTCGCGGTCACGTGGATCGCTTCATCCAGTAGCGCTCCCGCCGCGCCAGCCGAGGAGCTGTCTGGCGCGCTCGTGTGTCCCAGCTCTGCGCCGGGCAGGGTGGTGTGTAGCGTGTCACTGCGTTCGAAGACGCTGCGCCTTCAGTGGGCCGACCTGCTCGTGACCCGGACGCCGACGTTTGCGAGACCTCTGCGCGCGCGCGTTGGCTTTTCAGAGCGCACGGAGCACGCTGAGCGCAGCGTGCTGATCCCGCTCGCGCTCGTGGCTGTCGCTGAAGGTGACGGGCAGGTCGAAGTGGTAGGCCGCGTCGTGCTCTGCAGCGCGAAGCGGGGCGGAGCGTGCGGCGCACGAACGCTCGCGCTGACGGCTTCCGTGCACGTAGAAAGCGCGGAGGGCCGGTAGTGACGTCGCCCAAGCGCATGCGCATGGCGGAGCTCGCGCAAGCCAGCGGCGTGTCACGCGACACCATCCACTACTACTTGCGCGAAGGGCTCCTGCCGAGGCCCGTCAAGGGCGGCAAGACCGTCGCCTACTACGATGAAGCGCACCTCGAGCGGCTGCGTCTGATCCGCCGCTTCCGCGAGGAGAAGTATTTGCCCGTCGCGGTCATCCGGCGCTTGCTCGACAGCGGGCCCAAGGGCGCCCAGGATCGGGATCTCGACACCCTGGCGGACGTGCTGAGCATCGATCCCACCCTGGCGCGGGAGGGCGCGACGCCGGAGCTGCTCGATGAAGAGACCACGCGCGTCGCGCTCGGGCTCGGGCTGCTGGGCGAACACGTCGTCGAAGTCGATGTAGACGATCCCACCGAGGCGCGCGTGCTCGCGTCGGTCGCCGAGGCGCTCGCGCTCGAAGGCGACGCGCGTCAGCTCACGCTCGACGACATGCAGGCGTGCGGTCGCGAGCTGGCTCGGCTCGTGGAGATCGAGGCCGGCTTGTTCTTCGACCTGGTCGTCAAGACGGGGGACACGCTGCGCTCGGTGCAAGCGCTGCGCGCCGGACGCGCCGCGGTCGCGCACTTCATCACGGCGTTCCGCGATCTGATGTTGCGGCGTATCTCCGATGACGTGCTCAGCGGGATCTCGAGCGGGCCCAAAGCGCTGCGCCATCCGCGCGTTCTGCCCTTGAGTGAGGAGCGGCTACTTCAGCTCGGCGCGCGCACGCGGCAGCACGAGTTGTTCGAGCGTGCGCGCGGCGGAGACGCGGCCGCCGCCAACGATCTCGTCTGGCACCTGGCCGTGGTGGGGCCGGTCCGGGAGCTGGCCAAGCTGCCGCGCAAGATTCACGAGCTCATGCGCCCGCGCGCGCAGCTCTTGGTCCGGCTGATCGAGCTCGCAGGCACGGACGGTGACAACGCCGAGCTCGAGCAGATTCAGGCCCGCGCGGCTCCGTTTCCTCTGGGGGAAGTGCTGCTCGCGGAAGCCGCGCTGGTGCGGCTCGTGCAATTCGGGCCCGAGCAGGGCAGCTTCTTCGAACATTTCGTACCCGCGCTGCACCGCCTGGCGTCCGCCAAACCGGACCAGGACGCCGATCCACTGGCAGCGGCGGTCGCCTTTCACCGGCGCGGGCAGATCAAGCTGCTCCTGCCACGCGTGCTCAAGCGTCGCGGAGACCCGAGCGCGGACCTGGAGCGCACCCTCGAAGTCGTGCTCGGCGCGCCCGGTCGCATCGACGCCGCCGCGCGCGCGCGGCTGGAGGGCAACGCGCGCTTGTCCCTGGGCCGTTTGCGGGCGGCCGATGGCCAGCGGCGGCAGGCCTTCGAGCAGCTCGAACGCGCGCGCGCCATCGACCCGCAGGGTCCGATTGGTACAGCGGCGCTGGATGAGATGGGCCGTCTGGGAGGGTAGCCGGAACTTGGCCGTCGCTCTGCGCCGCTGATACGGCGTGAAGGCATGATGTTGCCGGGTCGTCTGCGTCTTACGACGCTGGGCGATGTGTTTGGATCTCTGTATCGCGCCAGGGCGACGGGAACTCTGGAGCTCCTGGAAGAACAGGGACCGTCCAGCGGTCGCCGTCACGCCGTGGAGTTCGCAGCCGGGCTCGTGGCGGGGGTGGATACGCCGCTGCCGTGCTCGCGGCTCGGCGAGATTTTGGCGTCGGAGGGCTTCTTGGCCGAGCCGGCGGTGCGCCGCTTGCTCACGCGCATCCAGCAGAATCCGGCGCGCCCCTGCGGAGAGCTGCTCGTCGAGGAAGCGCTCGTGACGCGGGATCTGGTGCAGGCCGCGCTGCGCCATCAGCTAAGGCTCAGGGTCGATGTGCTGTTTCGTCTGGACGATGCGCGGCTCGGCTTCCGCGTGCCGCGGCCGCGTACCCGGCCGCTCGAGCCGCCGTTACCGCTTTCTCCGCGAGAATTTCTGTACGGCCGTGATCGCGCGCGCCTGCGTCGTTGGGCTCAGCCGGCGCCGGCTCCACGAATGGACGCAGCGGCGCGCGATGGGCGACACGCTTCGCCGCCGCGATCTGCCTCCGGCGTGGACCCGGCGCGAAGGCGGGCGCTCACGGCCCTCGGGCTCGATGCAGAGGCGGATCGGGACAGCGTGCAGCGCGCCTTTCGACGGCTGGCAGCAAAGCTTCACCCCGATCGCTTCCCGCATGCGTCCGGGCCCGAGCAGAGCGCGCGCATCCGGCGCTTCGCCGAGCTCAGCGCGGCCTATCACTTGCTGGTCGCGTGAGGTTCCGCGCGTTGCCAGCGGGCAATCAGCGCCGGCAGCTCGTGCAGATCAGCGACTAGCGCGTCGGGCCGGGCGGCGTACAAGCGCGCTTTGTCGGCCAGGCCGTTCTCGACCCCCACGCTGCGCGCCCCGGCCGCGTGCGCGCACTCCACGTCCTGCGGTCCGTCGCCGATCATCACGAGCTCTGCAGGCCTCAGCTCGAAGAGCCGCGCGATCTGCAGCAGGGGCGCAGGATGCGGTTTTTTTTGCGGCAGATCGCCGCCCGCCAGCACGACTTCGAAACAGTTCGTCAGCTCGAGCCCCGCTAGCACGGCGTCCGTCGTCCTGCGCGGCTTGTTCGTGCAGAGCGCCAGGCGCAAATCCTTGAAGTGGCCGAGCGCCTCGCGAGCGCCTGGCAAGAGCTCGGTGTGGGTCGTCGGGTGCGCCGTGTAGTACGCCAGGAAGCTCTCGAGTAGGGCGTCGAGCTTTGGATCTTCCAGCGTCGAATCGGCGGCGCGCGCCAGCAGCGATCGCGCGCCGTCGCCGACGAAGCTCTGGATTTCCTCGGTAGCGCGGCGCGCGAGCCCCGCCTCGTGCAGCGCGTGGTTACACGCATCTGCGATGTCGAGGAGCGAGTCGATCAAAGTGCCATCGAGATCGAAGACGAGCGCTCGAACGGCAGCCATCGATCACACGCCTGGACTGCGAAATAGCGCGCGTCCGACGAAGAACGGTCCCATCTGCACGATGAACTCCGAGGTCTGCCGCGTCTTCCGCATGGCCTGCACGATGTGCGATAGGGGGTGCAAATCCTTGCCGATGAGCCCGATCACGAACTCGTTGTCGTTCGCGTCGAGTCCGTGACACATCAGGCGAATGTCGTGCGCCAGGTCGGCGGTCCCGTAGGCTTTGCCGATCGTGGCGTGCTCGCGCATGATGCCGCCCTTCTCGCGCGGTTCGAGCTTTTCGAACGCGCCGCTGCGGCGCAGCGGGTACCAGACGGCCCAGGGCCAGGCCTCGTTGAGCGCGGTTTGCCGCGGCCGGTCGAGCAGCCAATACTCGAGGTTGTCCTCGTAGCCGCTCGAGTAGCTCCGCCCCAGCATCGTGAATTGGTGCAGCTGGCGGAGCCCGTGCAGCTCACTCGCCTGCAGCGCCGGCCGCAGCTGCGTGATGAAATCGTTGGGATCCTCGCTCCAGGACAAAAGCCCGAGGCCCTGCGGGTTGTTGACGTCGGCGTAGAGCACGCAGCCGAGCTTGCGGCGCTCCAGGGCGGCCTGGAGGTTCTTCGCGGCGTCGGCCGCACCGAGCTCTCCGCTGGCCTCGAACACGAGCAGTTGCATGAACAGGCGCCTGTTCATGACCTGCGGGCGGCCATCCAGCTCCGCGCCGCGCTCGTTCACGTCGATGTCGCTGTTCCCATGTTGGGGCGTGCTCATGATGCCGCGAGTTTACCGCGGCTTCGTCCCATCCCGAGACGCATTTTCGTATTCCGTGGGAGCGCACGCGAGGCGAGCATCGGCCCTGGGACATGCTGCCTGGAAAGTGTAAGCTCCCGCGGCTTTGGCCCGAACCGCCCGCCCTGAGAGCCCGGCCCTCGTCATCGAGAGCACAGCTGGCCGTGCTGCGCGCTTGCCCGCGTTGTCTCATCCGCTCCCCGCCGGCATGCGCGACTTACTCCCCGCGGACGCCCGAGCCCGCGCCAACCTGGGCCGGCGTCTGCTCGACAGCTTCGAGCTCCACGGCTATGAGCGCGTCACTTTGCCGGTGTTCGAGTACGCGGACGTGCTCGAACGCGGTCTCGGCAGCCTCGACGCGAACGAGGTACTCCGCTTCGTCGAACCGGAGACGGGGGAGGTCGTCGCGCTGCGTCCGGACATGACGCCGCAGGTCGCGCGCCTCCTGGCCACGCGCCTGGCCGACGCGCCGCCACCTGCGCGCCTTTGCTACGAAGGCTCGGTGCTACGCAGGCGCCGCGAGCGCGCGCGCCGTCACCGCCAGATCCCGCAGGCTGGCATCGAGCTCCTGGGACGCGAGGGAGCCGCTGGAGATCTGGAGGTCCTGAGCGCGGCGTGTGCCGCGGTGCGCGCCGCAGGCCTCCGTGATTTCGTGCTCGACCTCGGGCACACGGGGGTCGCTTGGGCGCTCCTCGAAGCGGCCCCGGAACCGAGCCGCGCAGGCCTGGTCGAAGCACTTTCGCTCAAGGACTCCGCGGAGCTCGCTCGCCGTGCGGAAGAGTGCGGCCTGACCGGCTCCGATCTGGCCGCGCTGGCAGCCTTGCCCGAGCTCAGCGGCAGCGACGAAATTTGGCCGCGTGCCGAGCAATTGCTCGGCAAGAGTGCCGCCGGTCCGGCCATGAAGGAGCTGCGCGGGCTCTGGGATGCGGCGTCGGCTGCGAATTGGGCTCCCAAGATGGTCGTGGACCTGGGGGAGACCTGGAACTTCGCGTACTACACGGGTTCCATGTTTCAGATCCTCGCCGAGGGCCCCGGCGAAGCCGTAGGTTCGGGCGGCCGCTACGACGGGCTCCTGGAACGCTTTGGTTTGCCGCGGGCCGCGGCCGGCTTCGCCATCGACCTCGACAACCTGACGTGGGCGCTGGATCGCGCCGGGCGTCATGAGGCCGTTCTGGCAAAGGTGCTGATTTCGGGCGCAGACGCCCAAGAAGCCGTGCCGCGCGGGCTCGCCGCCGAGCTCATGGTACGTCTGCGCGAGCGCGGCGTGCCGAGCGCACCCGGCCCGGACGAGGCCCCGCTCGCGTATGCCCGAGCGTGGCGCTATTCGCATCTCTTGGAGATTGGAAAACAGAGCGTGACTTTGATTCGCATCGCAGACGAAATGCAGAGCCGCTGGCCGAGCGCATCGGCCGAGACTCTGGCGAGCCAGATCGCAACCGAGGTAGGCGTCACTGGAGGTGAGTCGTGAGCGCCGTGGTGGTCGTGGGCGCGCAGTGGGGCGACGAAGGTAAAGGAAAGATCGTCGACATCTACACCGAGTTCGCCGAGATGGTCGTGCGCTACGCGGGCGGACCCAACGCCGGGCACACGCTCGTGGTCGGGGACGAGAAGATCGTGGTGCGCCTCCTGCCGAGCGGGATCTTGCGGCCCAGCACGCGCTGCGTGCTCGGCCAGGGCATGGTGATCGATCCGGACGTGTTGCTTTCGGAAATCGACGAGCTGAAGCGGCGCGGACACGCCGATCTGGAAGCGCGGCTCGAGGTCAGCGATCGCGCGCACTTGATTTTGCCCTATCACATCACGGTCGACACGCTGCGCGAGAACCAGGCGCAAGCCGGGCGCGCCATCGGTACGACGAAGAAGGGCATTGGTCCCGCGTACGAGGACAAAGTGCGGCGCACCGGCGTGCGCGCCGGAGATCTGCGCGACCCGGCGCGCCTGCGCGTCCGCATTGAAGCGGCCATCGACGCCTGGGCACCGACCATCCGCGCGCTGGGCGGCGAGCTGCCGTCGCTCGACGGCGTACTGGCTCAGCTGGACTCCGCGGGGCGCCGCATCGTGCCGCTGCTCCGCAACACGTCTGCGAGCGTGGACCAAGCCGTTCGCGCCGGATCGCGCGTGATGCTCGAGGGCGCGCAGGGCACGCTGCTCGACATCGACCACGGCACTTACCCGTTCGTCACCTCGAGCTCCGCGGTCGCCGGTGGCGCCTCGATCGGCGCCGGTATCGGCCCGAACCGGATTTCGACGGTGCTCGGCATCACCAAGGCGTACACGACGCGCGTCGGCGCAGGCCCGTTTCCGACGGAGCTCGACGATGAGAGCGGGCGTCACCTGCGCGACGTGGGCGTCGAGTTCGGCTCGGTGACCGGCCGGCCGCGACGCACGGGTTGGCTCGATTTACCCGCCCTGCGCTACGCCGCGCGCGTGAACGGCATCGACGGCCTCGCGCTGACGAAGCTCGACGTCTTGACGGGCCTGACGCGCGTCAAGGTATGCGTGGCGTACGACACTCCCGACGGTCGCGTCACGGATCTACCTATCGACTTGCTCGACGACCCGACGCGCGCGCGTCCCGTGTACGAGGAGCTCGAGGGGTGGCGGGAGCCGCTCGAGTCAGCGCGCGTGCTCGACGACCTGCCGGACGCAGCGCGCGCGTACGTGCGCTACCTCGAAGTCGGCGCACAGGTGCCCGTCTACCTCGTGAGTGTGGGCCCGCGCCGACGCGAAACGATCGTGCTTCACAACCCGTTCGTCGGTCGCGCCGCGGCGCCTTGAGCGGGGGCTCGAGCGGAACTCCCTGGAGCACGGGCATGGTCGTCCTTTCGGAGGCTCGACGTATTGCACGCGCGAGGATTGCACGCGCGAGGACCACGAAAGGTGACGACCGGACGTGCTTTTCTCGGCGCGAGGGCGGGGGAGGAGGCTAGTACGTCGGCCCGGAATTCCATTCCGGGTCGTCGTACGTCAGGAACAGGAAACTACCGAGGCCAGACTGGTGCGTGCAGAGGGTTTGCGGCGCCCTCGCCGCGTGGGGTGGGGCCCCGATGAATTCACTTCATCGGGGCGGGGCGGCGCGTGCCGCCCCGATGGAACGTGTCGGGCGCCGCAAACCCGGAACGCACAACTGGGCCGAGGTACCAGGTTGGCAAGGCTGCCGCCGGACGGTTACGCTTGCGTCGATGCGGAACGCGCTGCTCCTGCCGGTAGTCGTGATGGCGACCATGGCGGTAGGGCCGGAGGCTCGCGCGGGTGGGGATCTCGCGGGCGCGGCGGCGGCCAGTCCACGCCCGCCTGAATGCCGCCTGGGTTCTGCGCGCGCGGCGCCTGCGCTCTGGAGCCGAGCCCGCGTCCCCGAGCTCGGGCGCTTCTGCGACGCGCTCGCCAGAGGCTACGCGCGTCTCGCTCGCTCGCCGCAAGAGGCAGCCGCGCAGGCAGAGCGAGCAGAGCGAGCCCTGCCCGGACGCGCCGCCACCTGGGTGCTGAGAGGGCGAGCGAGCTTCGCGCTGGGCCAGTACGCCGCGTCCTTTCGAGATCTGGTTCGCGCGTGGAAGGCGTCCCCGCACAGCCTGGACGCGCCCGGTGCGCTGCACGATCTGGGCCGTTCCGCGCTCGCGACGGGCCACCACCCGGAGGCGCTCGCCGCGTACCGCGCGCTCGTCCCGCGCACGGCGCTGCTCGACTCGGAGACGTTGCGCCAGCGCATCTACGTCGAGGCGGCCGCGCTCGCCATGTCGACTGGCGCGGTGGGGCTGAACGAGGCGCTGGGTTATCTCGGCGAAGCACGCAGCGTGGATGGGACGCCGGGCTTCGAAAATCTGGTGCTCGCGTCTCTGGCGCTGACTCTGGATCGCCAGGGCCGAAAAAAGGAAGCGGAGGGCGTTTTGCGCGAGCTGCGCGGCACCTTCGACGTGCAGGCGTTTGTAAAAAGCGGTCACGCTCCGCACTTGCCGCCTGGCGAGCTGCTCGCGCTCTCCGCGATCGTCGGGGAGCGGCCCGGCTCCGCGCGAACCGTTAGCGAGTGGAGCGAGCTCGCCGACAAGCACCCGAGATCACCGTGGGCCGCCCACGCCCGCGCGAAGGCCGGCGCGCCGCAGCGCGGCCCTGGGAAAGGGCATGACTAGCGTGGCGCGTCGCGCGGCTGCGCTGATGGGAGCGGCGAGCGCTGCTTCAGCGCTGCTGGCCGGCGCGGAGCTCCGCGCACAGCCCTCGGTCTGGGAGGAAGCACGCGATGCACGGTCGCGGAGGGCGTATCAGGCCTTCGTGAGCGCCGAGCGCATGCAGGAGCACGCGCGTGACAGCTTCGGCGATCCGCGCCTCCAGCGGGACTTCACCCTGACCGCCAGCGCGCTCCTGGAGCTCGCGGGCGGTGCCGAGCTCGGTGACGCGCGTCTCAGCTACATGCTCGGCGATCTGCTGCTCGATCCGCTGCTCACGGTGAACCGCTCGCGCGACGCGCAGCGGCTGCTCACGCTGGCCCTCGAGCAGGCACCGAGCTCGCCGCTGGCCGCGCATGGCTGGTTCAATCTGGCGATCGCGTCGGCCAAGCTGAAGCAGCCGAAGCAGGAGCACGTCGCCTATACGAGGGCGCTCGAGCTCGAGCACGACCCGGACATGCGCGCCACGATTTTCTCGAACCGGGCCGAGTCGAGCATGGTGACAGGAGATCTGCGCGCCGCCATCCGCGACTACCGGCGCGCCGCGGATCTGGCTCAGCTGCCGCACGCCCAGGCGCTCGCGCACTGGGGCCTCGGCATTGCCCTGGAACGCGACGGGGACTTGCCGTCGGCGCTGAACGCGATCCGAACGGCGCAGGGTATCAAGCTGCCCTCGCCGCCCTATCCGGCGTCGCACGCGCTCGAGCTGCCCGAGGTGTTCTTCGTGCCGGACTACGACATTCACTACTATCGGGCGCTCGGCGCCATGGCCGAAGCACGTTCGGCGAGCGAGCCGCCGGCGCGCAAGCTGGCGCTCAGTGAAGCCGTCGCTGCCTGGACCGAATACGTCCGACGCGCGGAAGCCGACTCCACGCCATGGCTCGAGCACGCCAGGATGCACAGGACGCGCTGCGAGCGTGAGCTCGCCCAGGTCGAACGGCTGCTGCGTTCGGGGCCGGCGCTACGCCGCCTGCGATAGCGACGTCTGCGCCGCGCTGCGCAAGATGCGGCTCGCACCCTCCGCGTCTTCCAGAGACTCCAGCACCGGCCGCAAGTTGGGTCCGCGCTCGAGCTCGCCGAACGCGCCGCTCGCGGCCAGCGCGCGCGCGCGCGGTCCGTCCATCACGAGAAACACGTGACGGAGGCCGTCCCCGGCCGGCGCGTCGATGACGTCGACGATGCGCGTGCGGTCGAGCGACAGCTCCTCGCGGTCGCGCTGGATGAGCACGCGCTTTTCGGTGATGAGATAGCGCGTTTTGCCCACGAGTAGGCCCGGTCGGACGACAGTGTCGTAGACGAGGTAGACGGCGACCGCGAGCACCACGCCGAGGCTCGAAGCGATGCCGAACACGAGCGCCGCGAACGCGAACGAACGCACTGGCAGCCCGGCTTCCACGAGGCGGCCGAGGACCGGGACCGCGCGATCCAGCATGCGCACGAGCACGGCGAACAAGAACACGGCAGTCGCGATCAGCGCCCACTCGCGCCGCCCCTGGGGCATGTACGCGCGTAGCGTGCGGCGCGGCTGTGCGGACCAGAGCACGCGCTCTCCGGCGTCCAGCCTCTGCGCCAGAGGCTTGTCGCCGTGACCGATGGGAGCCACGTCCTCTTCGCCACGAATGATCGCCCAGACCCGGTCGGGCGCGGACACACCCGACAGGCGCAACATCAAGCGACGCCGCAGCGCACCGGTCGGAACGGCGCGCACCAGATCGATGTCACCCATGCCCGGCGCTTGTTTGTTCCAGAACAGGCGCGCAAAACTGATGGCACGACGCTCGATGCTCCGGCGAAACGGCCCGCGCTGCCAGATCACGTGCTGCTCCGTCACCACGTACCGAACCTTCGCGAGCCAGATGCGCGGAAGATGCAGACACGCAAGCCCGAGGCTCGTGCACCACATGGCAAACAGCAAAGTTGCGGCAGGCGACGAGCCCAGCGCCAGCGCGATCACCACCGCGTACGAGGTGGAAACGGCTGCCAAAATGAACAGCACGAGGGCAGCCGCCTGAAGAATGGGGGGCGAGCTCAAACGCTTCGGCTGACCGGTCCAAACGATGCGTTCACCGAACAAGGAGTCGCGTGCCAAATGTAAGAACCTCGGACGCTCCGCGTTATGGAAGTACCTCCATAGGCTGCTGCCAAACCCCCCGCCAGTCCAGGACTAGTACCTCGATTCACTCGAATCGAGGTACGTCACGACAGTCGGTGCTCGAGTCAGATGAGCCCATGGCGCAGGAATTTCGAGGCCCTTGCCCCGTCAGGGGCCTCGAAATTCCCATCGCTTCGAGGACTCGAGGCACGTACGCGACTTTTCAGCGTCGCTGCATGGAACGCGCGAGCGCCACTCGGCTCAGGCTGGCGAAACGAAGATGATTTCGACGCGCTCGTTGCGTTCTGCAGCGCCCTTGCGTTTCGACTCGACAACGGGGAGCGCCGTCCCGGCGTTGCGTGTTTCGACGCGCGCCGCTCCCGCCTTGCGCAGAGCGCCCACGATCACTTCAGAGCGCCGCGGCTCGAACGAAGCAACGGCGCCCGCGGCGTGGAACACGACTAGGAGCGGAAACTGGGGGTGCGCCCTGGCGACGCGTCCGAGCAGCGCCAGGCGCTCCTGGGCCTCCGGTTTGAGTTGGTCCGCTGCGAACAGGTCGCGCAGGGTGACGACCACCCCGCGATCGTCACGGAACGGAAACAACGTGCCGGGTTGGCTGAGCTCCGCGAGGAGCGCGTCCGCGATCCCGCCATCCTTCGCGGAGCGCCGGCGAACCTCGCTCAACTCGCGCAGACAGCCGCTGCGCAGGCGCGTCGCGTCATCTATGGGCGCCGGGCCGCTCTTGCTCGCGAGCTGTTTGTCGAGCGCGTCGAGCCGCGTCATGGCGTCGGTCAACGTCGGGCGCCGTGCATCCAGCATCGAGGCCGCGCTGCACAAGAGGCGGCCCTGAGAAGCCAGCGCGACAGCGGCGGCGCGGCGCGCTCTCTCGCGCTCCGGGGTCGAAGGGGCGTTCGGCGCGAGCGGCTCTGCGTCGCGCGCGACCTTCACGCGCAGCTCGAGATCGTCGGCCTCGGCGGAGAGGCGCGCGAGTTGCTCGTCGAGCGTTCCGAGCTCACTCTGCGCCTTGACCAGGCGCTTCTTCGCGCGGGCGAGCTCGTGTTGTGCCTTGACCAGGCGGGTCAAAATCACGGCCCGCGAATAGGCGGCGAGCGCGTGCTCACCGAGGATCTGAGCGCCGCCGCGATCTCCTTCGTCGAAGGCGCGGAGCGAGCGCTGGCGCAGCTGCTCGGCGCGCGCGAAAGCCTGCGGCGCGAGCGATGCCGCTTCACGGGCCGCCGGCGCGTCGCGCGCCGCCTCTACCTGGGACAGCACGCGCGGACGGGACGCGGAGGAACACGACCACACGGAGCACGCCAGCACCAACACCGCCACGCGCAGCGCGTTCATGGCTTGCTCCCCGGCGCACTCGGCGCTTTGGACTTGGGCGCGCCTTTCGGCGGTACCGGCACGCCCGCGCTCTCCATCGCCTTCAGCGCCTCCGCGGCGCGTGTACGGCGCGCCACCGTCTCCTCGATCAGCGTGCGGGCGCGGCGTGCCTTGCTCTCCGCAACACTTGCCCGGCGGTGCTGTTCGTTGGCTTCCGCCTCGGCGCGCGCGGTGCGCACCAGATCGACGCCGCTCTCCGCCCACTCACGCGCGAGCGCCTCGAGCAGGGCGCCGTGCTCGTGATCGGCCGAGGCGCGTGCCCCGTCAGCCCGCTGGAGGGCGCGCTGTGCGCGGCTGAGCGGGTCCTGGGCGATGCGACGCTGAGACTCGTCCGCCTGAACCGCGGCGATGGCGGCGTTCGCCGCGGCGCGATCGGCCGTCACGTTGGCGGCGCCGGCCAGCGCGCTGGCGCCGGCGAATACACACAGAATTCGGAAAAAGGAGAAGCGGGGCCGAAACACGTGGGGCACCAAGCCACGAGCGGGCGGCGAGGTCAAGGCACCTCGTGGCCTTCGCGGGTTCGGGTTATAGGCGCTCGCAGGGAGCGAATGCATGCAGCGCAAGAGAGCGAGCTGGGACGAGTATTTCATGGCGATCGCGCGTGTGGTTTCGACTCGCTCGACTTGCGACCGCAAGCATGTCGGCGCGGTGATCGTGCGGGACCGCATGATTTTGACGACCGGTTACAATGGTTCCATCCGCGGCCTCGCGCACTGCGACGACGACGGCCACATGATGGAGGACGGGCACTGCGTGCGCACCGTGCACGCCGAGTCGAACGCGATCGTTCAGGCGGCCCGCAACGGGGTACGCCTCGAGAGTGGCGACATCTACGTCACGGCGTCCCCCTGCTTCGGTTGCTTCAAGAGCATCGCGAACGCCGGTCTGTCGCGCATCGTGTACGGAGAGTTCTACCGCGACGAGCGCATCTTCACGCTCAGTCAACAGCTCGGTATCGTGCTCGAGCATCTTCCGATCGAAAGTGTGCCCACGCCGTGAGCGCCGGGCTGCGGATCGCGCTGCTCGCGGGCGGCCCTTCGAGCGAGGCCGCCGTCAGTCGCGTGAGCGCAGCCAGCGTGCAGCGCGCGCTGACCGACGCCGGGCACGCCGTCTCGCTCTTCGAGCTCGAGCCGAGCGTCGTCAAGACGCTCGATGCCGGCGCCTTCGACGTCGCGTTTCCTGTGCTACACGGCCGGCTCGGGGAGGACGGCTGTGCGCAGGGGCTGCTCGAAGTGCTCGGCCTCCCCTACGTCGGTTCCGGTGTTTTGGCGAGCGCGCTCGCGGCGCACAAGCCGGCCGCGAAGGCCATGTTCCGCCAAGCGGGCTTGCCGGTCGCAGAAGACGCCGTCGTGTCGCTCGGCGAGCCGCTGGCGGAGCGCGCACGCGAGCTCCGCCAGCGCCTCGGCGCCGCCCTGGTCGTCAAACCAGCGGGGGGTGGCTCGGCGATTGGTGTGGGGCGCGTCCGCGCCGAAGACGACGACGGCGTGCTCGTGGCTGCGCTACAGAGCGCGCTCTGCATCGACGCGGCCGTGCTGGTGGAGCGGTTCGTGACCGGCCTCGAGGTGACGTGCGGCGTGCTCGAGGACGAAGCG
>DATDJP010000310.1:0-24122 GCA_036520475.1 Polyangiaceae bacterium | reverse complement strand
GGTCAGCTCGGGTACGGGAACATGAACGACATCGGCGATAACGAGCTCCCGTCGAGCGCGGGGAACGTGAACGTGGGCGGCGCAATCGTTCAGATTGTCGCGGGAAGCTTTCACACCTGCGCGCTGCTGTCGACCCGCAGCATTCGATGTTGGGGAGACAGCACCTCCCGTCAACTCGGCTATTTTCCCTCTGAACGCATCGGGGACAACGAGCTCCCGTGGACCGCGGGAGACGTACCGCTCACCCCGTAGTGAGCTTGCGTCTGAGCCTGGCGCTGACGCAGTGCTGGTGTCGGCGTGTGCCGGCATGCACGGCACACAGCCGAGCTCGACAGCCAAATCAAAAATTCAGAAGCGCCGCACGGTGCGCGCACGGTGCGCGCACCGGGTGCCACGCGAGCTCGAGAGTGGATGGCGTGTTGGACACAGAAGCCGCGCGAGCTGACAATGGCCGCGCGCCGGTCGCCCGACGCGTGAGCTCTGTTCGGAGGTCGTCATGTCCAGCACCGCCATCGCACGAACGCGGCACCGCGTGCTCGTTCGCACCGGCTTCATTCTCGTCTTCCTCGCGGCGCTGCTAACGGCGTGTGGGCCGCCAGCCACCGTCAAGGTGATACAGACCGCCGACGGCAACGACGGCTCGCTCAGGGCGGCGATTGCTAGCGTGAATCAAAGCGCCGGCGCGACCACCCGTATCGAGATCCCTGCGGGCACGTACGACCTCTCGCGCTGCGGCAGCGACGATACGAATGCCGGCGGCGATCTCGATCTCACGACGAATGCGCCGATTACCATCGCGGGAACCGGAGGCGCTGTCACGATCCGCCAGACTTGCCCGGGCGAGCGCGTGCTCGACGCACACGGCGCGGGCGTGCTCACGCTCACCGGCGTCACCATCACCGGCGGCTCGCTGAGCGGGACGACGACACAGCCGGCACGAGGCGGCGGTGTGCGCGCGGCGGCGGACGTGCAGCTGCAGAACGCGAAGATCGAGTCCAATACCGCGACGGGCGCAGCCGGTGTGGCCGCTGTGGCCGGAGAAACGGCTGTCGATGGTGGCGCCGCGCACGGCGGCGGGCTCTACACGGCCGGGTCGCTCACCGCGATTTCGTCCTCGATCACCTTGAACACGGCGCGCGGAGGAACCGGCGCGACGCCGTCGCCGCCGGATGCTGTGGCTTCGTCGGGCGGCGCAGCGGAAGGTGGCGGCGCCTACGTACTCGGAGCGATCCGCATCGACGGTGGGCTCATCGGACAGAACGCGGCGTACGGCGGCGACGGTGGCACGTCCGTGGTCGTGAAGGGCGGAGGGGGCAGCGTTCGAGGCGGAGGGATTGCGCAGGCCGCTACGAGCACAGCCGCGGTGCACCTGACGGGCGTCACCCTGTCGACCAATATCGCGGAAGGCGGCGCCTCCGCGCACGGAGGAGACGACTTCCCGGCGGGAGACGCGAGCGGTGGCGGCGTGGCCGCTGGCGGTCCAGTGACGGCCGAAAACGTGACGGCTGCAAACAACGCGGCACTGGGCGGTGGCGGAGGCCGAGTGCACTGTCCACCGGGCACCGCCAACTGCAACTCTCACGCCCTGTCCGGTAGCGCGCGAGGTGGAGCGCTCGCGGGTGCGGGCGTCACGACCATCACGACGAGCACGTTCACGGACAATCAAGCGGCGAGCGGCGCGAACTACTTCGACGTGCCCGGCGCTGAGGGCGGCGCGGTCTGGGCAGGAGGGGAGCTTCGGCTCACTGACGCCACACTTTCGCGAAATTCGGCGCGGGCGCAGCCCAGCATCTTCTTGTTGATATGGACGGGACCCAGCAAAGGCGGCGCGGCGGCCAGTACCGCCCGCATCGTCGCGACCGGCGGCGAATGCTCGGACAACAAGGTCTTGCTGGGAGAAGGGGGCGCCCTGAACGCGCCGGTCGTCAACCTACGCGACACGATGTTCAGTCGCAACGAGAGCCTCGGCGCTGGCGGCGCAGTCTCTGCGACGACCCTGACAGCAGACGGGATCACCGCGTCGAACAACAAAGCGGGCGGACGGGGTGGAGGCGCCCTCGCAGTGCTCGGCGATGCCACGATTACGAGCTCGCGTGTGCTCGCGAACAGGGTGAGCGGCGGCCCGAACTCGGCCGCGGGCGGCGGCATCCTGGTCGCTGGACAGCTGACCATTTCGCGGTCGGAGGTGAGCGACAACACCGGCTCTGCCGCCGTCGACGGTGGCCGTAACCTCGGCATGCTCCCCGGCGTTTTCAGAGGCGGTGGCATTCACGCCGCTTCAGTCGATGCCGAGAGCGTCGCTCTGGCGAATAACTCGAGCAGGGGGATTTCGGCGAGCGCTCCCCAGTGGACCCTCGGGGTCACGGGCGGAGGCGCCATCGCGGCCACGGGTACGGTGAAGGTCGTCAACGGTACGCTGTCGGGCAACTCCGCCGGCGCGCACACGCCCGGCGCGTTTCCCTCGGTGACGATCATCGCCAATCAGGGCGCCGCAATTCTCGCCGAAGCCCTCGAGCTCGACCACGGCACGCTCGCGGACAATACCGATGGCTCCACGCTGCGGGTCGGAAGGCTCACGACGCGCGGCTCCGCCGTCGCCGCACCTGCGGGTCAACTCGTCTGCGGAGGCGCCGTCACGGTCGTGACCGCACAGCACAACTGGTTCACGGACGCGAGTTGTGGCTTGCCGCCGCTCACGAACCAGCAGACGAGCGCTGACCTGACACTCGGGCCGCTCGCAGACAACGGAGGCGGCGTGCTCACCCGCGCCCCAGCGTTCACGAGCGTGCTCGTCGACTCGATCCCGGCTGCGGCCTGTACGCTCCGCGTCGATGCACGCGGCATCGCGCGTCCGCAGGGCGAAGGGTGCGATCTCGGGGCGGTCGAGCTGCAAACCGCAGGCCTCGGAGCCACGGATCTGGCGCTGTCTTTCGTGGAGCCTCCTACTAGCGTGACCGCGGGCCTCGAGGGCACCTGGCGGATCCGTGTGGCGAACCGAGGTCCGAATCCGACCCTGCCGACGCTGCGCATCGACGTGCCCGAGGGGGTCACGCTGACTTCGGCGACCACCACGAGCACGGCCCAGTGTTCGACCACGGATCCGGCGCTGTGCGTGTGGACGGCACCGCTCGCGGTCGGGGCTACGGCCGAGATCACGCTCCGCGGCAAGACGAATCCCAATGTCACTCAGAGTCTCGTCTGGCGCGCCCAGGTGAGCGCACCTGCCCTCGATCCGCCTCTCGAAGACGACGCCGTCGAGCTCAGCACGGCAGTCACCCGGCAAAGCACGTTGTCGGCGAAGGTCGTCTTCGATCGCACCAGTGGTCCGTCGGCGGTGGTCGAGCTCTACAGCTCGGGACCTTCCAGCGTGATCGGGACGGACGCTCACCCCATCTCGGTGACGTTCGAGGAGGCCCCCGGCGTCCATGCGACCGACCCGTGGCAAACGACTACCGTGGGCACCTTCGCACCTTCGCCGTCCTTTTTCCGTACCTTCGATTTCCAGATCAGCGTCGATGGCACTGTTCCAGCCCAGCTCGGCACGGTGGTGATTCGCGCCGACTTCGACGGCCAGCCGCCGATCACACTCCCGGTCTACGCCGCAGACATCGAGATCCGCGCCGATCGCTCGTCTGCCGCTCAGCCCAGCGACACTCCCACGCAATTTCGCGTCTATGCGACCAACCGCGGACCAGGCCCCGCAGGGAATATCAGCATCCCCGTCTCGTGCTGGCCGGACACCGGACCATTTCCTGATGTCTCGTGGTCGACGAGCGCAGGAACGTTCACGATCGACAGCTTCGGCTCGAGCCGGGGCGACTGGAACATCCCGGCGCTCGCGGCAGGTCAGACAGCCGTCTTGACCGGCATTGCATCCGTTGCCGAAGGCGTCACGACGATGGTTGCATGGAGGCAGGTCGTCTGGCTAAACCCGCCATCGGGGGTCGATCTCGACGCATCGAACGAGGAAGTCACGCTCGACATCAGTCCCGCTCCGAACGGCACGGCCGACTTGAAGATCGAGAATGTCCAGGTCGTCCGCGGCACTGACCCCTACGAGCAGACCGTCACGGTCACGGTGATGAACGCGGGGCCGGCCGCCGTGAGCTCTGCATGGTTGCAGATGCGTGACGCGCCGATTCCGCAGATCTCTCCTCGCTCGGCCAGCTGGACGTGCGCGTACGAGGGTTGGACGATGACGACGATGATCTGTCGCACGAGCGCAGGAATCGAAGTGGGCGAACGCCTGACCTTCACGTTCTCGTTCCAAAGCGCGGTCTACTACGGGCACGTGATCGAGCTCCAAAGCTACGAGAAACCCGACTACGACCCGAGCAACAACGTGCGAGCGCTGAACATCGTCAACTTCTGAGCAGAGATTCTTTCTCGAGGCGCGCAGTGCGAATTGACGCGCGCGCACAGTGCGCACGGTGCGCGCGCGTCCGCGATTGTCGCGCAGTCGAGACTGGATTCTGTCGCGGCGCTGCGCGCGAGTTGCGGTAGGGTTGCCGGATGCTGGAGCTGCATTGTCGATCTTGGCTGAGCGCGGCGCGTGTTCCGTGCTGGTGCGTTGCGTTCGTCGGCCTGCTCGCTGGGTGCGGCGATCAGAGTTCTGATTTCAGCGGTGAGCGAGTCGGTGTCGCGCGCGCCGCGCTCAGCGTCGGTGCGGAACAGCGCCTCGGTCCGTCAGAGACGTTGCCGATGATTGACGGCGTTGCGCACGTCGCATTCGGCGGCAGTCAGTTCATGGTGTTCGGCACCGACGAGCACTCGCGCATCACCCTCGACGGCATGAATCTCGAACCCGACGGCGCGCCTCACGCGCTGCCACAGAGCACCCAGTTCGTAGCGGGCAAGCGCCGCGCGATCGCCCATGACGGCACGAGCTTCATCGCGCTGTCGAGCGCCGAAGGCAGCACGGTGGGGACCCTGTTCTCGACTCCCAGCATCCTGGGCGTCGACCGGGTGAGTAACGCGGGCACGCCCATCGACACGACGCGCATCGAACGCGAGCCCATTGCTGTGACTGGCGCGGACCTCGCGTGCGGGCCCGGTCACTGCCTTGCCGTCTACTGGTCGTTGCTCGGGCACGGCGTTCATCTGATGCACTTCACGACCGGCGCAACGATCGTCGCCAAGTCCACGATCTCGTTGCCGTCCGTTCAGCACTCCTACCACGCGACGGTGCGCTTCGACGGCACGTCGTATTTGGTCGCGTACGCACGCCATGATTCGAACACTTCGGTCGAGGAGGACCGTTACGTGTGGCAGTCCGTGCGCGTGAGCGCGACGGGACAGCTCCTGGATGCGACGCCGCGCAAGGTCGACACCGCGCCGGTTCTCGCCGGTGCGCACGCACTCGCCAGCAATGGACAGGGTTTCCTCCTGCTCCTGCCGGATACGGTCGGGACGGAGCGCCGGCTGGTCGCGCATCGCTTCAACAACACTGGTGAAGTGAGCGGCGCGCCGATCACGGTGGCGCATCTGCCACTCGGCGCGCTGGACGCGGGCCTTGCTTCTGATGGCATCGGTTATCGCGCCCTCTGGAGGTTCTGCGCCTCGCGCTCCACGGGAAACCAACCCCCACCGTCGAACATCTGCTTCGTCCAGGGCGCGGACATCGATCCCATCAGCGGCGCCGTGACCGCCGTGCAAAAGTACGGCGCCGCCAACAGCTTCACGACGCCACCGCAGCTCGTCTGGGGCGGAGGGCAGTATCTAGCTGTCTGGGATCAAGGGACGTTCCCTGAGTTTTTGGCGCGACGGCTCGCTGCGAGTGGCGCAGTTCTCGACCGGCAAGTCGTGTTGCCGAAAGCGGTGACGCCTGATGACTCCCGCGCGGCGGTTGCATGGAACGGGTGTGATTACCTGGCGGCTTATGGCCACACGTCCAGGCCGTTTCCGCAGGTCGTGGGCACTCGCATTAGCGCTACCGGCGACGCGATCGGCGCGCAGCCGTTCCTCATGGGCACTTACTTCGCAGGCCAGCTCGACGCGCACGAGCTCGTGCCTGCAAGCGGCGGCTTGCTATGGCTCAAAAGCGCCAGCGCCAACGACTATTTGCAGCTCCCGAGCTATTTTTACGGCGCTAACCGCGTGACGCTCACTGGCGAGGTGCTCGAGTCGCCCGCGATCTACCCGGCGACGTTCGAGCCGAACGTGCCGAAGCTCGTGCTCCGCGGAGCGGCTCCCAAGGGCAGCGGCTGGATGGCGGTCGTAACGAGCGTCGCGTTCGATGGGTACGCGCGCCGGCCCGGCGGAGCCGACGTCGTCGTTCAGGACGTCGCGGCTACGGGCGAGGTGGGAACGATGCACGTCGTCACGAATGCGCCCGGCGATCAGGTTCTGCCGAGTATCGCCGCGGGCGCCGCCGGCTTCTTCGTCGCCTGGCGCGACCGAACGACACCGCCCGCCGTTCGCGGCAGAGCGCTGACGAGCGCCGGCGCCGTCGCGGGGCAGGAGTTTCTACTCGGAACCGCGAGCACTATCGAGCTCGCGCCGCGCGTCGCCTCCGACGGTTCCGGCTACCTGGTCGCGTGGGACGATCCGTCAGGCGTGCGCGCGCAGACCTTCGTGGCGGGTGGCGCGTCGGCCGGCCCCGTCATCACGCTGGGCGATCCGAGCGCGCTCGACCGCGTCCTCTACGATGGGCGCACGTACCTCGTGTTTTACAAGCAGCCAACCAGCTCTCAGAGCTTCGTGCGGCGCATCTCGCGCGCCGGCGCGCTGCTCGATGCCGGCGGGGTCGAGCTCGGCACAGCGAATCTGCGCGGCGCTGCGTCCGACGGGCTGGGGCGTACGCTCATCACGTACGACGGCGCGAATGGGCGCGCGATGCGCCGCTTCCTGACGGCCGCGGACGCGGCTCCGCCGCCCGCCACCTGCCAACCGCCGTCCGGCACGTGCAGCTATTCGCCATCGAGCTCTGGCGTGGGCGGGCTCGGCGCGTGGCTCGCGGCGCTCGGGCTGAGTGGCTGGGCGATGCGACAGCGCCGCGCAAAGTGTCAGCTTTAGCCGGCAGGGGCGGTATTGCGCTCAGTTGCCGCTCGGGAAGGGCGGCGGAGCAGGTGGGAAGCCAGCGATGACCCAGGACCAGAACAGGGCGCCCAACTTCTGGATTTCTTCGACGGTGTAGTCGAAGTTGGCAGCGACATTTGCCATGCCGATGTACCGCTCGCGCGGGTGAGTAGTCGTATAGGCGTGCACGCCGGAGGGCGACAGGCGTGCTCCGGATTGGGCTCCGCTCACGTAGAGCACGTAGATGGCGCGCATGGCACCTTGGTACTGGAGCTCTTCGGCACTCCAGCCGGATATATTCATACCTTGCTGCAGCAGGCTGTGGAACTCCGGCTCGTACTTCGACGTAACTGGGATGCTGTCCGCAGACGTGAACGTGAGCGGGATTTCTACGGCGGTCAGGTCCGGGGCAGCGGCGTCGAACACTTTGACTGTGCAGCCGGCGTCCGGCGCGGCGCACTCCTCGTGTAGACTCAATCGAGCGTAAATCCGGAAGTTCCCCTGCGCGTCGCTGCGCGCGCGGAACGTCGAGTCTGAGCGCGGCTCGAACACAGTGAAGCCGATACACCTCGACTGGGAAGGTGTGCATAGAAAGAATTCGAGGTTGTGATCCGCTGCCCACTCGGACCCGCTGATACGAAACGGCGCGTCCGGGACGATGGGCGTTTCGTTGTCGATACGAGCCACGCCGCGCTTTGCGCGACGGATGATGGTCAGAGGAGTAACCACGGAGGTGCCCTCCGGGTCACGCACGTCATAGACCTCGACCACGCACGCACCGGGAGTTGCCGCGCAGTCGGTACCCGTCTGGGGCAGGACGTCCTCTACTACCCAGAAGAATGGAACGTCTCCAGTGCCGTACACGACGAAGGGATTTGGGGACGTGCACGACGCTTCGTCGATGTGAGCGGCGGGACATTGCCGAGCGGCGATCGCACTGTATGCAGCCCAGCCAGCGCCGCTCAGGACAGGCATGATGTTGACGTCCATGTCGATCGGCTCCGGCGGTGCCACGGTTCCCCGACGCGGTGCAGGGAGCGGGTCGAAGCTGATGGGCGCCGATGCAAGCGGCCTCGATCCTTCCCGAACCCGGAGCATGCACGCCTCGGGACCGACACAGTCGAACTGAGTCGGTTGTCCGGGATTGACGATGTTGTACACCGAAGTGGTGTAGGCGATCGAGTCGCCCTCGAAAGCGGCCGTCGCGCTCAAGGGTTGGCACTGGGCGCTATCCGTTGCGCCGGCCGGACACTGCTCGATGCCGAAGTTACTCAATCGGGGAACGCCGCTGACGATCCCGGAGACTTCCTTGAAGCTGTGTAGACCGGTGTTCGGCGTCACCGTCAGCGTTGGCGTGGGCCGCACCACGGGGCCCACATCGCGGAAGCTCAGCGGCGTGAGGTGAGAGGACGGGATCTCGAGCTGATTGGCGACGAGGAAAACGCAGGACGCGGGCTCCTCACAACTCACGAAGTCCCCGCCCGTGGCCCAGAACGATCGACGGACGACGTACGTGTCTTCGTAGGTGCCCGCAGCGCTGGCGTTGCGTAAGTAGAAGGACGCGCAGTCATCGTAGAGGGAAACGAGGTTGGCGCGGCACTGCATGTACTGCACGTAGCCTTCGCTCGGGAATCCAGTGATCGAAAATTGAATTTCCTGACCATCCAGCAGGTCGGTGGTCGGATTGACGACCACGTTGCCGACGAAGGCGCTGGACGCTTGCTGCCCCAGGCTGCTCGACGGCGCTTCGCCGCAGCCCGCCGCGGCGATGGCCAATGCAATACCCAATGCTCTCAACTCGAATCGCTGCATGGCGATGACTCCTAAAGAGATTAGCGTTCGGATCCGCACAAGGCAGAAAGTATGCCTCCGAAACGAACCGCTAAAGTCGCGGCCGCGGCGCGCCCGGAGCTCTCGACGGCGGTGCGCGCACCGTGCGCGCTCGGGGCGCGCTCGAGGTTCTGCCGTGCGCCGAGCCCGCCCACGCCAGAGCTGGAGGGCGAGTGGCTGCACGTGCCTGACAGCGGGACGTGTTCGTGCGTTACGTGGCCGAGCGTAGGAGCGATGGCATCCTTTTCGCAACGCAGATTCATCAGCACTGCGGAGGGCAAAGTGACGAAGACCAGGACACGACCTTGGAGACAACGCATGCGATCTACGAAGTTACGCACTTTTTCCGCGATCGGGCTTGCTTCTGGAGCGGCCGTCGCTCTCAGCTCTTGCGGCCCAACCAAAACGATCACGCTCCCGAGCGCGCTCCAGGACGGCGTTCCGGGTTCGCTGCGCGACGCGATCCAGCAAGCGAACGCAGCGACTGACTCGCCTTTTGTCATCGAGCTCTCGAAGGGTGAATACGTGCTCGATCGCTGCGGAGGCAGTGACGATACGAACGCTACGGGGGATCTCGACGTGCTCACGTCTGCGCCGATCACGATCGTCGGTGTCGAAGCTGGAGTGGTGATCCGACAGAGCTGCGCCGGCGAGCGGGTGATCGACGTGCGCGGGCTCGGCAACTTGAGCTTGGTCAAGGTCACGATCACGGGAGGCTCGCTCGTCGCCGCGGAAGGCAGCGGCCCAGCGGAGGGCGGCGGCGTGCGAACGCGCGGCAACGTGGAGCTCGACGCGGCGATCATCACGGCCAACAGCGTCACGGGGAGTCCAGGGCGAGGCTCTTCAGCCAAGGGTAGTCCGGTCGCCGGCGGCGCGGCCTTCGGCGGCGGTCTCTTCGTCGGTGGTGCTCTGAAAGCCACGAACGCGCACATCACGCTAAACACGGTCAGCGGCGGACGGGGCGGGGACGCCACTACGAGCACTGGGGTCGCGAGCTCGGGAAACGACGCCGAAGGCGGCGGTGCGTACGTTGTCGGTGCGATCGCGATCAGCGGCGGGCTGTTCGATGGCAACCGAGCTCTCGGCGGCCCGGGAGGAAACACCGGCAATCCGGAATACGGCGGCTCGGGCGGAGCCGCGCGCGGTGGCGCCATCGCGCAACGGGACACCACGGGCAGCATCGAGCTTTCGAACGCAATGTTCACGAACTGCCAGGCCAAGGGCGGCGTGGCCGGCCATCACATCGAAGGTTACAATCTCGGGCCCCCGTCTGCGCACTGGGCCGGACTCGCCTTGGGTGGAGCCGTCGCCGGCTCGGGCCCGCTCGTCGCGCGCGGTATCACCGCGAACGGCAATAGCGCGCTCGGCGGCAACCACGGTGAAACGTGTGGCGGAACGTGCGGCAATCAAGCCACGGGGCTACCGGGTGCAGCGCACGGTGGCGCCATAGCTTCAATCGGCACGGCCTCCGTGACGGACAGCACGTTTGCGCAGAACGTGGCCGTGAGCGGTGAGACCTGGACGTGTTGGTTCGGTTCGCGACTTTGCTACGCGCCGTACGGCTCGCCCGGCGCCAAGGCGGGCGGCGGCGCCATTTGGTCGGACAAGGCGCTGACGCTGACTGGCGGCGCATTCAGCCGAAACTCGGCCAAGCAGGGCGCGTCCGGCCTGCTCGCCGAGTGGCCAGACGGGCTCGCGCGCGGAGGCGCTGTCGGCAGTGAAGCCGCCGTCACGATCGCGGGCGGCCAATACTCGAGTAACGCGGTCGAATCCGGCTTTGGCGGAGCGATCAGCGGCGGCGCTGTTTCGGTTACCGCGGGCGCATTCACGCTCAACACCGCGTCGGGGCGTGGCGGCGCCATTGCAGCAGTGAGTCTCGATGCCGAACGCGTCCGCGCTTCCGAGAACCGCGCCGGCGGACTCGGTGGCGGCGCGTTCGCCGTATCCGGCGCCGCAACGCTCGACGAGAGCGACGTCAGTCAGAACGTCGTCGACTCCGATCAATCCAAGGCCCGTCAGGTTGCCGGCGGCGGTGGCATCAGCGTCGGCGGGCACTTGCAAATGCGTCGCTCGCTGGTGCGCGGCAACAGCGGGAGCGGCTCATGGACCGCGCTGGTCAGCGGCTCGGTCTTCACGTTCCCTGTGCTGTTCGTCGGCGGCGGCGTGCGCGCCGGCTCCATGTTCGGCGAGGCGATCACCCTGACCGAGAACAAGATCAACGCCTTTACGATCACCAGCAATACTACTTATCAGCTGGTCGGTCCCTCCGGCGGCGCCGGCATCGCGTCGGGCGGCGGCGTGGTCTTGATCAACAGCACGCTCAGCGCGAACGAAGCCAGCGGTTACTTGGAGACCTTTCCCAGCTACGTTTTGCCGGCGCAAGGAGCAGCGATTTTCGCGGCATCGATCTCGCTCGATCACGTCACGGTCGCCGACAATGTCGGCACGGCGAGCCTTGCCGGAACACACTTGCAAAGCAATCGCAGCGTGCTCATTCCAGGCAGCTCGCAGCGCGCTTGCGCGCAAGGCCTCACGGCCGATCATCCCGCTTCGTCATACAACTGGTTCGCGGATGCGACGTGCGCCCTACCGACCGCGAACAATCGTCAGGAGAGCGGAAATTTCGCGCTCGACGCCCTCGCCGACAATGGTGGCACCGTACCAACGCGCATGCTCGGCGTCGGCAGCGTGCTCGTCGATGCCATTCCAATCGCGGCCTGCATCGTTCCAGCGGACGCACGCGGCGTGGTGCGTCCGCAAGGCGCAGGGTGTGACGTCGGAGCCGTCGAGGCTCGCTGACCGCTCGCTTCGCCGCAGCCCCTTACTAGTCGCAAGCGACCGTGGGCGCGCTGTACCCTCCGTACAAATACGTGCAGCGATCCGCTGTGCAGCCGAGCGCAGCGCACGCTTCTTCTTTCGTATTGAAGCAGTGCTCCGAGCCGGCGGCTTTCACTGGGCATGCAGGATCGCCGACGGCTCGCCAACCCGCTGGGCTCGAAGGCGGCCCCGTCGTGGGCTCGGGTGGTACCCGTTCGTGGCCCAGTGCCCGTTCGGTGTTTCCTCGCGGCGGCGAGCTTTTCGCCGCGGGCCTGGAACCCGAACAAGCACTGAGCGCAACGA
The DNA here is from genome assembly GCA_036520475.1 of Polyangiaceae bacterium. Lineage (GTDB taxonomy): Bacteria > Myxococcota_A > Polyangia > Polyangiales > Polyangiaceae > DATDJP01. The sequence continues at coordinate 12,155 of DATDJP010000310.1, read as the reverse complement.
CTAGAGCAATCGAGCAGATCCCACTGAGCCGTACGGCCGTCACAAGCACCGCATGTAGGCATCGGCGCCGGCGCCCACGCGAGCGCAGGAGTAGGAAGCCCCGTATGTCTGCCGAATCACGCTTTCCATCCAGCTGATCTTGTTGCTTGTGTCCGACCATAACATTTGCTCGTTTGGCCACGCGCAGCGTGGATCGTCAAGGGCTGCCGCGGTGCGTACCCGTGGCCAAGTAGTAACCGCCAATGTAGCGTGTGGACGGGCCGCTTGAATCGCCGATGCAGGTCAGTCGCGAATCCGAGCTGGTCGCGTTGAAGCGACCGGCGGAAACGCTCGTGACGTAGACGTTATCGCCGAACAAGAGATCCCGACGGGCACGTACGAGCTCAGCGCGTGTGGCGCGGACGATAGCAATCACGCGCTGAGCTTGCTTTCGGGTTCGGGGGGCGCCGCTGAGCCCTCATGGTGCTGAACGCGGCTCGCTGTACGCGGGTTGCCATATCGACTATTTCGAAATCAACAGTGACGATGTGCGTGGCGGCGCGGCGCGCGAGACCGCGTTTTTGCAAGCACACTCACGCGAGGAAAGTGATCGTCGTTCCTGGAGAGTTCTTCGACGTGAATCCGGGGAAGCGCCGACAAGGTCACACTTCGCGCTTTCGAGACTATGTCCGCTTCTCGTTCGGCCCTTCACTCGACACGCTCGAGCGCCCCCTGACGCGCTAGGAAGAGCTGGTCGCTTCGCCACCGGCGGCGTGAGCTCGGGCGCGGTCACGAGCTCGGACTCTTTTTGGGCGCCGGTGTCGCCGGCACGAGGTGCCCGCTAGGCAGCCACTGGTAAGCTCGGAGACCCGGCTCTGCCCCTTTCGCGTCCACTTTCATGATCGCCAAGAACATGCCGAGGGTGCAGCCGACTCCGTCCGGGGCCCAAGAATCGACGAAACGAATGGGCCCGGGCTCTTCCGAGCGAACGCGCTCCACCTCCTTTTTGGCCCGGGCGACGAACGCCTGAGCCTTCGGACCGCCGCGCTTCTCGAGAACTTTCGTACAGTTCGCGTAACCGTTCACCATCACGGCTACGCTCAGTGCCATGCAGCACAACGCCGGGAGCCAGCGCACGTTTTGTGCGCCCTGCGGGAGGGGAGAGGCGCCCGCCGCGAGCGCTGCCGGTCCCATGCGAGCCATGCGAAACGCGAGCGCGACGAAGACGATGATCGGAAAGAGAAGCTCGTAGTAATACCGGTACGACGAAATCGCGAGCACCGTGCCGTAGGCCTGCGTCCGAAGCTTCGAGGCGCTCGTCAGAAACACGTTCAGCGCGAGCAACAGAGCCAGCGACGTCCAGACCACGATGGTGCTGCGGCGCCGGCCCACGGTGTGCGTGATGGCCGCGACCCACAGCACGAACGACAGCGCCAACAGATCGGGACCGTCGGCGTGAATGCGGCCGGCAGTCGAGTCGCGCAGGACGAGCCAGCTGACCTGCAAGAAGTCGAGTTGAAACGCGACGTTCTTGTTTACGGCCTGAAAATGGGGCGGCTCCACGTAGTGCCAAAGCACCAAGAAAGCCGCCGTCGCGAGCCCAAAACCGGCGATGACCCGCAGATTTCTGAAGGAGTCGCGGCGCGCGGTGATCGTCCAGAGGCAGACCTCGATTCCGAGCAGGTAGATCGGGATCAGCACGCCCTTCGTGAAAAAGCCGAGCGCCGCCGGCATGCACAAAGCGCATGCGACCAAGAGACGCTTTCTGCGCTCCTCGCGGTAACGAAGAAAGTAAAAGAGCGCCATGATCGAAAACGCGATGTACGGCAGGCGATGCAGGCCCGCTGTCCACCACGAATAGATCCCGCACAGGTAGACGTTCGAACAATAGGCCGCGAATAAAAACCAGCTAGAAGGCGCGGACAGCAGCCACTGGCCCGACGAAAACCGAAGCGCGGAACGCTCGTCATCCACTGCGCGAGCATCCGGCAGGCCCTCGATCAAGAGCAGCACTCGATACAGATATACGACGCCCAGCGCATGAAACCCGTAGAGCACGAGGAGCGCTAAACCGAAGTGCAGCGACTTGATCGCATCCGTCAGATACATGACGACGCGATGTAGCGGCACGATGTGCTCGTTCAGCGGCTCGAGGAAGTACTTGCCGAGCGGCATTCCTCGAGACATGGCGAGCGAGATGAAATCGTCGCCGACGAAGAAGCCGTTGCGATAGCTCGCGATCAGCAGTCGGCTCGTGAAAAGCGTGACAGCTATCAGTGTAAAGCCCGCTAGCAGCCAGCTCGGCGCCTTTTCGAGCGCCTGATTGGGAGATCGAATGGCGATGAAGGAACGCGAGCGCTCTTGCTGCTCGACAGGTTCCGCCACCTCGGGTCGCGAAAAGGCCTGCATGGCCGAGGCCCCCCTCTCGAGGCCCGCCTCCGCTTCCAAAAGTGGCGCTGATTGCTCGCCACCAGCAGAGCGAGCGAGTCGCGCTAATGTCATTTTTCCACTCTCGCGGCGCAAAGAAGGCGCGCCTGCATCAAGGCGGACGCGTCGTTAGATGCACGCCAAATTCGTGCACGAACCCGGAGAGTCGCAACAGTCGTACCAAGGCGAATCGCGCTCACGGAACGCGCGCGTCGGCGCCGGCGGAAGGCGCACCTCACCGCGCCCTTGCCCGTCGATCCCGGCAATTAGTCGTTCAAAACGCCCGCTCAGACGCTAGCGCGGCTCCCCCGCGATGGTGCGGGTTCTGCTCGGCCAAAAGCGGTGCGCGCGCAGTGCGCACCGTGCGCGGCTTCGCCCTGCGAGCGCAGCTCCGCTGAGCTACCCTCTGTGGGGCGCCGGCATTCAGTCGTATACTGCGCGTTCACGCCGATCGGAGGTCAACGGTGGCGACCCTCGACTACTCTTTGCTGAAACGTGGCGTCCTGCTTTGTGCAGCGGCGCTGCTGCTGCTGCGTTCGTATTCACGAACTGGAGCGACGATGCCATTCATCTCGGCTCCTCGAGCACATCGGAGACGACGAGCTGCCCAAGGATGCCGGCGACGTGCCGGTGCGCTAAAGGGTTCGGCGCAGCTGATTCGGACAGCTTCAATTCGGGAAGATTGCCCAGAACGGGCAAACGTAGCCCGCTGCGCGCGACAGCTCCGGAGGCAGCCCGGAAACGTCGGGGACCGGCGTCGATCCCCAAGGCAGGGCTGGTAATGATGTCCGTCTGATGGTTGAGGAACATGTGGTACGTGACGAGCGCGGCGAACTTGTTGTCGCTCGGCAGCTCGTAGCCGCCTGGTGCGCCGCCGCGTTGGAAGGCAACGCTCGCCACGTAGGGGCGCGTCGTGGCAAACAGCGTGGCCGGCGCAGTGCCTCTGTAGTAGCCGGCGACGTGAACGCGCCGCGCGTCCACACGGACCGCGCGATGCACGCACCCGACAATCTCGTCGACGACTTCGGCGGTGTTGTCGAAGGGCCAGAAGTACGGGACGTCGGCGACGACGCCTCCGGCATCGCGAATGCGCTGCATGTTCGCTTCGCCAAGGCGATCCGGGGCCGACATGCTGCTGTCGAGGAACATCAAGACGAGCGGCATCTGCCCGGGTCCTGGCGGTCGCGCGTTTAAATGCGCAGAATCGCGCGCTTCGAGGCGCTCAGGCTGCGAGCTTCGGGACGCGCACGCCGCGTGAACCTGACCGATACAGCTTTATCAGGTGATACGGCTCATCGTGGTTGCTGCGATGTCAGCCGCCGCCCGCGCCCGGGACGCCGCGAGCCGCCATCAAGCGGCGCGCCCAGTTCACCCAGAGCACGTCGTTGCCCGAGGTGGCCACGCCGGCGAAGGCTGCCTGCTCGTCTGCGAGCTGCACCGGAGCACTGCCGTCGAAGGGTAGCGCCAGCAGGAGCTGAGCGCTCGGTTCTCGCGCGATTGCATGGCCCGCGATGATGCCGACGAGCTCACGCATCTCGAGATCCGTACGCAGGACGCGAGGCGCTTGCCCGTCCGTGTGCTCGAGCAGCTCGGAGCCACGCTGCTGGTAGATGCCATCGCCGAACGACAGCATGCCATGCTGCGAGTCTGTTCTCGAGAACACGAGCTGGGCGCCCGATGCGCGATCGATGCGGATTGCCGGCCCCACGGTCTCGTCGAGATCGTTCGACCAGAACAGGGCGATCAAGTGCTCGGACGAACCGCTCAGACTGCCGCCGATGAGCCGGCTCCGAGCGTTGAACTCCATGCGGATCCACGGCTCGCTTTGCACTTGCGCTTCCGTGAGCCGGCTCCGCGCCACGCGTTCGAGCCAGGTCGGTCCGCCCCACGCCCTCTGGTCGGCCGTCAACACGTACAGCCACTCTGCGTCCAGGTGCAGGGCCAGGGCCGTGTGATGCAGTGTCACCCGACGCTGCACGTCACGGTCGACGTCGCGTATCACCACGGTCGTTCCGTCCATCCAGACGAGTTGCCGGCTGGCAACGCCGATGACGGTGTGCGCGCTGTCGGGCAAAATCAGCGACCACAGCACCTGGCAGGTGGCGACGTCCACGCCCGTGGCGCGCGAGCCAGCGTTCGCGCCGTCAATCACGATCGCGGGATCCGCGGCGCTCGCCGACGCTATCACCCGCGACGGATAACCGAAGCGCTCGGCGAGCACGACGGGCGTGCTATCCCGCTCGGCCGGGCACGCGAACGTTCCTGAATGCGGCGGCGGCGGATCGGGCTGGGCTTCGGTGCCGGCATCGTGCGCGTCCGCGCTCGCGTCGTGCGAAACGGAGCAGCGCGAGCCGGCGTCACAGCGGAGCGGCGGACTCGCAGCGGTTGGTTCATCCGTGCAGCCAAGAAGGAGCAGACTGAGCAGAACCCACCCAAATGCCATTATTCCAAGGATAGCACCGCGCGGACGAGGCTTGCGCGGTGGTCAGTGGCGAAAACTGCCCGCCGTGCGCTTCCCCGATGCTGTGTCTCGAACGGCACGCTTCCGAAGCGAGTGTCCGAGAGCACCGCCCAGCGGGTGTTGGCGTCGCAAAAGGTGACCGCCTCTTTTCCATACTCGTTCGGGTCTAGCAAGGCGCGCACACACTTGCCCTTCGCCGCTGGTCGAGCCGTTGGTCGTGGGGGCGTAACGGCGACGCTCGCTAGCCCCGGTGCAGCGGCGCGGACTGCGACAACTGAGGCACAATGCCTCGATTGGGGCCTGAGCGCGCTCCTACCCGCGGCGTTTTCCGGGTCGCGTCAGCGCCTCGCACCAGGGGGACGCGCCGACGGATGCTGCGAGTGCGGGCACTTGAGCTTGCTGAGTTAGCCGCTCGGCACGTGCCTTGCTCAGTGGGGCGCGGCGGGTACTTATGATTTCAGGGGTCGCGTCGGAGCCGCGGCAGTCGATGGCACCAGCTTTCAACGTGCAGCGCGTTGAAGCCGGGCCGCGTCGCGTGCGGTTCGAGATCAGCGGCGCGTTGAAGATGACTGATGCGCCTCTGCTGTGGAGCACGATGAACGACGCGTGCCGGCGAGTTCGGCGCCGAAACAGCGTCGTTTTCGACGTGTCAGGGCTCTCGTCGGTGGACGGCGCCTCCATGGCGCTCCTCGTCCACCTGCGCGGCCGTCTGAGTCGGCGCAAGGTGAGCACCGAGTTCGTGGGAGCCACGGGCCAAGTAGAGGAAATGATCCGCCTCTACGGCGGGGACACCAAGCCCAAACCCCGTCAGCGACCGCGCGCGGAGAGCACCTTCGAACAGCTTGGACGGTCCACCCTCGACGTCCTGCGCGAAATTCAGCTGGTGCTCGCGTTTCTCGCGCAGCTCTTGCTGGCGGCCGGACGCGCCGTGCGCGCGCCGCGCAGCGTCAACTGGGCTGACGTCACGCTCACCATGGAGCGCGCGGGAGCCGACGCCGTCCCGATCGTGATCATCATCAACTTCCTGGTCGGCTTCGTGATGGGGTTTCAGGGAGCCGAGCAGCTCAAGCAGTTCGGCGCCAACATCTACGTCGCGGATCTCGTGGGGCTGTCGATCAGCCGTGAGCTCGGTCCGCTGATGACCGCCATCATAGTCTGCGGCCGATCCGGGGCCGCGTTCGCCGCAGAGCTCGGAACCATGAAAGTCAGCGAGGAGATCGACGCGCTGAAGACGTTGGGCCTGGGGCCGCTCGCGTACCTGGTGCTGCCGCGAATCCTGGGTCTCTTTCTGGTCGTGCCCCTGCTCACCCTGCTCGCGGACACGATGGGCATGCTGGGCGGGCTCGTGGTCGGCATCACGACTCTCGATCTGACGATGCAGGCGTATCTCATCGAGACACAGACCGCCGTCGACTCCTGGGACGTATTTTCGGGTGTGCTGAAGAGCGGCGTCTTCGGCATCGCCATCGGTCTGATTGCGTGCCAGCAGGGACTGGCCACCACCGGAGGAGCCGAAGGGGTCGGCCGGCGCACCACGGCTTCGGTGGTCACGATTCTATTTGCGCTGATCGCGATCGACGCGGTCTTCACCGTCTTCTTTCAATATTACGGCTTGTGATCATGACCGCACTCATCACAGTGAACGACCTCACGATTGGCTGGGACGACTTCGTGCTCCAAGAGAACGCAAACTTCGAGGTGCAGCATGGGGACATTTTCGTGATCCTCGGCGGCAGCGGCTGCGGGAAATCCACCCTGCTTCGATACCTGGTGGGGCTCGAAGCACCACTCGCCGGACGCGTGGAGATCGCGGGCATCGGGCAGCCGCGGATGGAGGAAGGACCACCTCGTTTCGGAATGATGTTCCAGTCCGGCGCGCTGCTCGGGTCGTTCACGGTGGGCGAGAACGTCGGATTGCCGCTGCAAGAATGGACGCGCCTGCCACCCGAGGCAGTCGACGCCATCGTCGAGGCGAAGCTGGCTTTGGTGGGACTCGACGGAGCCAAGGATCTCCTGCCGGCCGAGCTCTCTGGAGGGATGAAAAAACGCGCTGCGATAGCGCGCGCGCTGGCGCTCGAGCCTTCGCTTATCTTTCTCGACGAACCGTCCGCGGGGCTCGACCCGGTCACCGCCGCCGAGTTCGACGAGCTGATCCTTTCTCTCAACGGCGGCCTCGGCCTGACGGTGGTGATGGTCACTCACGAGCTCGAAAGCATTTTCAAGGTCGGCCGGAGCTGCATCATGCTCGACAAGGAGTCGAAGAGCATCATCGCCCGCGGCGACCCCTGCGAGCTGCGCGACACCGCGACCGATCCGCGTGTGCGCCGTTTCTTCAACCGTCTTCCGCGAGGTGCCGATGGCCACGCCGACTAATCACTGGAAACTCGGGTTGTTCGTGGTGGTCAGCGTGCTGGTCGGCATGGGGGTCCTGGTGCTTCTCGGGGCACAAACGCTCGCCAAGGACACCGTGAGCTACGTCTCCTACTTCGACGAGTCGGTGCAGGGCCTCGAGCTCGGATCGCCGGTGAAGTTCCGCGGCGTGACCATCGGTCGCGTGTCGCTGATTGACATCGCGAGCGACGGCCGCCACGTCGAAGTGACGCTCGAGGTGCTCGTTCAACAATTGGAACGCTTGAACCTCGACAAGGTCACCCCGGAAGGGGTGGGCCTGTTCCTGCACCCCGATCTGCGCGTGCAGCTCACCTCGACGGGTCTCACGGGCGTGAAATTCATTCTGATCGATTTTCTCGATTCGCGCACCAATCCGCGGCCCAAGTTGCCGTTCAAGGTGCCGCGAAACTACATCCCGCCGGCGTACTCCACGATGAAGAACATCGAAGACTCCCTGGTGCGAACGGCGCAGACGTTTCCCTTGCTGGCCGAGCGCCTGCTCGTCACGCTCGACAAGGTCGGCGTCATCATAGACGACATTGACGGCAAGGGTCTACCCGAGAAGGCCATCGGCACGCTCGATCAGACCACGCGCAGCATGAAGGAGCTCGAGCGTCAGCTCTCGGCTCTGGAGGCCGGTAAGATCTCCGGCCAGGCTCAGGAGAGCCTTGCGTCCGTGAACGCCTCACTCACCAAGATGAACGCCTTGCTCGACCACATGCAAAGCGACAAAGGCCTGCTGGCCAGCGCGCTGCGCACCTCGAACTCCATGGGGGATCTGGCGCGCAATGCCAACACCTTGAGCCCGCAAACCGAAGACACGCTCCGCGAAATTCGCGGAGCGGCGCAATCGATTCGAAAGCTCGCGAACGTGCTCGAGCGAGAACCCGACATGCTGATCAAAGGTCGCGCGGAGGTCGGTCGTGAAGATTAATCGTGCGCGCGGCGCCGGCACTCGAGCCATGGCTGGCCGGCTCACGCGACTGTCCGGCGCTCTTGCGTGCTGTCTGCTCGCGAGCTGTGCGTTGACGTCGAAGAGCGACCCCATCGTGCCGCGCTATTTCGATCTGGATTACTCGCGAACGGGCAATGGCGCCGGCAACGCGCGTGAGGCTCGCGATCCGGAGCTGCGCCTGCGGCTCGGCCAAATCGAGGCCGCCGAGCACCTCGACGAGCGCCTCGTCTTTCGCTCCAAGGAGCGCGAAATCGGGTACTACGAGCGGCAGCGCTGGAGCGAGCGCCCGCGCGAGTATCTACGGCGTTCGCTGGCGCGGGAGCTCTACGAGCGGCGCGGATTGACGCGCGTCGTGTCCGGGTCGGCACCCACGTTGGAAGTGGAGCTCTCGAGCTTCGAAGAGGTGCGGGGCGGCGCTGGTGTCGCGCGCGTACGCTTGACGTACGCGCTGCACGACGAGCAGTCCGTGCTGATCGAGCGGACGCTCACCGTGGATCGCCCCATTCGAGCCGCGGTCGAGCGTGAGCGTTCGAGCGCGGTGGTGGCTGCAATGGACGCGGCCCTGCAGCAGGCGGTGATGCTCGTCGCGGAACAAGTGACGAGCGCGCTGCCAGCGACACCGACGCCGGTGTCGACGCAGCCTTGCCCGCCGTCGAGCACCGAGGCGGCCACGCGCTCCCCCGATTCCGCGCCGCGCGCGCTGGACCCCAAGTAACGGCTCCACGCGCTGGCGCCGTGCTATTCACGAGCCCGGTGACGCGCACGGAGGATGAGTGGCTCTCCGCACAAGTGATTGCCGGCCCGGGCGTGCCGAACGGCGGTCCGACGCGCAAACCTAGATTCTCATCACGGAATTCACGCTGCTCGGCGCTGGAGGAGGAGCCAAGTTCCCCCGTCACTCGCGGCTTTGAGACGGATGCGCAGCACGCGCGTCGCATCGCCGAAGTCTCCGACATGCTCGAACAGGATGTCGAGTGTGCGATCGGCATGAGCCTGTTCCACCCGGCTCCGGAATTCGGGCGAGCCCAGACAGGGCGCGAGCTCCGAAAAAAAACGCCTGCCGAGCGCCGGGCGGCTTCCGTATCCGGATTGTTCGGCCTCGGTTCGGCTGAAGAAGCTCACTTCGCCATCTGCGTTCAGTCTGACGACCCCAAACGGTAGAGCGTCGAGCTCCGCCGATGAAAGCCGTTCGACCTGCCTTACGATGTCCTGGTCATCGAATCCTGTTTCCGACCTGTGGGGGAACGTCATGAGGCCCTCCTTTCTTGGTATCAGACAGAACAATCAAGCCGAACAGGTGGCTCACTGTCACACCGTCGGACGCGACGGGAAGAAACAGGCGCTCGAACTCGAAGGGCGAGTCGTCGCCGAACGAGCACCGTGCATACTCGTAGCTCGGAGCGCGCGAGCGCAGTGCACGTCGATACCAGGCGTCGATGTGACCGACGAGATCGGAGGGACGAAGCAAGAGCTCACCGAGCGCGGCGCTCTTGAGCGCGTCAGCGAGTTTTGCTCCGATGCGCTCCAAATGGAACGTCGGCGGGGAGCGCGTGGCGTCTACTTCGAGAACCATGCACTGATCGGCGTGTCCAATCAGGGCCGCCTTCATGCAGCCCGGTGTGGGCAATCCGCCCGCGTCGCAGCCGAGGTTCCACGCTCCCAGCACCTTGCGTAGCCACGGCGTGCGAACTCTGTGTTCGAGCTCGCGCACGACGGGGTGTTCCGGGGGAGGCGCGCGGTCCTCTTCTGGTTTCGCCCGTGGCAAGAAGAGCGCCACGCGCGTGCCGCGGCCAGGCTCGCTGTCGATTCGCAACCCACCGCCCGCGTTCTTGACGAACGATTGAACCATCGCGAGCCCGAGACCCGTTCCGCCGGCGTCCTCCCGCGTCGTGAAAAACGCTTCGGTCGCGCGCGCGAGCACAGTGGGGTCCATACCGCAGCCGGTGTCCTCGACCGCGATGACCACGTAGTCGCCTGGTGCGAGCCCGGACGGAAGCGACGCCCCTGCTGGCTGGTTGCGCACCGCGATCGAGAGTGACCCGTTGCCGTCCGCGATGGCATCGCGCGCGTTGGCGCTGAGATTGATGAGCGCGGCCTCGAGCTGCTGCTGCTCGACCCGGGTCGGCCAAGTATCGGCGTCGATATCGAAGGTGCAAGGGGCGCCTCGCGCGGCGCGGCGCACCAGCCCGCAACAGTGCGTGACCACTTGCGTGGTTTGCACCACGCTGTCGCATGCCTTGTGTTCGCGGGCGAGCGCGAGAAGATCTCGGCTCAGTGCTGCGGCGTGAGTACCGGCCTCCACGATGGCCTGCGCCGACTCCTCCGTCTCGGATCCTCGAAGCTCCTCGAGCAGCTCGGCGGCCTCACCCAGAACCACAGTCAGGGAGTTGCGGAAATCATGCACGATTCCCGCGATGACCTGGCTCACGGCCTCGGCGCGCTGCAGCGCTTCCGTCAAGCGACGGAGCCTGTCCTCCAGTTCGGCATTCTGCTCCGTGAGTCGTGCGACTTCGGCGCGCGCTCCCGCACGGTCGACATCCGAAGATCTGATCGCGTTCGCGTCCATCGACATGCCGAGTCCCTCGGATTCCCCTGACGTTCATGTCTCCCGCTGGCCGTTGGAGAACGTTGTCCGTCACGGCTCAGACTGCGAGCCTAGCACCGGGATGCCGTGCGTGGTCAAACGCTGAGCGGACGTTTGCGAGGGCTCCAAATCGCTATGTATGACCAGGAGCGCGAAACGGCGGCATCGCCGAAAATTCGCGCTATCACTGCCAGAACCGTGTCACGAACGTCCAGCAACGCATCAGTTCACGTGTCGGTGGCACCGCCGTCGAGGCGCAGCTTCGCGCCGTTGACGTACGCTGCAGGTCCTCATCAGCGGTCGGCACACGCGGCTTCTACCGCCTCATTCATTCACCTGCATGGGGACGCCTTCTCCATTCTTACTTCTAGTTTGCGCACGAACTTTGATTGCGCACGAACTAGCCTTTTCATTCGAAAGGAGACATCTCGCTGGACGGCGAAACGTCCGGGGCCATTTCGTCGAGCGCTACGGTGGTCATGCGGCGTCGCGAACAATGACGATCGAGCGTGTAGCCGCGCGCGTGCGGTGGCCCGTGAACGGCAAAACCTCTACCTGATCTACGGCCTGATCTACGGCGGCAACGCGGTCGAACGCTGCGAGAGGCTCACGCCGTCGTCCACGGGCACACCCTCGAGCGGATGAGGAGTTTTACCGCACGCCACGGAGGAATACGCTCGTCCGATCCGGAATCTGGCACTCCTCAAGGTGGCGGCTTCAAGCCCGCCGCGCCGCTGCCTGCCCGTGCGATGCCATTTGCCACGTGTCGTTGCAGCTGTCTGCGCTCACGCTCGACGCCGTTTCGACCCGGAACGACGGGAGACCAGCGCGAGCGAGTGCACCTGGGTGCTCGCGCTGCCTCGCCGTTTTATCCATCGTTTAGCGCAGACCGAAGAACGAAAGCACTGCGAGCACGACGACGATGAGCCCGACGATATAAATGATGTTTCTCACTGTGTAAGCTCCTGGTTAGGGCTGTTCTGCCCTGTGGAACGAAGAACACAGCATAGCGCGTGCCAAGTCGCTGCCGCGCAAGGTCTGCGCGGCCCCGAGTCGCCACGTCTCCAGGCCGATGCGCTAACGCACGCGGGCCCTAACGCACGCGGAACGTCGCTCGAAGCGGCGAGTCAGCCGATGACGTGCTGGCGTGCACCTCGTACTCGATCGCCTCCACTGTCCACTGTGAATGCTCCACGTCGTAGTAGGCGAGATCGCGAGTGTCGAGCGCGAACTCCACCGTTTTGACGTTGCGCGGCGCGAGCGAGACCCGGCGGAAGGCGCGGAGCTCGCGCTCTGGTCGCTCGACGGCGGAGCCGCGATAGCTCACGTACAACTGCACGACTTCAGCGCCCGCGCGT
>DATDJP010000309.1:0-37571 GCA_036520475.1 Polyangiaceae bacterium | reverse complement strand
GGTAGCTTCAGCGATACCCGTTCCCATGCGGCTCGCGAGCTGCGCCGCGCTTGATCCGCCAGGTGGGACGCTCCGGTGCGGCTGTAGAGCTCGCTCATCAGCGCCTGCAATTCCGCACGGAGCGCCACCTGTCCGACGGCGTCGTCGCAGCGGAGCGCGTGTTCCACGTGCGCGAGCGCGGCTTCGTTGCGCTCCGCCCGCAGCGCGACCGATGCCGAAGCGAGCGCCTGGCGCAGCTCCAGGTCGGGCGCCGCGAGCGGACCGAGCCGGGGCGCGTTCTCTTCCAGCACGCGCGTGGCGTCCGCGAGCTGTCCGAGTTTCAACAGCACATCGACGCGCTGCAGATCGGCCTCGACGAGCTCCCGGGTGCGGCCGCTCGCGGCGTGGAGCGCGCTGGCCTCGTTCAATAGCTCGAGGGCACCGTCGAACTCTCCGCGTGCGCAGGCGATCTCGGCGCAGAGGCCCAGTATTGCACCTTCGAGCTCGCGCAACCCGCCGTGGCGCAGGTCGGCTTCGACGCTCGCGAGATGTTGCTCTGCGCGTTCGAGAGCGCCGATGTCCGCGAACAGCTTGGCCAGATTGAAACGCAACGTCGCACGCGTGCGGTCCTTGCCGTATGCCGTTGCCGCACGCAGCCCGCGCTCGTACGCGCTCAGGGCGGCTCCCCAGTCGCCTGCCTGGTGCGCGGCCGTGCCGGCGTTCAGCGCCGCAGTCGCGAGCAGATCGCCGAGGCCGCTTTGCTCCGCCAACTCCAGCGCTTCCGTGAAATAGCTGGTCGCGAGCTGCGCCTGGCCCGAGCGGTAGGCCTGGAGCGCGCAGTAACTGACGAGCCTCACGCGCGCACGCGGCGGGAGATCGGGCCCGTGGAGCGTGAGCGCTTGTTCCAGGTGACGTTCCGCTTCCTTGGGAGTGCCCAAATAGCCGAACGCGAGAGCCGCCACTTCGTGGAGCTGGGCCGCGGCGTGGCTGCCGGAAGCAGAGCCCAGCGCGCGCGTGGCGATCGTCGTGGCCTCGCGATAGCGGCCTTCTCGCAGACAGCAACGCGCTTCCACGAGCGCAGATCGCGCGCCCGCCAGATCGTCCCTGCAAACGCGCTCGGCGCGTCGCAAGAGGCGCACGGCACGCGACACGTGCCCGAGCTTCTCGTGGCAAAATGCGGCCTGACACAGCAGCGCTGCCGTCAGCGGCGCGGCGGGCCTTTGCCGGAGACCACTCACGATGGCAGCGATCGCGCCGTCGAGATCCCCGCGCGCATCCTTGACGACCGCCAGCCGCTCCCAATTTTCGGGCGTTGGATGCACACCGCACAACTCTGTCGCGCAGGCGAGCCACGCATCGGGCGCCCACGCGCAGCTCGCGCGTGCGGCCTCGGTCAGGGCCGCTTCCGCGCTGTCCAGCCGCTCGGCGAGCACGTCGAGATGAGCCGCACGCGCGACCCGTAGTTCGCGTTCGCTGCGAGGCAGAGCTTCGCTGAGCTCGCCGCGAAGCTCCGCGGCCGCGAGGGCTGCCAGCTCGCGCACGCGTGCCTGTCCGAAGTGGGCCCGGATCGCGCGCGCGTCGCGCGTGCGCGACAGAAGCGCCGTGTCTCCGTCCAGACGGAGAAAGCCCCAGCCTTCCAGCTCGTCGAGCACGCTGGACGAAACGCCGAGCCGCGCCAGCCGATCGCGAGGCTGCGGCGTCTCGAGGACACTCATCAGGCAGAGCGCACGCGTACAATCGGCGTGGAGCGCACTCACGCGCGCGTGCCATCGGAGATCCGCTGTTCGCGGCGCGCCGTCTGCGAACAGCTCGGCCTCGCGAATTTCGCCGCGCGCCAGCTCGGAGCAGATCTCATACAGTGATTGAGGAACGCCGCCGGTCCAGGCGGCCACCTGCTTCGCCGGTACCGCGGAAAGGTAGGGCGCGGTCCAGGTCGCTATCGCGGCCTCGTTCAGTGGTCGTAGCGGCAACGCCAGCACGTTTGGATCGGCGAACGGAGGTGCTGACGCCGTGCTCACGAGCCAACAGCAAGCGTCGCTCCGCGTGCTGGCCCGAAGCAGGGCTTCGAGCAGCAATGCGTCGGAGCCGGGTAGATCGTGAGCGTCATCGAGCGCCAGCACGACGCGCCGGTCTGCCGCCGCCAGCTCGGCGCGTGCGCGCAACGTGGCGTCCACACCGCTTTCGTGCTCCAGCGTAGGCACAGCGCGCGCCAGCAACTTGCAGAGCGGGTCTGGCCCGCGAGTCACCCCCTCGAACACCGTGAAACGCTGCTGGGCCCACCATTTCAGCTCGCGAAACAAGCGCGTCTTGCCGATGCCCGGAGGACCACTAATGACGATCACCCGCGGTCCGGGCCTCCGCGCGAAGAAATCTTCGAGCGCCTGCGTAGCCCGGAGCCGTTCCGCGTCGCGACCCAGTAGCTCGCGCGGTGCGCCGATCGGCGGAACGCGTACGCCGCGGTCCTTACCGGCGAGCGTACGGTGAAGGACGTCGAGGAGCTCTGCGGCGTCGAGCGGCCGCTGTGCCGGATCCTCTCTGAGCGCCCGCGCCGCCAGCTCTGCGAGGGGCGTCGGAAAAGCGCTGCCAAGACGTCGTCCGAGCAGATCGAGGGTGCGGCCGACGGCGTACACGTCCGCGCGGGCATCCACGGCGCCTCCTCGTACGACCTCTGGCGCAATGAAGCCGGGTGTTCCCGACACGATGCCTTGATGCGCCGGGATGCGGCGCGCGCAGCTGAGATCGATCAGTACCCCGCCCCGCTCGGCGAGCAGGATATTCTCGGGCTTGAGGTCCCCGTGTAAGAGCCGGCTCTGGTGGAGCCACGCCAGTGCTTCGACCGCATCGAGCAGAGCAGCGAGCGCTTGGCGCCGAAAGGTGTCGTCGTCGAGAGCGAGCAGGTGCACGCCGCTGACGAGCTCGCTGGTGAAATAGTGCGTGCGGTTGCCAGCATGGACGCCGGACCCGAAGTCCAAACAGCGCACGAGGTGAGGGTGTGCGGTGCCGCTGAGTAACAGGAACTCGCGCCGAAATGCTTCGAGCCCCTCGGGCGCCTCGAACTGCAAAACCTTGAGCGCTACGCGCCGATCGAACACGCGATCATGCGCTTCGAACACCGTACCGACCCCACCCGAGCCGAGGACGCGGACGAGCTGATAGCGGTCGTCGAAGAGCTCTCCGGAGTGCAGCGCCATGGCTCGGACTGTACCAGCGGTCGTAATGGTACAGATCGGAACAGGGCGAGCCCACGCAAGTAACTGAAAATATAGAAAATCGTCGCGGCGCGGTAATTGCATTTACGGAGGTGTTGCGATGATTGGAAGCCGATGGGGCAGTCTGCTGGCGGCGCTGGGACTGGCCGGATGCACGGTGAGCCCCGTTCCGGAACCGCCCGGTCCCCAGCCCAAGTTGGGAACGTCGGTGTCGATTGGGGGCGGGTGCGAGGGCTGTGCCGTCAGTCCTCTGCTGTCCGGAGGACCGGGAAGCACCTCGGATGCGACCCACGTCTGGGGCGTGAACCTGGATCGACAAGATCCCCCGGTCACGGCACCCACGAATGCGGACGGCAGCTTCACGTTGAGTGTTCCGGGTGAGCCGGGCCAGCAAGTGCGCCTTCAGGCGCGGCGCGACAGGCAGCGCTCGCTGCCCCGCGATTTCGTGCTGTTCGCCAGCGGTGCTCCCATGCTGCAAGATCGCGTGCCAACGGCTTGCTGGAGCGCTCCCCTCGAGATCGACCTCGGCTCTGCGCCGAGCGGCGCTGTTCGAGCGCGCACTCTGGTCTTGCGGGCGCTCTGCCTCGAGCCTCTCCAAGTGGATGCCGTCGCGCTGCGCGCGCCCAGCGCAGCCTTCTCCGTGCGCGCCCCAGCTCTCCCGCAGGTCATAATGCGCGGCGAGTTCCTGGAAGTAGTCGTGGAGTTCGCGCCCCCGGGCGCGCAGCCCTACGAAGAGGTGCTGCTGATTCAGATCGGCGGGGACGCTCCGGATCGGCGTGGAATCACGCTGTTCGGTTGGGGCGGAAACTGAACGAAACAGCGCCCGGCGCCCGCCTCCGAAGCGCGACGTGAGTCGCTCAGGCACTGCGACAACGAGTGCCCAAACCACCTGACGTTCGCCGGAGAAAGGCGTACAAGTCAGGGGTCGATGGATATCCACGCGGTGTCTCCGAGCTTATTGAACAGCTTGGGCGAGGGCGTCACGATCGCGAACGAACGCGGCCAGATCGTCTTTTCCAACGCCGCGGCCGAGAGCATCCTCGGGCGCAAAGCTACGGATGCGTTGCCCGATGAATGGGCCGACTACTACGGCGTGTTTTTGCCGGACGGGAAAACTCGTTTCCCGACGGAAGCATACCCGCTCGTCCGCGCGCTGCAGGGCGAAGACACGAACAACGTCGAGCTCTTCATCCGAAATGCCGGGGTCCCGGACGGCGTGCTGATCTGCGCAACCGGGCGGCCGCTGCGCGACGAACAGGGCAACATCACGGGTGCCACCGTCGTGTTTCGCGACATCACTCTGCTTCGCAAGGCTCAAGAGGAGCTTCTGCGCGCCAATCAACAGCTCCTGGAGATGCAAAAGCGGCAGGCGGAGCTCTCGGCGTTCATCGTCCACGACTTGAAGAGCCCGCTCACCGGAATCCTGGGCAACGCGGACGTGCTGCTCGAACGCCGTATCCCGGAGACGGCGGCGCGCGGCTGTTTGAACGACATTCGCGAATCCGCGCGCTCACTGCACCGCATGGTGCTCGACCTGTTGGACGTTCACCTGGGAGAGGACGGTGCGCTCGTGCTGGAGCGCTCCGACCTGAATCTCGGTGAGCTCTGTGAAGAAGTCAGGAGCGTGATGGCGGCCCGCGTGGCGGAGACCGGGCAGCATTTGGCGATCGCGAGCGGGCTCGAGGCATACACGATCAACGGTGACCGAGAGCTGCTCCGGCGGGTGCTGCAGAACCTGGTCGACAACGGAGTGAAGTATGGCCCGCCCCAGGGCACTATTTTCATCGAGGCGGGCATTCACTCACCAGAGTCAATTTTGTTACGAGTCCGAGACGAAGGCCCGGGGGTCCCGCTGTCGCTACGCGAGCGGATCTTCGACAAGTACGCGCACGTCGAGTGCAGCTCGCTGCGGGGACGCGACAGCCGCGGTCTTGGCCTACGCTTTTGCCAGATGGCTGTGGGTCTGCACGGTGGCCGTATCTGGGTCGAAGACAACCAGCCACATGGCGCGAGCTTCTGCGTGTCGTTGCCTGTGTCCGCGCCGTCGGTTCGAGCGCGAGGCGAAGCACGGCACGCGCCCTTTCAGGTCCACGACAGCGAATAGCGCGCTACTCGACGTCGGTGGTCGACAGTCAGCTCTACCTGCCCAGGGCGTCGCATGAAGCGCAGCGTGCCCTCCATTCCGCCGCTGAACAGCACGAAGTACTCCGGCGTGTCCAGGAGCTCGGGCGCCAGCTCCTCGAGCGCGATGATGGCACGCCCGGGGTGCAGCTCGACGAGCCTGGCCTTGAAGAAGTCGCGATAAGTGGCGTCTAGAGCGCGCGGCAACACGCGGATCACCGTCTCGGGGCTGATCCCTTTCAGACGGATCATGGTCTCCGCGAGCGACTTGAGGAACGGCGAACGCAGCACCCATTGCTGGGTAAATTCCGCAGTGAGCTCCCGGGCCTCCGGCGCCCCGACTGCCCGTACGAACCCCGCGACCCAGTGGCGCGAGTGCTCGATGCTGATCCAGCTCGTCGGCAAGGCGTCATTCAGCACCCGGCGGCATTCTGCCGGGACTCGATCGAGGATGCCCTCGACCACGCCGGGCCGAGCTTTTCGCAGGTACGCCGTGAAATCCAGCACGGATCGGGCTCGCACATGCGGGACGGGCATCCGCTCGAACCTAACCACGCGTATTGCAGACGTGGCTCTGGGCCCCACTGGCCGCGCGAGTCACCTCTGGCTCTTGCGCAGCAAGATCAAGGACTCTGACGCGCTGCTCGGTAGTAGCGATAAAACGAGAGAACCTTGGTGACGTAGGCCTGGGTCTCTTCGTATGGCGGGATGCCGCCGTGACGCATGACCGCGCTCTCGCCCGCGTTGTATGCGGCGATCGTGAGCGAAAGGTCGCCGTTGAACAGGTTCGCGAGCACGCGCAGGTAGCGCACGCCGCCGAAGATGTTCTGTCGCGGGTCGTAGATGTCGCTGACCATCATGCGCTCGGCGGTTTCAGGAATGAGCTGCATCAGCCCTTGCGCGTTGGCGCGTGACAGCGCACGAGGATCGTAATTGCTCTCCACCTTGATGACTGCGCGCACCAGCTCTTCGGGAATTTGGTAAAGAATGGCGGCTTCGCGAATGTGCTCGTCGTAGCGCGTGTAGCGTTCGGGCGAGTTGTCGCTAGGCATGAACGGCTGTACGCGCGCCTTCTCGCGAACGATGAGCTTGCCGCCAGGGCGGGGATTGTTGCTGAAGCTGATCACGCCGCTGGCATCGACACTCTTGTAAATGTCGGCTTGCCCGGCCCCAGCCAGCGTCCAGATGCACGCTCCCGTGAGGATGCCGAGGGTGCTCCTGAGCTTCGATAAGTGCCGCCCAGAGGGTCGTAGGTGACGCATGTGTCGGAACGCGAATGGTACCGGCGTCTCGAGCGCCGCGTCCAGCAAACGCCGTGCGCCGGCCGCGCATTCCTCCGGCCTGGTGCGTGGAGGTGCGCTTCGTGCGGCTCAGGGCCGCGTGTAGCGGTGTTTGACTCCCACCGGAAAATGCGAGGGATCCCCGTGCGGCAGCAGGCGCACCCGGGGAGAGCGCCGCTCCGCCGGGACATAATGGCAAAATTCGCTGTTCAAGCGCTCGAGCTGCTGCCGAATCGAGCGCGCGACGTCCTGGCAGAGCGCGACGCTCGGCGCCACGCCGGGAGCGAGCTCCACGGCAATGTCGAGCTCGCCGTTCAAGTCGGAGTCGTGCACGATCTGCATGACGAACTTGCCTGTGACAGAGCTCGCGAGCGCGGCTTGTTCCAAGCCGACGCTGACGTTCTCCGGATACACGTTTGCGCCGTAGTAGGAGAGCGCGAAGTTGGCGCGTCCGAAGACGAACACGAACGGCATGCGCCGTGCCCGCTCGTGCGCCGCCGCTGGCCACTGTGCCGTCCAGTCGAAGCCATGGTCTGAAAGAAACGTTCGCATCGTGTCGAAGGGCACCAGGCCGCCTCGATCGAGGATCTTGTAGCGGACCAGCGGCAGCGCGCCGTCTCCCGAAAACACGAGCTCGCCGCCATCCAGCTCGAAGTAGCGATGCAACGGATCGTACTGGCACAGCGTGGGCAGCCGAGCTTCACCGAACAGCTCGCGCGCCGCGCGCGGATGGTCGGACAGAAAGCGTCGAATCGTGATGCTGAGTGCGCTCTCGTTGGCGAGCACTCCGCCGTCGGCCGTGCCGTAGAGCGAGGCAGTGCTCCATTCGGGCTGTTTCGACCCGAGGCGTTCGCACACCAGCGTTCGCCATTCTTCGCTGAACACTTCGCCCGCCATGACCAGGCGAGTCGGGCACGCGTGCCAGTCGAATCCGTCGGCGCGGGCGCTGTCGATCACGTCCTTCAAGAAAGGCGGGTAGCCGAACAGGACGACCTGCTCGAAGTGCGGGCGGAGGGCACTCAGCACACGCAAGATTTCGAGCTTCTGATTGCCGGGGGTCGCTACCGTCAGGGGATAGCCCTTGGTGGCGAGCTGGCGGCAGCACGCGGTCGTGTACATGCCGCCGACCCAGTTGCCGAGCGCAAAGCAGATCACGGCCAAGGTACGGCGCTGGTCGCAGCGAAAAGTGTCGTGCAGGACCTGCTCGAAACGCATGCAGCTGCCGACCTCGTCCGCCACGAAGCGCGGCCAGAACGCTGGTGCGCCGGTCGAACCGGATGAAACCGCGAGCATGTCGCACGCATCGAGAGCGCCGCCGCGGCAGAGCTCGGGCAGCGGGAACGCGCGCTGATAGTTGTCCTTGGTCGTGATCGGGAGCTTTCCGAAATCCGGAAGGCTGCGGACGGATTCGGGCGCCACGCCGTGCTGGGCCAGAAACGCGGCGTACGCCGGAACCTCCCGCGCCACCTGCCGGAAGTGCTCGAGAACACGAGCATCCGTAGCCTCCGCGAGGTGCTGCTCGAGCAGACTCGCGATGCTCGTCTGGTAGAAGCCGTGCCATGCCGCGCGTGCGCGCTCCGTCTGATCTGGCCGCAAGCGATTCATTTCTTGCCCTCGAGCTCGGGCATATCAGAACTCGTAGGCTGCCGCGCTAGGCGAAACGCCGCAAATCTGGCAGATACTGGAGCCCATGACGCTTCGCGCGGTCGCCAAGCGGTCCCTGGCGGACCAAGTCTTCGAGCAACTCGCGGATGGTATTCTCAGTGGCCGCCACGCCGTCGGTAGCAGTTTGCCCCCCGAGCGGCAGCTGGCACAGACGTTCGGAGTGAACCGTCACGTCGTGCGCGAAGGGCTGCAGCGCCTCGAGCAGCTCGGAATGATCGCGATCAGCCGCGCGAGCGGCGCGAGGGTGCTGGACGTGACGCGTGCGGCCGGGCTCGAGCTCTTGGCGATGATGGCAGAGTACGCTCGTGACGGCGTGGACGTGGCTCGGCACTGGCGCGCGGCGCTCGAGATGCGCGCGACGATCGCCGCCGACGTCGCGCGCCTGTGCGCCCTGCGCGGCGACGCAGCGGTGAAAGAGGACTTGCTCGCGCTCGCGGCCGAGATGGACCAAACCTCCGATACGCAGGCGCTGTTCGCGCTCGAGGTGCGCTTCTGGACGCGCATTCTCGATGGAGCGGGCAACCTGGCGTACCGGCTCGCGTTCAACAGTTTGATGAAAGGCGTGTCGGCGCTGGGCAGCGTTGGGCAGCACTGGTCCGTCGAAGAGGTTCGCAGGAGCGGTGGTCGCACGCCCCTCGCGCGCACCATTGCGTCCGGTGACGCGCTCAAGGCCGAGGCGGACACGCGCAAGGCGTCACTCGGTACGGTCGCCGCTTTCGAACGCGTCATGGGTCTCCCCAGCGGTGCGAGCGCACAGCCCGCTGCGGAGGCGCCACCAGCCGACAGCGCGCAGTCGGTCGCGGCGCCATTGACCGCCACTCAGCTTCCGCCTGTCGCGACGGAGCTCGACGCCGCGAGCGCGAGCGAGCCGGACGAGAAAGCGGCGACCCGCCAGCGCCGCTGACTCAGCGGCTGGGAGAGCGCGGCGCGTTCTTCGATCGCTTGGTTTTGGCTGCCGATTTCGTCGTGAGCGCGCGCGCACTGGACCGCGTGCCACTGGGCAGAGCCTGCTCCAGCGCCTCGCGCAGAGCGTGGGTCGCTACCGCGTGGGCGCGTTCTTCGTCCCCGGCCAGGATTGCTTCTGCGATCGCCACGCGCGCGCTCCGGCGCTTCGCTTCGGCGATGATCCAGCTCTTGCCGCTTTGCGCCATCGCGCGCGTGCCCTTGAGCATGGTGTTGAACGCGAGCCGGTAGGCGATATTTTCGGCACCGGTCAGAATCGAGTCCCAGAAGCGCAGCTCCAGCGCGAACAAGCGCGATCCGTCCAGCGTCGCGCTCATTTGCTTGGTGATCTCGAGGAGCTCGGTCTTGAGTGCGGGAGGCGCGCGGCGTGTGCAGAGCCTCACGGCATCCGCGGCCAGGGCCGCGCGCATCTCGAGCACGGAAAACCAGGTCGCGGTCGTGTCGCCGCCGCTGCGCGTGTATTCGGCGAGCGGTACCAACAGATCGAGCCCGGCGTGCTGCTTGAAATCGATGACCTGAGTGCCACCCCCGGGCGAGACCTTGACCAGTCCAACTTGCGCCAGGCGCTTCAACGCTTCGCGCACGACGTGGCGATTGACCCGGAACACCTCCGTGAGCGCGCGCTCTGCGGGGAGCCAGCTGCCCTGGGCGTAGCGCCCCGAAATGATCTCCGCCGAGAGCTGTTTGAAGACCAGGTCTCCGAGCGATGCGCTTTCGACGGCGTGGAGAGGCATGTCAGCGTAACTCAATCTTCCGTCAGGTACGTATAGCTCCTGAGGGACTCTTCATAGTGATGCATCAAAGTGCGCATTTGCTCGTTGGTGAGCTTGCCCTGGCTGACGGCGCGCTCGGCTTGCCGCCGTACGGCTTCGACCATCAGCTCCGGCACGTATTCCACGTAGCGCAGCACCTCCGCGATGCTGTCGCCCTTGATCACGTGCTGCACCTCGTAGCCCTCGTCGTTCAAGGCCACGTGAACCGCGTTCGTGTCGCCGAACAGGTTGTGTAGATCTCCGAGGATCTCCTGGTACGCGCCGTTCAGGAACATGCCCATGTAGTAGGGCTCGTTCGTGCGGTACGGGTGGACGTCGAGCGTCCGCTTGTCGTCCTCGACGTCGATGAAATGGTCGATCATGCCGTCGCTGTCGCACGTCAAATCGGCGAGCGTGGCGCTGACCGTCGGCTCTTCCTCGAGCCGGTGGATCGGCATGATCGGGAATAGCTGATCGATGGCCCAGATGTCGGGCGCCGACTGGAAGATGCTGAAGTTGCAGTAGTAGATCGCGCTCAGCGTGCGCTCGAGGTGATGCAGCTCCTCGGGCACGAACTTCAGGCGCTTGAGCGTGTGCTGGATCTTCTCGCAGCAGTGCCAGAACAGACGCTCGGCCTGGGCGCGTTCGCGGAGACCCAGGTAGCCGTACTTGAACAGGCTCTGCGCTTCCTCTTTGGCCTGCAGGCTGTCGTGATAGGACTCCTGCACGTTCTTCGGCTGAATGCCCTTGTAGGTATCGTACAGCTCACGGAGCAGGCGATGCGCGTCCGGTTTCGGTTCCGTGGGCGCACCGAAGCGCACGTCGTTCACGCCCACGACTTCGAACACGAGCACCGAGTGATGTGCGGCGATGGCGCGTCCGCTCTCGCTGACGATCGTGGGGCAGGGCACGTCCACCTTCACGCACGCGGCTTGAATGTGCGACACGACGTCGTACGCGTATTCCTGGACCGTGTAGTTCTTGGAAGCGTGGAAGTCGGTCTTCGATCCGTCGTAGTCGATGGCCAGGCCGCCGCCGATGTCGAGGTAGCCCATCTTCGCGCCCATCTTCGCGAGCTCGACGTAGATGTTCGAGGCTTCCTGCATCGCGTTCTTGATGGGAATGATGCTCGAGATCTGGCTGCCGATGTGGAAGTGCAAGAGCAAGAGCGAGTCGAGCATGTTGCGCTCGGCGAGCCGATCGACGAGCTCGACCATCTCTGCGGTGCTCAAGCCGAACTTGGCGCGGTCGCCTGCGGACTCCGCCCAGCGCCCCACGCCTTTGGTGGTCAGCTTCGCGCGCACGCCGAGCATCGGACGAATGCCGAGCTTCTCCGATGCTCGCAGCACCACGTCGATCTCTTCGACGCGTTCGAGCACCACGATCACGGTCTTGTCGAACTTCTGCGCGAGGAGCGCGGTCTCGATGTACTTGTGATCTTTGTAGCCGTTGCAGATGACGAGCCCGCCGGCGTCCTGCATGGCGGCGAGCGCGATCAGCAGCTCGGGTTTGGAGCCGGCTTCGAGACCGAACTGCCACGGCCGCCCGAACTCGACGATCTCTTCGATGAGGTGGCGTTGCTGATTGACTTTGACCGGGAACACGCCGCGATACGTCCCGGGGTACTCGTAATCCGCGATGGCCTTGATGAACGAGAGATTGATGCGCTTGATGCGATCCGCCACCACGTCGGAAAAACGGATCAACAGTGGCAGGTCGAGGCCGCGGGCCTTCAGGTCCTGGGTCAGCTCGTACAGGTTGATGCTGCGCGCGCGTCCCGGGTCCGGCGTGACTTCGACGTGGCCACGCGGGTTGACCCCGAAGTAAGGCGCGCCCCATCCCTGAATCTGGTAGCGCACGGCGCTACGTTCGGGCGTCCAGGGCTGCCCGTTTCCGTTTTCGTACACGTCGTTCAAGTCGCGAGGTCCTCCGAGCCGTGGGGACACAGACGCTCTGCTTTTAGCTCGTTATGCCGGAGCACGCATTAGATTCCTGACGGAAGGGGCATCCTGAAAAGGTGGCGCGAATATGCCTCCAGGAGCGTTCCTGATTTGGAAGGCAACCGCTTACCCCTTGCGACGCTTCCAAGCTGCGGGGCAGCCGGCGCCGGCCTCGCCGGTTCGTCACGTGGGTCATGGCTTCAGCTGCCGATCGTGATCTGCTCGTGCCAAGACTCGCACGTCGTCGCGTTGCCGGGCTGCGCCCGGCTGCCTTTAGCCCGGCGCCCAGAAAGTAGTGGGAAGGGCGCCGCGTCGCCAGAGCGCCAGCAAATCCATGGCGAACGCGACGGTGATGTGTACGAGGAAGCCGGCGTAAATGCTGCGGGTGCGCATGGCCAGCGAGCCAAGCACGACGCCCGCCACGATCGCGCCGTGGGCCTCCAGATAAGGCTTGCCGTAGTGGATCATGCAGTAGGGCACGGCCATGACGAAGATCGCCGCCGAGCCCAAGGTGCGCCGCAGCGCGCCCAGCATGAAGCCTCTGAAGAACAGCTCGAGCGCGAAGAACTGAGCGAAGTAGATGAGCTCCCAGGCGAAGAAGTCGTACCAGCTCCGGGAGCTCTGTTTGTAGAACGGGTAGTAGGTACCGAAGTCCGGCTGTCGGGCCACGAGCAGCATCGCCGGCGCGACGATCGCCAGGCACAGCGCGTAGATCCAGATGTGGCTGAAAAAGCCGCGGATGCGCAGGCCCATGTCGAGCAGGCTGTCCTTCGGGAAGAGGAGCTTCCAGAGAGGTAGCGGGATGAGCACGTAGCCCGCGACGCGAGCGAATACCCACCAGCAGTAGCCGTAGAACTCGTCGTACTTGGCCATGTTCAGCCAGCGCGGCTGACGCTCCGCCTCCAAATCGAGGAGCAGCGGCCGGATCACCTGCTCGTAGATGAGACGCCCTCCGTAATATTCTTGAAGCGTCAGCACCACGGCCACGAGGCACAGGCACACGGCGGGCCTGAGATACGTGTCGCGGCCCGGCGGGGTGCCGGCTCGATAGACCTGCGCCTCCAAGTCGAGGCGCTGCCAGGTGTCCTTGAAGAACCACCAGATCAGCGGCGCGAGCAGGAGCAGGATGGGGACAGGCAGGAGCGCCTTGAACGGCGCGTAGCCCAGCACCGCGTCCAGCCAGGACGGAGGCGTCAAGCGCGTGAGCGGCAGGACGAGCTCCTCGGGACCCACGCCCGGCGGCGGCTGGATGGGGGCGCTCGACATGGACTACGCGCGTGCGAGCCCGGCACCGCGCGCGAGCCGCGAGAGGCTCGGTTCACGGCCGAGGACCACCATGACATCGAAGAGCGGCGGGCTGGCGGACCGGCCCGTCAGCGCAACACGCGCGGCCTGAGCCACTTCCTTCAGCTGCCGACCCGTCTGTTCGAGCCACGCTTGGAGCGCGGCCTCGAGCGCCTCGGCGTTCCACTCGGAGCAGAGCTCGAAGACCGGGATCAAGGCAGCGAGGTGCGCCCCGGCATCCGCTGTCAGGAACTTCTGCCGCGCCTTCTCGTCCATTTCAGGAGGCTCGCGGAAGTAAAAGTCGAGGTGGTGCGCAGCGTCGGCCAGGGTCCTACCTCGCTCGCGAATCCCCGGGATGGCGCGCTGCAGGAGGTCTTGCGCCGGGTCTTCGATGCCTCGCTGCGCGAGGAACGGTTGCACCCAGCGAGCGTAGTCCGAAAGGCTCGTGAGCTCCGCGTTTTTGAGATGCTCGAAGGCGACGTCCGCAAACTTCTTCTCGTCGAACTTCCCGTCGCTCTTGTTGACGGCGTCCCAGCCGAAGAGGCGGATCAGCTCGTCGCGGCTGAAGATCTCCTGGTCACCCGAAGACCAGCCGAAGCGCACGAGATAGTTGAGCACGCCCATCGCGGTGTAGCCGCGCTCCCGATAGTCCTGCACGGCGACCGAGGCATGGCGCTTGCTGAGCTTTTCGCCCTTGGGCGAGAGCATCATGGGCAAGTGAGCGAACTCCGGCGGCTGCCAGCCGAACGCCTGATAGAGCAGGAGCTGCTGCGGCGTATTGCCGATGTGGTCCCGACCGCGCGCCACGAGCGTGATGTCCATCTCGTGGTCGTCGATGGTCGCGGCCAGGTTGTACAGCGGGTAGCCGTCCGCGCGCACGAGCACGAAGTCCTGCTGGGCGTTGTTCGGGGTGCGGACCTCGCCGAACACCTTGTCCACGAAGTCGGTCGAGCCTTCGCGTGGCGCCACGAAGCGCACGACGTAGGGGAGGTCCGGCTGGTCTTTGCGGTCGCGGCAGGTCCCCGGGTACACGAACTGCGCCTTCGGGTTTCCGGCCTTGAGCTCCTCGCGTGCGCGATCGAGCTCCTCCTTCGTGCAGTAGCAGCGGTAGGCCTTGCCCTCGCGGATCAGCCGCTCGGTGGCCTCTCGGTAGAGTGCCTTACGCTCGCTCTGGAAATACGAGCCGTAGGGACCGCCCACCTCCGGGCCCTCGTCCCAGTCGAGCCCGAGCCATTTCAGCGCATCCAGGATGGCCGAGACGCTGTCCAGACTGCTGCGGTCCTGGTCCGTGTCCTCGACTCGGAGCACGAATTGCCCGCCCTGGTTTCGGGCCCAGAGCCAGTTGAAGAGAGCGGTCCGGGCGCCACCGATGTGCAGGTAACCGCTGGGGGAAGGCGCAAATCGCACTCTCGGGGCCATGCTGCCCGCGCCGTTAGCATCAAGCAGAGCCCGAGTCGATGGCGCTGGCCGGCTCGCGTCAGACTGTGCTGATTTTCTCGCGCGGCCCCCAGCGCCTTGCGGAGCTCGGCGTCAATTGCTAGAACGCCGCCCCTCGCTGGGTGAACAACATGAAGAAGACGCCGCTGGCCCGAGTCAAAGAGCAGTTCGAGAGCAAAGACAAGCTCGTTGCGGCCGTGCAGGGGCTCGCCACCGACGCGCTATGGATCGATCGCGTGAGCGACGCCAAGGGGCTCGGGCGGATTTCGAATGCCAAGCTCCTCCGCTTGTTCGACGTGTTGACGGACGCGAAAAAGCAGTTCGGCAACCGCGAAAAGCTGGTCGCCTCGATTCTCGACCTCGAGAAGCGCGGTAAGGACGCCGGCTACAAGACCCGGCTCGAGGGCTACCCGCTTCCGCGCCTGCTCGACATGCAGCGTGCCTCTTCGCGCCGCGCGAAGCACGCCGAGGCGAAGGCGGCCGCAAAGCCCAAGGCTGAAGCCAAAAAGCCGGCTGCCAAAAAGCCGGCCGCCAAGAAGAGCAAGGCTCGGGCCGCCCAACCCAGCTGACGGTTCCCATCGAAGCTGGCGTTGACGGCCAGTGAGCCCGCGGAGCGCGGGGCTCACTGGCGCCAAGAGCGGTCCTTACAGGGACTTTTCCGCGATGAACTGGTTCGTGAACTTCGCGGCGGTGTCGTAGCTCTTCTGCATGTCGGAGATGATCCGCTTTTCGATCATGCCGCCGACGCCGAACACCTTGCACGTGACGTCGGCCTTGAAGAAGCGGCGAATCTTGCCGTCGCCCGCCGGCTCGGCCCACATATCGCCGGAGATGAACAATTTGTCGGCGAGCGCGCTGGGCTTGATCTTGAGACGGTAGCGCTTCGCCTTCTTGTCGAAGACGCCTTCTTCCACGTAGCTCATGTTGTCGCCAGCGACCTTGCGGATAGGTCCGGGTAAGTCCCCGACATCCGGAGTCACCTCGATGACGCGGCGAAGCTCATCGCCGGTTTCCTCGCGCTTTACCTCGTTGAACGCCGGGAAGCGCAGGACTTGTTTGTAAAGCTGGTCGTTGAATTCCTTATTCAAGAAGATCTTGTCCCAAAAAGTATCGACCGTGCAATTGAGGGTGTGCTCGATGGTAGCGACTGCCATGCGCGCACCGTTATCACAGAGTCCGCAGCGCGACACGGCCCGCGCTGCGGCTTTCTACGGGATTTTCGTGGCGCAGCGCGGCGCGACCTGAAATGAACCGCGACTAGTCCTGGTGCGGCGAGACAGCCGTGTAGAATGCTGCGCTCCCCCAATGGCCGAACCCGCGCACGTCACGCTGAACTCCGCGCCTCGCGTGCGCGTGGTGGATCGCCCGGGCTGGCTCCGGCAAACGCTGATTTTGTACCGGAAAGACCTCAGCATCGAGCTGTCGACGGGCGAGGTCGTCACGACGAGCAGCTTTTTCGCGTTGCTCGTCGTGATCATGGCGTCACTCGCGTTCTATGGCGGCCCGGAGACGCGGCGGCTCGTCGCCTCGGGCGTCATTTGGCTGTCGATTGCCTTCGCCGCCGTGCTCGCGCTGGGTCGTACGTGGCAGCGCGAACGCGAAGAGGGCGCTCTGGAAGGTCTCTTGATCGCGCCGGTGTCGCGCAGCGCGATCTTCGCCGGAAAGGCCCTGGGCGTGCTCACGTTCTTGTGCATCGTCGAGCTCGTCGTGATGCCGGCGTCGGCGCTGCTCTTCGCGCTCGATCCCGCGCAAGTGGCGGGCGGCTTCGCGCTGATCGCGGCGGCTGCAACGCCTGGCGTGGCCGCGAGCGGCACTCTGTTCGGGGCCATGACCGTGCGCACCCGCGCGCGCGATCTGCTCCTTTCGATCGTGCTGTTTCCGCTCTTGTCGCCGACCTTGCTGGCGGCGGTGGCCGCCACGCGGGAGCTCCTCGGGGGCGCGTCTGCCTTCGAGCTCTGGGACTACCTGCAGCTGATGCTCGTCTTCGACGTGACGTTCATTGCCGGCGGCTTGGCGCTGTTCGGGACGCTGGTCGAAAATTGAGCGCGCGCTCACCCTCCTGCCAGATACGCGCCGACTCGTGCCCCGTGCGTGGCGCTGTCCATTCCGGAGCCGGCAGCGCTGCCCGCGCAGTATACATCGGGCGCGGCCTGTGCGTGCGCGTCGAGCAGCGGGCGAAAGCCCGTGTCAGGCTCGAACTCGAGCCGTCCGCCCGCCTGCCCCACGAGCTCGAGGCTGCGCGAGTAGTGGCCTTCGACGAGCACTGCGTCGCACGCGATCTTCCGCTCGCGACCGCCTGTGTTCAGCACCGCGCCGGTCACGTGGGATCGTCCAGTCGCGCGTACCAGCGACTCGACCGCCGTGCGCAAAATGGGCTGTCTGGGACGCGCGGCGTCCGGTAGCGCGCACGCTCTCTGCTCGAACTCGTCCGCGAAGCGCCCCGTGCCGGCGATCAGGATGCGATCGCCGACCAGGATGCCGTGCCGCAGCAACATCAGCGCTGCGCGCGCCGACCACACGCCGGGCAAGTCGTTGTTACCGAAGGGCGCAGACCCAGCGTGCGTTCCGCTCGCGACGACGATGCGCTCGGCAGAGACCTGGTGCACTCCAGTCGGCGTCAGGACCAGCGCACGGAGCCCGGGTTCGCCGACCTCGGCCCGATACAAGCCGAGCACAGTCGAGCGCAGGGACAGGCGCACGCCGCGTTGCCGCGCGCGATCGAGCAGAGCCAGGGCGTGCGCCGGCTCCAGCGCCAAAAGCGAGCCGCCGGGCTCGAACGCGTCATCCACCAGCCACGCGCCCCCGCCGAGCTCGATGGCCGCAGAAAGGCCCGCCGCGCCGGCTCCCGCCACCAGGCACCGAACACGCGTCCGTGAGGCACGTCCGCGCAAAAGCTCGCGATCCGGCAGCTTCCCCAGGCCAGCCGCGCGGCGGGCGAAGGCCTGCACCACGCTCGATAACCCCGCCACTCCGGCGAACAGGCGATGATGATCGATGCCGTGCGGAAAGAGAAAGTCCGTGGCGCGCAGCAGGTCCGTGCGCCTTGAACCGAGCACGTTTTGCGTGATGATCCGTTCGCCGCCGTGAGCCGGCACGAGACACGTCATGACGTTGGGCACTCCGTCCACGCGCGCCAGGCAGCCTTCGCAGGAGCCTCTCAGGCAATAAGGGCCGCGTGGCCGATGCAGCTTGGGGCTACGTCCGAGCAGCAGGCGTTCGCCGGCGATCAATGCGGCTGCCAGTGGCTCGCCTCGCTCGGCGAAGACGGCGCTTCCGTCGTGCTCGATCCGCACCGGGTGGCGAATGGGCTGGATGCGACGCGGCACGCGGTCATGGTAGCGTGTTCCTAGCGGCATGCGCCTCGGCTTGCTCGGTCCAGCTCCAAACGATGACGCGGCCCTCGAGCGCGCCGCGCGCTTTCTGCGTCGAGACATCGCCGTGGATCGCGCGATCTACCTGGGCGTGGACGCGGCCATGGACGCGGTGGTCCGGCGCTGGGCCGAAGAGCTCGTGGGCGGGGATCCGGCGGACAGCGCGCTGTGGCGGCGAGCCGCAGAGCGCTGCAGAGCGGCGAGTCCCGACCAAATCGACGCGTTTCTTTCGGCCGAGCGCGAGCGCCGTTCGCTCAAGGTGTTCCAGTCTCTGCCGGATGACGGCACGCGTGTGATCGAGATCCTGAACGGCAAGGTCGCCGTCATGATCTACGACAAGAGCGATCTCGACGAGGAGGACATCTTGCCCGCGTCGCTGTTGGTGTTCGGCAAGAGTCAGGAACCGCTCGTGAAGCAAGTCGGTTCGCGCTGGTTCCTGTCACCCGGGTCATTCGCAGAGGCGGGCACGATGATCCTCGAGGATCACGAGGACGGCATTCACCTGACGCTGTTCGACGGCGCCTGTCGAGAACAGTCGCGCGAGCTGCTGCTGGCTTCGCGCACCACCAAGTTGAAAGTGACGAGCGATCCGTGAAGGTCGGATTTTTCGGCGGTAGCTTCGATCCACCGCACGTGGCGCACGTGCTGGCCGTCAGCTACGTGCTGTCGGTCGCGCGCTTCGATCGCGTGCTGGTGGTGCCGGTATTCGATCACGCGTTGAAGGTTTCACATGCGCCGTTCGCCGAGAGGCTTCAGATGTGCCGTATCGCGCTGGGTTGGTTGCCCGGGGCTCTCGTGTCCGACATCGAGCACGAGCTCGGACACCCGAGCTTCACGCTGCGCACGCTCGAAACCCTGCGCGCGCGAAATCCGGACTGGTCACTCCGCCTGGTGATCGGCTCGGACGTGCTCTTCGAAACGCACAAGTGGCACGCTTTCGCCGAGGTCTCGGAGCTCGCGCCGCCCTTCGTGCTGGGTCGCGTGGGAGCCGAGCACGCGCTCGGTCGCGCCGGAATTCTGCCGGATATCTCGTCGAGCCGGGTGCGCGAGCTCTTGGCTCGCCGTGACGACCCCGAGGTGGCGCCGGAGCTCGCCGCGGTCGTACCGAGCGGCGTGCTGGATTTCATCGACGCTCGCGGCCTCTACCGATGACGCGCACCGGCGCGCAGGACCGCGTGCTCATTCTCGGCGCCGGCAAGGTCGGCCGCACGCTCGCGAGCGGTCTCCGCCGCGCTGGTTGTCCGGTCACCATTCGCCCCGCGCGCGCAGCGCTGCCACGCCGCCTGGATGCGGCGCTGCTCGTGCTCTGTGTTCGTGACCGCGCGCTCGGCGAGCTCGCGGCCGCGCTGCGCGGGCGGGTCAGCGCGCGCACGGCAGTGGTGCACGTGGCCGGGGCACACGGTCCCTCGATCCTCGAGCCGTTGCGCGGTCACTGCGCGGGCATCGGGCAGGCACACCCGCTCTTGTCGTTCGCGTCGCCGCGCGTCTTGCCCGCGCTGACCGGGGCGCACCTCTTGATTGCCGGAGAACGCGTCGCTCTCGAGCGCACACGTGCGCTCGCGCGCCGGCTGGGCATGATCCCGCGCCGCTGGGCGAGCGTCGACCTGCCCCTCTACCACGCCGCGGCGGGTCTGCTCGCGAACGGCTCGGCGGCGCTCGCGGCTGCCGCCGAGCGCCTGCTCCGGGCGGCGGGCTGTCCCCCGGACGACCTCGGGCGTGTCCTCGGGCCGCTCCTTCGCAGCGTGGCCGACAACGTGACGCGTCTCGGCACGCCTCACGCGCTCACTGGACCCATCCGTCGCGGAGACGCGGGCACGGTGCACGCGCACCTCGTGGCGCTCGAGCGCGCTCTGCCCGAGCTCTTGCCCTTGTACGTCGCCTGTGCGGAGGCGCAGCTACCGATGGCGCGCGCGCTGAAGGAGGCGCCCCGAGCCTCCCTGCGTCAGATCGAAAAGGAGCTACGCCAGCGCGCCTGATTCCGCAAATCGCCGGGCACTTCGCGGGCAAGTTTGATCCACTCGGTTAGCCCCGCTACGTTGGCGCCGTGGATCTGCGCACGCGCACGTCGCTGTTTTGCGGGGCCCTGGCCCTGGCGATCGCCGTGTCCATCCTGCTGCGCGGCCGCGCGCGCAGACCCCAGCTCTTTTTCGCGGCGTTCGCCGCGGACATCGGGCTCTGGTACCTCGCGCAGTGGATGTACCAGTGGGTGCGCGCCGACGTGTGGGCGCGCTTCACGGCGGTGCTCGCGGTGCTCCTGCCGCAGTTCGCGCTGCACCTGTTCGAGGCGATCGTGCCGCTCGAGCAGCGCCGCTCTGCGCTCGCGCGTGTCGCGTTCATCCTGATGATCCCGATGCTGGTGCTGGTGCTCTCGCCGCAGCATCAACACGGGTGGGTGCGCGGCGCGGTATTTCTGTACGTGTTCGGCCTGATCGCCGCGGGCCTCTGGTCGCTCGCGTTGCGAGGCGAGCGGAGCCGCTCGCGCGCCACCCAGCGACGCGTGCGTTTCCTCGTGTTGATCGGCGCCGCAGCTGCTGTTTTCACGCTCGCCGATTTCTTGTGGTTCATCGGCGCGCCGCTGCCGCCCGTCGGCGCGGTGCTCAGCATCGTGTTTCTGTTCATCCTCGCCGAGTCGCTGACGCGCGAACGGCTCGTCGACCTCTACGAAATTCTCGGGCAGCTGCTGGTCTCGACCGCGCTCGCGTTTTGTCTGGCCGGCATCTTTTACGTCTTCGTGGTGTTGTTCGGTGGCTTCGACACCATGTACCTGGGGGCGATCCTGGCGGCGATCGTGATCCTCGTCTTGTTCGAGCCGCTCCGCGAAAAGGTCGAGGGCTACATCCACAAGTTCTTTTTTCGCGAGCGCGTCGACATCGAGCGCGCCGTGACGAAGGCGCGCACGCAACTTTCGCACGTGCTCGAGCTCGGGGAGCTGCAGAACGTCGTGCTCTCCGCGCTCGAGGAGTCTCGGCGCGCCACGGCCGGCGCCTTCTACCTGCGTGAGCCCGCGGGTTCGGACTTCGTGGTCGGACTGTCGTTCGGACCTGCGGCGCCGCTCCGCATCGACGGCGCGACGGCGCGCCCGTTCATCGAGCGCCTGAGCTCGAGCTCGTCGATCGTTCTGGAGGAGCTGCAGCGGGAGGTGGCCGAGAGCCGTCGCTCGGGCTGGACACGCCAGGCCGAGTCGGAGGGTCGGGTGATAGCGGCGGCGGAAGTCCTGGGTCCGTTCAAGGACGGCCTGGCCTTGGCCATACACGGCGAGGATCAGGAGCTCTCCGGCATGCTGCTGCTCGTGGACGATCGGGTGCGCGATGCGTTCTCACCGGACGAGGTGGCGCTGCTCGAGTCGCTGGCGGTTCAAATCGGCGTGGTCGTCGAGAACTCCCATCAGTATCGCCGCATGCAGGAGCGCGATCGGCTGGCGGCCTTGGGCCAAATGGCCGCGGGGCTGGCGCATGAGGTGAAAAACCCACTTGGTGCGATAAAGGGGGCCGCCCAGCTCTTGAGCGAACCGGAGCATTCGAGCCTGGATCCGAGCGCTGGCGAGTTCGTGGCCATCATTCTCGAGGAAGTCGACCGCCTGGATCGTGTCGTGGGATCGGTGCTCGACTATGCTCGGCCTTCGAAAGGCAACCCGGGAGCGGTGGACGTCAATAATGTCGTCAGGGGCACCCTCCGCGTCCTCTCCTCCGACCGGGAAAGGGGCTGCACCTTGAATACGGAGCTCGGCGCTGCTTTACCCATGGTCCGGGCCGACGCCGAGCAGCTCCGACAAGTCCTGATGAATCTGATAAAAAACGCGATGGACGCCATGAATGGCGCTGGGCAGGTGACCGTAGGGACGCGTGAACGCAAGGGCCGAAACCCGGGCTACAGTGGGATGCCGGCGCTGGCCGGGCTCGATTGGGTGGAGATTTCGGTGCGCGATGCCGGACCTGGTATTGGTCCTTCGGTACTGAAAAACCTGTTCGTGCCGTTCTTCACCACCAAGCACAAGGGAACCGGGCTCGGGCTGGCCATCAGCCAACGGATGATCGAAGAAATGGGAGGTCGCATCGAAGTCTCGTCACAGCCGGGGGCAGGATCTATTTTCACGGTCGTGCTGCCCGTGGTCAGCGATCCCATCGCCTCGCCGCGTCCGATGGTCGCAGCGCCGTCCGTCAAACCTCCGAAACCGGATGCCGACGCCCCCACGACGCCTGCCGGAGCGGCGCGGCCGGAGGTGAAGCCCGCATGAATTGCGTCCAGCAATTCCGACCGATCGAGTGCTCCGAGCTTGACCGGATCTTTTCCGAGGGCCTATTCTTTTTTTTCCCACAGCCCTGGCGCTCGGGCCACGCGCGTCACGGATTTCGTGGGCTCCCCCTGTAGCTCAATGCCTGACAGACTTGCGCCGAACTCCAGCGGTTCGCAGGCGGGGCCCTCTCGAACCCACCTCGCCCTGCGGTTCATTTCTGGCAAGTACCAGGGGGGGGAGTTCCCGATCGAGGACGGGCAGGACATCATCATCGGCCGCTCGAGTGACCTCGACATGGTGCTCGTGGAAGAGATGGTCTCCCGCCGTCACGCCCACATCAAAATGCGCGGCGGAGTGATTTCGATCGAGGACCTGGGTTCCACGAATGGCACGTTCGTGAACGGCGAGAAGGTGCAGAAGGCACAGCTCAAGGAGGGTGACCGCGTGCTCATCGGCACCAGCATCCTCAAAGTCGTCGCACTCGGTGGGGACGACGGCAACACCCGGCAAAATCTGGAATCGGTGGCCGTTCGGCGCGTCACCGCTCGCCAGCGCGGCGGACAATGGGAGCCGAACGAAGCGCCGCGCATGACGGGCAACCTGGAAGAAATTCCGCTGCCGGATTTGCTTCAGCTCTTCGGAACATCACGCAAATCGGGCGTACTCGTGCTCCGGACCGAAGCGCACATCGGGCGCATCTACCTGAAAGAGGGCCGGATTCACTACGCGCTCATCGAGGATCAGAGCCGGCTCCCGCCCAACAAGTCCATGTTCCGCATGCTGACGTGGAAGTCCGGGCTGTTCGAGCTCGATCCACCTGAAGCCAAGACCTTCGACAAGCCGCTGGATTCCTCGGCGCAGGAAGTGCTCATGGAGGGCTTCCGGCAACAGGACGAGCTCGCCGTGCTCCTGCCGAAGCTGCCGCCCCTGGAGTCGCGGCTCACGTTGCGCACGCCGCTCGAAGCTCCGCTCCACGAGCTCGAGCCGAAGCACCTCGACGTGCTGCAACAAGCGCTCAATTCGCCGAGCTTCGAGGCCCTGCTCGATCGCACGGCGCTGACGGACCTCGAAATCGCCGAGGTCGTCTCGTCGCTGATCAAGCGCGGCTACCTCGCCGCCGGCCGCTAGCCTGGGCTGCCACCGCTGCTGTAGCGATTCTTTGCCGCCATGACGCCGAAGAACGCCAAGCGAGACGCCAGCAGAAATTTGGGGTTTCACACTTGGTCGGCGCGACACGGATCTAAAACGACGTGAGCGCGTCGCGTGGATCACGATTGCACGCCGTTTTAGATCCGAGCAGCGACGGAGAGTGGAAAACCCAAAATCCTTTGGCGCTGATCTTGGCGTCTTCTGGCGTCATGGCGGCAAAAGGAACGTAGCTGCTCGAGGCGACCTGACAGCCCCGGCATCGACCATCGAAGCGCGCGCTAGGTGCCGTCGCGACGCGAGGCGAGGCGGACGTCGACGGCGCGGGCGTGGGCCTCGAGGCCTTCGCAGCGCGCGAGCGTCGTGATGGGCGCGGCTTGTGCGGCGAGGGCGTCCCAGTCGTAAGAGATGAGCGAGCTCCGTGAGACGAAGTCGTAGACGCCGAGCGGGGCGCCGTAGCGCGCGGCGCCGCCGGTGGGGAGCACGTGCGACGGTCCCGCGACGTAGTCCCCTGCGGCTTCGGGCGTCGCGGAACCGATGAACAAAGCGCCTGCGCGCGTGATGCGGTCGGCGAGCTCGCGCGCGCCTTCGCATTGAATCGAGACGTGCTCGACCGCAAGCTGATTGGCCACGCGGCAAAGCTCGTCGCGGCTAGAGACCACGAGCGCTTGCCCGTGCTCCCTGAGTGATTTTTCCGCGACTTGCTTGCGGGGCAGAGCAGCGAGCTGCACCTCGAGCTGCTCGCGCACGGCTCCGACCAGGCGCGGGCTCGTGCAGAGCAGGAGCGCGTAGGCGGCTTCGTCGTGTTCCGCCTGCGACAGCAAGTCGGCGGCTATGATGGCGGGATTGGCGCTGTCGTCGGCCACGACCAGAATTTCACTCGGGCCGGCGATGCTGTCGATCGCGACTTCTCCGAAGACGAGGCGTTTGGCGGCCGCCACGTAGATGTTACCGGGTCCGACGATTTTGTCGACGCGCGCCACGCTCTCGGTGCCGTACGCCAGCGCAGCGATGGCGTGGGCGCCGCCCGCGTCGAGCAGCGCGCTCACTCCGGCCAGGTGACACGCCGCCCGGACTTCGACGCCTGGGTCGGGGCTCGCCAAGGTGATGCGCTCGACGCCCGCGACGCGCGCGGGGATCACGCTCATGAGCACACT
Source organism: Polyangiaceae bacterium (assembly GCA_036520475.1). Taxonomy (GTDB): domain Bacteria; phylum Myxococcota_A; class Polyangia; order Polyangiales; family Polyangiaceae; genus DATDJP01. The sequence goes on along the minus strand of DATDJP010000309.1, from coordinate 13,033 downwards.
CGATGGGTACCGCGCCTTGCCGCCGGGAGCGTACACTCCGACGTGCGCGAGGGGCGAGACACGACTTCCGAGCTGCACGCCGTGCTCTTCGTACTCGAAGCCCGTCAGGCTCTCGGCCTGGCGCTCGTGATAGCGGCGAATGCGATCCGCAGCGAAAATCAACGCATCACGCACGTCGCTGCTCAAGGCAGCGAGCGCTTCGGCGCCGCCGTAATCCGCCTTCAGGAGCTGCTCCGGGGCGCGCTGCTCGAACTCGGCGATGTAGCGACGCAGCGCCGCATCGCCCTCGCGGCGCACGTCTTTCACGATGCGCTGAACCGCGGGCTCGACGCGTTCGAGATCCGTCTCACCGCGCCGGCAAAGCTCTTGAACTACTGCTGCGAAATCGGCGGCTCTGGAACGTGCTTCGCGAAAGAGCGAGCTCACGTCCAGTGGCCCGCCTTCATGGCCGCCGGATCATATTCGCGGATTTTGGGTCCCAGAGACTCGCGGAAGACCTGCTCGTCGTCCATGTCGAGGTCCTCCTCCGCGAAGCCCGCGGCGACCTCCATCCCGATCGCCAAAATGCGCAGAAACAACGCGAAACTCGAGGCGCACAGGCGAGGCTTCCAGACGTCCGTGCCGCTCATGGCGGTGAACACGGGACAGTCACCTTCGGGATCCGGGCTCGAGGTGTCGAGAAAGTAGGGATCGCCGAGGAGCGAGCTATGACCGACGATCACCCAGCTGGGGCGCCAGCCTTGCGGAGACGGGCCCGTGCGAGTTTCTCCGGTGTCCGTCAGCGCGAACCCTTTCTGCTCGTCCAGTAAACTCTGGGCAGGCGTCAGGCGCACCCGCTCGGTGGGCGTGCGGGTTTCGACATTGACCGGGTTAGCCTCAGCGAGAAACTCGCGGTAGCGGCGCGGAACTTTGAGCCTGCTCCGAACCTCGGCGACGAGATCCGGATCGGCCTTGCCAAAAACTGCTGGCACTCCGCGGCGATCGAGTGACTCTTTGAGGGCAGAGATCGATTCAGCGAGATCGCTGTCCAACTTTCGTGAACCTTTCGCGGCTCCGGCGCGCAGAGCCCGCACGCCAAAGCGCGAGCCTTTGATGTGATGACCAAACGAGTCTAGCCCAACCTGGGCGTCTCCCAGCCGTCCCCGGCTGAGCGGCGCCCCACACTATTCGAAAATCGTCGTAAAACGCTACAGAAACGTGGACTCCCCGCAGCCCTTCCGCGGGCGCTGCCGGGTCGTCGCAGGCGAGGGGGCAGCAGCCGGGAAACCGCTGTGCGCGATGTGCATTTCGGGACTAACGGGGCTCGGTGCCCACACTCTTTTCAGAGCGCCAAAGCGTTCTCAGGAGCGCCGTGAGCTCGGCGACGGCCGCCTTCGGCACACTGAGCCGTGCTTCGACGCGTCGGGCCGCGGGATCGACCTGGAGGGTGTAAACGAGGGGATTGGTCGCGGCGTTCGGCCCGCTCGGCTCTCCAGCGGGGCGCAGGGATGCGGCATTCCAGAAACCGCCGGCGATGGCCGCCGTGCTCCTGAGGAGGGCGAGGTCGGCGCGCTGATCGAGCCGCGCGCGGCCGGGCGCGTGCTCCGCGACGGCTCGCAGCTTGGTCGCCAGCACTCTTTCTTCGCTCCCGACGCCGATCAGCGTGCCTTCTCCGCGGCCGAGCGGGAGGACGGCCACGAGCAGCTTCACGCCCGGTGACCGACCCGTGACGAGGCCGCCGCTGCGTGGATCCAGCTCGCGAGCTGGCAGCGTCATTTCGACCAGCCGCGTGCCGTGCGGAAGACCCGCGCCCGGCGCCGGAGCTCGGGCGCGTACCGAGAGCGGGGTCTCGCCGTACTGCGCGCCGATGAAGCGGCGCAGCTGGGGGCCAAGCACCGGATCCTGAAACGCCTCCACGAGCTTGACGAGGTAGGAGCGATAGCGATCGGGCTCGTCGCCCGTGATGGCGATGCGCCAGCCCCAGCGCTGCCTGGCGAGGGCCAGATCGTGCGCTTCCGGCGAGCGTCCCGCCGCTGTGGGCGCCGATTCAGCGCCCGAGCACAGCACGAGATCTCCCCTCGGCAGCGGGACGGCGTACACGAGCTCAGCGGCCAGCTCCTTCAGCTTCGGCGGCGTTCCCTGGTAGGAGAGCACTTCGCCGAACAAGCTTCCGACGAGCTCCTTGTGCGGACGAAAGTCGGCAGGTTCGAGGCCGCGCACGAACAGCGCGCTCGAGCTGTCCGGGGGACAACGCCAGAAACGCGTCGGTGGCGCCTCCGCGTGGCGCGCTTGCGCGAGCAGGCTCTGCAAGAGCCGCGAGTTGCCGCTTCGAAAATGCAAAGTCAGCGTGCTCTCGAGCGTATCCGTTGCCGGCTCGAGACGGAGCTCGCCGCGCGCGTGCTCGACGTCGCGGATCAGGAGCGAGATCTCTTTGGAGGTTTCACTGGACAGATGCGCGCCGGCGCGGTCGGAGCGCCTGTTACGGCTCTGCAAATTCAAGAGCGGCTTCACGAGGCCTTCGCTGAGCCCGAACAGCTCGGGCTCGGTCAGCGCGTGCAGTGGGGCCAGGCGTAGCTCGGCGCGTACGTCGGCGGCTCCAGGCAATTCGCCCGGGAGCACCTGCGTCATGTACCGAAGCAGGCTCTGCACGTCGCGGCGTGACGGTCCGCACACGACACGGGCGTCGCGTTCGGAGGATGCGGGGGGCAGGGCACAGACGAGCTCGGTGCGCTCGAAGACCAGGTAACGCGCGCCGTCGGTAGCGCTCTCGAGCCGCGCGCCGGCGCGCCGCGCGTGGTCCGACAAGGCTGCCAGGGAGCGTACGCCGAACGCTAGCGCCGTGCGTGTTTCGAACTGGTTCGCACCTGCGGCCGGATCCATGGCCAACACCAGCTCGATGGGCGCGGACCAGCTCAGCGTGTCTTGGCTGCCGGGCAACGCAGTGAGGAGCCGGGCGGCCCAATCGCGCCCGGCGCTGCCGCTCTGCTCGGGATTTTGCCAGCGCAGCACCAGCAGCGTGTGACTCGCGTCGATCGGCGGCGGGACCGGCGCGCTGTGTGTAGACCTCGCCGGACCCGTGGCTGGCTCCGTTCGTTCCTGCGCGGGCGCGGCGCAGCCGAGGCTCGCATGCAGAACGAGCAAGAGGGCCCCCAAGCGGCGCATCATCGGCGTTTTTTGCGGTTCTTTCCGCCGCGGTGGCGCACGGCCAGCGCTACGTAGTCGAGCTTCGGTACGGCGTGCGCGCGCGGTTTCGGCGCGTCCTTCAAGTATTCACTCAAGAGCTCGCACATGCGCGACAAGGGGGCGAGGACGGGCAGCGCGCCGCCCTGCTTCAGCGTTTCCAGCGCGGTACACAGCGATCCGAACGCGGCCCCCTGGACGTGACCGCGCCGCATCAGATCGAAATAGCTCCGCGCCAGGGCGTCGGCGTCGAAGCGATCCCGCTGCACGAACTCGGATGCGATGCGGAGGACGCCGGCAGGCTGCACGTAACCATCTTCCGCGAGCACGAACGCGGCTTGCAAGTAGTTGTAGAAGGGCACGACGCGAAAGCCGTAATCCGCGAACATGCTCGGGGGCGTCTGGCGATCGAGGTGGATCAAGATACGCTCCACGACCGGCCCAGTGTCGAGGCGCGATTGGGCGAGCAGGCAACGCTCGACCTGATCCGAGTACAGGCGACCGGCGGTGAGCACGCGTTCCAGCGAGCGTCGGTCGACGCCGCCCGAGCAGATGTCGGAGTAAAGCGAGTAAACGAAGGCGTCGGCTTCGGCGTCGTCACCCACGAGCGCCTCGTGAATCGGACCCTCGCGCGCCAGCTCTTGATCGCGCACGCGGGCGTCGAGCAGCATGGGCAGCTTGTAGCCCAGCTGATCGCGCAACGCCCGGAAGCGCAAGCGCATCAGGTTGCTGAGGTTTGGTTTCAAGGTGAGCTCGTCCCAGCGCACGCGATCGATGCGCAGCTTCTCTTCGAGCTTGCTCTTCATCTGCCGGGGGCTGCCGCTCAGGATGTGAATGCGCGCGCCCGTGCGCCCGAGCTCCCGGAGCAGCGCCGCGGCCCCGGGTACGCTGCGCTTGCGATCAGGGCGCTCGACGGCGGTGCGCAGCAGATCCCGCACCGTGTCGAAGTCGGTGCGCAGGTAGGTCTTGTCCAGATCCCAGCGCGCGATGAGGTTCGGTGCCCGGTGCTCGCTAGCTGATGCCGCCAATTTATGATGCCCAGGCGCGGCGCGTGTCGTTGAGCGTGGATACCAGATCGTGTGCGCCCGAGCGCCGCGCGGTGTCTATTGCCTCGTCGATGTAGTGCAGGGCTTCCCCCGCACGCTGCCGGCCGTGTGCCACGTGCGCCAGCGCCCCCAGCACACGAGCGCGGTCCGTGCCGCTCGGACCAGCGATGTCGAGCGCCTCGCGCAAGACGCCTTCGGCGTCCGCGAAGTTGCCCGCGCGTGTCAGGGCGCCGCCCAGTTTTCGGCTGAAGATGAGCATGGCGCGGAGCGGGTCGTCGAGCTCGCCGCGAGAAATCTCCTGGCGCGCGGTCTCGAGGGCGCGACGAAGCGCCAGCACCTCGCTCGCGGTGTCGGCGCGCGCCGCAGCGCGTTCTGCGACCTGCTCGAGCAGCAGCAGGGCCTGAAACGAATCGTGCGCGAAGAAGGCGTGCTGCGCCGAAGCTTCGATCGGCGCGTTCATCTTTTCGGACACGCGCAGGGCCTTGGCGTGCAGCTCGCGTCGCACCGCGACCGGGATGCCGGCGAGCACGATCTCGCGCAGGAGCGGGTGGGACGTCGACACGCGGTCGGTGTCCTTCTCGAGCATCCCCGCCTCTTGCAGGATGCCGATACTGGCATCGAGCTCGAGCGTTTTCGGCAGGAGCTGGGAGACGACGTTCAGCGCGACACTGTCTCCCAGTACCGACACGGCCTGCAGCACGCGGCGCGCATTCGGGTCGAGGCTATCCACGCGCAGGGCGATCAGGTCACCCAAGCGGCGCGGCGGCTCGCTACCGCCGTCCGCCGAGTAACGGATGAGCTGTTCGATGTACATCGGCAGCACGCCACGACCCGTGTCGTCATCGAACACCAGGCGGCGCTCGCTCGGGCGTGTGCTGCGCACGAGTCGCGACACCACCGAGGGCGGCAAGCCGGAGAGCACGCGCGTCGCCGTGCTCTCGCTGGCCCAGGTCCTTTCGAGACCCGGCGCATGCGCAGCGACGTACAGCGCGGGTGCCAGCGGCGGATCGGCCAGGACGTCTGCGAACGCGCGACGGCTAGGGCCGTCGATGCGGTGGAGCTCGTCGATGATCAACACCGCACGCTTCGACCCCGCGCGTTCGGCGGCGCGCTCCGTCGCCCAGCGCAAGGCGTCGGCCAGCGCGTTGCGTCGGTCCGATGGCGAACGCTTGTCATCGCGCAGCGCCCCGCCGTCGAAGAGCTCTTCGAGTCCCCTCCGCGCCTGGGCGCCCGCGCCGCGGAAGTGTTTGGTGCGGATCTCTTCGGCGCCGAGCGCCGCCAGGCCGCGCACGGCGTCCCGCAGCGCGTAGTACGCGGATTCGCACCAGAACGGATCGGGGCCCGCGTGCACCACGACGTCCCGATCCTGCGCGGCGCGTGCGGCAAATTCGCGCAAAAGCCGAGTTTTTCCGGCACCAGGCTCGCCCACGAGGCGCGCACCCACGACGCGGTCGGCGACCTGCCTGCGGCGGTCGTCGAGCCACGCCAGATCCTCGTCGCGGCCCACGAGCGGCAGCGGCAGCTGAGCGGCCGCGTCCTCTTCGGGCAGCTCGCTCTTGATGGGGAGGCGAGCGCCGCATTCGCAGCAAAACTTCGCCATCGGCACCACGATGGAGCAGGCGGCACACTCGATAGTGGCGCCCGGGATGAGCGATACTACTGGTGGGCGAGAAGTGCGCGCCGACGCCGGTCCGGCCTCCGAGGCACGGAGCGCATCGCGTAGCGCATCGGCGAACTCGACTGCGTCCTGAAAGCGCTTGGTCGCGTCCTTCTGCAGCGCCTTGAACACGGTCTGCACCAGCGGCTCCGGGATGCTGCGCTCGGGTGCGACCTGACGCGGGTCCGGCACCGGGATCGACAGGTGCATCATCACGACTTGCGTCGGGCTTTCGGCCTCGAACGGCAGGCGACCGGTGAGCAGCTGAAACAGGATCACGCCGACCGCGTACAGATCGCTGCGGCCATCGATCGGATCACCGCGGCCCTGCTCGGGAGCCATGTAATCGGGCGTGCCGCAGACGATCCCGGGGCTCGTCACGCTCGGCGCGTGCGCGTCGGCCTTGAGCTTGGCGAGGCCGAAATCCAACACCTTTACGAAGTCACCCCCGCGCCGCAGCGGCTCCAGCACGATGTTCTCGGGTTTGAGATCTCGGTGCACGATGCCGAGCTCGTGAGCTTCTGAAAGTGCGGCCAGAACCTGCCGGAGCACGTCGACGACGCGCGTGAACGGCAGCGGACCTTCTTCGTAAGCCACCCGCGCCAGGTCCTTGCCTCGCAAAAACTCCATCACCAGGTAGGGCTGGCCGTCCTCGGTTCGACCAAAGTCGAACACCGAGATGGAGTTCGGGTGGTTCAGCTGGCTCGCGGCGCGGGCTTCGGTCATGAAGCGCACGGCCGAGTTCTCGTCGCTGAGCAGGTGCGGGTGGATGATTTTGACGGCTACCGTGCGCCCGAGCACGCTCTGTTCGGCTCGATAGACGCGGCCCATGCCCCCGACGCTGATCAAATCCAGGATGTGGTAGCCGCCCGGCAATGTCTTTCCCACGAACTTGTCGTCGGAGGACTGGCCCACGGTCGCGACGGGAAAGCCGCAGGCGGGGCAGTAGAGGTGCTCGGCAGCGCACGAGGACCCGCACTGGGGGCACACGCGAACCGCGGGCTGGGAGGTGACCATCTGTCGCAATCTTGCCGGGGGCATCAATGCCCCACCCCAGTATCCAACAGCATCAGCGTCCGGAAAAGGCCTAGCACCTCCGGGGGGCTGGAAGTCTAGCCCGTGCCCGTGCCCGCGCCCGTGCCCGCGCCCGCCGGGCGTAAAAGAGGCTTTTTGCGCTGTTGACCGGGCGGCTTCGCTGGCTTGCTCCACTCTGCGTCAGAGCGAGGCCGAACCGCATTTGCACTTCGTGAAGTGACTGTGGGCAGGTCGTGGGTGAGGCTTGGGCCGGCTGTGCCGGAGAGGAGGCCGGGCACGTTCACGTTCACGGGGGAGAGCTGTTCGTCGTGTTGCGTCCCCAGGAAGATGCCCCGACGTAGAGCCCTGCGGTACGATTCTCGGGTAGATGGCAAGCGCGAGGGTCAGGCTGGGAGAGCTGCTCGTCGACGCCCAGATCATCACCCGTGAGCAGCTGGCGGAGGTACTGGCTCTGCAGCGGGAGGATGGCCGGCGTCTGGGAACGTTGCTCGTGGAATCAGGTCTCGTCACGGAGACGCAGGTCACTCAGATCCTGAGTCAGCAGCTCAGCGTGCCTTGGGTGTCGCTCTATCACATCGACTTCTCGCGCCAGCTCTTGAACCTCGTGCCACACGAGCTCGCGGAGAAGTACTGCTTGGTGCCGATTTTCGTGCGGCGGGTGCGGGGGCTCGGCGAAACGCTGTACGTTGCCATGGACGATCCGAGTGACGAGTCCGCTCAGCGCGAGATCAGCCAGGCCTCGCAGCTGCCCGTGCGCTCGATGATCGCGCCGCCGACCGACATCCAGGCTGCCATTCGCGTCTATTACGGCGGTGGAAACGACTCGCCGTCGCTATCGCAAGCGCTGGCTGAGCTCGCCGAGACGCGCACACCTGCCGTACAGATGGCTCCTCCCGAACCGGCTCGAGCGGAGCCGGTCGCGCCGCCCCCGGCAAACGCGGTGCCGGCCGCGAGCAACTCGGCTCCCGCTGCCAAGCAGGCCGATCTGCCGGAGCGCGACTCCGAGCCGCCTGACAGCGGCCCGCAAATCGAGACGCGTGAGATTACGGTGCCCGTCAGGCGCGCCGCAGCACAACGACTCGTCACACTGACCTTGCTCGACGGCACGCAAGTGAAGGTGCCGGCGCGACAGCGCGGGGTCGTCGCTGCCGTGGCTGCCCAAAAGGAATCGAAGCGAACACCTGAGCTCGAAGCGCTGATGACCCAGCTGCGATCCGCGGCGCACGCGTCGCGCTCGGCGGCGGAGGGCGAGCCGGCGCCGGATTGGCAGCCATTGTTCGCGGCTCTCTTGTCGCTGTTGCTCAAGAAACGCGTGATCAACGAGCAAGAGTTCGCGGACGAGCTGAAGAAACTCTGAGCGCGTCAGCGGACTACGGAGGAAGCGCGCAGCGCCGCGATCTCGTCGCTATCGAAGCCGGCTTCTTCGAGGATTTGCGCGGTGTGCTCGCCGGCCGTCGGCGCGGGCCCCGGTTTCCAGTGGAAGGGCGTGACAGGCGTACGAAATTGACCGACGCGCCCCGAGCCGGTGTCGAAATCGGCGAACACACGCCGCGCCGTGAGCTGCTCGTCGTCGCGCAGCTCCTCGGGGTGCAGTACGGGTTCGATGCAGCAGTCGTGCTGCTCGTTGAAAGCGCGCCACTCCGCGCGTGTCTTGGCGGCGAAGATTTGCCCGAGCTTCTGCTTGAGCTCGGCTTGATGCGGACCGGGGAAGAGCAGGGTCATGTCCGGTTCGATGCCGACACCCTGACAGAATGCCGTCATGAACTTCGGCTCGAGCGCGCCGAACGTCACCGCTTCTCCGTCGGACGTCAGGTACGTGTCGTAGACCGCGAGCCCGCCGCTGAGCACGTCCTGCCCGCGCTCCGGAGACGCCTGTCCGCCGAGCAGGTGGGAGAGACCGATGCTCGCGAACGGGATCACCGACTCGAGCATCCCGATGTCGATCACCGAGCCGCGGCCCGTGCGATCGCGTTCGCGGAGCGCCGCCAAGATCCCGATCACCGACCACATGCCGCCGCTCACGTCCGCCAGCTGGAATGCGGGAATCTGTGGCGGCCCCGCGTTTGGTCCCTGCAGGCCCATCAGGCCCGCGCGCGCCATGTAGTTGAGGTCGTGGCCGGCGCGCTGTTGCAGCGGCCCGGTCTGACCGTAGCCGGTCAACGCACACACGATCAGGCCCGGGTTGTGCTCGAGCAGCGTGCTGTGTCCGACGCCGAGTCGATCGAGCACGCCCGGTCGAAACTGTTCGAAGAGCACGTCGTACTGCTCGGCGAGGCGCAAGAGCACGCGCGCGCCGTCGGGCTTTTTGAGGTCGAGCACGAGGCTGCGTTTGCCTCGGTTCAGCGCATGGAAAGCCGCGCTCATGCCGGCCACCGGTGCCGCGCTGACGCGCAGATAGTCCCCGATTCCGGCGTCCTCGACCTTGTCGACCTGCGCACCCAGATCGGCCAGCACCAGCGAGCCGATCGGGCCTGGCAAGAGCCGGGTCAAGTCGAGGACTTTGATGCCATCCAGAGCGGCCATGGCGAGCGCAGCCTCAGGTCCGTCGCGAGTAGCCGAGGCGCGCGCGGTGCGTCGCGACCCAGGGGGACATGCCGTGGCCGTTGCCATTGCCGGCGGACGTGCCGTTCGGGCTCTTGCCGGTGTGCTCGGCGCGGTAAGCCGCGATCGCGACGGCGGCCGCGAATGTGGCCCGCTCGTCGGCGCCGAGCCGGGATCCCTTGAGCAGCTCCTCGCGGTACCGATCGATGAAGCCCGTGTCGTAGCGGCCGGCGATGAACTCCGGATGCTCGAACAGCCGCTCGTGGAAGGGCAGGTTCGTGCGGATGCCGCTCACCACGTACTCACTCAATGCGCGGCGCATGCGCGCCACGGCCCGCGCGCGGTTCGGCGCCCACACGCTCAGCTTCGAAATCAGCGGATCGTAGTTGGCGCTGATCGTGCAGCCTTCATAGGCGCCGCCGTCGTCGCGGACGCCGGGGCCGCTCGGGGTGCGGAGGCGCTGGATCGTGCCCGGGCTCGGCAAAAAACCCGTGCTCGGATCCTCGGCGTACACCCGGCACTCGATGGCGGCGCCGCGGCGCGCGACGCCGGATTGATCGAACTCCAGGCTCTCGCCCGCCGCGATACGCACCATCTCGCGGACCAGATCGACACCCGTCACGAGCTCCGTGATCGGGTGCTCGACCTGAAGGCGCGTGTTCATCTCGAGGAAGTAGAAGGACTTGTCCTCGCTGAGCAGAAACTCGAACGTGCCCGCGGAGAAGTAGCCGACGGCCTTGGCGCCCTGGACCGCGACCTCGCCCATTTTCTGAACGATGGCGTCGTCGATGGCGGGGCAGGGCGTCTCTTCGACGACCTTCTGATGGCGACGCTGGATCGAGCAATCGCGCTCGAACAGGTGGACCATGTTGCCGTCGCGATCGCCGAGCACCTGAATTTCGACGTGGCGCGGGCGGATGATGGCTTTTTCGATGTAGACCGTGTCGTCGCCGAACGCCTTCTTGGCTTCGCTCTGAGCGCGCTCGAGCGCGCCCGGCAGCTCCGACTCCTTGGTCACTAACCGCATGCCCTTGCCGCCGCCGCCGGCCCTGGCTTTGAGCATCACGGGGTAACCGATGCGCGCCGCCGTCGCGAGCCCCTGCTCGGCGGTGTTCGCGTCGCCACCGGGCACGATCGGCACGCCAGCGGCGGCCATTTTGTCGCGCGCGGCGGTCTTGAGGCCCATGGCCTTCATGGCGCTCGCCGGAGGTCCGATGAACGTGACGCCCGCGCGCTCGCAGGCCTCCGGGAGCTCCGGGTTCTCCGACAGGAAGCCGTACCCCGGGTTCAGCCCGTCGCAGCCGGCGCGCTTCGCGACGTCCATCAACTTGTCGATCCGCAGGTAGCTCTCGGCCGCAGCGGCGGGGCCAATGGCATAGGCTTCGTCGGCCGTGCGCACGTGCAGCGCATCCCGATCGGCGTCGCTGAACACGGCAACGGACCGAATCCCCATCTCTCGCAGACTGCGCGCGATGCGCACGGCGATTTCGCCGCGATTGGCTATCAGGACCTTCTTCAGCATGGCCGGCGGTCCATACCACGACCGGCCCTGGGCACACGCGGCAGAATCAGGAAATCACAGCGAGAAGAACTCGCGAATTCGCTGAAGGAGGACTTGACCGCGCGCGCTTTGCACGGCCGCCTTGTCTTCACCGGTAGGGGGGCGCTCCGACGCGAGCGCTTCGTCGCGCGTGGCCAAAACTTCGCTGATTTGGCTGAGAAGCGTCTCGTGATGGGCCAGGATGTCCTGGAATTCCGCCTTTCCCACCACCAGGACCTCGCACTCCGTGCGCGCTCGCACCGTGGCGCGGCGCGGCTCGCCCGTCATCAGGCTCATTTCGCCGAAGAATTTCCCGGGGCCAAGGCTCGCGATCTCGACTTCCGCGTTGCCGTTTCGGTCGAGGACCACGCACACCTCACCGCTCTGCACGATGAAGAGCTCGTGGCCGACTTCTCCCTGACGGATGATCGTCTCGCCTGCACTGTACATCCGCGTTTTGACGCGGAGCGCCAACTCCCCCAGCGCATCTTCCGGTAGCACGCACAGAAAATCGACCTGCTTGAGCGCGCGCTCGCGCTCGCGTGCTTGCTGGGCGCGCTCACGTTCTTCGCGCTCCGGCGACAACTCGCGCAGATCTACGAGCCGGCCCGGCAGCGGGATTGGAACGCCGCCGCGCCGGAGCGCATACCAGAGGCGTTCACGTACCTGAGCACCGATGCGCTCGCGTCGATCGAACTCGGAGATGAAAAAGCGCACGGAGTACTCCGCGCCTCGCTCGGTGTAATCGCTGAGGATCACGTCAGGCTCGGGGGTGTGCAGCAGTCCCGGAATTCCCTGGAGCGCCTCGAGCAAGAGCCGTTTGACGGTTCCGGGCGCCTGGGCGTTCGGTGCGAAGACGATCACCGTGCGCCGCGCGATGGGCGTCGGCTTCGTGTAGTTCACGATCGGCGTCTTGGCGAGCGTCCCATTCGGCACCGTGACTTCGACGTGGTCGAGCGTGACCACCCGCGTTGCACGCCAGTTGATCTCGACCACGCGGCCCACGTGGTCGCGCTTGTCGTCGAATTGAATCCAGTCCCCGATCTCGAACGGACGCTGCGCCTGGATCGCGAGACCCGCGAACAGGTTGCCCAGCGTGTCCTGAAGCGACAGGCCGATGACGGCCGTGAGCAGCGCGGACGTCGCGAGCAGCGACCCGGGCTGAACCCCGGCGGCGCGCAGCGTGAACAGCGCTATCGCGAGGTAAATCGCGAGCTGGATGATATCCTGGACGATCTTGGGTAGCGGGAACGCGAAGCGCCGCGCCAGCGCCGCGAACACGATCAGTAAGAAGCCGCTCCGCCCAATCGAGCAGAGCAAGACGAAGAGTCCGAACAGGCTGACCGGCTCTTCTGCCACCGAGTCTTTGGGGAGCGCGGCGCGCACAGCCACGCTCGCCACGTAGAGCAGCAGCAGGATCAAAGGCCCGCGGGCGTATTTCTTTTGGTGCTCGGGCAAGACCAGGCGCGCCGCCAGCGCCAGTGCCAGCGCAAAGACGAGCCCGACGCCACCCGCCAGCGCTGCGAATGGGTCTACGTCCAGGGCATCGAGCAATCGCTGTATCGGCATCGCCTGCGGTTCTGCTTCTTACTGCCTCCGGCTCGGAGCCGGAGACGGCGTGCGCGCGCTTCCCACCCCGGAGCGGGCGAAGGTCGTGGCAAAAATGTCAATCAAAGCCAGCTATTATCGCCGGCTTCCGAGCGTTCGTACAGGCTCGGGACTTTCGTTTACGGGCGCCTGCTATAAGGCGCGCGCCGTGAACACCGGGACCGGGGAAGTCATCAGCGTGGGGGAGCTCGACAGGCGCTTGAAGCGCGCCGTCGAGAGCGTCACGGGTCGTGAGTGGGTCGAGGGCGAGGTCAGCTCGCTCAGGCGCGCTACCAGTGGGCACGTCTACTTCTGTCTCAAGGACGAGCGCGAGGACGCCGTCATCGACTGCGTCATGTACCGGCTGAGCGCGCAGCGCGCGCGGCGGCATCTGAGCCAGGGCGCGCGGCTGCAATTACTCGGCAAGGCCACGTTGTGGGCGCCGCGCGGGCGCTTGCAATTCGTGGC
>DATDJP010000308.1:0-5791 GCA_036520475.1 Polyangiaceae bacterium | reverse complement strand
TACACCTCGACCAGAAGCAGCCGGGATACGACGGGACGCGCCTGGTCGCGTGGCTCGAGGAGCGCGGCTACGCCTTCGAGATCTTGCAGGAAGACACGTACTCGGTCGTCACGTCCCACCTCGACACGGCGGCCACGTACTGCTCGCTGTGCTCGCGGCTGCGACGGGGCATCCTCTACACCGCAGCGGAGCGGCTCGGCTGCAACAAGATCGCGCTCGGCCACCATCGCGACGACGGCCTCGAGACCTTTTTGCTCAACCTCTTCTTCTCGGGACGGCTGCAGGCGATGCCCGCCGTGTACACCACGGACGACGGGCGCTTCCAGGTGATTCGGCCGCTCGTAGAATGCCCGGAAGCGCTGATCGCCGAGTACTCCGCGCTCGCACGATTTCCGGTTTTGCCGTGCAACCTCTGCGGCAGCCAGCCAAACCTCCAGCGCGACGTCATGACGCGTCTCATCGCGAGCCTCGAAGAGAAGCACCCCGACGTCCGCAACGTGATGGCGGCTGCGCTCGCCAACGTCTCTCCAACGCATCTGCTCGACCGCGAGCTCCTGGACGCGGTGAACGCCGGCAAGGCCGCGGGGACCGGCGCGCAGGTAGAGATCACGCCTCCACGACGGTCAGCGCACGCGGCTGCTCTGCCGATTGTGTCGCGAGCGCGACGATTGCCCGTTCTGCAACCGGAATGACTACGGCGCGCAGATCATCAAGCGCTTGGCTCTGAGCACCTGACCGGCTCGCCGCGGCTCGCTCCACACCACCCCGACCCGATTCGGCGGCAAGATGCTGATCGCGGGCCAGTCGGGGCCGTCGAAGAGCGGCGCGGCGGCTGGCATGTTGCTGAGCTCCATCGTACCGATTGTCACCGCCTCCGCCGGCCTTTGGAAGGGCTGGTCACCGAAGTCGATACGCGCCACGACCAGGTTGATCCCGGTCTCGGGTACACCTGCATCGCCCAGGCGGATGTAAGGGTTCGCGCTGGCGGCGAATACGGTCCCGATGGGATCCCCCGCGCGAGACGCGGTTGCTGCGGCGGGATTGCGCACTCCGGAGTTCAAAATATCGCCATCGCACCGCCTGTCCGCGACGCAGAGCGGAGATCCGCAGCCAATGCCTAGCTGCTGCGAGCCGACGAATCCGCCGTCGGCCAGACCGGCTTTCGTCCAGCTCGACAGCCAAAATCCGGACAGGATCGGTACGGCCATGGCGTTCGTGTAAATGCCGGCTCGCGTTTCACAGTCCGTGAGCTGCGAGGGCTGAGCGCCCGCTATCTGCGTATACACGCCGCCCGGCCCAGTCCACAGCACGCCCGGCGTGTCCCGACTTCCGATCAACGCGAGCTGCGTCGCGGGGACGGCGGTGCTCCCGAGCGCGACCGATGGCTTGTCGGGGCTCGCGGCGGTGATGGTGCCGTCCTTGTTGATCCATGCGCCGACGATGCTGCCCGCGATCGGTCCCGCGACGGGGTAGCGCCGCGGATTGAGCGAGTCGTAGGTGTTCGTCGCGAGCGTAGTGAGCGGCGCGCTCGCCGGATCGAAATTGCCGCCGAGCTTGATGTGATACACGTTGTCGTCGAGCGCGAAGAAGCCGTGCAAGACGAGCCCCGCGCTCGTGTTGCTCGTATCCGCCACGAGCCCGGCTGCGCTGCGCGGCGTGAGCAGGTTGGGCAAAAGTCCCGAGAAGCTCGTCAGCTTCTCGTACTCGTTGCTCGCGTTCCGTACTCTGTAGAGCGTGAGCTCGTTGCGAGCGTTCGTCGTCTCGAAGACGGTGAAGTAAAACGCGTCCCCGGCCGAGATCAGCGTGGCGCGATGGACGGTGTCCGCCTGGATCTCGGCGTCGAAACCGTCGTCGACGAGACCCTGAATCGGCTCGTACTTGCAGCGCGGCGGCGAGCTCGACAGATCGCAGCTATCCTTCGTGCACGGCTCTTGATCGTCACAGGACGCAGCGCAGGCCGTGCCAGCATCTCCACCAGGCGACTTCTCGTCTTCGCTCTGCAGCTCGTCGAAATCGAGAAGAAACGAGCAGGCGGGGAGCAGCAGCCACGAAAGGCCGTACAGAGAACGCGCCACGCGCGGCATCAAAAGCTCCAGCTCGCGTGCGCGGCGGCGCCGCGCGGCCCAGCTCCGACGAGTACGCGCGGAGTCGCGCGCGCCGCGCTTTGGCGTTTCGGCGTTGCCATGAAATAGAGCGCCGCACCCACACCCACACCCACGACTGCGACGCCGGTGAGTACGGTGCTCGTGAGCGCGAGGCTCTTGCCTGACGAAACCTCGTCATCGCTGCAACTCGGAGCGCAGCTACCTTCGGCGTCGTCGTACTCCGAGCGCGCCAGGAGGCCCGTGACGCCGGCACCGATCGCGGACAGGCCGCCGATTCCCAGCACCACGTACGCAGGCAGTCGATTCGGATCTTCCGCTTTTGGCGCCGCGGGCGGCGGAGACTGCTTCGTTCTCGAACGGCGCGGAGGGGACGACCTCGGCGGCGGGGTAGCGGCAGGGCTCGGCGCCGGCTCCTCTTGAATGCGCTTCTCGAGGTTTTTGATGCGGGTTTCGACCGTAACGCGACCTTCCCCTTCGGGCGCGGCATCCAGATACTGCTGGAGCGCCGTCACGGCTCGTTTCAAATTGCCCTTTCGCTCGTGGACGGTCGCGACGTTCAGAAGAATTTCCGGGCGCCTGGACAGCGCGTACGACTTCTCGAAGGCCTTCAGCGCGTTGTCGTAGTCGCTCTCCTGCAGGTAAGCGACTCCCGACTCGAAGTGACGACGAGCGAGCTCGTCGGGGCTGGCCTCCTGTGCCCAAGCGTGGCCAGTGAAGCAGAGAACCACAGCGCACACGAGGCTCGTGATCGCGCGTACACACCGGCGCCTGGACCCGCGCGCCCCTCGGTTCCTTTCGAGCATTATTCGCCGCATCGTACGCCCGGTCTCCTTCAGAATCCAAGCTTGCTGTCGAAGGACGGTGTGGGTACCAAGCAAGGTCGGTGCCGGAGAACGCGCACCGGTCCCAATGCGGAAACACAGCACTGAATCGATCGTGTTGTTCCTGTGTACGGGCAACTACTACCGTAGTCGCTTCGCCGAGCACCTGTTCAACGCGCGGGCCAGAGCGAGCGGGCTCGGCTGGCGCGCCGAGTCAGCGGGACTTGCGCCCGCATGCTTCGCGCGGAATGTTGGCGCGATCGCCCAGGTTGCAGTCGACGCGCTCGCGCTCCATGGAATTCAGATCGAGCAGCCGCCGCGTTTGCCGCGCGACGTGAGCGAACGAGATCTCGCAGCGGCCAGCCTCGTCATCGGCTTGAAGGAAGCGGAGCACAGGCCGCTCCTGCAAGCACGCTTCGAGTCGTTCGCCGGCAAAGCAGAGTACTGGACCGTTCACGACGTGGACTCTGCATCGCCCGCGGACGCGCTACCCGAGCTCGAGCGAAAAGTCGCGGAGCTCTTGGCGCGGCTCTCAGCGCGCTGACGCCGCACGCGCGCGAGCACGGCGGCGCACGGCGCGCAGCATGGCCGCGCCGAGCAGACAGTACGCGAACGTCGCCGTGCTGGCGGAGTGCGGCGACTTCGCGCTCGCCGCACACGACGAGTCGGAGTCCGAGCTCTTCGGCTTGGGCGCCCGGAACGGATACAGCGCACACACACCCGCGACGTCATCCGCGTCGAGACTGCGGAGATCGGTTGTGCCGAACGCGCGCGTCTCCGCGACCATCGTCGAGCCGGCTACGCGAGAATGATCGAGCCCGATCAGATGACCCACCTCGTGCGTCAAGACCGCCTCCAGATCGATCTCCTGCGCTTGTGCGTCGATCGCCAAGGCGTGCGTCTCCGAGTTGATCTCCACGAGCGCGCGAGTGATGGCTCCCGTGTCCAAATCGACGGTCAGCTGCGTGATGGCGCCATACGAGCGCGGGTAGCGCCAGCCCGAGTCCACATACGTGACGATGGCGTCTGCCTCGTTCATTCCCCCGGCGGTGGAGTCGGCGACACGCAGCGATAGACCGGGAGACTGACCCGAGGCGCAAGCCACCTTTTGCCAGTTGTCGAACGCCCGCGCCAGCACCTGAGCCGTTTGCTCCGCTGTGATTCCGAGCCGCGCGCTGCCGCCAGGGTCTATCGAAACTGTAACCTCGCTGCGACTCCAGGCGAGCAGCTCACCGGTGATCACGCAGCCGTTCTGATCTTCCGCGCAAGTCTCGGTGGCGCGGTCACAAGTGCGTGCTTGGCAAAATCCGAAAGCCGGCGACGAGAACGCGCAGAGCGCCGCCCCCATCAACGCAGCGGTCGCCAAGGCACGCCGGCTCGGGTGTCCTGCCCACTCGGCGTTCGTAAACCAATTTCGTCTCTTCATGGATCGGTCGTGCGGCGCCGCGTCATGCGGCTGCGCCGCGAGTATGCAGGTCGAGAACGAGAATGATGCCGCAGCCGCCACGATCGGTACAGGCGCGTGGCCGGGCCACTCGAACGCATAGGCAAGTCAGGTCTCCGAAATCCGGATTGGGTCGTCCGATATTCGGAGTTGAGTACTCCTGACCCAACTGTTCCAAAACATCACACCGCGAGTTGATTTCCTCAGCCTCGCTGAACCGATGGCGTCCGCTCGCTCGCTACTATTCGCGCGCGATCACAATTTGGCCTGTCTCGAGCGCCGCGTCCCGGTGCGCAGTCTGCACACCAGCTCGCACGTTGTTCTGTTCTGACCCTCCGGAATTCGAATGACCATGTCTCGTCTATCGCCTGCGCTTCAGGGTCGAAACGGACCCGAAAATGTAAGCGTTTCAGGGGTGATCGAGCACTGCCCCGCCCATTGGCTTCCTCCTTGCTCAGGGTAGGTCGCAGTAGCGAGACGAGAACCACTCGGCGCTTTGCGTCATTCGAGTTGGAGGACTTTAGACAATGAAGAATCGTTCATTTGTGGCATTTGCTCTCTTGGCGGTCGCCACGGCCACCAACGCGGTCGTCGGGTGTTCCGAAGACGACACGCCCAGGAAGACGGCAAAGGCTGGCAAAAAGGGCAACCTGCACTTTGCAATCGATATCAATGGCGTCGAAGTGAACGAGGTCAGCTACGTCATCGACAACGACGGCGATCCCGCCGCGCCGAACGACGTCGCCGACACCATCGACGTGAGCCAACCGGGCTCCACGATCTCCGCCGAGGTCGGTGTGCCGCTAGGGACCGGCTACGTCGCGTACCTGAGCGCTACGTCCGAGGACGGCGACGTATCGTGCTCCGGCCAATCGGATACCTTCGACGTGACGAGCGTCACGGAGGACGTCCTGGTCGGGGTCAATCTGGTCTGCCGCAACACGGAGACCGGGGAGGAAATCGGATCCGTTCGCATCAACGCCGACGCCAGCGTCGAGACCACGACCTGCCCCAGCATCAGGTCCTACTCGGTTTCGCCGCTCACCGTCGGAGTCGGTGGCACGATCCGGCTGACCTCCGCGGCCAGCAGCGCCAGCGCGACGACCCGCTGGAGCGAAGGTGCCACCACCATCGCGAGCACCGCGAACGCCACGTACACGTGCGCGACGGCCGGCGCTCACACGCTGACCCTCACTGTCGGCTCCAGCACCGAGGCGTCGTGCGCGTCGACCAAGTCGATCAGCGTGACGTGCGCTGGTACGACTGGCGCTGGCGGAGCCGGCGGCACTGGCGGCGTGAGCTCTGGCGGCACTGGCGGCGTCGCGAACTAGCGAGCTGTCCCAGCGCACTAGTTCTACTTGTTCCATCGGGAGCACAGCTCCCGCCCCGCTCGAGTGAATCGAGCGGGGCCCTACCCTCAG
>DATDJP010000307.1:0-14308 GCA_036520475.1 Polyangiaceae bacterium | reverse complement strand
GTCGTCGCTCATGACTCTCCCCTCCAGCTGTCGCGCGCTCGCCAGCCGTCGAGCATGCGTGTGTAGTTGAGGCGCTCCCAGGCGTGTGGATCGGGGGCGGAGCGCAGGTCGAGCACTCCGCGCGCTTCCGCGCTGGATCGATAGCCCTTGCCGTCGAGCCAACCGGCGAGCTCGTCGCGCAGCACGGCGACATGCTGTGGCCCGCGCGCGAGCAGGACGCAGGCGAGCTGCACGACATGCGCCCCGCTCAGGATGGCCTTGGCCGCGTCCAGGCCCGAGTGCACGCCGCCCGTGCATGCAAGCGACAGCGATGTCATGGCAGACAGGCGCGCGAGGGCGTGCAGCCGCAGGGGCAGCTCGGCGGGCGTGGATGGCAACAGGCGCCGATCGACGTCGAGCGTCTCGAGCGAAACGTCGGGCTGGTAGAAGCGGTTGAACACCGCGACTCCGCGCGCGCCCGCTGATTCGAGGCTGCGCACGAAGGCAGGCAGTGCCGCGTAGAAGGGCGTCAGCTTCACGGTGACCGGCAGCTTCACTGCCTGCACGACCGCACGCACGACCTCTAGCTGGCGCGCTTCCACAGCGGCGCCCGACTCGTCAGCCGGTCCTCCGACCTCGTAGAGGTTCAGCTCGAGCGCGTCGGCGCCAGCCTCTTCGAGGCTCTTGGCGTAGCGTGTCCACCCGCCGGGCGTGGTGCCGTTGAGCGATGCCAGGACCGGCACAGCGACGCGCTGCTTGAGGCGCTCGAGCTCGCGCAGGTAAGGCTCGACGCCCACTGAGAAGGCGCGCGCGCCCGGGCGGATGCCCTGCGTCTCGGCGTCGAGGTCGATGGTCGCGTCGATGAAGCGGTGTGCCGCCATCTGGTCGTGCTCGAGCTGCTCCTCGAACAGGGAGTGCATCACGACGGCGCCGGCGCCGGCATCGACGGCGCGAGCGACCGCGCCCGGGTCGCGTGAGAGCGGGCTCGCCGCTACGACGAAGGGGCTCCTGAGCGAGAGCCCGAGCCAAGAGGTGGACAGATCAGGCATGGCTTTTCTCCGGCGGCAGGTGGATCTGGGCGAGCTGCTCGTAGAGCGCGCGGCGCTGTCGCACGGCGTCGCGAGCCGCGTCGACCAGGTGCGCGTAGCGCTCGGGGTCGCGCAGCTCGACCATGCGGAAGCGCGCCTCGCTCCCCATGTATGTGCCGACGTCGAGGCTCGCGGCGCCGGAGTCGAGCACGAGCGGGGCCTCGCCGCGATCGACGCGCTTGGGGTCGAAACGATAGAGGGGCCACATGCCGCTCGCGATGGCCCGCTTCTGCTGCACCGGCGCGTTCACGAGGTCGTAGCCGTGGGCGATGCAGGGGCTGTGGGCGATGACGAGCGACGGGCCAGGGTGCCGTTCGGCTTCCAGCAGCGCCTCCACGGTCTGCGCGCTGCGCGCCTGCATCGCGACCTGAGCGACGTAGACGTGGCCGTAGCTCATGGCTAGCAGCCCGAGGTCTTTCTTACGGACCGCCTTGCCCGCGCTGGCGAACTTCGCGGATGCCCCGAGCGGTGTGGCCTTCGACTGCTGACCACCCGTGTTGGAGTACACCTCGGTGTCGAGCACGAGGACGTTGACGTTCTTGTGGGAGGCGAGGACGTGATCGAGGCCGCCGTAGCCGATGTCGTAGGCCCAGCCATCGCCACCGACGCACCACACGCTCCGCGGTACCAGAGCGGACGCGAGCTCGCGCAGCAGCGCGGCCTTGGGCGAGGCATCCCCTGCGAGGTGGGCGTCGAGCTCTTTCACGCGCCGCCGCTGCTCGGCCAGCCAAGTATCACCGGAGCCGGGCGAAAGGAGCTCATCGACCAGCGCCGACGGCAGCTGTGCGGCGAGCGCCCCCAGGAGCGCGCGCGCGTGCTCGGCGCGGGCATCGACAGCGAGGCGCATGCCGAGCCCGAACTCGGCGTTGTCCTCGAAGAGCGAGTTGGACCAGGCAGGACCGCGGCCCTCGCGGTTGGTCGTGTAGGGCGTAGTCGGCAGGTTGCCGCCGTAAATCGACGAGCAGCCCGTGGCGTTTGCGATCATGAGATGATCGCCGAACAGCTGCGTGAGCAAGCGGACGTACGGGGTCTCCCCGCAGCCCGCGCACGCTCCGGAGAACTCGAACAGCGGCAGCCGGAACGCGGCGGTGCGTTTGCCGATCGGCAGCGCGTCGATCGGCGCGGGCTCGAGCGTCTCGAAGAACGCAAAGGCTTCGCGCTCGGCCTCGCGGTGATCGGCGAACGGCTCGGATACGAGGGCCTTGCGGCGCGGCTTGAGGCGGTCTTTTGCGGGGCACACCTCGATGCACAATCCGCAGCCCGTGCAGTCCTCGGGCGCGACTTGCACTGCGTAGTGCAGGCCGGCGAGCGCCGGCTCGAACTCCTCGGGCATCGAGCGGAAGCTCTTGGGCGCCCGCGCGAGCTGCGCCGGGTCGAAGACCTTGGTCTGGATGGCGGTGTGAGGGCACACCATCGAGCAAAAATTGCACTGCACGCAGACGTCCGGCTGCCAAATCGGGATCTCGAGCGCGAGCGCGCGCTTCTCGAATTTGCTCGTCCCGCTCGGCCAGGTGCCATCCGGTGGAAAGGCGCTCACGGGCAGCTCGTCGCCGCGGCCTTCGAGCAAGAGGCGCGTCACGCGCTGCACGAAGTCAGGCGCCGAGGGCGGCACGGCAAGGCGTCGCTCGCGCGCCGTGGTGACGGCGGTCGGCACCGGAAGCTCCTTCAAGGCGCCGAGCGCTGCATCGAGCGCCGCGACGTTGCGCTCGACGACCTCGGGGCCGCGGCGCCCCCACGTCTCTTCGATGGAGCGGCGGACCTGCTTCATCGCCTCGTCGGGCGGCAGAACCTGGGCGAGCGAGAAGAAGCAGATCTGCATTACGGTGTTGATGCGGCGACCGAGGCCGGCGCGCTCGGCGACGCCGTAACCGTCGATGACGAACAGGCGGCAGCGCTGCTCGACGAGGCGCGTCTGCACCTCTCGCGACAGCGCGTCCCACACCTTCTCCGTGGGCAACGAGGTGTTGAGCAGCACGGTGGCGCCGGGCATCGCCGCGGCCAGCACGTCGAGCCGCTCGAGGAACTCGGGATCGTGGATGGCGATGAACTGCGCGCGCGCGATCCGGTATGTCGAACGGATGGGCCTCGGCCCGAAGCGCAGGTGCGAGATGGTCGTCGAGCCCGCCTTGCGCGAGTCGTACTCGAAGTGACCCTGCGCGAAGAGCGGCGTCTCCTCGCCGATGATCTTGATGCTGGCCTTGTTGGCCGAGACGGTGCCGTCCGCGCCGAGGCCGAAGAACAGCGCGCGCGACACGTCGTCGGGCTCGATGTCGAAGCTCGCATCGACCGCGAGCGACGACTGAGACACGTCGTCGCGGATGCCGACGGTGAAGCGGTGCTTCGGGCTCGCGGCCGTGAGGTTCTCGAACACGGCCTGCAGCATCGCCGGCGTCAGGTCCTTCGAAGCGAGCCCGTAGCGTCCGCTGACGATGCGTGGCATCGAGGTGAGCCCTCCTTGGGCGACCGCCTCGACGAGCGCGGTGACTAGCTCCTGATAGAGCGGCTCGCCCGACGAGCCAGGCTCTTTCGTGCGGTCGAGCACGGCGATGGTGCGGGCCGACGCAGGCAGCACCGCGAGCAGGTGCGCGGTCGAGAATGGCCGGAAGAGCCGCACCTTGACGACGCCGACCTTCTCCCCTCGCGAGACGAGATGGAGGGCCAGCTCATGTGCGCACTCGGCGCCCGAGCCCATGAGGACGATGACGCGCTCGGCTTCCGGGTGCCCCACGTAGTCGAACGGCTTGTAGCGGCGTCCGGTGAGCTCGGCAAAGCGCGCCATCGTGTCATCGAGCACCTGAGGAAAGCGCGCGTAGAAGGGCTCGACCGCCTCGCGTGACTGGAAGTAGGCATCCGAGTTCTGCGAGGTGCCGCGCACGACGGGGCGATCGGGGTCGAGCGCGCGCGCGCGATGCGCCGTCACGGCGTCGGGGTCCACGAGCGCGCGCAGCGCTTCGTCGTCGAGGGGCACCACCTTCGTGATCTCGTGCGACGTCCGAAACCCGTCGAAAAAATGCAGGACGGGCACGCGCGCGCGGAGCGTCGCGGCGTGACCGATGGCGGCGAGATCCTGCGCCTCTTGCGCCGAGCCGGACGCTAGCAGCGCCATGCCCGTCGAGCGCGCGGCCATCACGTCCGAGTGATCGCCGAAAATCGAGAGCGCGTGCGTGGCGATGGCGCGCGCCGCGACGTGCATGCAGAACGACGTCAACTCTCCTGCGATCTTGAAGAGATCCGGCAGCATCAGGAGCAGGCCTTGGGACGCAGTGAAGGTCGTCGTCAGCGCGCCTGACTGGAGTGCCCCATGCACGGCGCCCGCCGCGCCGCCTTCGGACTGCATCTCCACGACCGCGGGCACCGCGCCCCAGAGGTTCCGGCGACGATCGGCCGACCACGCGTCGGCGTGCTCGCCCATGATCGACGCCGGCGTGATCGGGTAGATCGCGATCACCTCGCTCAGCCGATAGGCGACGTCGGCCACGGCCTCGTTGGCATCGAGAGTTCGGTAGCGTTGTGGCTTGGTCACGTCGATTCTTTCGTTGGGGACGGTTTCCAAACACCCGAACGCAGCACGGTTCGTACCATCGCCTCGCGCCGTTCGTCGTGCAAACGTTGAGTGCGCAAGACTACTCGCAGACAGGCGGAGTCACGCAGCGGCGGCGGAGCTCGCTCCCGCGCAGTGCCAGCTCGACGGCCTGTTTCGGCTTGCGCACCTCAGCGACGAAGGCAAAGTCCATGCTCAATGTCTTGAGTCCTTTGCCGAGCACGAGCTCCTGAAGTCGAACGCTAGCGGGCTCGATCACGAGCTCGCTCTTGCCCTCGGCAGGTACGCCCGGCTTGCCGCACAAAAAGCCCGTGCAGGTGACGCTGCCGATGGTGCGATAGCCGGCCACGGCGCTCTGCCAACGCACGGTGGTATCTACGAGCGCGCCCTCGGCAGCCACGGCGCACCCTTCCGGCGCAATGCGTGTCTGCGCGTCGGTGGCCAGCATCGTATTCGTGAACAATGCTCGCATCTTCACGCGATAGGATTCGCGCATGCGATAGGCGAGCAGCGCGACTTTGCCGGAAGGCCGGCCGCGATCGTTTTCGAAGCGCAGCGTCATGGCTCCTGGCCCGATGTCGTACGTGCCATTCGCTGCATCGAGCGGCGTTTCGCTCAGCCTGAGTTTGCCGTCGACGCGATAGTCGACTTCCCATGCTGTGCAGGCGGGGGCGCGCGCGGGCGTGGGTTCTGCTCGCTCACTGGCGCGCGCTTCGTCGGCGCGGCTCGAAGCGGTGAGCAGGAGCGCTGCGGCGCCGTGAACGAGGAGCCGCGAGAGGTGTCTCGTTGGGAGCATGCCGCGTATTCGGTGCATTAGGCATGCCGCGCGAGCCTTCCACGCCTGATCGCCCGTGAACCGCCACGCCCCGGCGCTCACTCGGCGGCAATCGCTCGACCATGAGGACGCGGCTGGCAGATCGCGGACAGCGTCTTCGCCAAGGCAAGACCTTCGAGGGCTTTTTTGGCGGCGCTCGACTGTGACGAGCGCGCGAGATCGCCCAAGCTCACGATTCCGACCAGCGAACCCTCCGGGCCCACCACGGGCACGCGTCGAATTTGCGCCGAGCGCATCAGCCGTTCGACGTGCCAAACGTCGTCGTCCGACGCGCAGGTGTGCACGTTCCTGGACATCACACTGCCGACGGTCATGTCCCGTAGGGCGCGGCCTTGGGTGTACGCGCCCATGAGCAGGTCGCGATCCGTCACCACGCCACACAGGCGTCCCTCGGAATCGACGACGGGCAGAAAGCCGCAATCGTTCTCCCACATCGTCTGCGTCGCCGTGTTCGCGTCATCCGACACGAGGCACGTGCGGACTCGTCTGGACATCACTTTCCCGATCTTCATGGCGTGTCTCCCTTTATCTGGCGAGCGCGTCGCGCTGGCGCCGGTGTAGTCCCTCGACGAGCGCGGACGAGGAACCCGCCCCCGCCCGTGCCGAAACGACGCTGAGGTCTTTCAAGCGGCGACGCCGGACGCTTGGGGTGGTGGGGGCCTCGACGCGACGGACGCGAGCAGGCGAGCCCCGGCCTGGAGCACGTCTGGACGTGCGGCTGCAGAGTGCAGCACACGCTCCACTGAGCCAAAGTCCGTCCACCCGGAGTTCTGCACGGTGGTCACCCGAAGCTCCGGGCAGCGCTCGAGCACGTCCTGGCTGAAGTTGGCCGGTGCAAGCTGCGCGTACGCCGCGCGTAGCCGGGCAGGATCGCCGCTCTTGATACAGCGCCAGAGCTCGTGCGTGGGCACCGGCAGCGCGTCCTCGAAAAGACGCCACAGCCGCGGCACCGAGGACGCGAACACGAACGTGTTCCACAGCCCGCCAGCGGCTAGAAGCTCGGTTGCCCGCGCGGCAGAGGGCTTCTCGACGAAGCACTGCACCTCCTGAAGATCTTCGGCAATCGCCGCCCCGGGAACGATCCAGCCGTACTCCGTCTCGGCAGAATCCGCCGTGACTCCCGCCAGCGTGATCGCGTTCGGCCCGTGGCACAGCGCCCGCGCCAGCTGGCGATACAGCGGATCCGGATTCGGGATGTAATGATCGGCTGGGGTGATGACGACGCGGGCGCCAGGAGCTCGGGCTCGAACGTGAGCGAGGCCGAGAAGAATTCCGAGGGCCGTGCCCAGGTTGCGGGGCTGGGTGACGATGGTGACGCCGGCGTACTGCTCGAGCTGCGCCGCAGCGAGCCCTGCATACTCCTCCGCAACGACGACCACCGTCCGTTCCGGCGCGATCACCCCCGTCATGCGGCGGAGTGTGCTCTGCAGCAGCGATTCGTTGCCCGTGAGCACTGCGAACTGCTTGGGTATGGGCCGGCCGCACAGTGCGTGCGTCAGGGGCGCCAAGCGCGAACCCTCACCCCCGGCCAGCACCACGCACCACGTCTTCCACCAAATTCCGCTCATACGGCCTCCTGTGGGCGAGCGTGTGCAAGCGACATGCCTCCCGCGCGTTCGGTCCTTTTCAAGGTCGAAGTGGTCGGTGTAGCAATCGAAATTGGCCGCGAGGTAAAGCCGCGCGGCCGCCTGGCCGCTAACTTGCACGGCAACCGAGCGTGTTGAGTGCGCTCGAGACGCGATGCGGAAAAACCTGCGCAGCGGCGCGCCGCCCGCGCATCGCTTGCGCTGGGTGGCGGCGACCGGCTCTTCGGGGGCGCTTCATCATTTGGGCGCTGACGGTAGCGCTCACACTCGTCTACGGCGCCTGCGTGCGCCACGCGACGAAGACGCCCGAACATCCAAACCGACCATTGCGGGTCGAACGACCCTCGGCCCCGCAGTCGAGCGGCTCGCATCGCGCACCAATCGCGCCACCCCCAGCCTACGGCAGCCGCGTCGTTCAAGTTCCACGGCTGCGGAACGCGCCGAGCTCGGGACGCAGCGCCACCGCGGGCGATCGAGTGACCGTCCGCACTATCGGGGCACATCCCTCGCTGATGCGTGCTCGTACGAGCGAACGATGATGGCAAACGACCGATCGTGGCTGTTTGGCCGAAGCGTACTTTGCGTCGCTGCGCGATTCGTCGCTAAAGCTCGTTCAGCTCCAGCAACGAGCCGTCCGTATGCAGCCGCCGAATGGCCTCCGCGATGAGCGGCGCCGCGTCGAGGACGACGAGCTGGTGTGAAGTCGCAGTCTCCGAAAAACGGGCTGGGACGCTGTTCGTGATCACGACCTGATCCAGGGGTGTTTCGGACGCGAACAGCGCGCTCGCTTCGGGCGTGAACACGCCGTGCGTTGCCGCTGCGAAGACACTCCGCGCGCCGCGCTGCCGGCAGGCCCGTGCGACGCGCAGCAACGTTCCGCCGCTGGCGATCAGATCATCGACGATGACCGCGGTGCTCGAGGAGACATCGCCGGCGAACACTTCGCCCGTGACACGGCCTTCGCTGCGCAGCTTCTCCATGAACGCCGAGCCAACGCCGCGCCCGAGCTTGCGTTCCAGCGCCTGCCTGAAGCGTTCGGCCCGTTTCACGCCTCCCGCGTCCGGCGCGACGACGACGACGGGCCCATCCGGCAGCTTGCGTACGAAGTAATCGAGTAGCAGCGGCCTTGCTTCCAGGTGCTCGACGGAAATGCGGAATGCATTCTCGTACGCGGCCAGGTCGTGCACGTCCAAGGTCAGCACGCGATCAACGCCTACGGCCTCGAAGAAACGCGCAACATAGCGTGTCGTGACCGGATCGCGCGCTTTGGTACGCCGGTCCTTGCGCGCATAGCATAGATACGGCACGACCGCCGTCAGGCGCTTTGCGCCCGCGTCGCGAAGGGCGCCGAGGAAGAATAAGGCGCGACACAGCTTGTCGTTGACGCTATGCCGCGCGCCTCCCACGAGCGATGCAACGAGGTAGACGTCCTTACCGCGCACCGCTTCCAGGGGGCGCGTCTTGTGCTCTCCATCGTCGAACTCGCGCTCCTCGTGGCGTGCAATGGGCAACCGCAGCAGGTCGCACACGGCAGCCGCGAACGGCTGATCCGAATTGAGCGCAAACACCTCGAGCGCACCGCCCGATCTCTGCGCAGGCCCCGCGTCTGCCGGCGTCATCATGCGGGCGGGCGCGTGCAAAGGGCGGACCGGGCAAACACAGCCTGGGTTCGCGCTGCTGTTAGCCGAGCGCGCGCAAAAAGTGCGCGCGGCTCGCCGGTGCGCGCAATTAGAGCGTGCGCCGTCCCGCGCGGCCATGCGGAAAGCCACGCCCTCGAGTCCGTGCTCTTGCAGCTTTTGCTGGCTGCGGCACGTACCCTGCAACCGCGGCCACAGTGTGCCCCGCAATCAGGCTTGTTCCATCTCTTCTACACCGCTCCTGCCGCGCCACGGACATTCCGTTCGAGACCACGGCCGACGCTTCGCCGCTGGCGAATGTCGACGGCGTGGTCGGCCAAGAGCGCGCCGTCGAGGCGCTACGCTTCGGTATCGGAATTCGCCGGCCAGGCTACAATCTCTTCGCTGTCGGCCCCGCCGGGGTGGGGAAGCAGACGCTACTCCGTCAGTATCTTCGAGAGCACGCGGTCCGGCAGAACGTCCCGAGCGACTGGTGCTACGTGCACGGTTTCGGCGATGCGGAGCATCCGCGCGCGCTCGAGCTTCCTGCGGGCATGGGTATCCGCTTTCAAGCTGACATGGAATGCGCGGTAGCGGAGCTCCGCGTGGCCATGCAGTCCGCTTTCGATGCCGAGGAGTATCGCAAGCGTAAGACGCAAATCGTCGGCGCACTCAAGGAGAAGCAACAGCGTTCGCTGAGCGAGGTTCAGGACCGCGCGAAGCAGCGTGACGTGGCAGTCTTGGAGACGGAATCGGGCCTCGTCCTCGCGTCAATCCGTGGGGGAGCGGTCATCGAGGCGGAGAGCTTTCAGGTCCTTTCCAAGGAGGAGCAAGAGAAGATCCATGCGGAGATGGCGCGCGTGGACGCGGAATTGCAGGAGCATGTCCGAAAGGTTCACGAGTGGGGACGGCAATCTCGGGAAACGCTGAAGGCGATCGAACGTGAGACGGCAGCCTCCGTGGCGCGCCGCGTCCTCGACGGCGTGAGGCCCTCCTACGCCGATCTCCCCAGCGTGGCGGAGTACCTATCGCGCGTCGAGCGCGATGTCGTCGACAGCGCTGAACAGTTTCTCGAACGCGAGGACGAGGACGAGGACGAAACCGTCGAAAATGCGCTGACGCGTGCGCTGCGCCGCGAGCAAGAGGATGACGCATCGCTGCGCCGATATCGCGTCAACGTGCTGATAGACAACGGCCAGAACGAAGGCGCACCGGTCATCTACGAAGACAACCCGACCCATGCCAATCTCGTCGGTCGGGTCGCGCACGAATCGCAGTTTGGTACGCTCGTCGCACATTTTACCTTGATCCGCGCCGGGGCATTGCATCGCGCCATGGGCGGCTATTTGGTTTTGGATGCCCTCAAGGTTCTCCAGCAGCCGTTTGCCTGGGACGCGTTGAAGCGAACGATTCGCTCCGGGCAAGTCAGGATCGAAGCCCTCGGCGACGCGCTTGGCCTCGTGCCGACAGTTTCCGTGGAGCCAGCGCCGATTGCCTTCGGCAACACCAAGATCGTGCTGTGCGGTGAACCGACGCTCTACTATCTGCTCGCTGCCTTCGACCCGGATTTTCTCGAGCTCTTCAAGGTCATGGTGGACTTCGAATCGACCATGGACAGGCAACCCGAAAACGAAGCACTGTACGCCCGGCTCGTGGCCACCTTGGTCGGCAAAGAGGAGCTGCGCGCGTTCGACCGCGGTGCAGTAGCGCGGGTCATGGACCAGGCCGCGCGCTCCGCCGACGATGCCGAGAAGCTCTCGATTCAGATGTGTACGATCGCCGACTTGCTCCGCGAGGCAGACTACTGGGCCGGCGAAGCGAAGCACGACGTCGTCACGGCTGAAGACGTTCAAAGGGCGCTCGATGCGCAGCTCGACCGATCCGGTAGAGCCCGTCAGCGATTGCAGGAGGCGGTTCGGCGAGGAGACATTCTCGTGTCGACTTCCGGCGTGAGTATCGGTCAGGTGAACGGACTCTCGGTTTTTCAGTTCGGCGAGCACGTCTTCGGACACCCCACGCGCATCACCGCCCGTGCGCGTCTCGGTAAGGGAGAGGTGATCGACATCGAACGCGAAGTCGAGCTCGGCGGCCCGCTTCATGCGAAGGGCGTGCTCATACTCGCTGGCTTCGTCGGATCGCGCTACGCGACGCGCTGTCCGCTGTCGCTCTCGGCGACCTTGGTGTTCGAGCAATCCTATGGGGCCGTCGAGGGCGACAGCGCGTCCCTCGCCGAGCTTTGCGCCCTCCTGTCCGCGCTCTCAGAAGCGCCGATTCGCCAGTCGTTCGCGATCACCGGCTCGATCAATCAGCAGGGGGTGGTTCAGAGTATCGGGGCCGTCAACGAGAAGATCGAAGGCTTTTTCGACACTTGCAAGGAGACCGGGCTCACGGGGGAGCAAGGCGTATTGATTCCGAAGAGCAACGTAAAAAACCTGATGCTGCGTCGCGATGTCGTCGCCGCGGTCGAGTCATCGCGGTTTCACGTTTATGCCGTCGAGAACGTCGATGATGCCATCGAGCTTCTCACCGGCACACCCGCCGGCATCCGGGACTCGGCTGGCAAGTTTCCGGACGGCAGCGTCAACGGGCTCGTCGAACAGCGCCTGCTTTCGTTTGCCAACTCGGCGCGCGCGTTCCGGTCCGAACGGACGATGCTCTGAATGGCGAGAGCTTTCACGCGCGGAGCGGGCGTATTCGCAATCATGTGGCTCGACAAGCGTGAGTACGACGGCCCGAGTCGCGTACGAGTCGGAGCAAGCTTTGGCCCGCCGACTCGCGAGCATCGATGGGGCGACTGCGGCGGTAACGTCGGCTCTCACGAAGTTGTCGGGCCACAAGATCGACGAATTTCTGAGAGTAATTGTCGACCAGGCCGGAACGATGGAGGAGGTGTCCGGGCAAGGCGTTGCCCTGCGGTGGTCCGAAACCTGCAAAGCAGGGGATGCAAGGAGGTACAGACCATGACGTACTCTGCAGGAATTCAGACAGCTCCGACGACGGAGCAGGACATTGACGAGGAGGTTCGCATATCGCTCGCGAGCATTCAGCGGCAACGCTCACTGAAGCGCGTCGTCGCGCTATCGACTCTGTTCCTCATCCTGGTTCTCGCGGCGGGGTTCGTTTACCTGACGTACTCGTCCGCACCAGGAACCATGCGACCCATTCCGGCGTCCCAGCGCTGATTTCAATAGGAAGCCCTGATGGCCGCATCGCGAGTCCGGCCCGCGCCGGAGCCGTGCTCCAAAGTATTACGCAGCGCGAAACATCCGCGCGGGCAGACGCCGGGTCGGTAGCTCCACTCGTGGCGCACCCGGCTGCGCAGTGCAACGAGCGGCTCTGCGGTCGCGGTTTCGGCGTCGGAGACGGCGCGGGCGCCATTTTACGCTTCGCACCGCGACGACGGTCGCCAGGTGTGGGCGCTCGAATGACGAGGCACGCATCGGCTGCGCGCTCGGCGCGCGCGTACGCAGCCGTTTCGCGGTTGTGCGAGTGATCCGCCAGGGTCAACCTGGCACGCGACCTGCTTTAGAGTCGACGGGAAGTCATGGGGGTAGCCAATGCGAACGGACTGTGACGTGCTGGTGGTTGGGGCTGGCCCTGTCGGCCTGTTCGCCGCCGTGGCGCTTGCGACCCGGCAGCTGCGCGTACAGGTGCTGGACGAGCGCCACACCTCGCTCCCGGGCGCGCGCACATTCTTGCTTCACGCCCGCACCCTCGAGCTGCTGGACGAAATGCGGGTTTTGGACGCTGTATTGGCACACGGCCAACGCATCGAACGCATCGAGCTGTACGAGAGCGAGAGGTACGCCGGATACTGGGATCTGAGCGCGCTTTCGCGTCGATTTCCGTTCGTCGTGAGCGTTGAAGCGAGTGTGTTCGAGGTTGCACTCTTGAGCCGCTTGAGTGAGCTCGGCGTCGAGCCGCAGAGAGGGCTTTCCGTCACGTCCATCTCGCAGAGCGGGACCCACGTTGGCCTGCGCCTGCTTCGCCGTGAGCTCGTGGCGAGGGGTAACGGCGACTCGCAGCTGGAGTGCCGTGACGCGGAAGTTTGCGAGAAGAGCGCGTCGTTCGTGATCGGCGCTGACGGTTACGCGTCGAAGGTGCGAAGCGAGCTCGAGATCGAATGGCGCAAGAAGCAGCCACTCGAGACCTTCGTCATCGGCGAGTTCGAGACCGCGGCCCGCACTGTACGGGAAGCCGCCATCGTGTTCGAACCGGATGCAGTCAGCGCGTTCTTCGTGCTGCCTCATGCGGTGCATCTGGCGTTTCAGGTGTCGTCGGGGCTCGATCGAGGGCCGACGGAGCTGGCGCTTCGCGAGCTCCTGCAGCAACGTTTGCCGTGGCTCGAGCCCGAGCTCGGGGAACTGCGCTGGGCGCAGCTCACTCATTTCGAACGCATGCTGGCTGATTCTTTCGGGAAGCGCCGCGTATGGCTCGCTGGGGATGCCGCTCACGTCACCAGTCCCATCGGCATGCAGAGCGCGAACGGCGGTCTGTACGAGGCCTGCGAGCTCGCGCGCTGCATGAGTCGCATATTGACGGGACGCGCGACGCAGGAAGCGCTCGAGACTTTCGATCGACAGCGCCGTCTGGAGTGGAGCGTTCTTCTGGGTGATCGGCAGGGGAGAAGTCAGAAGCGTTCCGGGTTCTGGTTGCCGGAGAACGCTGCGCGCATCGTGCCCTGCATCCCAGCAGCAGGGTGCGATTGGAACCCGCTACTGCATCAGGCCGGCCTGGAGCTGACGGAGCTGCGCGGTCCGGCGTGAAGCGCCCCCCGGGGCGTGTGCGTTGCCGGTTCTCGCGACGCCGCCGCGTTCGGGTCGGCGCATGCGCGCGGCATTTGCCGAAGCTATGGTGAAAGCAGGGTTCGAGCGCCGCTTCGAGCTCCGCCACTCTTACCGGTTTCGTGAGATAGCGAAGCGCTGCGCGCGGGTACGGCGTGTGCATGTGCACACCGCAAGGAGGTCACGATGAGCACCAAGAAATTACGGGACGAGCTGGCGCGCGACGTAGACGAATTGGTCGGCCTGCGCGATGAAGTACGCTTGAAGGTGCACCTGGCCAGCCTGGACGCCAAGGCAACCTGGAAGGAGCTGGAGGAGCGTTTCACGACGCTGCAAGAACACGCTTCATCTCACAAGGACGAAATCGTCGAGAACGGCGTTCAGCTAGCGCGTGACATCAGGAAAGCAATTCACAAGTTCCGCCAGACTCTGTGAGCGGAAAGTGGGCGCCGGGCAACCAATGGCGCGCTCGACCGCGCGCGGATACGAACCCAAGTTGCGCTGTCGCGTGCGTTCAAATCGATCAACACGACGTCAGCCCGCACTTCGCGCTGAACGGCGAGCGCTTCGGTGCCGTTGCTCACCGCCAGCGCCGAAAAGCCCTCCGCGCGCAGGAGCTCGACCAACGCCGCGCGTGGCGAGGATCAGGAGTGATGATCAGGATGTGCGGCATGCTTTCGACCAAGCCATTCCAGATGTAACTTACTCCGGCTCGCGCGCAACGATGGGTCTGTGATCTGGGTGCAGTTCTCATCCTGACACACGCCTCGTAAGCTCTCCCCACCGACTTGTGTGGGTGTCGTGGCCCCAATCCGGCCCGCTGATGTCACGCCTGCGCGGCCCATTGAAGAAGGCCGAGCTACGAGCGCCCGCGAGGCA
>DATDJP010000306.1:0-4139 GCA_036520475.1 Polyangiaceae bacterium | reverse complement strand
GAGCCGAACACACGAATCTCGTTGCCGGCGATCCGCAGAATGCTGGTTGCCAAGCTCGCTGCGCCCATCTCTTGCCCTCACTGTCGAGGGCCCGTGCGACCGCCTGTGCCCATATGAAAATCTGTCAGAGTAGTGCTAGTGCGCCGTCTCAGAAGTCGCGAGCGCCTTCTGAGACTCCTGGCTTCGCCAGGCCGCTGCTGCGCAGCGGGCGCACTACCCTTGTTCCATCGGGAGCACAGCTCCCGCCCCGCTCGAGTGAATCGAGCAGGGCCCCGCCCTCAGGTTTTGGGGCCCGCTACCCCAAAACGATTCTTATTTCTGAGACACGCCGCTAGTCAGCCCGAAAGGCTTCCGCCGACTGTGGAAGTCGTGGTAGCGACGCCCGGGTGTTGGCTCAAGCTGGTGGAGCGGCTCGCGGCTGGGGGCGGATAGCTCCGGCAGTTGCCGGTGCATGTCTCGTCGCAAGCGTTTCTGGCGAGGCCCGCGCCGACGTCTCGTCCTGGCTATTCGTCGGCACCGGGCCGACCGTGCTGAAGCAAGAGGAGGCAGACGCAGAGGCGCGCTGGTCGTTGCAGGTGGAGACCGGCATCGGCACGCCGCCCGGGGACAGCCTGATCTTCGGCGGCCTGGGACGGATCCACACGCATTTCGGCGAGGGCGCCGATCTCGCGCTGTTCCTGCGCACGGCCATGCCGGGTTTCGTCAATGGATCCTGGGGCGGCGCGCTCGACCTGGGCGGGTACCAGCGCTTCTGGGGGATCGAGTCCAGCGGCGGCGCCGGCTCGCTCGTGCTCGGGGCGCCGTGGGGCATCACGCTCAGCCTGGGCGCGATGGTGGGCACGAACGAGGCGCGGACCTTCAGCGCCAGCCTGGGCATCGACTTTGCCCGTCTCACGGTCTACCGCCTCGCCGGCCAGAGTCAGTGGGTCAACCCATTTCCTCCGGGTCGTTCCGAGGGAAACGAGCCGCTGTGAGCGCGCAGGCGATTGTCCTCGGCCGTGGAAACGGCTACGCAGCGGGGCGACCGTGACGGACCAAGAGACAGCCCCGGGAGGCGTGACGGAGCCCCTGCTTCGCACTCCGCTGGTAGAGGAGCACCGGCGCCTCGGGGCGCGGCTCGTGCCGTTTGCCGGCTGGGAAATGCCGGTTCAGTACCAGGGCATCGCCGCCGAGCATCAAGCGGTGCGCACGCGCGCGGGTCTGTTCGACGTCTCGCACATGGGTGAGCTCGAGCTCAGCGGTGAGCACGCGCTGGCCGTCGTGAACTACCAGGTGACCAACGATCTCGAGCGCATCGCCGACGGTCAGGCCATGTACACCTGCTGTTGTAACTCGGCCGGCACCGTGCTCGACGACCTGATCGTTTATCGCCATTCGGCCGAGCGCATCATGATCGTGTGCAACGCCTCGAATCGCCCGAAAATGTCGGCACACTTCGAGCGCGCCGCGCAAAATCACTGCGATTTTCGGGACGCGAGCGACGAAACCGCGCTGATCGCGCTACAGGGCCCGAAAGCGCTCGACACCCTCGAGCGCGCCGGGTGCAGCGTGCAGAACGTGGCCGCGAGCCTGCGCTCGTTTCGCTTCACGGGCGGTAGCGTCGCGGGAATTTCGGCGCTGATCGCGCGCACCGGCTACACCGGCGAGGACGGCGTCGAGCTGTTCTGCAAGAGCGACGACGCCGTCGCTTTGTGGCGCGCGCTGCTGGAAGCGGGCAAGGGCATCGATATCTCGGCCGTGGGCCTGGGTGCACGGGACACGTTGCGCCTGGAAGCGCGCCTCTCGCTCTACGGAAACGAGATCGACGAAGACACGCATCCGCTCGAGGCGGGCCTCGCCTGGACCGTCAAGTTCGACAAGTCGGATTTCGTCGGCAAGCAAGCGCTGCTCGCGGCCAAGGCGAAGGGGGCGTCGCGCACCCTCGTGGGTTTCGAAATGACGGGCCGTGGCGTGGCGCGTCACGGGTATCCGCTCTTGTCGACGACGGGGGAGAAGATCGGCGTGTGCACGTCCGGTGCGCCGTCGCCGACATTGGGCAAGAGCATCGGGCTCGGGTTCGTGCCGCCGGCGCTGTCGCAGCTCGGCAGTGAAATCGCCGTCGATTGCCGCGGGAAGGCGGTCGCCGCGCGCGTCGTACCCACCCCATTTTACAAGCGCGCCAAGGCCAGCTAACGGAGCGAAAGGGAGCAGACGCGGATGAGCGCAGCGAAAGACGTGAAGGACGATCGCAGGTACACGAAGGACCACGAGTGGACGAAGCTCGAAGGCAAAGAGCTGCTGGTGGGGATCAGCGCGTTCGCGGTCGATCAGCTCGGCGACATCACGCTCGTGAACCTCGACGTGAAAGCGGGCGATAGCATCGAAGCGGGCAAAGCGTTCGGCACGATCGAGAGCGTGAAGACGCTGAGCGATCTGTTCGCGCCGGTCAGCGGACGCGTCACGCGCGTGAACGAGGCGCTCGTGGACGCGCCCGAGCTCATCAATGAGGATTGCTGGACCAAGGGCTGGATGATCGCGGTCGAGCCGGCGGAGGCCAAAGCCTACGACGGCTTGCTCGACGCGCCCGCGTACTCCAAGCTCCTCGACAGCGCCGATCACTGAGCAGGCTCGGCGACCGCTGTCGCTCAATCACGACCATGTTGCGATACCTTCCGCACACTCCCGAAGAAATCGAGCAGATGCTGCAAGCGATCGAGCGACCCTCGCTCGACGCGCTGTTCGAAACGATTCCAGAAGCGGCGCGGCTCGAGCGCGGGCTCGACGTCCCCGCGGCCCTCGACGAAGCGGCTCTGATGAGCCACCTGCGCGAGCTGAGCCGCCAGAATACGGCAACGGGTATGCTGAGCTTTCTCGGCGCCGGGATGTACGCCCATCACATCCCGCCGGCCGTCGATCAGCTGCTCCTGCGCAGCGAGTTCTACACGGCGTACACGCCATACCAGCCCGAGGTCGCTCAGGGCACGCTCCAGGCGATCTGGGAATTCCAGACGATCGTCAGCGAGGTGTACGGGCTGCCTCTGGCGAACGCGAGCCTGTACGACGGCGCCAGCGCGGTGGCGGAAGCGGCGCTCATGGCGCGGCGGCTCACCAAGCGCGAGCGCATCGTCGCCAGCCGGTGCGTGCATCCGGACTACCGAGACACGACCCGAACCTACCTCTCCGGACGCGAAGACAACGCGTACCTGGAGGTGCCCGTGTCGTCCGCCGGCGTCGTGGACGCGGCGGCCCTGTCGGCCCTGCTCAAGGACGACGTGGCGGCCGTGATCGTCGGCTACCCGAGCTTCTTCGGCGGAGTCAGCGACCTGCGTCTGATCGCGCGCCTGGCGCACGAGCGGGGCGCGCTCTTGATCGCGGCGTGCGCCGAGCCGTACGCGCTGGCGATCGCGGAAGCACCGGGCAAGCTCGGCGCGGACATCGTGGTCGGGGAGGGACAACCGATCGCGTGTCCCCCGCAGTTCGGCGGTCCGGGTGTCGGCCTGTTCGCGTGCCGCGAGGACAGGAGCTACCTGCAGCAGCTGCCGGGGCGCATTTGCGGCGAGACCGTGGATTCGCACGGTGAGCGCGGCTACGTGCTGACGCTGAGCACCCGCGAGCAACACATCCGGCGCGAACGCGCGACCAGCAACATCTGCACGAATCAGGGGCTGCTCGCGCTGTCGCTGGTGATTCGCATGAGCCTGCTCGGAAAGACTGGTTTCGTCGAAGTCGCCAAGCAGTGCGCGGCCAAGGCGCGCTACCTGCACGCGGCAGTGTGCAAGCTTCCCGGCTACGAACCTGGCTTCGAGCCGGTCGCCTTCTTCAACGAGTTTGCCGTGAAGGTGCGCGGGGGCAGCGCCGCAGCCGTGTGCGCTCATCTGGAGGCGCAGGGCATCATCGCCGGCTTCGACCTGGGCCGCGCGGATCCGGAGTACGCCGATCGACTCCTGATTTCGGTCACCGAGACGCACACTCGCGCGGATCTGGATCGGCTGGTGCAGGCGCTGTCCGAAGCGCCGTGACTACTAGCTCGAGTCCATCGAAGGCGATGGGAATTTCGAGGCCCCCGACGGGGCGAGGGCCTCGAAATTCCGGCGCCATGGTTCCTTCCGACTCGAGCACGGGATTGTCGCGACGTGCATCGATTCGTATGAATCGATGCA
>DATDJP010000305.1:0-25465 GCA_036520475.1 Polyangiaceae bacterium | reverse complement strand
GTGGGGCGCGTCCGCGCCGAAGACGACGACGGCGTGCTCGTGGCTGCGCTACAGAGCGCGCTCTGCATCGACGCGGCCGTGCTGGTGGAGCGGTTCGTGACCGGCCTCGAGGTGACGTGCGGCGTGCTCGAGGACGAAGCGGGCGTGCCTCGCGCGCTCCCGCCGACGTTGATTTCCGCGCGTGCCGCCGACTGGTACGACTTCAAGTCGCGCTACGGAACGGGGGGCAGCGCGCATCAGTGTCCCGCGCCGTTTGCCCCCGCTCTCATCGCGGAAATCCAGGCCGTAGCGGTCGGCGCGCACCGGGCGGTCGGCGCACGGGATTTGTCACGCGTGGACTTCGTGGTCGCCGAAGGCGGGGGCGCGCGTCCCGTGACCCTGCTCGAGGTCAACACGCTGCCCGGCATGACGGCGACGAGCTTGTTTCCGGAAGCCGCTGCCGTCGCGGGCGTGCCATTCCGCGAGCTCTGCGATGGTCTGGCGCGCCGCGCCTACGCCCGGCCCCGCCGCTCGGCTCCGCCCGAACAACCGATGCCCGAGTGAGGGGAGGGACAGACTAACGGCGGGCTCGGGAGCGGAGGCGGTCGAGCAGCGCGTCGCGGTTCGCGGGCGGTGAGACCTGCTGGACGGCGCGATCGCGCAGCACTTGTCTGCGCTCGCCGAAATCAGTCCCGGCCGCGGCGGGCAGCGACTGCGGGAGCGGCTCGGCAGAGGCCGTGACGCCAGATCGGAGCTCGGGCTCGGGAGGCTCGCTGGCGCGCGGCGCCGGGCCGGAGGCTCGGGGAGCGCTCGACGTGGGGGCGGATCCCGCGGGGGGGCTCGGCGCGGGCTCGGGTGTGCTGGCTGACGGCGTCGCTTCGGGACGCGCGGGCGTGGAGGCGCGCCGCAACTGCACCGCGCGATCGATGAATGCTTTGGTGCTGCCGCCGAAGCGCGTGAACCGGACGCGCAGGCCACCGGGACGCGCCGGCGTGGCGTCCACGTACTTCAAGACCTTGCCCTCGGCGCGAATCACCCGTTCGCCCGTGGACAACACGACGTCGAACCGCACCAGCGTGCCCGGATCTAGCGGCGCAACGCCGATCAGCAGGGCGGCTTTGGAGTCGATCGTCCAGAGGTCCCCGGCCAGGAACTCGTCCTCGCTGGCGTACGGGCGCACGACGCGCAGGATGACTGGCTCACTCACGCAACGCTCCGCTGACCATGGTATGCCAATTTGGGCGAACGGTGCGAAAGCGAAAGACTTGAATGGCAGCCAAAGTTCTGATCGTCGGATCCGGAGGGCGCGAACACGCGCTAGCTCAGCGACTTCTCGATTCGCCCACAGTTTCCGACATCGTGGTCTGTCCCGGCAACGGCGGGACTGCGGCGGTCGGCACGGCCTGGGAGGGCAAGGCCATGCGGAACGAGCCCGGCCACCCGCTCGACGTTGCCCTGCACGAGCGCGTCGACCTGGTCGTGGTCGGGCCGGAGGCGCCGCTTTGCGACGGTCTCGTCGATCAGCTGCGTGAGCGGGGCATCCGCGTTTACGGTCCGACGCGTCGCGCAGCGCAGCTCGAAGGCTCCAAGGCGTTCATGAAGGAGTTCGCGTCGCGCCACGCCATCCCCAGCGCGCGGCACGTGGTGGTCAAGGACGCCCAGCACATCGCAGCGGCCGTGGCAGAGTTCGAGGAGCCGCCCGTCGTCAAGGCCGACGGATTGTGTGCCGGCAAAGGGGTGATCGTCGCGGAGAGTCATGCCGAGGCCGTGGAGGCGGCGCGCAGCATGCTCGAGGAGCAGCGCTTCGGCGCGGCGGGCAGCACCGTGGTCATCGAGCAGCGCATCGCCGGGGCGGAGGTCAGCGTGCACGCCATCTGCGACGGCACGAACGCCGTGATGCTGCCTGTGGCTCAGGATCACAAACGCATCGCGGATGGGGATCGCGGCCCGAACACCGGCGGCATGGGCACGTATGCGCCTGCGCCGCTCGTCACGAGCGAGCTCGCCGAGCGCATCCAGCGGGAGATCGTCGAGCGCGCGCTTGCGGGCATGCGTGAGGACGGCACGCCGTACACGGGGACGCTCTTCGCGGGTTTGATGATCAGCGCGCGCGGTGAGCCGCTCTTGCTCGAGTTCAACGTGCGTTTCGGCGATCCCGAGACGCAGGTCTTGATGAACACCATCGAAGGGGATCTGTTCGAGACGCTGCTCGCGGCTGCGGAGGGACGTCTCGAGCCCGGCATGCTGCGTCCTTCCGGCGAGCATGCGGTGTGCGTGGTGCTCGCCGCAGCCGGCTACCCGGACACGCCGCGTACGGGTGACGTGATCGACGGCCTGTTCGAGGCGCAAGCTGTCGAGGGTGTGCGCATCTATCACGCCGGCACGCGCATCGATGGTGCACGGATGCTCACGGCGGGCGGCCGCGTGCTCGGAGTCACGGCGCGTGGCAGCACGCTCGTGGAAGCGCACGAGCGCGCGTACCGAGCGGCGGAGGTCATCCGCTTCAACGGGCGCCAGATGCGCCGCGACATTGCGGCGCGCGCTCTCGGTACGGTCGCCGATGGTTGATCGTGCCGAGCTGGACGTCGCCGCCGCGCTGCGCGCGCTTTTGGACGGACGCGTCGTAGCGGCGGCGACGGAGTCGTTCTTCGGTCTGCTGGCCGACGCGCGATCGCGATCGGCCCTGAGCGTGCTTCTCGATTTGAAACCGCGCGGTAACGAGAAGGGCATGCCGCTCTTGCTGCCGAATCGTGATGCCTTCGGCGACTGGATCGAGGCCTGGCCGGCCGCCGCCGAGCGGCTGGCACGATTGTTCTGGCCGGGACCCCTGACGCTCGCGGTGACGGCGCGGCCGGACGCGGACCCGCGCCTGCTCCTCGACGGCAAGATCGCCGCACGCTTCGCCCGGCCTTCACCGGCCACCGAGCTAGCGGCTCGTTTCGGCCACGCGCTCACTGCCACGAGCGCGAACCCGCCGGGCATGCCGCCGGCCGTTCATTCAGTCGAAGTCGCGACGGCGTTTGCCGACGCCGTGAAAGCGGGAGATCTGTACGTTCTCGCGGGTAGCGCACCCGGGGGGGCGCCGTCCACGGTGGTGATCGTCGATGGCGATCACGTGAAAGTCGTGCGCGAGGGAGCCATCGTCCGCGAACACATCGAGCGAGCCCTGGAGCACGCGCCCGAGAGCTGAGCTCTGTTCGTATTCGGTCAGCTTGACGCGACCGAGTCCTGGGGCTACTCCGCTCGCGCGGGCCGTGTGCCCGCCCGGAGATGAACATGGCGCGAGCAAAGAATTTCAACGCGGGTCCTGCCGCTCTGCCCTGGGCCGCCCTGGAGCGTGCGCAGAAGGAACTGCTCGATTTCAATGGCACGGGCATGAGTGTCATGGAGCACAGCCATCGCGGCAAAGCGTACGAAGCGGTGCACAACGAAGCGCTGGCGCTCGTGCGCGAGCTGCTCCAGGTGCCGGACGACTACGAGGTGCTGCTGCTTCAGGGCGGCGCGAGCCAGCAGTTCGCGACAGTGCCGATGAACCTGCTCGAGTCGGGGCAGAGCGCGGACTACGTGCTCACCGGCGCGTGGTCGCAGAAGGCTTACAAGGAGGCCAAGGTCCTCGGCAACGCGCGCGTCGCGGGCACGACTGAGAAGGACAAGAAGTTCACCCGCATCCCGAAGCAGAGCGAGCTCGAGCTCGACGCGAACGCGGCGTACGTTCACATCACGAGCAACAACACCATCTTCGGCACGCAGTGGCACGAGTTTCCGAACGTCGGGCAGGTGCCGATGATCGCCGACATGTCGAGCGACATCATGTGGCGTCCGATCGACGTGTCCAAGTTCGCGCTCATCTATGCCGGTGCGCAGAAGAACCTCGGACCGAGCGGCGTGACCCTGGTGATCGTGCGCAAAGATCTGGTGGAGCGCGGCCGCAAAGACATCCCGGTCATCTTTCAGTATCGGACACACGCCGAGAACGCGTCGCTCTACAACACGCCGTCCACGTTCGGCATCTACATCCTGCGCAACGTGCTCGACGTGTTCAAGCAAGCCGGAGGCCTCGGCGCCATCGAAGCCAAGAACCGCAAGAAGGCGGACATCCTGTACGCGGCCATCGACGGCCGGCCGGATTTCTATCGCTGCCCCGTCGATAAAGACAGCCGCTCCACCATGAACGTGGTGTTCACTCTGCCCACCGCCGAGCTCGAAGCCGAATTCGTCGCTGGCGCACAGAAGCAGGGGATGATCGGTCTCAAAGGTCACCGCTCCGTCGGCGGTGTGCGCGCCTCGATTTACAACGCCGCCGAGCTCGAGTGGGTGCAGGCGCTGGTGGACTACATGAACGATTTTCACAAGGGCACGTGATGGCCAAAGTTCTCGTTAGCGATTCGCTCAGCAAAGAAGGCCTGCAGGTCCTGCAGCAAGCCGAAGGCATCGAGCTCGACAACCGTCCGGGTCTGACCGAAGACCAGCTGGTCGAGGCGATCCCCGCGTATGAAGGCCTGGTCATCCGCAGCGGATCCAAGGTCACCGCACGCGTCATCGAAGCCGCCGCCAAGCTGCGCGTCATCGGGCGCGCCGGCATCGGCGTCGACAACGTCGATGTGAAAGCGGCGTCGCGCCGCGGCATCGTCGTCATGAACACGCCGACCGGCAACGCCGTGACCACGGCCGAGCACGCGATTGGCCTGCTGTTCTCGATCGCCCGCAAGATCCCCGCGGCGGACGCCACGATGAAGCAGGGCAAGTGGGAAAAGAAGAAGTTCGAGGGACGTGAGCTGTCGGGCAAGACGCTCGGTGTGGTCGGGCTCGGCAATATCGGCCGCATCGTGGCTGACCGTGCGCGTGGCCTGTCCATGAACGTGATCGGATACGACCCGGTCGTCACCAAGGAGCGCGCGGCCGAGCTCGGTATCGAGCTGGTCGCGATCGACGAGCTGCTGCGGCGCGCGGACGCGATCAGCGTGCACACGCCGCTCACGGCCGAGACGCGCGGGCTCATCAACGACGACACCGTCACCAAGCTCAAGAAGGGTGTGCTGCTCGTGAACGCCGCCCGCGGCGGCATTTACGACGAAGCGGCGCTCTTGCGCGGCCTCGAGTCCGGCCAGATCGGCGCTGCGGCGCTCGATGTATTCGTGGAAGAGCCCCCCGGTCTCACGGACCTCGTCAAGCACCCCAACGTCGTCGTCACGCCGCACCTCGGCGCGTCGACGGAAGAAGCGCAGCTGCGCGTGGCCGTCGAAATTGCACAGCAGGTGGTCGCGTACCTGCTGAGTGGAACGATCTCGAACGCCGTGAACGTCCCCTCGATTCCACGCGAGATGGCCTCGGTGCTCGGCCCCTACCTCGCGCTCGCGCGCCGGCTGGGCCAGTTCCTGGCGCAGGTCGAGGCGCTCGAACCGCGAGAGATCTGCGTCGAATGTGCCGGAGATGTAGCCAAGGTGACGACGGCGCCGCTCGTGAATGCGGCATTGTCGGGCGTGCTGGAGCGCTTCTTCACCGAGCAGGTGAATCCCGTGAACGCGCCCGTGATGGCCAAGGATCGCGGCATCGAGGTGCGTGAAAGCAAGACCACGCAGAAGGGCGCCTTCACGACGCTGATCACCGTGACGGTGACGGGCAAGGACGGGAATCAGGCGTCGGTGGCGGGCACCTTGGCCGCGAACGGCGAGCCGCGCCTCGTGCGTTGGGGCAACTACGAAATGGACGCGCACCTGGAAGGTGCGATCCTCGTGACGAAGAACGTCGACAAGCCGGGTGTGCTCGGCAGCATCGGCACGCTGATCGGTCAGGCGAACGTGAACATCTCGCGGTTGCAGCTCGGCCGCGACAAGAAGGCCGGAGAAGCGGCGTCGCTCTGGGCGCTCGATACGCCGCTGCCGGCCCCTACGCTCGACCAGATTCAGAAGGTCGGCTACGTCAGCCGGGTGTGCAACGTGATCGTCTCCTGACCTCTGGCGCTGCTACGTTCGCCCGACGCCTCGCTCGTAGCGGCATCGGGCGAACGAGCAGTAGCTGGGCAGGCGGTACGGCTCGATGGACCCTGTCGTAGATCTCTCTCCCGGTACGGAAGGTAACGCCTTGGCGCGCCGGCTCGCCGACGTGGTGAGGAGCAACCTGACGCGCGACTGGCAACGCCGCGAGTTTCAGCGGCTGCGCGGCTCGGTGGCGATCGTCGCGGACGACGCCGCGAGCGCGGTGACCCTGCGCTTCGACTTTGGTCGCTTGACCTTTCACGAAGGCGTGGTCGGTGTGCCGGACATCACGATCTCCGGCACCAGCGCCGACATCGAGAGTTTGACGCACATGCGCTTTCAGGGGCCGTTTCGCCTGCCATTGCCGCGTTTGTCCGACGGCGAAGGCACGAGTGCCGTGCTCGGCGTGCTCCGGGCGCTGCGGCGGCGCGATTTGAAGATCTACGGGCTCGCCTTCCACGGCCGCTTCATCGTTCGCGTGCTCCGGGTGCTCTCGAGCTCGGGCTAAATCCCGCAATAACTGGGAAAATAGCCGTCCGAATCGGTCAGATACCAGGCGGCGTGCCGGCATTTCGCGCGCGCTTTGACGGCCCGCGGCGGCGCCGCTAGCCTGAAGGC
Source organism: Polyangiaceae bacterium (assembly GCA_036520475.1). Taxonomy (GTDB): domain Bacteria; phylum Myxococcota_A; class Polyangia; order Polyangiales; family Polyangiaceae; genus DATDJP01. The sequence continues at coordinate 18,893 of DATDJP010000305.1, read as the reverse complement.
TTGGCCGCGGCGGATCCTACCCAGACTCGTTATCGGCTTCGCTTTCTGCTGCAAGAGATCGACCTGGCCCAGGGAGATACCCTGATCGGCCGCAGCTCCGCCTGTCACGTCAGCATCGAGGACCCGCTGGTTTCGCGGCAACACGCCCGCCTGTCCATCGCCGGGGAGCACGCCACGATCGAGGACATGGGGTCGCGCAACGGCCTACAGATCGGGGGTCGACCGGTTCAGGGGAAGCAAGAGCTGAACGACGGCGACCGCATTCGAATCGGCACCCAGGAGCTCGTGTTCTGCCGCGTGAGCGCGCCGGCCCAGCGCGGCACGGGGCCGGGCACGCGTCAGACCGGTTTCATGACGCATTGCTCGGACTGCAGCTTGCCGTACCCAGCCGAGCTCATCGAGTGTCCGAGCTGCGGGTCGACGGCGCGCGTCGACGACGACACGTTGAGCGGCGTCGGCGAGTCGCAGCGCAACTGGACCCTGCAGCTGCTCGTCGAAGTATTGACCAAAGCGCAGTCGCTCGGGCGCTGGGACGACGTGGAACGCGTGCTGGCGCGCGCGCGCGCCAACGTCGAAGAGTCGCTCGGCCTTTCGCGTTCGCTCGAGCGCGAGCTGATGGACCATATGGCTCAAGCGGCCATGAGCCTGGCCGCGACCCGGCGCGAGATCGAATGGGCGGAGTGGACGCTGCAGGTCCACGAACGCCTCGGGTGGGTACCGAGCGCGAAGGTGCTGGCTCCACTGTTCGAGCTCGAAGCCGAGCAGCGCGCGGCGCTCGCGCCCGCAGCCGCCAGGGTGATCGCAAGAGTGCGTGACCGTTCCGGGCCGAGCGCCGAGGAGGTGTCCGACTTCGAGCGCCTGGAGGCACTCGGGTCGAGCGGGGCGACGGAATGAGATTCCGGCTGCGCTACGAGAACAAAGATTTCGAAGTGACGGGTCGGTTTCTGATAGGGCGGGGTAACGACTGCCAGCTGGCGCTGAACGATCCGCTGGTCTCGCGAGCGCACGCGGTGGTCAGCTTGCAAGGGGGTACGGTCGTGCTCGAGGATCTCGATAGCCGCAACGGCGTACGGGTCAACGGTCAGCGCATCGAGCGCATTCGCACGCTCGCGCACGGCGATCGCATCGGCATCGGCGGTCAAGAGCTGATCCTGATCCGCGATCGCGATCAGCGCATGGACACACAGGTGCAGCACCCGACGCAGCGCCTCGAGTCGCTCGGGGTGCTCAGGGGACTGACCGACAAGGCGATCGCGCTCGGGCGCTTCGACGAGGCCGAGCGGCTGATCAGCCCACACCTGCAACAGGTCCTCGAAGGCGCGCGCTCCGGCAGGGAGACCGGTGTGGAAGCGGCGCAAAGCGCAGCGCTCTACGCCATCAAGCTCGCGAGCACTACGGGGAAGGAGCGCTGGCTCGAGTTCGTGTTCGAGCTCTTCCGGGTGGTGGGGCGGCCGTGCCCGGCGGACGTCGTGGACGAGCTGCACGTCGTGATGCGCAAGGTGCGGCTGACGAGCGCCGCGACGTTCCACGCCTACCTCGAGCAGCTCCAGCAGAGCGTCGGCGAGCTGGGACCGGCGGAACGCTTCCTGGTCCGGCGTTTGGAAGGGCTGGGGCGGCTGACAGGCTTGAAATAACGGTCCTTTAGGCTGGCGCTCCCGGGCCTCGGCGCGGCCGTCCCGCACTCCGGATTCGACTGCCGGAAAAAGGCCGGCTATTCTAGACGTTGGCTCGTGAAATCGGATGAGCGCCCCAAAGGAACGAGCGAGTATCACCGTGAGCGAAGAAGCCTCCGGTTCGATGCCGGTGATCCTCAGGCGATTTTGGCTCGAGTACGCCGGGCATCAGCTCGAGCTCCGGCCCGGCGTTCTGACCATCGGCCGTAGTGCCATGTGCCAGCTCGTGCTCGACGACGCGCTGGTGTCCCGCCGCCATGCGGAGGTGTCCGTCACGCGCAGCACCGCGGTGATCCGCGATCTGGGCAGCGCCAACGGCGTATTCGTCAACGAGAAGCGTATCACCCAACCGTGCAGCCTTTCTGCCGGTGACCGGATCGTGATCGGCAAGCAGGAGATGTGTCTGCGAGCGGGCTCGCTGCACAACGCCCTGGAGCCGACGCGCGACCGGCGCTTTGCCGCCGAAACGTTGCACGGCATCGATCCGGCGGAGATCGAAGGGGCAGAGGACGAGCTCCAGAGCATGGAGGACGCGGAGTCCACGCACCAGGGCGATGCGCTCGAGCTGCTCGGCAGCGTCGCCGATAAAGTGCTCGCGTTCGGCCGCGGCGCAGAGGCGGAACGCATGCTCTCGGGATGCCTGGCCAGCGTCCTCGAGGCGGCGCGCAGCAACTCGCTTCCGCTGCAGACCGCCGAGCGCGCGGCGCACTACGCGGTGAAGCTCGCCGACGCCACCGGCAAGAGCCGCTGGGTCGACTACACCGTCGAGCTCTACCGGCTTTTGCGCCGCCCACTACCGGCGGCTGCCGTGGATCAGCTGTACACGGTGCTCCGGACGGTGACCGGCGTTAATCTTCAGGCTCTTCGCGAGTACGTGGCCGTGCTCCGCGCGGGGCAGCGGACCTTCGGTCCGAATGAACGGTTCGTGGTGCAACGGATCGAGGGGCTGGAGCGTCTGGCGGCTTTGAAGTGAGCTTCGAGCGCGCGTTCGGGCTCTTCGTCGCGTCCTTGCGACGCAGCCCGAGCGACAGGCCCGCCGCTTCGGCAATGGTCGCGCGGAGCGCGTCGTCTTCGAGGTCCGCGAGCCGCGCGTTCAGTTCCGCAGGCAACGGCGCGCTCGGCGCGCGCTGCACGACGCGCGCCTGAACCGGTTTGCGCGCGGCCTGCACGACGCGAAAGCGCAGGCTCTTGAAGTCGAGGCCAGCCTTCTTCAAGCGCTGCAGGATGTCGCTCGAGAGCAGCGATAGCTCCTGCGCCCACACCGCCGACGCAACTTGAATCGTGAGCACGCCGGCTTGCGCCTGCACCGGTTGCGCGCGCTCCGCGATGCGGTAGCCGACCACGTGCATCCACAGCTCGCGTTCGATGACGACGCGCGCGGCACGGGCGCTGCTCGTGCGCGCCGTCTGCAGCAGATTGCCGAGCGGAGTCGGTCCCTGACTCCGCTTCCGTCCGCCGCCGTCCCGGTTCATGGCGCCGAGGTCACGGCCGCAGCGCGCCGGCGTCAATCGGTGGCACTCGGCCGTGTGTCGTCGCAGTGCCGAAGGTCGGACTTGAACCGACACGCCCTTGCGGACAGCGGATTTTGAATCCGCCGCGTCTGCCATTCCGCCACTTCGGCTTAGTGGAGGCGTCTTCTCTACTTGCCCTCTGGCGTTCTGTCCAGCCCCCGAGCGGTGCCGGTCACTTGGCGCTAACGCAAGCGCGTGTTGACCACGTCTTTCAAGGTCTGCACCTCGAAGGGCTTGTCCAGCTTGGGGTTTTTCACCTGGTCCAGGAACGCACGCGCCTTGGCCGTGAAGGCCCCGCCCGTCAGAAAGACGATGCGTTCGGCGTGGTCGGGCGCGCGGGCGGAGAGCGCAGCGTGGAACTCGGCGCCGGTCATCACCGGCATCATCACGTCGCACAGGATGACGTCGAAGGTGTCGCCCGCGAGGATACGCTCGAGCGCCTGTGTGGCGCTGGTCAGGGTCACGACCTCGTGCTCGGCCGCGAGGGCGCGGCGCACGGCGATGCCGATCGCGAACTCGTCGTCGATGACCAGGATCCGACCGCGCCGCGGAGGCGGAACGAAGGCGGGCCGGGCCCCGGTCTGCGCGACGACAGTGTCGGGAGCCGCGGGTAAACAGACGTGCACGGTCGTGCCCTGGCCGACGTGACTCTGGACCCGGATCTGGCCGCCGAGCTCGCTCACGATGCGCTGGCAGATCGACAGGCCGAGGCCCGTGCCGACGCCGATGGGCTTCGTCGAGAAGAACGGGGTGAACAGCCGCTGCATCGTTTCGGGCGGGATGCCGCCGCCGGTGTCCTCGATTTCGACGATCACCTGGCCAGCGGCGTCGTCGTGCGTCGCGACGCGGATGCGATTGGCGTTGGCGCGGCCTTCGGGGATGGCTTGCGCGGCGTTGACGAGCAAGTTCAAAAACACTTGTCCGAGCCGGGATTCGCTGGCGATCACGGCAGAGGTCTCGTGGTAGTCGCGCACGAGCTCGGCGCGGTGGCGGATCTCGTTCCAGGCCATGCGCACGGAGGATTCGAGCACGCGCCGCACGTCGATCGCGCTCTGTTGGTCCTCCTCGCCGCGCGAAAAGATCTTCAAGTCGCGGACGATCACGCGTACGCGATTGGCGGCCTCGCGTGCGTCCTGCAGCGCCTCCTGGAGCTCGGCAAAGTGCGGCGCGCCGAACCGCTCCCCCAGCGTATCGACCTCGAGATACGCGAAGTCGAGGTTGGTCGTGACGGCCGCGAGCGGGTTGTTGATTTCGTGGGCGACGCCGGCGGCCAGTGTCCCCATCGAGACCATGCGATCGGAGACCATCAATTGCGCGTGCGCTTGGACCTGCTCGGTCACGTCTCGGCCGATCGAAAACACGAGCTTCTCGCCGGCCACGGTCAGCGCCTTGTTGGAAAACTCCATCAAGAACTGCGTGCCGTCCGCGCGCTGTAGCAGGCGCGGCAGCGTTCGCCCGCTGCCTGCGAGCGACTCCTGGTAGGCGCTGAGGAGCTCGTGCTCGTGACCGGGTGCCGCAAGCTCACGGATGTGGCGGCCGATCAACTGATCGCGCGGCACACCGGTGGTCCGTTCCAGGCTGCGGTTCACCTCGCAGATGATGCCGTCGTCGGTAAGGATGGCGATCGCGTCGTTGGCGCTCTCCGTGACGGCGCGATAGCGCTCCTCGCTGGCTGCGAGACGGGAGAAAGAGCTCGCCAGCTCCAGCGATTGCGCGAGCTGGTTGCCCATGGCGCGCGCGAACGCGATCGAGTCGTCGTTGGTGACGTCGGTGCGTTTCGCGCCCAGCAGGATGGCGCCGACTCCGCGTCCTTCCGTGACCAGCGGGACGATCTGCGCGGAGGCGACGTCGGCGCGCGACAAGATCGTCTTCGACACGTCTTCGGGCAGAGCGGTCGAAGGCACCGAGGTCGTCGCTTGCTGCTCGACGACCTGCTCGAGCCAGGCAGAATGCCCGAAAAACGTGGGGAGAGCTGCGCGCTGCGAGGGCGAGAAGCCGATGGCGTGGCGCAGCGTCAGGCTCGAGGCGGGGTCGCGCAGGAAAATGGCGCCCTTCGAGATGCCCGCCGCGTCGAGCGTCGCGGCGAGCACGTCGCGCAGCGCTGCGTGCGTGTCCATGCGCTGCGTGAGTGCGTCGGCGACGCCGCTGAGCAGGGAGATCTGCGCCGCCTGCAAGGTGCAGCGGCGCGCCAGGTCGTTGCTGATCGTCAGCTGTCGCTCCAGCTGGCGGATGACGGCCTTCGAGTGGGTGAGCTGGACCTCCACGCTCGGCGGCTCACCGAGCTCGGGCGCGCCGCGCTTCAGTGCCGTGAGCAGGGTGGTGTGGATGCCGGCGAAGTCTGGCGTGCGCAGCACGAGCGCATTGGCTCCCACGCGGTGCGCGAGGTCCTTGTCCTGCTCGGTTTGGTACCAGGCGGATGTCAGCACTACCGGCACGCGCGCGAGCTCCGGGTCTCGGCGCAGCTCGAAGCAGAGCTGAAATCCGTCGAGGTCGGGCATCAGGACGTCTGCCAGCACGATGTCGGGTGGCTGAGCCCGCGCCGAACGCAAGGCCTCGGCCGTGCTGCCGGCGGCCGCGACCTCGAAGCCCAGCTGTTCGAGGTGCAGCCGCGCCAGCTTGAGCTGCACCAGATCGTCATCGACGACGAGCACGCAGCGTTCACCGGCGACGAGCGGAGTGCTCGACGCTCGCTGCGGAAAGTACGGTTTGACCGTGTCGAGCAGCCGGCTCGGCTCGACCGGCTTGACCAGGAGCGCGGTGAAGCCGGCCTGGGCGGTCTGGGCCTCCTCGATGCGGCCCAGAAAGCCAGACAGCGCGAGGATGGGTACTTCGCTGCCCCCCGGCAACGCGCGTAGCCGCCGGACCAGCTCGAACCCGTTCATGTCCGGAAGGATCAAATCCTGCAGGATGAGCGCCGGCATTCCCTGCTCGGCCGCGGCCAAGGCCGTACGTCCGTCGCCCGCCTCGATTACGGAATAGCCCTCGCTCTCCAGCGTGATGCGCAGCATCTTGAGCGTGAGCGGGTTGTCCTCGACGACGAGAACGGTGCGTTCCGAGATCATCGCCGTGCGACTTGCCGTGACCCCAGCAGGTAGTCGCGCACGAGCTGTGGGAAAGCGTCGGTGTCGATTGGTTTCGTGACGTAGCCGTCGCAGCCTGCCGCGATCGCCTTCGCCTCATCGCCCTTCATGGCGTATGCGGTGAGGGCCACGATGACGATGTGCCGCCGCGCTGGGTCCTCTTTCAACCGGCGCGTGAGCGCGAGACCGTCCATGCCCGGCAGCTGCAGATCCATGAGGATCAGCTCCGGACTGAACGACGCCAGCACCCGCAGCGCGTCCTCCGCGTCCACCGCCGTGCGCACCTCGTAGCCCTCGCTGGCGAGCAGCACGCGCGCCAGTTTCAGATTCTGCGGATTGTCGTCCACGATCAGGATCGGCTCACCTGCCATGATTTCTCTGGGGCTCGGTTGAGCGCGACAGCAAGAACGGGCGCAGTTCGTCGAGGAGCCCGGACTCCGCGTCGGCATTTTTGGATGCCGCGTTCATGGCGCGCGGCAGGATGGCTGAAAAAACGCTGCCCTTGCCGACCGTGCTGTGCACCTCCACACGCCCACCCTGCGCTTCGATGACGCGCCTCGTCAGCGCCAGGCCGAGGCCAGTGCCCTGGTATTTTTTGGCCGTCGTGGCGTCCAGTTGCTGAAACTCGACGAACAACTTGCCGAGGTTCTCTGGAGAGATGCCGATGCCGGTGTCCTCCACGTCCAGTCGAAATAGATCCGGGCCCTGCGGGGACACGCGCACGCGCACGGTGCCGCCTTCCGGCGTGAATTTGATGGCGTTCGAAAGATAGTTGTAGAGCACCTGCTTGGCGCGCGCCGGGTCGATGACCACGGCCCCGAGCTCCGCCGAAATCTGCGTCTCGAGGGTGAGGCGTTTGTTGGCGGCGAGACCGCGCAGGATGTCCCGCACTTCGCCCACGAGCTTGCCGAGATCGGTGGGCTCCGGGCGAAAGTCCATTTTCCCGGACTCGACCTTGGCCAGGTCGAGGACATCGTTGATGAGCTGGAGCAGATGCTTGGAGCTCGTCAGGATATCTCCGAGATACTCGTGATGTTCCGCTGAAACCGGCCCCACACGCCCTTTGTGCATCAGCTCGGCGAAGCCGATGATGGCATTGAGCGGAGTGCGCAGCTCATGCGACATGTTGGCCAGGAATTCACTCTTCAGCCGGCTTGCCTCCAGCATGCGGTCCTCTAGCCGCTTGCGGTCGGTGATGTCGCGAATGGCGGCCGAGACGAGCACTCCATCCTCCGTGTGGAGTGGGCTCAAGCTGATCTCGATGGGGAACTCGCTCCCGTCTTTGCGCGTTCCGAACAGCTCGAGTCCCGAGCCCATGGCTCGCACGCGAGGTTCCGAGAAGTACGTGTCGCGATGCTTCGGGTGCTGTCTTCGAAAACGCTCCGGGATGAGCAGCTCGACCCATTGCCCGATCAACTCGTCACGAGTGTAACCGAACAGCCTCTCCGTTTGCGCGTTGACGAGGGCGATCAGGCCGTCCTTGTTGACGATGACCATGGCGTCCGGCGCGGCCTCGAGCAGGTCGCGGAACTTGTTCTCCGCGCGCTTGCGTTCGGTGACGTCGCGGATCGCGGCAGTGACGAGCACGCCGGAGTCGGTGCGCATGGGCGCGAGGCTGATCTCGGCGGGAAATTCGCTGCCGTCCTTGCGAATCGCCTGCAAATCGAGGCCGCCGCCCATCGGGCGGGCGCGTGGATCGCCGAAGTAGCTGGCGCGATGCTGAGGGTGCTGAGCTCGATAGCGGGGTGGAACGAGCATCTCCACGGGCTGCCCGATCAGCTCGTCCCGAGCGTAGCCGAACAAGCGCTCGACCTGGCCGTTGACCAGCTGGATGCGGCCCTCCTTGTCAGCGATGACCATGGCGTCCGGCGCTGCTTCGAGTAGACCGCGGAAGTTTTCGTCGGTGGCTCGTTGCTGCAGTAGCCGCCGAAGCTGCGTGACGTCTCTTTTGTGGACGGCGATGAACGGATTCGTGCCCGCGCGGTCGATACGCCGCATCGAGATGTCCATGTGGATGAGGGACCCGTCCTTGTGTCGCCTGACGCCTGCGCAGCGCACGCTGCCGAGCGTGACGGCTCGTGATAGCGCGCGCTCGGCGTCCTCCTGCAAGTGCTCGGGGACGACGAGGTCGTGAACGCGGTGGCCCATTGCCTCCTGGGCAGCGTAGCCGAACAGCGACTCGGCCCCACGACTCCACAGCAGCACCCGGCCATCGAACGACAACGCGAGCAGCGCATCGGGCGACTCGTCGACCAGCAGCTCCGCAAATGAGCGGTCGCGGATCGTATTTTCGTGCTCGAGCATGCGACCTCCCTTCGAGCGCCTGCGCGTCTGCTGTGTCGCGCCTGCTGTAGCCAAGTCGCGCTTCGAACCGTAGCTCGCTGGGCTCTTCAATTCCAGGCGCTTATCGCAGCCGAGCGCCCCTTCACGCTTGCACGCTTGTCGGGACGGCAGGCCGGAAGGCGGCGCGGCTTAGCTGTTTTTCCTGCGAGCGTCTGTCTAGCCGCCGGTTTCGAAACCCGGGTAGAGCGTCATCCCGCCGTCGACGTAGATGGAGGCGCCCGTGACGTAGTCCGAATCGTCGGAGGCGAGCCAGACCGCGACGCGTCCGATCTCGACGGGTTCGCCGATGCGGCCGTACGGAATCAGCCGCATCAACTCGGCGTAGGCCGCGGGCGTACTCCAGGCCTCCGCGTTGATCGGCGTGCGGATCGCGCCCGGGCAAATGCTGTTCACGCGGATGCGATGCTGCGCCACCTCCTGCGCCACGCTCTTCATCATGAGCATGACGCCGCCCTTGGAAGCCGCGTAGTTGACGTGGCCCGCCCACGGAATGACGTCGTGCACCGAGCTGATGCAGAGGATCTTGCCTGCGGAAGCGGATACGTCCGGGCGCACACCCTGACGCAGGAACAGGCGCACCGCCTCGCGCGCACACAGGAATTGCCCTCTCAGGTTCACGTTCATGACCTGGTCCCACTGTTCGACCGTCATTTCGTGAAAGGGTGCGTCGCGTTGCAGCCCCGCGTTGTTGACGAGAATGTCGAGGTTCTGAAAACACTCGCGCGCCTGCGCGAACAGGCGGATCACCTCCGCTTCGTCGCTCAAGTCGGCGTGCACGGCCACGGCGCGCGAGCCGCAGCGCTCGATCTCCGTGACGACGTCGCGCGCTTCTTCCGGCTCGGATCGATAGTTCACCACCACCTGAGCGCCGGCGTGTCCTAGCGCGATGGCGACGGCTCGGCCAATCCCCGAGCTCGCGCCAGTGACCAGCGCCGTCTGTCCGACCAAGCTACGCACGATCGGACACGCGGGCGCCGCGCCGTCGTCCACGCGAGGCTGGTGCGCGCGCGCTTTCGTACCGTCCATGATTAGCGCCTTAGGCGCGCTTCGGCGACGTGCGACTCATGGCCGCGTCCACTTTGCCGAACACGCTGCCGAGCGCGCGACCGCCGCGTGCGAGAACGCTCTGACGGATGGGCGCGATCGCCTCCTCGGGAAAACGCGCGAACCAGCTCAGCTGCGCCTCGGCTTGCGCGATCAGTTGCACGCGCTCCTCGAGCCATTGTTCGGTCCAGCGCACGAGCTCCGTGTCGTCACGCTCGAGCGCAATGTCACGAAGCAGGCGCACGGTGTCGATGCCGTGCCGAATGCCGAGCATGGTGAACCTATACGATTGCTCGCGACGCAGGGTCAGATCGGCGAAGCGGTTGCGAATCGCGGAGAGACTTCGGCCGAGCGCGCGCATGGCCGTGCCGACCTCCAGGTCGCGGTCCTGACTCAGCACTTCGAGCTCGCTGAGAGCGCGGGTCGCGTGCGCCGCGACGAGCTGCATGGGGCGGGAGGGCGGGGCGTCGCCGACTCTTTCGGCTTCGACGACTGGATGGCGTGACGCCGATCGCTCCGATTGGAACAGCTCGGCGACCACGGAACAGAGGAGCTTTTGATCAGGCTTCATCCGGACCCTCGCGAACCACGGCACAGGGCCGCATGGGGGTGCACAGAGCACCGTCTATCGCAAAGGTGGGAGCGCGCTCGGCATTGGCAATGGGCGCGACCGAACTTAGTCGATGTCGCGCGCAAAATTGCCAGCGCTCGCGCGCGGCGGCGCGTAGTGAATTGCCTCGCTGCGACGGAAGGCGTCGCTCAGAACTGCGCGCGCGTCACGAAGCCATAGCCGGATCCGACTCGGGCGGGAGTCAGCGTGAAGGCCGCGTCATCGCGGACGAGCACCTTTTTCGTGGAAGAGACGCCCCAGATGAACAGCGCCGCGCCGGTCGTCTGCATCAGCGCGTCGAGCACGAGCAGCGTTTGCACCCCGTCGGTGCAGTCGTAGCTGTCGTAGCTGTCGTCGTAGCTGTCGTAGCCGGTGCAAGTTTCTTCACGCGAGACCAGCGTCACCCAGGGGCCGACGACGGGCACGGCGAGCCAACCGCTCTGGTTCGGAAAATCGTCGGCGGACGCCGCGAGCAAGCCGAGCATGTACGGCACGCCGAACACGATCGACCCGGCGATGATCGGACCGCGTCGCACGCGTTCCTCGACCGTGTAGCCTTGTGGAATGCGCTGCCCTTCCACGTAGCGTCGCTCACGGGGCGGTGGCTGCGCGTTCGGCGGCGGATAATAGTAGGGATAGTAACCGGGCGGGTACCCCGGCGGCGGATAGCCGGGCGGTGGATAGCCGGGCGGTGGATAGCCTGCCGGTGGGTAGCCGGGGTAACCCTGCGGCGGCGGTTGGCCGGGCGGCGCCGTTCGAGCTGGGGCTGGCGCCGGTCGCGTCGGCGCTGGGCGCTCCTGCGACTCGTCGCGTGAGTCTTCCCAGCTGTCGGAGTCGTCATCCGCTTGTGCGGATGCGATCTCCGTCGCGCTGCTCACTGCCAATCCAACCAAGACGCCGGCGCTCGTAAACCGAGCCGCGCGCCAGACACGTTTCAGCGAATAAGCCATCCCCATGGTGCAATGAAAGCGCGACTAGTCGGGAGCTGACAAGCAAAAGCCTCCGAGCGCTCCGCGCCTCGCCGTTCCAATGCCACAGGCAACCACACGCGCAGCCGCCTTCGCAGCCTCAAGTCGTCGGCGAAAGTGCACGGAAGGGGCCGGTGATGGCGACGGTCAGGCCCTCGAGCTGAAGATTGACGAACAGGACATTGCCGTCCGGCGAGAAGCAAACGCCCGCGAACTCACCGCTGCTGCGCGCGTTGCGCGCGACGTCGTACAGCAGGCCTGTGCGGGATAGCGCGCGAATGAACTGATCGCCGGAGCCGTCTTCGGCCATGTACACGTCGCCCCACGGCGCGACCGTGATGTTGTCGGGCATGTCGACACCGTCGTCGTGCCCTTCGGCGATCGTTTCGATGCGGTTTTCTGGCTCGGGAGTGAGCCGCAGGATCTGTCCGCGTTGCTTCGAGCCGCCCACCGTGGCGCAGATGTAGACGGCGCCGCCGTGAAACCAGAGCCCTTCACCACGCCGCATGATCGCCGCCCCGCGTTCCTGTGCCTGGAGGCGGACGCTGTCGTCCTCGGAGTCCGCGTCCGGAACGTCCACCCAGTCGACGCGCGCGCTCGCTCCGGGGCGCAAGCGCGAAAGGTCATAGTTGTGTTCGGTGCGCACGCGCAGCGCTTGGAGTCGGCCCTCGAAAGGCTTCGTGCGATCCTTCGGCAAGAACCGGTAGAAACATCCATCGAGGCGGTCTTCGGTCATGTACGTGGCCAGCGTCTTGGGATCGACGCACGCCGCCTCGTGATTGAAGCGGCCGAACACCGCGAGACGGTGAGGGGGCTCGAGGCGCGCCGCCTGGGTGCGACACACGAAGACATAACCGTGGCGGCGGTCGACGCTCTCCTCGCACGTCAGCCAACCCCACGGGCTCACGCCTCCAGCACAATTTCGCAGCGTGCCAGTGAGGACGAGGTTGCTCGTCTTGACGGCGACTCTTTTGGAATCCAGCACGAGGCGGGTCACGGAGCCGTACGTTTCGGGATCGTAAGCGTGCGGCAGTGCGCCGCGTGGACCGTGCTGTTTGCTGCGCGTGAGCTCGTGATTGCGCATCAGGATCCAGCTGCCGTCCGCGCCAGTGAAGCAGCCCATACCGTCGGGCCGCCACGGCACGCGGTAACCGTCGCTCATCGCGTCTCCGGCGCGATCGAGGATGCGGTAGCTGAATCCGGCACGCAGATCGAGCAGCCCGCGCGGATCTGGGACCAGCGGCCCTTTCCCCGAGCGTCGCGTGAAGAGCATCGGGAGCGGCGCTGCCATCGCCAGCGCCGCCGCTCCGGACAACCCGAGCAAAGTTCGTCTCCGCATCACTTTCAGGGACCCGTGATATTTTAGCTCACGAACGGTCGTTCGCGGAGCTTCCATGCGACGCGTGTAGCCAGGCTCATGATGGAAAGTTGAGGATTTACGCCGAGGCTCGAGGGCACGATGCTGCCGTCCGCGATGTACAGCTCCGGCAGCTCCCAGACCTGGCCGTCGGGATCGACCACGGAGCTCTCCGGGCTCGTGCCCATGCGGCAGGTACCCAGTGGATGCTGCGAGCTGCATTCGAGCTGGCGCTTGGGAATGTGCTCGAGGTCGACGCTGCGAAGCGAGTCGGGTCCGAGGCCACCGAGACCGAGCACCGGTAAGAAGACTTCCCTGGCGCCGGCGGCGAAATAGATCTCGGCCATGGTGCGCATCAACTGCGGGATGGCAGCGGCGTCGGCGGCTCCTAGACGATACGTCATGTAAGGCTGGCCAAAGCGCTGGTGCACCCGGCCGCCCGCCGAGTCGTGGAGCATGCCGCCAAACACGGAGAGGTGCGGGATGCTGGCCGCGCGCCGAGCGTGCTCCGGGCCGACGCCGGGTAGTGTCGCGGCGAGCACGCCGGGAGGCACGAACATGCCCACGAGCGTGATGCGATCGCGCTCGAGCGCGTCCGAATAGGCGCTTTGCAGCGCGCCCTGCCAGCCCCGCACCGGTTCGTCGAAGCGGGCCATGACGCGGAAGGCGGGATGCAGCGTCAGGTTGCGGCCGACCTGTGAGGACTCGAGACCGCTCTTCATGAGCAGCAGGGGCGAGGCGTACGCGCCGGCCGCGAGCACCACGCGCCGCGCCTGGATCTCGAGTGCAGCGAAGGGCCGCCCGCCTTCAGCGCCGGCGAAGTGCGCACGGACACCGCTGGCGCGACCGTGCTTGGTCGTGATGCGTTCCACTTTACAGTCGGTGTACACGCGCGCACCGGCGGCGAGCGCGCGCGGCAAGTAGGTGACGTCCACGCTCAGCTTTTTGCCGTGGGGACAGCCGAAGTTGCAGCGTCCACAGCCGTCGCAATCGCGAGTGTTTCGCCGGAGCGGTTTCGTTTCGATGCCGAGCTTCTGGGCGCCATCGAGGAACAGGAGCGTCGATTTGGAGCGCATCTCGGCCGGCACGACCTGGACGTTCAGCGCGCGCTCCACCGCTTCGAAACACGGCTCCATCTGGGCGTCCGTGAGCTCGCCGAGGCCTAGCCGTTCGCGCCAATCGCGCAAGACCGACCCCGGGATCCGAAAGCAGACGCCGCCCGTAAGTACGCTCGAACCGCCGTAGCAGCGGCCCATCATCACGTTGATCATGGGCGTGTCTCCCAAGCCCACCGCGAAAGTCAGCCCCGCGTCGCGCCACATGTGACGCATGGTCTGGCTCGGACGCATCCTCGCATAGCGCTCCGGCGCGACGTGCGGGCCCTCTTCCAGGATCACCACGTCCTGGCCGGCCTCGGCCAACTCAGCGGCGACGACGGCTCCCGCAGCGCCCGAGCCAATCACCACGACGTCACAGGCTTCGCGCTCTGTGCCGCGTCGATCGGCGCCGGAAACGATCATCCCGCGCATCAGCGGCTCATTCGCACTTGAGTCAGACATTCGCCGTCGAAGCCGACCTCGCGCGCGGCGTCGGGGTGCTCGTAGTAGAGGAGAGACAAGAGCGCCTTGATTGCCAAGAGGGGCGCGCCGAGCGGGCTCTGTTCGAGGCGCGTCAACGCGGCGATTCGTTGTTCGAGCGGCAAGCGACGCAGCGGGCGGAAGCGAAAAATCGCCCAAGGCGCGCACAGATTGACGATCCACGTACTCAGCCGAATCAAAAATCGCGTGCGGCCGCCGGCGCGAGCGAGGAAATCATCGGCTTCTTCCATGAGCCACTGCAGGCGCTCGGCAGGTGGCGGCCCGCCAGGGCCGAAGAAAATAGCCTCGGCAATGCTGCGCAGCGCGAGCAGCGCTCGCCCAGATAAGGCCTGCAGGAGCAATCTCTGATTCACCACACCGGGGTCGGACTATATACTCCGCCGTCCGTGAGACGCTGCGTCTCTGAAGCAGCGCAAGCCTTCCGCGCCAGCCGTGTTCGGTTGACAGCGGAGGAGCGGGGCACGAACCTCCTTTTTTAGGGGCTCGGCCACTCACGCATGAAAGGAAAAGACGATGGAATTCGAAGTAGCGCCGCTTCCCTACTCCAAAGACGCGCTCGAGCCGGTCATGCGCAAGGAGACCCTCGAGTTTCACTACGAGAAACATCACAAGGGCTACATGACGAAGCTCAAGGGCCTCATCGAGGGTAAGCCCGAGGCCCAGAAGAGCCTCGTCGAGGTGATCCGTTCGAGCTCCGGAGGCGTCTTCAACAATGCAGCCCAGGTGTGGAATCACACGTTTTTCTGGGACGGCATGAAGCCCAACGGCGGCGGGACGCCCCCCGCAGGGGACGTGGCGGACCTATTGACCCGCGATCTCGGCGGCTTTCAGAAGTTCCGTGAGGAGTGGATCAAGAGTGGCGCGAACCGCTTTGGCTCCGGCTACGTTTGGCTCGTGCTCGACGGGGGCAAGGCCAAGATCCTCGATACGCCGAACGCGGAGACCCCGCTCACCACGACGGCCGCGCCGCTACTCACCACCGACGTGTGGGAGCACGCTTACTATCTGGACCACCGCAACAATCGTAACGCGTTCCTGGAAGTGTTCATCGACAAGCTCGTGAACTGGGACTTCGTCGCGAAGAACTTGAAGGCCGCGAAGTAACGCGGCGCTGCCGGTACGAACTGGTGTCGTGTTGAAAAGTAAGAATCGTTTTGGGGTAGTGGGCCCCAAAACCTGAGGGTGGGGAGGGTCGCGCGCGGTAGCGGCGCGACCCGAGCTGAAGGTCGAGAGCAGTCTCGGCCTTCAGGCGTTTTGTACGGGGCTTTCCTCTTCGCCGGGAGCCACGGGCAGGATGGGTGCCCACGTCAGCCGCTCGAGCAAGTTGTCCTGGATGATCATGCCCCGATCGCTGAAACGGAGGCAGTTGACGGTGTCCTCTTCGCGCCATTCACCGACGAAGAGGATGCCGCGGCCGTTTTCGTTGTAGCCGAGCTGCACGATTGCGTTCTTCAGCCAGTGGCCGCCGTTCTCGAAGGTGAGGTCTTCCGGCAACGTGTAAAAGCCTTCTGCGGGCAAAGCGCGCAGCGACTTTGCCCAACTCGGAGAACGCAGCGGGGTGGTGGGTTCGCCCCAGAACCAGCGATTGCGACGGTTCTGTCCCGGGCGCACGACGAACTTCACGCCGCCGTTCTGGGGCTGGCCGAGGTACACGAGGACGCCGGCGGGGATCGCCTCCTCGTGGCCGGGCATGGCTTGGGTGGTTCTGTACAGGCCTGGATTGGGCAGGTCGATCATGGGGGACGCAATGTACTAAATCGCCGCACGTTGACCAAGTCGCGTTTCGGTTACGGGCGGTATGGCATAAAGCGCGCTGTGAATACGCCCGCGCTTCTTTCCCCGATCGGAATCGCGCTCGTGGGCGGTTTGCTGCTCCTCGGCGCGGGCTGCAGGCCGAAACCTTGGGACGCGCCGCTGCCGAAGCCTACCGCCGGGCCATTGACCCTGGAAGACGCGCGCGAATACGTGCTGTCCCTGGTGAATCGCGATCGCGCAGAGCACGCCCTTTCGCCGGTCGAACGCGACCGCGTCGCGGAGCGAGCGGGCCAGCGACACGTCGAAGACATGACGCGTCACGGGTTTACGGCTCACTGGGGTACCGACGGGTCGCTTCTGGAGGAGCGCTACACCGCTGCGGGCGGGCAGCACATGGTGCACGAAAACACCGCCTGCTTTGCGGACGCCCAGCGCCGAAACGTGGACCGGAATCCGCTGTTCGAGGCCGCCTTGCTCGAGCGAATCCAGAATGCCTTCATGGCGGAGCTGCCGCCGGACGACGGTCACCGTCGAAATATTCTCAAGCCAGTGCACAACCGCGTGGGTATTGGCCTGGCCAAACCCGTCGGTATCGCCGAGCCCTGCATGGCCCAGGAGTTCGTGGACGCCTACGGCGAGTTCGAGGAGCTGCCCGGACGGGCCACCGTTGGCCAGCCGGTGACGGTGTCGGGGGAGGTGCACGAACCGGTGAAGTTCGGTGGAGTCGGGATCGCGCGGGTCGAGCCCGCACAGCCGATCTCCCCGAAGGATTTGCTGCCAAAAAAGAGCTACGTGCTTCCACAGCCCTACGTCATGTACTTCCCGCCCGGTTTCGAAACACCGAAGCCAGTCGCGGTGACCGGTTCCCGCTTCACGATCACCGTGCCGCTGAATCAAGGGGGGCGGCCGGGTCGCTACGAAATCAGCGTGTGGGGCAGGTACCCGGGCGGCGGTGACGCGCTCGTCATGATCAGCGTTCGGACGATCGACGCTACCAGGTAACGCCCACGATACAGGCGAGGCGCTCCCGCTCGTCCGCGAGGTGCGCGAACGGCCCTGACGCTTACGGCGCGCGCTCGGGTGTGCTCTCATGAAGCCGAGTTTTCGCCGGCCGAGCGCGGATGCCCGGTGCAGGCGAGCAAGCGCGGGATGGTCTGTGGGAGGTCACGGAAGTCATGGCTAAGCGTTCGGCAACCAAAGCAAGATCCAAGAACAAGGCAGTACGGAAAATCGCGAACAAAGCGCGAGGGCTGGTGAAAGCAGTTCTCGCCAAGGCCAAGGCAAAAACGAAAAGCAAGAGCAACATTCGCACGGCAGCGCGCGGAGCGATCAAGAAGCTCGTTGCCAAGAGCAAGGCACGAAAGGCGCAAGCGCCGCGTGCATCGGCACCGCGCACGGCGAAGGCACGCGCGGTGGCTCCGCGTCCCGTTGCAACGCCGCCGCGTCCGACGCCGACACGCGCGAAGGCGAAGACGGCGAAGGCGCCTGCGAAGCGCGCCGCCGTCAGCGAACTGAGGAACGCGGCGCCCGCACCCAAACCTGCCAAGCGGAAAAGCGTCGCCAACAAACCCGCAGCGCGCATCGCGCTCGGCGCGGCGACTGCTCCCGCCGCAGCGCCTTCGAATGGCGCAGAGGTCGGCGCCGGAGCAACCGCGCCGAGCTTCGAGCTCAGCGACGAGGACGGCAACCCACTCAGTGCGCGGCAGCTAGCGGGCAAACCCTACGTTCTCTATTTCTATCCGAAGGACGACACGCCGGGCTGCACGGCGCAGGCGTGCGGATTTCGCGATGCGCTGAACCGCTTCTCTCAGCGCGGTGTGCGGGTCATCGGCGTGAGCCCCGATTCGCCGCAGACCCACACCAAGTTCAAGCAGAAATACGGCCTGAATTTTACGCTTCTGTCCGACGCGGACAAGGTGCTTTCGCAGGCGTATGGCGTGTGGGCGAAGAAATCGAACTACGGCCGTGAGTACATGGGGATCGAGCGCAGCACGTTTCTGATCGACGAATCGGGCGCGATCAAGAAAGTTTGGCGCAAAGTGCGGGTACCGGGGCACGTGGACGCCGTGCTCACGGAGCTCGGAACGTAGCGGAGTTGCCTTTCGCTGTGTCGTTTGACTCGCAGCCAAACGACACAGCGAGGGCAAGCGCCACACCCGGGCCCCCTCACTGCGCGCCCAAGTGCGCAGTGCGCCGCGGGAAGAACGCCGCGACACCCGCGTAATCGTTGCGGCACACGCTGGCACGTCGAATGCTTCACGCGTGAGTATGGCCACGCTAACCGAGCAGCCCGCTTTCCGGCCGACGACTCGCCCGAACTCCGTCCCGGTGGTCGTCGGCGTCGACTTTTCACCTGCTTCCGACGTCGCGTTGAAGCAGGCGTTCGCCATGGTCAACGCGACGCCCGCCGCCGAGCCGCACGTGGTGTACGTCGCTTCGGCCTACGGGCCCATGGTGCGCATCGATACGCCGGACGAGGTGTCCACCGTCAGCATCGAGCAAGCGTCGGAACGTCTGCGCGCTCACGTCCAAGGAATCGTGGAAGAGTTTCGCCTCGAGCAAGAGACGTTCTTCGACCGCGTCGTCACCCATATCCGCGTGGGAAGCGCGGCGCGCGAAATCGCGCAGCTCGCCGCCGATCTCGACGCGGACATGGTGATCGTCGGGACGCACGGGCACACCGCGGTCCGGCGGCTGCTCCTCGGGTCCGTGACCGAAGACATCATGCGGCTGGCGCGCTGCCCCGTGCTCGTCGTACGGCCCAAGGACCACGCGAGCACCCTCACGGGTCACGTGCCCGAAATCGAGCCGCCGTGTCCAGCATGCGTTCAGACGCGCCGACAGACCGGCGGTGCTCAGATGTGGTGCGCTCAGCACACGGGGCGGCACGGCCGGCGGCACACCTACCACTACGTCTCGCGCAACGTAGCCGCGCAGGAGAACGTGCCGTTGAT
>DATDJP010000304.1:0-21352 GCA_036520475.1 Polyangiaceae bacterium | reverse complement strand
TCTGGTTTCTCGTCTGCGTTTGTTGCCTGCTCGTGCATGCGCCGTGTGCCGCCGCGCCGGCGAAAAAGGTCTACGCTGGCGTTTACCTCCACGACGTCGCCAAGTTCGATCAGAAAGACGGCGTGTTCGATGCTGACTTCGAGCTCTGGGTCAAATGGCGCGGTGATTTCGACGCGACGCAGCTGAAGATCGCGAACGCCGCGGAGGTCGATCGCCAGGTCGTTGGCGAGGAAAAGGACGGTCAGTGGCAGTCGATGCGCTGGCGCGTCCGCGGCACGATGCGCGGCGAGTTTCCCGTTCAGAACTTTCCGTTCGACAGTCAGACGCTCGCGATCGTGCTCGAGCTTCCCGAGCGCTACGGACAGCTGGTTCCGGACCTGGCCGGGAGCGGCATGCGCGAGCGCTTCAGCATCACGGGCTGGCTCTACGAGCCATTCTTCTCGCCGCGCGTCGCGCAGGAAACCTATCGCTCGGACCTCGGCGCGATCGCCGGCGAGGGACGGCCGACCCACGTGGGCCGAGCTGCGTTCGAGGTCACACTACGGCGCCCGCTCCTTACGGCGGCGATCAAGCTGTTCTTACCGTTGCTCGTGATCTTGATGGTCGCGGTGGTGGCGCTGTTCATCCACCCGAAGGAGCTCGAAGTGCGTGCCGCCGTGGGAGTCACGGCGCTGCTGGCGTGTTTCGCCTTCCAGTTCGCGGTCGCCGACTCCATGCCGAATGTCGCCTACATCACGCTAGCGGACCTGCTGTTCCTGGTGTCGTATGCGGTCTGCGCAGTGTTGATGGCGGTGTCGGTCGCCGGATACTGGCTGCACGAGCACGACAAACCCAATGCCTGGAAGAAGCTCGACGTCGCGGGCTTGATCGCCTTTCCGATCTGCATGGCGGCGACGGCATTCTTTGCCATTCCGTCGTCTGCGGCAGCTCCCAAGACACCTCCCGCTGCGTATCGAGCGCCTCGACCCAAGTCGGAGCGCGATGTGGTGCGCGTGGGAACCAACGCGCTGCCACGCCCAATCGGCGGCTTGATCAGCCGAGGCGTGTTCTGGGCCGTCACACGCGCCGAGACCGACGGCAAGGAATTGCCGGTGCTCGTGGAACAGGTACCCGGGATCACCAACGATTCGCTGCGGTTTCTTGCCGACGGCACGCTGGCAGTCACATGGCGCCTGCGTCCGAATCTGGTCTGGTCGGACGGAAAGCCGCTCACCGCGGACGATCTTAAATTTGCCCTCGAGGTGTCCCCGGACAAGCGCATTCAGGAGATCACGGTCGTCGATGCGCGCGAGCTGGTCGTTCGCTACAAGGAGCGGGTGGCGGCGGCCTTGCTGCCGATCACGCCGCTACCGCGGCATGCCCTCACGGCAGCCTTCAAGAAGGGCGGCTTCGAAGCGGTTCGCGAGTTCCGGATGAAGAACGTCATCCCGGGGGCCGGGCCTTACCGGGTGGCAGAGTTCGTAGCCAATGAGCGTGCGATCCTCGTGCCCAATCCGCACTTCGCCGGTCAGCCTCCGTCCGTGCGCAGAATCGAAATACGCTGCTTCAAGACCGACGCGGCGTTGCTGGAAGCGTTCGAGAAGCGATCCATCGATCTGATCGTACCCGGCGCCGTCACACCCGAGAGCGCCGCGAGCTTCGCCAAGAAACACCCCGGGGTGGTGCACCTCAAGCCTTCCGAGGTGTTGATGTTTCTGCACCCGGATCTCAAGAATCCCTTGCTCGCTCGTCGCGAAGTGCGCACGGCCATGCTGAGGGCGCTCGATCGCGAACGGATGCGAAGCGAGGTTTTCGGTGAAGCTGCTTCGTCGGCTCCAATCGCCAACATTCCCGTGCCGGGGCCCGTGCCGGAGGGCGCGCAAATCGTCACCTTCGACGCCGAGGCGGCGCGCGCCGAGTTCAGCAAGCTGGGAATCGCGGGAGCGCGCGTGCCGCTGCTGCACGGCTCGAAGCCGATCGAGCGCGCCGTGGTTCCCCACCTGGTTCGTGATCTGGCCGCGGCCGGCATCACGCTCGAGCCACGCGAAGTCGAAGACGTCAACACGGAGTTTCGCAAAAGAAAACACGGCGGACTGCTGCTGATGTCGCGCACCAGCGCGCGCGAAGACGAGCCCGAGCGTTCCTGGAACGTTCCTCTCATCGAGGGGCGGTCCGACCGTAGTTACCGGAGCGACGCGTTCACCCACGAAATCGTGAAGCTCGTCGAGCGGGAGGAACGCGCCCTGTACCCGGAGCGCCGCGAGCAGATCCGCGATCTGCTGTTCGGCACCTTTTCGAAGAACCTGCCCCTCTTGCCGTTGATGTTCCTGGCGGACCAGATCATCGCGCCGCCGGAGCTTCACGGCTGGGAAGTGGGCGGCGGCGGCAGGAACTTCGGGATCACGCTCGAGCGTTGGCACTTCGCCGCGTCGACCCCTGGCGCAAAACGCTGAGATCCCGTCAGCCGCGCGGAACGCTCGAGATCTGGCCCGTCGCCGGGAGCTCGACAGATCCCACCGCGATTCAGAGCGTGCCGGCGTTCGTCTTCAATCACCGGTCGGAGAAACGCGAAACTCGTCGATGTCGCGATTGTTGCGCAGCTTGGTGGCGAGCTGGCCGAAGTTCTGAGGCTTCGTGGTCTTGATCATCATGCGATAGCCCACGCGTTTCCCATCGTCCGTCAGCCGGAATTCGAGGTGCGCCACGCTGAAGCCGTCTGCGCGTAGCATTGCTATCAGCTCCGCTTCGGCCATGACCGCATCACGCGGGAACGCCAGGTCCAAGCGAGCGTAGTTTTGCACCGGCATGCGCGCCTCGATCCACTGGAAGACCGAAAGCACGAAGAGCACCAGCACGGTGGTAACCGCCGCAGGGAAGTAGAAACCGATCCCGATCAGAATGCCGATCGCGGCCGTAACCCAGATCGAGGCGGCGGTCGTCAGACCGCGCACCGAGAGCGCTTCCTTGAAGATGACTCCGGCCCCTAGAAACCCGATTCCGGTCATGATGCCTTGCGCCATGCGCGTCGGGTCCATGCGGATGGTGTCCATCGTGCGGGCCTGCACCCACTGCCACTCGAACACGGTCACCAGCATCAGGACCGCCGAGGCGAGGCAAACGAGCGTGTGCGTGCGAAAGCCGGCGGGACGACCGCGAAAGCTGCGCTCGAAACCGATCAAGCCGCCAGCCACGACTGCCGCCAGCAGTCGGTAAGCCATCACGAGTTGCTCGTCGTTCATCTCGGTCAACCCTACCGAACAACTTTCTCGAAGTCCCGGAACGCTCGCGCAAAGTCCCGAAACGCGCGGCGAGTCGCCGCTTGACGGACAGCTCTCGCAGCTGATCGCGGGGCCGGCTCACCTGATCGGCGTCGGCTGGGGCAGACAAGAGGCTACGCTGGACGAGCTACGAAAACAGCGCAGATAGCTGTCCGCGCGGAGAGCGATTCGAGAGACGCCTACTCGGCAAGCAGCGTCTTGGCGTCCGGCTACTGCTGGACTTCGACGGCTCCGATGTCGCAGGCTGCGCCTTGCGGGCGCTTGACGGCGCGCGCATCGCTCGGCACCGGGCATTGGTCACTCGGAATTTTGTCGATCAGATCGCTCCCGGGCTGCGGCAGTAGGGTTTGAACGGGTCCGCCGTTATCGGCAAGCAAAGCGAGACCGACGTTGCCGACACCTTGCTGATCGCCCGGGCCGTCGAGCCCGCACGTTGCGTCCTTGAACCAATTGTAAGAGGAGCTTTCGACACTCGTGTCAGTCAGGCAAATCCCTTGATTCGTTTTCCAAACCACGGAACGGTGAATGGTCAGACGTCCGACCTCGAACACCGGCACCCACTCGTTCGTGGACCAGATCGTCGACTGATCGACGTATAGATTGTTTGCGACAATGCGGCCGAACAGGGGATTATCGAAGATCGTCGTATTCACGAGTCGGCTCGTCACGTCCGCGGAGTGGAGCATCAACAGAGGCTGCCCGAAATTCGTGTACGGGCTCGGGAAACCGTTGCCGCTGATGGTGACGTTCGTGGCTGACAAGCTATCCGCGCCAATACCGTTGCCGTTGTGCCTGTAGCTCGAATCCCTCAACTCGAGGTGCCCGTCGATCAGCACGGTGTTGCTCCCTTCCAGCGAATTGTCGTGAATGTTGGCGTTTGCGATGTCCGCCTCATGTGCGGAGATGGCACGCGGCTGATTGCCCGAATAGTCGCCTCGTCGGATGGTGAGCTTGGCTTGCGTCGTGATCGCGGAGCCGTCGCCTGGCGCGGTGTTCTGCAAGACGTCCGTATTCGAAAGCTCGACGTCGCCGACCGCCCACACGCCGCCGCCACGCGAGGACACGTATGAGTCCTGTCCGCAGGAGGTCTGTTGGATCGGGGGGCAAATCGGATATCCGGGTGGATAAAAGCAGAATAGCGGACATCCACTGCCGCAGAAATACGGGCGGCAATAGCCAGTCACGGGGTTGTAACTGGGGTCGTTCTCCGGCGGCGGTGGAATGGGGTTCGGAGCACCGCCGCCCAAACACGTGTCACTCGGCGTTCCGGGGGAGCCTGGCGGCGGAACTGGAATGGTCGTCGTAGTACAAACGGTGCGGGTGCCGCCGCGCGCTGTGTTGTTGGACAGCGTGCTGTCCGTGACCTTCAAGGTCGAGCTCGCATCGATTGCGCCGCCTTGCCCGACGCTACCGTAGCAGCCCGCGCAGCCGACGCTCGAGCCTCCGAACGCCTTGTTGTCGTTCGCTTTGACGCCTCGTATCTCGGTGGGACCGCCCGCTGCCAAGCCGCCGCCCATGGCATCCGCGCGACCCGCGATGTTAGGCGAAAAGGCGACGCCTCGACCAGTGCCCGAGGTACCTCCCCACGCGACGTTACTCGTGAGCTGTATCGAATCCATGGTCGAGCGCGCGGTACTCGTGGCCTCCTGAGCCAATCCGCCCCCACGCGCGCTACCCCCCGGTGAAGGCGAAATGTCGCCGCTACCGCCGTTGCCGCCAATCGCCATATTCGCGTCAATCGTAGCGCTCGAAATACGGAGTGAGCCCACGACGTAGGCGCCGCCGCCGTCGGCTGATCCACCGGCCGAAGACAGGCCGCCCGCTGCAGGCGCATCCGCACCGAGGCCGCCCGTGACGCGGTTCGAGCGTATCTGCGAATCGCGAACGATCAGAGAGCCGCCAACGTACAAGCCGCCGCCGCGACACGGTCCACCATTTACCGCCGTTCCGCCCGCGACGTCGCCGAGGCCCGGCGCACCAGTCGCCGAATTGCCGGTAATGATCGCTTTATCCAGAGTCACATCACCGATCGCGCGAAGGCCGCCACCCGAAACGGGTTCCGAAGGATCGCTGCCCGTGAGGCTGCCGCCCGTCAGTATGACGCCCGCAATCGTGAGCTTGCCTTGCCCGCGATCGTCCAGCACTCGCTCTCCCGCGCAGGTTTGCTGAATCGTCGCCGTTCCGCCGACCGCAGTCAGGGCGACGGGCAGAGACGTGAGGATGTCGAGGTCACCCGCGTCGTTCGTCTCATCCGAGCCACAGTGCTCCAGTATGTACACGCCCGCAGGAATTTCGATGGTCACCGCTTGATAGCGTCGTGGAGACAGCTCATTCGCCCTTGCGATCGCAGCGCGAAGCGACCCTGAGCCACTGTCCGAAGTGTCCGTTACACGCAAACTCGAGCTGGGCTTGCAGGAGATCATCGACAATGCCGAAGCCGCCAGAGCGCCCAGTCCGACCGTCCTGCTCGTCCGCCACTTCCGGATTTGATTCATGAGCCCACCTCCTTGCCGATCGCCATCGAGCGCCTCGCGTGCAAGTGGCGCGCCACGGCACTGGGGGGCGCGTCAGCGTGCCCTGGCGCCGACCTTTGTGCCGGATTTCACGACCTGCGCGTGAGATTGTTCACCCAAGCGCGAATGCCGTGAGCCTCGCGCTTTCGCGCACGGTGCGCGAACGGAGCGCACGACTCCGCACGCGCCTCTCCGGCGGAGACCCTCGGCGGCCTCTCGGCACCCGTTGTCGGCACTCGCTCCGCACAACGCCGCTGACCCCGCGCCAGCGCGCCAGCATTCGACCTCGAGGTCCGTTTCAGCGCTCGTCAATCTCGGCGGTCACCCTGTGCGCGTATTCATTGAACGGCAGGACCCCTCGCGTCTGCAGCGGGCTGGGCCTGAGCCGGCGCTGCTTGGACCAAGACCTGCACCGCCATGCACGACGCGTACGAGGCGAGAAGCACGCTGAAATTGCGCGACTCATCGAGCTGAGGTGCCTGACAAGTACGCTTTCAGCGACCACTGGAATCGATATGTGTCCATTGCGCAACGCGTGACTGGTTTGCGTGCTGCACGTGGCGAATCGCATCTCGACTCTGACAGTCGAAGCGACCTACGTTCCCGCCGGGGGACGCAATCGGAAGGTGGACATCATGACTCGGACGCGAAATTTCCTGGCGTTGGTTTTGCTGAGCCTGGGCGCGGTGCTGGTTACGCTCGCCGCGTGCACTGCCTCGAAGGAAGCACAGTCCGATTCAGTCGTTCTCGCCGCGACCGTGCCGAGCGGCTTCATCGACGAAACGGTCGTCACCGGCCTTTCCAATCCAACCGCGATGGCCTTCGCGCCGGACGGTCGCCTGTTCGTCTGCCAACAGGGCGGAGCGCTGCGTGTCCTCAAAAACGGGCAACTACTCGCCACGCCGTTTCTCACGGTCACCGTGAGCTCTTCTGGTGAACGTGGCCTCTTGGGGGTGACGTTCGATCCGAACTTCGCGACGAATCGCTTCGTCTACGTCTACTACACCGCGACGACGCCGGCAGTTCACAACCGGCTGAGCCGTTTTACCGCCAATGGCGACGTTGCCGTGGCGGGGAGCGAGACGGTGCTGCTCGAGCTGAACAACCTGAGCAGCGCCACCAATCACAATGGCGGCGCGCTGCACTTCGGCAATGACGGCAAGCTCTACATCGCGGTCGGTGAAAACGCGAACGGAGCGCACTCGCAAACCTTGAGCAATCTGCTCGGCAAGATGCTCCGCCTCAACGCCGACGGCTCGATCCCGACGGACAATCCTTTTTTCAACACCGCCACCGGCGCCAATCGCGCGATCTGGGCGCTCGGTTTGCGCAATCCATTCACGTTCGCCATTCAGCGAACGACCGGCCGCATGTTCATCAACGACGTGGGGCAAAACACCTGGGAGGAGATCAACGACGGCTTCGCGGGTTCGAACTACGGCTGGCCGACGACCGAAGGCGCGACCACGAACCCGAGCTTTCGTTCGCCGCTGCTGAGCTACGGTCACGGAACTGGTGCCACGACGGGGTGCTCGATCACGGGCGGCACTTTCTACAACCCGATCACGGCGCAATTTCCAAGCTCGTTCGTCGGCAAGTACTTCTTTGCGGACTTCTGCAGCAATTGGATCCGCGTCTTCGACCCGAGCACGGGCACGGCAGCCGCCTTTGCCACTGGCGTATCGGGCCCGGTGGACCTGCGCGTGGGCAGTGATGGTGCGCTCTATTACCTGGCGCGCGGAGCGGGAGCCGTCGGGCGCATTCGTGCAGCGGCCAATCAAGCCCCGCAGATCACGACCCAGCCGGCGAACCGCACGGTCGCCGTGGGGCAAGCCGCGACGTTCAGCGTGAGCGCCACCGGTTCGCAGCCACTCAGCTACCAATGGCAGAGGAACGGCAGCAACATCTCCGGCGCGACCGCGGCGAGTTACACGCTCGCCAGCGCCGCCGCGACGGACAACGGCGCAACGTTCCGCGTCGTCGTCAGCAACACGGTTGGCAGCGTCACCAGCAATTCGGCAACCTTGACCGTGACGTCGAACGCCGCGCCGACCGCGAACATCACAGCGCCCCCTACCGGTACGCTGTACACGGCGGGGAGCACCATCAACTACGCGGCCACAGCGTCCGATCCGGAGGACGGCGCCCTCCCGGGTTCGGCGTTCACCTGGAGAGTGGACTTTCACCACGACACCCACTTTCATCCGTTCGTCCCGGACACCACGGGCGCCGCGTCCGGATCATTCGTGATCCCGACTTCCGGAGAAACGGCGAGCAACGTCTGGTACCGCATCCACTTGACGGTGCGGGACTCGGCGGGCCTCACGTTCAGCACCTTCCGTGACATCAATCCGCGCGTCTCGACCTTGCAGCTGCGTACGAACCCTGCCGGGCTGCAGATCACGCTCGACGGGCAGCCCGTCACGACTCCGGCAGACATTCAGAGCGTGGTCGGTGTCACGCGCACTCTGGGCGTCGTTTCGCCCCAAACCCTCGCCGGTACGAGCTATTCATTCAGCTCGTGGTCCGACGGTGGCGCCAGCAGCCACGCCATTTCAACGCCAGCGACGAACACCGCCTACACGGCAACCTTCACCGCCGGCAGCAGCGGCGGCCTCACCGCAGAGTATTTCGACAACTCGAACTTCACCGGCACCAAGATCACCCGCGTCGATCCAAGCGTGAATTTCGACTTTGGAACCGGCTCTCCCGACCCAGCGATCGGCGCAGACACCTTCTCCGCGCGCTGGTCCGGCAGCATCATCCCGCGCTTTTCGCAGACGTACACGTTCTACACGACGAGCGACGACGGCATCCGGCTCTGGATAGACGGTAACCTGGTCATCAACAACTGGACGGACCACGCCCCGATCGAGAACACGGGCACGATCGCGCTCTTCGCAGGGAGAAGCCACCTGATCACGCTCGAGCTCTACGAGAACGGCGGGGGTGCGACGGCAAGACTTTCCTGGTCCAGCGCGAGCCAAGCGAAGGAGATCGTGCCCGCGTCGCAGCTTCGACCGACGGCGCCCTTGGCGTTCCCCGTCCGGATCAATTTTCAGCTCGCCGGAGCTCCGATTCCCGCCAGCTATCTGGCCGACACCGGCGATCCATTCGGATTCCGTGGCAATGGTCTGAACTTCGGCTGGAACGTCAGCCATACCGATCTCACCCGAGATCGCGGCATGAACGCGGACCAGCTGCTCGACACGCTTTGCCACTTCCACGGCGGCGGTGTCTGGGAAGTCGCGCTCCCGAACGGTTCTTACAGCGTGCTCGCGAGCATCGGGGACCCCGGCTTCAGCTCCACTCACACGCTGAACGTGGAGGGCGTGAGTTACTGGAACGCGACGGTGCTCAATGCGAACCAGTTC
Organism: Polyangiaceae bacterium; assembly: GCA_036520475.1. Classification (GTDB taxonomy): domain Bacteria; phylum Myxococcota_A; class Polyangia; order Polyangiales; family Polyangiaceae; genus DATDJP01. Next base: position 12,208 of record DATDJP010000304.1, on the reverse strand, counting down.
TTGTCCGCCACGAAGACCGTGACGGTGCTCGACGGGCGCCTGAGCCTCAATCAAGGCAGCGCCGTCGACAAGTCCACGCGCATCAACTACGTCCAGGTGACGCGTCTTTAGAACATCACCCCTATCCCGCCACATCCACCCGTGGCCGTGGGAAGCCACGGTGAGCCTCTGCCCGAACGGTTCGCACATCGCGCAGCGTGGCGGTTTTGCGCGAAGCGTACTCCAATCGCTAATCGCTAACCTCCAGCGGGTGAGATGTACTGCGAAATTCCGAGCACCGTTGTCCGGAGACCGCCGCGTATCGTCGCAAATCCGACGCTCGTTGACGCTCCGGTTCGAGCCATGCAAGGTATGCTCCCAGATTGGGGCTGCCGTCCTTCATGGCATTCCCGGAAAGCTTGCGGAGGTGCCCCATGACCTGCTCCAGATATTCCATATTCAATAGCGCCGTGCTCGTCTGCATCGTGGTGGCAGCCGCTGGCTGCAAAAATGAGAAAGCCGAAGAGGCCAAGGCCGCGGCGGAGCAGGCTGCGGCTTCGGCCACGGCAGCTGCAGCTGCCGCGCAAGAAGCGGAAGCCAAGGCGAAAGAGGAAGCCGCAAATGCGCTCTCGAGCAAGAAGGACGAGCTCAAAGCGCAACTCACGTCCGGCGTCGATGCGTACGATCGCAAGATTGCCTATCTGAAAGACAAGGCCAACAAGCTACCTGGCGCAGCCAAGAAAAAGGCTGACGAAGCGTTTGCGGCATACGACAAGTCGAAGACGGCTGCGACGGCTCTCCTCACGAATATCGATTCCGCGACGGATGCCAGCGCGCTGCCGGAGCTCGCCACCAAGATTGGCGATGCGTTGAAAGACGCGGGCAACGCGGTGGACTCCGCGGAAGCCGCCGCCATCCCAAAGAAGAAATAGTCGGAAAGGAACGAGACCATGGCGGACTACGAGCACAACTCCGAAAAATACGGTTACATCAACCTCGACGATCTCGAGGGCGTGCAAACGGCCCTGACGAAACTCGAGTACGACCCCGGCAAGATCGACGGCAAAAACGGACCGAACACGCAGAAGGCCGTGCGCGCGTTCCAGACCGACGCGGCAATCAAAATAGACGGGATCGCGGGCCCCGAAACCAAGGGTGCCCTCCGAGCTTCCCTCGACACGAAGGCTACCGCCTCCGCTCCAGCGTGAGGCTTCTGAGCACGAAAATGGGAGTCTCTTCATGACACGATGGTCCAACTGGCTCGGCGCAGCGTGCCTCGGGCTCGCGCTCACCACGGCTTCGGCCTGCAACAAGGAAAACAAGCGCTGGGAAGCCGCCCAGGAATCCGCCGAGAAGCGAGTCGAGGCGAAGCAGGAGACCGCGGAGGCTCCCAAAGCCGCCGAGGGCGATACCCTCAACAAGTTCTTCCCTGCGGATCAGACGGACGGATTGAAGCGGACCTTCGACCAGGAGAAGACAGGCTTCGTTCAAGCGAAGTTTGCCAAAGACGGCACCGACGCGACGCTCTCGATCAGCGACGTCGTGCAGAACGAAGAAGCCCGCAAGAAGTTCGCGACGGCGGCCGAGAAGCTGGGCGACGACCCGTTGACGACCGTAGGCAAAAACCAGACGACCGCGCTCATCGCCAATCGCTGGCAAATCAAGGTCTCGTCACAGCAGCTCGATCATGCCGCGCGCAAATCGTTGCTCGAGAAGTTCGACCTGACTGGGCTTCGGGCGTTCAACCCAGCAACCAAGTAGCGTTCCTACAGAGGAGATTCGCCATGAGTGACAGCGACGACCCGATTTTCAAACTCGTCAACGACCTTCCGGGCACCAGCGTGACAGGCGCCGTGCTTCGCGCTCTCGACTTCGTGGCGCCCGGTCAGTGGAAGAACATCACGAGCTTCGAGGAGCTGATCAAAGACGAGACTGGGGAGAGCGACCAGAGCCTCGTCCAGCAGGTCGGCGAGCGCGCCATCGCGCTCTATACCGACACGTCGAACAGCTACCAGAAAGCCGTCTGGTGCTTTCAGATGGTCGACAGTCTGGACAAGACCTTCGTCGCTGCCTCGGCCGTGAATCTGATTGGCCAAAAGTTCGACCTCGGTTTCTTGAAGAGCATCACTCCCGAGCCCGAAACCGCGCAGGCGATCGACGCAGCGATCAAGTTTGCTTGCGAGCTTGCCTCGTTCGGTTTCGTCAACGGGATCCCCGGCGATAGCGTGGGCGAATTTGCCAAGGCCCTGGGCGGATACGCGAAAGAAGACGCGATTCGGCTCGGGGCATTCGTGGCCATCGATTGCGTGCTGCCGCTCGGCCCCAACTTCGTGGACAAGATGAACAGCGCGCTCTCCGGCGCCTCGCTCACTGACAACAAGCTCTTCAATGCCGTGTCCAAGTATCTGCCCGGAAATGGCGTCCAGGGTCAGAAGGAAGTCATGCAGAAGAACCTGCAGGCGGCCGGGGGTAAGCTCTCCGACTTGGCAAAAACGAAGGGCATCGAACAGGGGGGTATCGTCGAGAAGGTGAGTCAGTACGTCTCGTTTTCGGACAACAAGCTCGATGTCATCGCTGCGGGCTTGGATCTGATGACCAGCTACTACGAGCACACGGGCATTCAGTCGGTAGCCCGCCGCATCATTTCCCGTTCCTACTCCGAGATCTGAGCTCGCCCCGGGGCGTCGTCCGCCGCCAGGCAGACCCGTCGAACGCTGGGTTCGTGAGATCCGCGGCGCCCGTCCGGTACGGCGCCGCCGCCGATCACGATCGTGGTAGCGGTGACGTCATTTGACTTCTCACGTGAGCCAGCGCGGCCCAGCCGCTCATGCCACGTGAATGTTTCGCTTGCTTCGCTTGCTCAGCCGAACCGCCAAGGACTGGCAGATTGGTACGGACGAATTTCCTCGGGATTGCCGACCGCACCCCGTTTTGCTAGATGCGCCTTGCGTGGCCACGGCGAACAGCGAGGCCGTCGTGCACACCCTGTTGGGCACTGACATCGGCAATTACCGCGTCAAGCGCTTGCTTGGCTCGGGCGGCACGAGCGACGTGTACCTACTCCGCCACCGAACTCTGGCCGACACGCACCTGGCCATGAAAGTGCTCCGGCAGGTACGGCTGCCGCCAGGCTCGTTCTGCCGGCCGCACGAAGGCTTCGCGAACACGGCTGCCGATTCCATGCCGTCTTTGCTCGTGGAGCGCTTCGAGCAGGAGGCGCGTGTCGCAGCGGCCATCGGCAGCCCGCGCGTCGTCGCGCCGCTCGACATCGGTCAGCTCGAGGACGGTACGCCGTACATCTTGATGGACTACGTACGCGGCGTGAGCTTGGCCGAGGAGCTCGCGACGGGCGGCCCACTGGCCGGACCGCTCGCGCTCTCGATTGCGCATGAGATCGCAGAGACGCTCACGCTGGCGCACGCCAAAGGCATCGTGCACCGCGACCTCAAGCCAGCCAACATCATGCTCGAAGAGAGTGGCGCGGTACGCCTGCTCGACTTCGGCGCTGCCCGCGTATCCGGCGACCTTCGCCTCGTCGAGACAACGCAGCAAGCGATCCTCGGCACGCCCGGCTACGTCGCGCCCGAGGTGCTGGCCGGTCGCGCAGCCGACTCTCGCTCGGACGTATACGCCGTCGGCGTCACCCTGTTTCAGATGTTGACCGGACAGCTGCCTTTCCCGATCCAAACCTCGTTCGCGACGGCGCGCGCCATGTTGGCAGGACCGGCACCCAAAGTCCGTGCGCTAAGGCCGCCCCAGCTCGAGGGCGTGTCGGCCGCGACCGAGCAGATCGTCGCCCGCGCCCTGGACTGTGATCCGCGTGCACGCCCGAGCATCGAGGAGCTCGCTCAGGGGCTGTCAAAGGCCAGCGCCCTCGCGCCGGTCGTGGTCGCAGCGACGCTCCCGACCGCCAAAACGTGGTCGCTCAGCGTGATCGCCGCGAGCGCCGCCAGCGCGTTGGTCCTCGCCCTGGTGGCGCTCCAACCATCCCCGCTTCCGCGAACGGCTGCCCTGTCACGCGGCACACCGGCGCTGAACCACGCAGCGGAATCGCGGCTCCGTGTGGCGCCGGTTGCAACCTCAGCGCAACTCCCTCAGCCGCCGCTGCCTACCGCGGTAACCGCGCGTGCAGCTCCGGTGGACCCCCCACCACCTGCGCGTCGAGCCAGATCGAAGTCGCAACCGCCCGCCAGCACGCGCAGCGAGAGCTCGCAGGCGCCGGCCGAGAGCAAGCGCCCCGTCGACCTGCGAGAACCGCTGGACGCGCTCGAGTGGATGGAAGACTGAGCCGGCTCGATGCGACGCTGGATGTTAGCTTGCACGCTCGCCGCGGTATGCGGTGCGCCCCGGGTCGGCGCGGAACCCCGCACACCGTCCTCGTCATTCCATCAGGGCAATGAGCTGATGCGCTCGCGCCGCTACGCCGAGGCCGTCGAGCGCTACCGCGTGTCGCTGCAAGAAGAGAAAAGCGCGAAGGCGTGGCTGAACCTCAGTATTGCTCTCCATCAACTGAATCGGAACGCCGAGGCAGCCGAGGCGCTCACTGCGTATCTCGAAGCTCCCGACAAGAACCGGGAAAAGATCGAATTCGCGCAGGCCTTGCTGGCGCGAGTGAAGGCCCAGCTCGCCACCATTTCGATCGAGACTCGGCCGGCGGGCGCCGAGATCACGATCGACGGTCGCAGCGTGGGTGTGACGCCCTTGCCGGCCCCGCTTCGTCTCGACCCGGGCGTCCATGCCGTGCGCGCGCAGCGCTCGGGTCGCCACGCAGCCGAAAGCATCCACCTCGTCGCAGGCGAGAGTCGTCATATCGAGCTGCGTCTGAACACGCCCGACCTGGATGCCAGTCCGGCGCGCGAGCCGACCGGCGCTCCTCTCGAGCCGCGGCCGGTGCAAGCAGAGCGTGCCGAACCGCTTCAGGGTCAGCGGCTGTGGGCAGTGATCGCCGGCGGAGCCGGGCTGCTGAGCCTCGGCGTCGGCAGCTTCTTCGCCGTGAAAGCCGCGAACCGCTGGCAAGAGGCGCAAGACAAGTGCCCGCGCGCTCGCTGCCTCGAGCGTGAAGACGTTGGCCTGCCAGACGACGCGCGGCACTCGGCACGTATCGCTACGGCGGGATTCGCGATCAGCGGCGCAGCGCTCGCTGTCGGGGCCGGTCTCTGGCTGACTGCACCCCGCGCGGAGCAGCGCAGCTCGCGGCCGCAACTGCGCGCCGCCGTGTCGCCGGGTAGTGCGACGCTCCTGGTGACGGGGAGTTTGCAATGAGCCGCACCACGCGTGCTGTCTTGTTCGCTGCGGTCGCCGCGTGTTTCGCGAGCGGCTGCGAGAACATATTGGGTGTCCAAAATTTCAGGCACGTGCCGGACGCGGCCAGCTCGGATGCCTCCATCGACACCCGGATCTCGGAAGACGCGGCGAGCGACACGGCTGCCGACACCTCGAAGGACTCCGCTACTGAAGAGCTCGATGCAGGTCCCGACGTTTCGGTCGCGCCCGATGCCGACGGCGACGCCCATGCCGATGCCGATGCCGGCGACATATGGGACGCGCTCGTCAGCGAAACCCCTCGAACCGAGACCGTTTGGTGGGCTCTCGCAAGCAAGCCCGACGGCTATCAGAGCCTCTCAGCCGAGATTGTCCCGGGCGAGTTCACGCCAGAGATTTACGTCTCATTCAATCTTTCGTTCTCCTTCCAGCCGAATGTTCCGCCCCATCCAAGCGTCGGGGGCCTGTGGCAGGCGCCTTACATCGCGCTGCGCTCGGGCGCCGCGCCGCAGAGAAGCGCGACGCTACACGTCCCGAAGGCGTTGACTGACGGAATAGAGCTAGTGGACGGTGCAGACGTCGGCGTCACCTGCTCCTCGGGCTCGCCTGCGGAGCTCCCTTGCGTCGGAGAATACGACTTTTTCGGCGGCTACCGCTTCGCCGAGGTCGCGTTCGAGTGGATTCCCCAGCGGCGCTATCGCTACAGCATCACCCGCGTCGAGCCACCACAGGCGCCAGACGCGGGATCATCGAGCTGGTGGGAAGCCGCTATCACTGACGACAGGGGCACGTCGGTTCGGATCGGCCGGTTCCGAGTCAAAGCGGACAGTGGTGGCTTGCAGCCGATCTCCCGAACGCAGGTCATAGCTATACCGCACTGCGAGTCTCCGCCGCCCAGCATCGCTGCCTACGCGCCACGTGGGGAACGCGCTGGGCTAGCCGAAGTCGCAGTACCCACCTTCCAGGAAGCAAGCTGCGCCGCGGATGGCGGCGACGCCGCCAGTCGTTAGTCGCTAAGTGTGACCACGAAACGGTAGCCGTAGCCGCGTACCGTCCGAATGCTGCGCTGCCAACGGCCGGTATCGCCGAGCGCCTGCCGCGCTGCGTTCACGGCGCGCTTGAGCGAGGCGGCGCACACCGTTTCGCCCGGCCACAGCGCGCGCCGAAGCTCGTCGCTCGTGACGACTCGGTCGCGGTGAGCCACGAGATAGAAGAGCAAGCGCAGCACCTTCGGCTGAACGGCTACTCGCCTGCCGGCGCTGCGCAGCTCGAACAAGTTGCCGTCGAGCTCGAATGTGCCGAGACAGAATACGACGGGCGGAATCGCCATCGCGCCGTGTACGCGCACCGGCTCCCGTTCGTCGCGGTTCGAGGGTTGGGCGTGTGCTCCTGTATCCATGCTCTCGAGCGCGGAAGTCGCAACCTGCGCGCCACCGCCTAGCGCCGCGTTTTTCCGTAAAAAACTGCGGTACGGCGCGCCGTTTCCGAATCGAATCGGAGATCCCGTTCAGCCCAGGGCCGCGCGGCGCGCTATATGCTGCGCGCATGCGCGTTTTCGTCTCGAGCCCAGAGCTTCAGCCCGCCTCCCTGCAAGTCGAGCCCGGTACCGCCGTCCTGCTCGGCCGCGCGCCGAGCCTGGAGCGTTTGAGCAGCGCCGATGCCGAAGCCCAGATCGTGCAGCATCCGCTCAGCGACAGTCGCGTTTCGTCGAACCATGCGCTCGTCTCGTACGACGGGCGCTCGGTTGCGATCCGGGACCTCGGTAGCCGCAACGGAACCTGGGTCAAGCTGGCGCCCGGCTCGTGTGTTCGGCTCGAGAGCACGGATGCCGTGGTCCTGCAGCTCGCGGGTGTCTCCGCGCAGGACGGCACGAGCGAGGCGCAGCTGCCGAGGCTCGAGTGGACGGACGAATCGCAGTTCGCCGAAGGCGCGCGCGGCGCAATCGTCGAATACTTGGCACGAAGCGGGCTCCGCGCGCGCGTGACCCGAGTCGCCGGCGCAATCGAGCGCGCGGAGCCCGCGCACGTTCCGCTGCAGCTAGAGGAGGGATCCACGCTCCTGATCGAGTGGCCCGCGGATCTGACGGCCGATCCGCGCCTCACCCACGCTGTCGACCAGATCCGGTCCTGGATCGCGCTCGAGAACGCAGCCGTGCGCAGCCGGCGCCACACCGGTGAAGGCTTGATTTTGGCCTCGCCCGCGATTCGGCGAGCGCACGACCAGGTCGAGGAGGCAGCGCATCGTGGTGTGCGAGTGGTGCTACTCGGCCCGACCGGATCGGGGAAAGATCGGTTGGCCCGCTGCTATCACGAACATTCCTCGAACGCGCACGGCCCGTTTCACGTCGTCAATTGCGGGCAACTGTCGAAAGAGCTGATCTATGCGCAGCTGTTCGGAGCCAAGAGAGGCTCATTCACGGGCTCCACGCACGACCTGATCGGCGCCGTGCAGGCCGCATCGGACGGCACGTTGTTCCTCGACGAGGTCAATGACATGCCGAAAGAAGTGCAGAGTGCCGTGCTGCGCTTCCTGGACCGGCGCGGCGAGTATTGCCGGCTCGGTGAGGAGAACCGGCCGCGCACGGCACGCAATGTCCAGATCGTCTGCGCAACCAGCGCCGACGTACGACAGAAGATCGACCGCGGCGAGCTGCGCGAAGATCTCTGGTACCGCATCGCCGAAAGGACGGTGGTGGTGAAGCCGCTGGCGGAGCGACGGGAGGACGTGCTGGCCTTTCTCAAGAGCTCGGTGCCCGGCGAACGCCGCGAGCACACGCTCGAGCGGGGGCCGACGGCGAGCACCGTCTCCGTCCACGATGCGCTGACGCCGGCGGCGCAGGAGCTCGTCTCCGGCTTCGGCTGGCGAGGGAACTTCCGAGCGCTCGAGAGCTTCGTGGTGCGTTTGCCCGCGCGCGCTGGGCGGCAGAGTATCGGGCGAGAAGCGTGCCGCGACGCACTCGCCGATCACGGTTTCGACGGCGTGGCGCCCAAAAATTGGACCGGCGTCCCAACTTCGGAGATGAGCGCTGAGCGCTGGCAGCAGGTCCTCACGATCGCCAGTGCGGCCTACGCGCGTGACGAGGGCAGCCCGGCCACGTGGGGCGGATTGATCGCGTTCGTCGAGCGCTACCTGAAGCCTGCATTCGTCGCCCACCTCTGCAAGCTCGAGGGCGCGCACACACTCGATCGTTCCATCAACTTGTCGGAGCTGGCGCGCCAGGTCGATTTGAAGGACGGCACGACCGTCAAGACGCACTTGCTCCGCTACTTTCGCCTGCTGGTGACCGGACGGTGACCTAATGGTCACCTTCGCCCGGGAAGGATCGTGCTTGGGTCGCGCGACCGGCCGATGCCTTACCTCGGCCTATGCAGGAGAATCGGAATGTTCAGAAAGTATTCGCATGCGCTCGTGACGACCGGAGCACTGCTGGGCATGCTGTGCGCGGCTGAAGAGGCACGCGCCGCAGACGCCTATCGCTTCAAAACGACCGGGGCCGTCGTGGACGGGAGTTGGACGAACCGCTTCAAATATCCCGCCAATCCGGGCTGGCAGGGCAGCGACAGCACCTATTCCATTCCGCTCAGTGGATTCCGTAAGCTCGGCCAGAACTGGACCAGCCCCGTCTGGTCGATGTTCACGGGCGGGGACACGTTCGTGGGCTGGTTGAACAACGACACGCCCCGAACGCGCTGGGGCTACGTCTTCCCGGGAAACACGATCTCTTTGTTCAATGGTCAGGGCAGCAGCGCCAGCGGCGCTCACTATTTCAAATGGAAAGGGCTGCCGTTCAGTGACTCGCAGTTCCTGTACCAAGACCGCGACGACGTGGCCATGGTGCGCGGAGGCGATGGCTGGGTGCGCTGGCCGGCCGACGGCACGATCGTCAACCACGGCTTCGGCGGCACCTGGCTCGTGCAGTTTTGGTCGGTCGTGCAACCCAGTGCACTCGACATCGTCGACGTGGACGTTGCGACGTGGGGCACCGGACCGGTCAACGCCAGCACCAATCATCCATACCTGGGGAACGCCGGCGGCTCCTGGAACATCGGCCCGACGACGAACGCGCGGCTGGCTCCGAGCACCGGTTACACCGGACCGCGCGTGATGGGCGCCGCTATCATGAACCTGGCGACGGACTTCGACGCGTTCGTCAAGGACGGATTCGTCTACGTCTACGGCTTCCAGGCGGCGGCCGACGCCTCGAAGAAACGCGCCTTCGTGGCCCGCGCGCTGCCGACCGAGCTACACGACTCGACGAAGTGGCGCTACTGGACGGGCGCGGTCGACGCCACGGGTACGCCAACATTCCCGAGCACGGCCAACTCGATCAGCGCCGCTGTGCCCATGAAAGACACGAGCGGAAACGTGATCCAGGGCCTGGCGTCGGAGTACAGCGTGTTACAGCTGCCGAACGGCCATTTCGCCCTCGTTTATACGGAGGGCGACGGACTCGCGACGTACACCCCGGGCACCGCGTTGCCGACCAACCCTGCGAAAATCGTGGTCCGCACGACGACGCAGGCCAAGCGCTCGCCGGCTGGGCCATGGGGGCCGCCCGTGATCGTGTACTCGGTGAATGCGCCGGCGACTGGCAACACGGCGCTCGGACTCCCGAACCTGACCACGTCGCATCCCGGCGACGTCTATCAGATCTACGGAAGCAAGGCGCACCCTCAATACTCGAAGCGTGAAGCTGGCACCAGCACCGATGGAGAGCTGCTCATCAGCTTCAACGTGAACTCGTTTGGTTTGAAAAACGCCTCATTCAACCTCGCAGACGTGTACCGCCCCCGCTTCGTGCGCGTGCGTTACTACAAGGTGGCGAACCAAAACCAGTGAGTGCCGCGAGTCACCGGAAGGTAACCATTACGTTACCGGCACCGCTCTCGCGTTACACGAGCCAGGGAATCGATGTAAGCGGCTCTGGCTCGTCCGCCACTCGGTTAGCAGCAATTGCTCCGTGGTCGCGCGAGAAGAGGTGTGATGCTCATGACAACAAAAATCCATTGGAGTTCACTGACTGCCGCTCTCGTAGTGTGCATGACGGCGGGTTGCGGCGCTGATGCGGACCGGGAGGGCGGAGCCGCCACCCTCGGTCAGTCCCTGACTCAGAGCGGGCCGTACGCCAATTTCAGCGGTCTATCGGGCAAGAAGGCCCAAGAAATGACCGTGACGTACAACGTGACGAACGACGCCACGGGCCCGGCTGCGACCTACTTCGTGTCCACCCAGTTTGGCCTCGTCGACAGCGCAGGGAACAACGTCAATGGCGGCTATATCGGACTTCAGCCCTACTCGGGCATCACCGGAGGACATACCGCAGTATTCTCGATCTTCGGCGCTACCGCCGGAACGTATGCAAACGGCACACCGTGCATCGCCGATGCCGACGGCGGACCGGGCCGCTCTTGTTTGATCGCTTACAACTACGCGCCCAATACCAACTACACCATGCGCGTGCAGCACGTGGGTGGCGGCGTTTACAAGGGCTACATCAACGGCGCGCTGATCGCGACGATCACCCTACCCGGCAGCGTCGCCATCGGGAACGATGTCGTGCAGTGGCTCGAGCCGTACGGCGGCACCCAATACTGCGAGTCCGCCCCATACTTCACGGCGACGGCGAGCGTGCCTGCGTTCGTGCCTGCAGTCACCTTGACGAAGCTCGCACCAACGTACGGACCCGGATACTGCCGAAACGTCAAGATCGTGCAGAACTCGACGCATCACGCCTTCGAGATCGGCACGCCGTCACCAGCGACGGGCATCAGCCTCAAAGCCAAAAACAACGCTCGCTTCGTGTACGCGGTCGCCACGGCAGAGGGGTGCGGCGGCGGGGGGCTCAAGAACGACGGCCTCAGCTACACGAAATGTGCTCGCTTCACGGAAGTGGACCGGGCTGGCGGCAACGTGCTGCTCCAGACCGAAAACGGCAAACGCGTCCGCTGCCTGAGCAACGGAACGGTCGCGGCTGACGAGCGCGGCATCACCCCGTTGTGGGTCAAGAGCTTGGGCCCGGACGGCTACTACTCGTACAAATCAGGCACGCGGTTCCTCGGCTCTTCGGGCACCAGCTTGAACTGCAGCGCAACGGCGCTCGGTGACGCGCAGCGTTTCAACCGAACACTGACACCTGCACCGAACACCTATCGCCTGCGTAACGTCTGGCAAAATCAGTACCTCGTCGATGTGGGCGCCGGTCGCGCTTATTACAGTGCGGGGGCGCATGTCGATTCGCCGCCTTCGCACTGGGTGGTCGAAGACTGGGGTGCAGCGCAAAAGCGCTTCAAAAACCGCCACACCGGTCTGTACATGAACAACGAAGGCCACCCCGTAGACACCAGTGGCAACCCCGTCATCGCGATGAGCGCGGTCCCGGAGAGCGCATACAGCGGTGCTTGGACGCTGGAGGAGGTCGCTCCGGCGACGTATCGCCTGCAGAACTTCTGGACCAACGAGTACGTCACGACCGAAAAGCAACTCGGGTACGTGGACCTGAACACACCGGGTCCGGGCTGGCTGAGCGCTCAGTGGGCGTTCGAGCCGGTGGTACCGTACGAGAATCGCGCCTTGGCCGGGAGCGTCACCGGGTCCACGCAAGCGCCCGGCCAAGAATTCACGAAGGTGCGCGACGGCGTCGTGTCAGGCTATCCGCTGGATTCGAGTAAAGAGTGGTCGTCGGCCGGACAAAAGGCGGGCGCCTGGATCCAGTACAGCTGGAGCAGCGCGCAGCCGCTCGTGTCCGTCACTCTGCACGATCGCATCAACCTGAACGACCAGGTGCTATCGGGAACGCTGTCCTTCAGCGACGGAAGCAGCGTCGCGGTCGGCGCGCTCCCGAATGACGGCGCCGCGTCGATCATCCGTTTCGCTCAGAAGAGCGTGACCTGGATGCGATTTACGGTGAGCAGCGTATCGGGCACGACGGCCAACGTCGGTCTGGCCGAGCTCGAAGCGCGCTGAACTT
>DATDJP010000303.1:0-2216 GCA_036520475.1 Polyangiaceae bacterium | reverse complement strand
TCGCGCGGGCCGAGCGCCTGCGCACCATCGACGGCGTCGCCCGCTGGCGCGTGACCGGCCACGTGCGTAACACCGGCTGCACGGGCCGGGTCCGCGTCGAACTGCGCGGCGTGAAGACGATCACGACGCGGCTCGAGCGCTGTCGCTTCAACGTCGTCGTTCGCTCCCGCCGGTCCTCCAGCAGGATCGTCGTCCGCACCGTGCCCACGACGACCCTCGCCCCGGCCCGCTCCCGCGAGGCCCGCGCCTAAGAACCACCGGTCCCGGGTGCTGGAGCGCTCGACCCGTTCGCAGGCTCGTCGTGAACCACACCGAGAAGACGGACGGCTCTCGCGAACCGGTCGCGGGCATGACCGCGTGCGGACGTGAAAGCGAGCGCCTCACAACCGGACGCGACTGGGAGGGCGCGACTGTCCGCGGCGAGCCCGGGACAGCGATGTGGCTCGACGACGATCGAATAGCGCTTTTGTGGACCTAGAACAGCGTCGACGAAGGAGCCAGAACGTCGACAAGCATCCATCCGTCAAAGCGGTGATCCGGCCGCCGGGGCGCCGTGCTTCGCTCAGCGGGCCCCGCCTCCCGGCACCGTCCTGGTCGCTTATGGCGTGAGCGGTAGAGGCGTGTCGGCAGCTTGTGCGCCGGCGCGAGCAGCGACGAACCAATCGCCCTCCAGAAGCACCTCTCCGGCGATCTCGCGCGCGAGCTGCGAGCCCGTGAGATAGCGCTTGAACACGCGGTGCCGCGAACCATCGTTGAGCGTGCGCTGCTGCCACTGCTCGCAGTCCACGCCGGGGCGCAACGCGGAGTCGATGACGATCAGCTCTTCGGCGACGCGGCGTGCTTCGGCAACAAACGCTTGACGCTCGTCGACGGACAGGTGTCCATAAAAGTGGCCCGTCAACACCCGGTCAAAGGCACGGTCGGCGAACGGAAGGGCCAACGCATCGGCGACAAGCGCGACTCCGTTGGGCAGCCGTGCTTGGGTCAGCGCCACCATCGCGCGGCTCTGGTCGAGCGCGACCACAAAACCGCGAAGGTGTCTCGTCAGAAACCCGCTTCCGCACGCGACGTCGAGCGTGCGCGCGGCCGGCAGCGACTGGACGAGCGCGATCACGCGCTCGACCTCGGCATCCCAACCGGGGCGATCACGCGACGCGAAGCTCCCCTGGCCGAGATACCACTCGTCGTATTCCTCGGCGCGCTGGTCGTAGTACGCGGCGGTCGCCGGGTCGCGTGCGAAGACGGGGTCAGAACCGCTCACCTTCGTCAGTCTGACGGGTCTGCCACCCGCGCAGCAGCGAAACGCCCGGCCGCTCAACGGGCGGAACCGTCGACAAACGCTCCTTCTCGTCCGAGCGAGGTCGCCTAACTCCGGGCCTCGTTCCGAAAGGGTGACCGCCCTACTGCCTACGCCCGCGTTCTTGCCCCGTCGCGTCTGGGAACGATATCTGCCGGGAGTTAGGCGGCGGTCTGCCAGCGCACTGCCGCGCCGCTTGGGCGCGTGCACCGAACGTCGGCGTACTCGTGCGCTTGGCTGACGTAGCGGCAGCGCCAGCCGCCGTAGTTGGATTCCGGGTAGGACTTCAGCGCTACGCGACGGGCAATCTTGCAGCTCACCCTGCGGCTGGTCACGTTGAACTTGCCTGCCCCGCTGATGCGGTCGATGTCCATCGCCCACGCGACTCGCTCAAGATCGTCGACCCAACCGTGATTGCGTCCACGGCAACGTAGGCGGCCAGCGAAGTTGGCGAAACCGTCGAGAGGCGCGTATTTCGCGAGTCGTTCCGGTCGAGCCGAAGCCAGCGCGCAACATCACCCGCTCGACAGTCGTCGATCACGATGGAACGCTTGCGCGTCTACGCCGCCATGATGCGCGGATGGTTGACGCTCGTTTCGACTCGTTGCTCGACGCACCGTCGCCCGCCGTGCTGACCACCTACAAGCGCGACGGCTCGGCGCTGACCTCCCCGGTCTGGTTCCGCTACCACGAGGACGCGCTGGAAGTCGTCGTGGCTGCCGGCGACGTGAAGCTGCAGCACCTCGCCCGCGACCCGAGCGCTTCGTTGACCGTGTTCGAAGCCACAGTGCCGTTTCGCGGAGTACAGACGCGCGGCGAACCTCAGCTGATCGAGCGCGACGTCACCGACGTGCGACAGGCCATCGCGAGCCGCTATCTCGGCTCCGTTGACGGAGCTCGTTTCGCGGCGCAGCGCGCA